>DASYMZ010000133.1:0-42749 GCA_036008805.1 Gemmatimonadaceae bacterium
CGCGGGATCGGATTCGATCCCGCGCCCTTCTCCTATCGGTCCTCGCGAGCCTGCCCTAGAGGTACAGCCCCATCAGCGCCGCACTGCGGGGCACGACGGTCGCCGCGGGCGCCTCCACGAGCGGCTCCTGCGTCGACGCCGTCGCGACCAGGTGCTCGCTCGCGATCGAGAGGCGAAAGCTGCCGCCACGCGAATGCTTCCAGTAGCGCACCACCGCACGCACGGTCTCCATCGCGCCCTGATCGATCTCGGAGACGCCGTGCAGGTCGAGGCGCAGGGTGCGTACGCACGCCGGGATCTCGCGGCAGATGCGCCGCAGCGGGAACGCGTCCGCGGCGCTCAGCGCGCCGGAGAGATAGAGCGTCGCCGATCGTTCGCTCACTTCGAGCGCGTGCTCCAGTCGAGTCGTCACTGTACCGGTCCGTTGAGGGGTGCTCTCAACCTGCCATCCCGCCGCAACGGATCGGAGCATCGAGCGACGACGATTCCGTAACGATCGTCCGCCTGTTCCCGCGACGCGCCGACCTCAGCCCGGGAAGAGCACCGATACGGTCGTTCCCTTGCCGACCGCGCTCGTCGCCTCGACTCGCCCGCCGTGCGCGTCGGCGAGGTGACGCACGATCGCCAGACCGAGGCCGGTGCCACCCTGCTCGCGCGATCGGCTCGCGTCCACCCGATAGAAGCGCTCGAAGATGCGCGGCAGATGCTCGGCGGCGATCCCGATGCCCGTATCGCGCACTTCCACCCACACGCCATGCTCGCTGGACCGCGTGCTCAGGGTCACGCTTCCCGACGGCGTGTACCTGATCGCGTTCTCCACGAGGTTGGTCACGATCTGCCGGAACGCCGTAGGATCCGCGACGATGCGCGCCGCGTCGGACGAGACGTCGGCGACGAGCGCGAGCCCCTTCGCCGCCGAGGTCGATTGCACGCTCGTGAACACGTCGCTCACCAGCCCCGCGACGTCGATCGGCCTAACGTCAGGACGCCAACCTCCACTCTCGATGCGCGAGAGATCGAGCAGGTCGTCGACGATGCGCTGCATCCGCGTCGCGTTGTCGCGGATCGTCTCGACGAATCGGCGCCGCTGCTCGGTGGGGATCCCATCGTCCAGCAGCGTCTCGGCGAATCCGCTCACCGCGGTGAGCGGCGTCTTGAGCTCGTGCGAGACGTTCGCCACGAAGTCGCGCCGGATCGTCTCGAGACGCCGCAGCACGGTGAGATCCAGCAGGGTGACCACTCCCCCGCCGGTGGCGAGCGGTCGGGACGCGACCGCGATCGTGCGATCGTGCAGCGAGAGCTCCGCGGGCGGAGTCGCATTTCCCGCGACGGCCTGTTCGATCGCGGCGCGCAGCGTCGCCTCGCGCGGCAGCACCTCGCGCCCGAACGGCAACGACGTCGCCACGCCGAGCAGCGTGCGCGCGCGTTGATTGATGCGCACTACCATGCCCCGCTCGTCGATCGCGAGCACCCCCTCCTCGAGCGACTCGAGCACGGCGGTCATCAGCTGGTCGTCCGCCTGAAGCGCGTCGAGCCGGTTGGCGAGCTGCTCGGCCATCCGGTGCAGGGCGGTCGCGAGATCGCCGACTTCGCCGGGCGCCGAGAGCGCTGGCCGGCGACTGAGATCGCCGCCCGCGATCGCGCGCGCGACGTCGCGCAGCTCGACGACGGGCTGGGACACGCTGCGCGCGAACAGCCACGCCAGCGCGAGCACGCCGAACAGCGCGACCAACCCGCTCACCAGCACGTCGCGCTGCGCACCGCCGACGATCTCGTCCAGGCTGCGCGTCGTGAGCGAGACCCGCACGTAGCCGAGCGGATGGCGCTGCGCGACGTAGAGCTCGTCGTCGCCGGCGGAGGCGCTGTGCCGCCGCGACACGCCGATGCCGCTGGCTCGCGCGCCGACGATCTCCGGCCGGCCGAGATGATTCTCGAGGCGGCGGCGCGCCTCTGGTCCGAACTCCGTGTCGCCGAGCACGACTCCGTTCGGGTCGATCAGCGTGACGCGATAGCCGAGCGCCTGGCCCGCGCTCTCCGCGAGCGAGTCGGCGTCGAAGCCGGGAACCCACTGCAGCGCGACGACACGGCCAACGCGCGCGAGCTCGTCGCGCTTCTCCTCGACGAGCCGGTCGCGAAGCCGGCCTCCGGCGATCAGCACCACCGCGGCCACCAGTGTCGTCACGACGACCAATGAGCCGGCGAGGAGCCGACGCGCGAGTGTCACGCCTGCCGGCTCTGCGGCGCGCGGAGTCGGTAGCCGAAGCCCCGAACGGTCTCGATCATCTCCCCGGCGACTCCAAGCTTGGCGCGGAGGCGCTGCACGTGCATGTCCACCGTGCGCGTCTGGATGTCGGGTGCCGCCTCCCACACCGTCTCGAGCAGGTGCGCGCGCGCCTGCACTCGGCCGCGACGCTCGGCGAGGATCAGCAGCAGCTTGAACTCCGTCGGGGTGAGCTCGATGGGCTCACCCTGCACCTTGACCTGATGCGCGGCGAGGTCGATCTCGAGCGTGCCGATCTGGAGTGAGTCGCCACTCGTCGCCCCCCCCGCGCCGAGCCGACGCAGGATGGCGCCGACCCGCAGCACGAGCTCCTGAGGGCTGAACGGCTTGGTAAGATAGTCGTCCGCGCCGAGCGAGAGACCGCGAATGCGGTCGGGTTCCTCTCGGCGGGCGGTGAGCATCAACACGGCGACGTTGCGTGTCGCGTCGCTCGCACGGAGCTGTTCGAGCACCTCGTAGCCCGACATCCCCGGCAGCATCAGGTCGAGCACCACGAGCGCGGGCCGATCGCGACGGGTGGACTCGAGCGCCTCAGTGCCGGAGCTCGCGGTCGAGACTCGATAGCCGGCCTTCGCGAGATGGTACGCGACGAGCGCGACGATGTCCGGCTCGTCGTCGACGACGAGGATCCGCTCGCCACTCGCCGAGGCGGCCGTCATGGAGCCGCGGGCTGGAGCCGGCGCGAGATCTTCGCGACGATCATCTCGATCGCCACGGGATTGTGACCACCGCGCGGCACGATCACGTCGGCGTAGCGCTTGCTCGGCTCCACGAACTCCAGATGCATGGGTTGCACGGTCGAGAGATACTGGTCCAGGATCTCGGGAAGCGGCCGGCCGCGCTTGCTCATGTCGCGCCGGATCCGGCGAATGAGCCGGATGTCGGCGTCCGCGTCCACGAACACCATCACGTCACACAGGTCGCGCACCCGAGCATCCACGAACAACAGGATCCCGTCGATCACGACGACGTCCGCCGGCGGGATGCGTACGGTCTTGTCGCTTCGCAGATGCGCCTGGTAGTCGTACACCGGCTTCTCGATCGCCTGCCCGCCCGCGAGCTCGGCGAGCTGGTTCACGAGCAGCTCCCAATCGAAGGCGTTGGGGTGGTCCCAGTTCACCGCCTTGCGCTCCTCGAGCTCCAGGTGCCGGTGGTTCAGGTAGTACGCGTCCATGTCGATGAACGCCACCGAGGTCTGAGGGAGCGCCGCGGCGACGTTCCGCGCCACGGTGCTCTTTCCCGATCCGGATCCTCCCGCAATCCCGATCACCATCGGCTTCATCGGAAAACGATCGAGCGCAACGCGGTCATGATGAGATGAAAAGTGGCGGAGCCAGCGGGCGGCGTGCAGCGGTGATCTGTCACGGTCGTGTATCGAGGAGGGAGCACGGGTGGGGTCTAGTGTGCCCGGCGGCCGGGGGGCAGTCAACCGGAGCCCGCTGACGCGGCCGCGACGGGCGACTAGGTTTTTCCCATGCGGATCCGAACCTACGTCATCGCTCTCTCGGCGGCGCTCGCCGTCGGCTGTGCGCACCCCGGCGCCTCGCTCGCGGGGCCGCCCACCTTCGATCTCGTCGTAGCGGCCACGACGGACGTGCATGGCCGTCTTCGCGGCTGGAACTACGAGACGAACCGGGACGATCCGGTGCGGGGGTTGGCGCGTGCGGCATCGGTGATCGATTCCTTGAGGACCGCCGCTCCGGGGCGCGTCGTGCTGCTCGACGCCGGCGATCTGATGCAGGGAAACTCGCTGACCTACGTCGCCGCGCGAGTGAGCGCCCCCGACACACCGCACCCCGTCATCGCGGCGATGAACGCGATGCGGTACGACGCGTCGGCGGTTGGGAACCACGAGTTCAACTACGGGGTGCCCTTCCTCGAGAAATCGCTGGCGCAGGCGCGCTTTCCCTTTCTCGCCGCGAACGCGTACCGCACCGACGGCAGCCGCGCCTTCCGCGCCTGGACCATCGTCGAGCGCGGCGGGGCGAGGATCGGCATCGTCGGCGCGACGACGCCCGGCTCGATGGTGTGGGACCGTGACAACCTGCGGGGCCGCATGGTCATGCGCGACATCGTCCCCGAGGTGCGCTCGGCGGTGCGCGAGGTGCGCGCCGCCGGCGCCGAGATCGTGCTCGTCACCATGCACAGCGGGCTGAACGAGCCATCCAGCTACGACACCGTGACGACGGGCGTGCCGAGCGAGAACCAGGCGGAGCGAGTGGCGCGCGAGGTGGCCGGTGTCGACATGATCGTGTACGGCCATTCCCACCGCGAGGTGGGCGACACGACGATCAATGGCGTGCTGCTGATGCAGCCGAAGAACTGGGCCCAGAGCGTCGCGGTGGCGCATCTCGCGCTCGCGCGCGATGCTGGCCGCTGGCGCGTGGCGAGCAAGACGTCGCGCGTGGTGCAGTCGGCCGGACACGCGGAATCGGGTTCGGTCGTCGCCGCCACCGAGCCGGCGCACCGCGCGACGGTGGCGTGGGTGACGACGCCGATCGCGCGCACGCCCGTTGCCTGGCGCGCCGATTCGTCGCGAGTCGTCGACACGCCGCTGATCGATCTCATTCTCGAGGTGGAGCGCCGCGCGACGGGCGCCGATCTCGCCTCGGCGGCCGCCTTCTCGCTCGACGCCGCCATCGACTCCGGCGCGATCACCGCCGCGCGCGTCCAGGCGCTCTATCCGTACGACAACACGCTGCGCGTGGTGAAGATCAGCGGGCGCCAGCTTCGCGACTATCTGGAGTTCAGCGCCCGCTACTATCGCACCGGCGCGAACGGCGCGATCACCGTCGATCCCGCCGTGCCGGGCTACAACTTCGACATCGTTGCCGGCGCCGACTACACGCTCGATCTCTCGCGGCCGGTCGGGGAGCGCGTGACGCGACTCGAGCGCAATGGCCGCGCGATCGCGCCCACCGACAGCTTCACCCTCGCGTTGACGAACTACCGCCAGACCGGCGGCGGCGGATACGCGATGCTCGCCGGCGCGCCCGTGGTGCTCGACAAGGGGCAGGACATCCGACAGCTCATCTTCGACGAGATGAAGCGCGCCGGCACGATCAGGCCCGAAGACTACTTCACGCGGAACTGGCGCATTGAGCCGGGGAGCGCGGTGCCGGCGCTGTACGCGCAGCTCCGCGGCAACAATCGCGAGGACGCCCACGCGATCGGGACGGACAGCGCACGCATCAGGGCGACAGGAACGCGCGGCGCAGGAAGCTCGACCTCGAATGGCGACGTGGACGTTCGGCCGACCACCGGCCGTCCCGTTCCGACGACGCGACTCCGCATCATCGGGCTCAACGATTTTCACGGTGCGCTCGAGCCGCGCCCCGACAACGCGGGCAAGCTGCGCGGTGGCGCGGCCTATGTCGCCGGCGCGATTCGCGACGAGATCGCCACGTGCAAGCCTCCTGCGTGCGAGACGCTCATCGTCGACGGTGGTGACGAGTTCCAGGGTACCCCCGCGTCGAACTTCGCCTTCGGCAAGCCGGTCACGCGCATCTTCAATCAGATCGGCGTCGCCGCCGCGGCGCTCGGCAATCACGAGTTCGACTGGGGTCAGGACACGCTGCGTGCGCGGATGCGCGATGTCCGCTACCGCTTCCTTGGCGCGAACGTGCGCTACACCGATGGGCGCGACGTGCCCTGGATTCAGGACGACACCCTGATCGTGCGCGGGAAGCTCAAGATCGGTGTGATCGGCGTCGCCTCGATCCTCACCGCGAGCACCACTCGCGCGTCGGGCGTCAGCAACCTCGTGTTCGAGGATCCGGCGCCGATCGTCGACCGGCTGGCGCGCCAGCTCCGGTCGCAGGGGGCCGACTACGTGATCGTGCTCGCCCATGACGGCGCCTACTGCGACCGGACCGGCGAGACCGGATGCAGCGGCGAGATCATCAACTTCGCGCGCTACCTCCGCGCGCGAATCGACGTGATCATCAGCGGCCACACGCACTCGCTGATCAACGCCACGATCTCCGGCATCCCCATCATGCAGGCGCGCTACGCCGGATCGGCGATCGACGTGGTGGACCTCGGGCCTGACGGCGTCACGCACCGCGTTCGCGACGTCGAGACCGAGTCCATCAAGCCGGATCCCGCCATCGCCGCGATCGTGAAGGAGGCAGTCGAACGTGTTGCGCCGCGCGTGAACAAGCCGGTCGCCACGATCGCCGCCGACCTGATTCGCGAGGGCGACCAGTATCCGCTCGGCAATCTCATCGCCGACGCGATGCGGTCGGGCGGAAAGGGAGACGTCGCGGTGATGAACAATGGCGGCATCCGCGCCACGCTGCACGCCGGTCCCGCCACCTACGGCTCGCTGTTCGAGGTCGAGCCGTTCGGCAACCTGCTCTACCGGCTCACGGTGAGCGGCGAGTCGCTGATCGCGTATCTCGACCGGATCGTCTCGGCCCGACGCATCAACGCGCACGTCAGCGGCGTCACGATCGTCTACGACTCCACCAAGGCAGGCCACGCGCGGCTCCGCTCGGCGGTGCTCACCGGAAACAAGAAGATCGATCCCAAAGGGACGTATCAGCTCGTGCTGAACGACTTCCTCGCGACGGGTGGCGACGGGCTGGGTCTCACCAAGGCGGCGAGCAAGACGGAAGTGCTCGCGCTGACGGACCTCGACGCGCTCATCGCGTATCTCCGTACGCGCCCGCAGCCGGTGACGGCGCCGGACGAGATCCGCATCGTGAACCGGCCGGTCAAGTGAGCGATTCCGTGCGAGTGTTCGTGAACGGCAAGGGCTACGACGCCGTGGCGGGAGGCACCGCGCTCGACGCGGTCGCGCTGCACGCCGAGTCCGATGCTGCGGCCGTGCGCGCGGGAACGCTGCTCGTCACCGACAGTCGCGGCCTGCCGATTCCCGCGGACACGCCGCTCGTCGCCGGCGCGGTGTTTCGACTCGTCCCGAATCGCGAGCGCGACGCGGCGGATCCAGCGAGTCAGTTCGACGGATGACGCCTCGTCTCGATCGCGAACTGCTGCGCCGTCTCCCGAAAGCCGAGCTGCACTGCCACCTGGATGGATCCGTTCGACCGGCGACCCTGCTCGATCTCGCGCGCGAGGAGGGCCGCACGATGCCCGCTTCCGATCCGGAGTCGCTGCGCCGCTTCATGAGAGTGGACGACGCGCGCAATCTGGAGGATTACCTCGAGCGGTTCGACGTGACCCTCTCCGTCATGCAGACGGAACGCGCCCTGGAGCGAGTCG
Source organism: Gemmatimonadaceae bacterium (assembly GCA_036008805.1). Classification (GTDB taxonomy): domain Bacteria; phylum Gemmatimonadota; class Gemmatimonadetes; order Gemmatimonadales; family Gemmatimonadaceae; genus AG11. The sequence goes on from DASYMZ010000133.1 coordinate 7,508, forward strand.
CCTACGAGCTCGCCGAGGATGCGGCGCGCGACGGTGTGCGCTACATCGAAGTGCGATACGCGCCGGTCCTCAACGTCCGCGAAGGACTCTCGCTCGAGCAGACGGTGGAGGCGCCGCTTCGTGGCCTGGCGCGCGCCGAGGCGGACCACGACATCGTGGCGCGAGTGATCGTCTGCGCCATCCGCAACTTCCAACCGCGAGTGTCGCGTGAGCTGGCGGAGCTGGCGGTCGCCTACCGCGACCGCGGTGTGGTCGGCTTCGACCTGGCTGGTGGCGAGGCGCGAAACCCCGCGAGCCTCCACGCGGAGGCGTTCGACTACGCGCGCAGCCACGATCTCGCGTGCACCTGTCACGCCGGGGAAGGGGATGGCGCCGACTCCGTGCGCGAAGCGATCCACGTCTGCGGCGCGCACCGGATCGGCCACGCGACCCGGCTGATCGAGGACACCTCGCTCACCGACTACTGCAACGACCGCCGCATCCCGCTCGAGATCTGCCTCACCAGCAATGTCCAGACGCACGCGGTGCCGTCGTACGAGGCACACCCGTTCCGCGAGTACTATCGCCGCGGTCTGAACGTCGTGCTCAACACCGACAACCGGCTGATGAGCGACGTGACGCTCACCGACGAGTATCTCCACGCGGCGCAGTCGTTGGAGTTCACCTTCGACGAGCTGGCGGAGGTGGCGATGAACGGCTTCGAGAGCAGCTTTCTCCCATACGCCGATCGAATGCGGCTCGCCGAGCGCGCGCGCGCCGACATTGCCGCGCTCAGGTCGGAGCTCGGGTGAGCACCCAATCGCCGTACGGCGCGCGCGAGGCGGTGATCGCGGCCGAAACGATCTCCATCCGCATCGGCACGGAGATTCCCGTCGCGGGGATCATCCTCGGCTCTGGCCTTGGCGGTCTCGCGGCGAAGATCCGCGACGCGGTCTCGGTGCCCTTCGCCGACGTGCCGGGCTTTCCCTCGGCGACGGTGGTGGGGCACGCGGGGCGGTTGATTGCCGGCACGCTCGGCGGCAAGCGGGTGATCGCCCTGGCCGGGCGGTTCCACATGTACGAAGGACACGACGCGGCGCTGGCGGGCTTTCCCGTTCGCGTGCTGCACGCGCTCGGCGCGCGCACCTTGTTCGTCTCGAACGCGGCGGGCGGCGTCAATGCCACCTTCGCGCCCGGCGACCTGATGCTGATCCGCGATCACATCAATCTCATGTTCCGCAATCCGCTCATCGGCGCGCTCGAGTCGAGCGATGAGCGCTTTCCCGACATGAGCCGGCCGTACGACGACACCCTCGCGCAGATCCTGATCGGCCAGGCGGCGTCGCTGCGCTTCTCGCTGCGCGAAGGTGTCTACTGCGGACTGCTCGGTCCCACCTACGAGACACTCGCGGAAGTGCGCATGCTCGCCACGCTCGGCGCGGACGCCGTCGGCATGTCGACCGTGCCGGAGGTGATCGTCGCCCGCGCACTCGCCATGCGCGTGGCTGGCGTCAGTTGCATCACGAACCACGCGGCGGGGATCTCGCCACAGCCCCTGTCACATGCCGAGGTCCTGGAGACGACGGCGCTCGTCGCGACGCGGTTCGAGTCGCTCGTCGAGGGATTCATCCGCGCGCTCTGACGCAGTCAGCTCCGTGCGTCGTCGGTGACGAGACGCCGAGCGGCGGCCTTCGCGCCATCGGTGCGTATCGTCCCAGGAGTCCGTCCCCAGGAGTCCGTCCCCAGAAGTCCGTCCCCAGGAGTCCGTCCCCGACATTTCATCGGGCCGTTGCTGTCGGCTCACGCGAAGTGATTCACCGGGCCATGCCCCGCTCCCAACGCGGGCGCGCTCGCGATCGCTCGCGCCACGTAGCCGAGCCCATCCTCCACCGCGCTCGTCAACGAGCCGCCGAGCGCCAGCGACGCCGCGATCGCTGCCGACAGCGTGCATCCGGTGCCGTGTGTGCTCGACGTCGGCACGCGAGCGTGCGAGAACCGCCGCATCCGCGTGCCATCGTACAACACGTCCACGAGCTCGTCGCCGGCCAGGTGTCCGCCCTTCACGAGCGCGGCGCGCGCGCCCAGGCGATCCACCAGCCCCCGCGCCGCCCGCTCCATCCCGTCGACGTCCGTCACCCGCTCGTCGAGCAGCAGCGCGACCTCGTCGAGGTTCGGCGTCACCAGCGTCGCGAGCGGGAAAAGCCGCTCGACGATCGCGGCGATCGCATCCGGAGTGAGCAGCGGATCGCCCGACGTCGCCGCCATCACGGGATCGAGCACGTATGGGCCGAGCCCGTGGGCCGAGATCCCCTCTGCCACCGCGCGCACCACGTCGGCGTCGCCAAGCATCCCACTCTTGATCGCGGCGGGTCGCAGGTCATCGGCGACCGCGTCGATCTGCGCGCGCACCAGCGACGGCGACACGCGCTCCCACGCGCGCACGCCGAGCGTGTTCTGCGCCGTGATCGCCGTGATGGCCGACGTGCCGAACACGCCGTACCGCGCGAACGTCTTCAGGTCGGCCTGGATCCCCGCGCCCCCGCCGGAATCCGAGCCCGCGATGGTCAGCGCGACCGGAGGCGGAGTGGTCATGAACGAAAGATGCGCCGCGCACTCGCGCGGCGCATCCTGGTCTTACGCTGTGCTGGCAACCTGTCCGTCACCCCGCACCCGCACCTCTCAGCGCGACGCCCTCGGCGTCGGCGACGGAGGCAGCGACCGCACCCGCGACTTGAACGACTGGAACGCTTTCGAGTCGAGCGTCAACGTCCGCAGCACCGACGGGCTGATCTGCGCGATCAGCGCCCGCGTGTTCGCGATGCGGTCCTCCTCCATCGGGTGCGTCGAGAACCACCCTTCCACCGACGACGGGTTCGACGCGCGCTCGTTCAGCAGGATCTGGAACATCTCGGGAATGCCGTTCGGGCTGATCCCCGCGCGCACCACGTTGCGGATCCCTTCCTGGTCCGCTTCCGTCTCGTCCGCTCGGCTGAACTTGGCGAACAGCGCGGTGCCACCAACCTGGATCGCCGCCTGGCCCGCCTGATTGTCGCAGATGCGCGTCAGCACGCATGCCAGCGTCACGCCCACGTTCGCGCCCTGCTGCTGCTGCATCTGCTTGATCGAGTGGCGGCGCACCACGTGGCCGATCTCGTGACCGAGGACGCCCGCGAGCTGGTCCATCCGCTGCGTGCGCTCGATCAACCCGCGGTTGACGTAGATGTAGCCACCGGGGACGGCGAAGGCGTTCACCTCCTTGCTGTCCACGATGTAGAACTTCCAATCCGGGATGTCGGTCCGCGACGTGAGCCGCGCGATCGAGTCGCCCAGCACGTTGATGTAGCGGTTCGACTCCGGATCGTTGATGATCGGGAGCTGCGCGTTGATCTGCGACGCGTACTGCGAGCCCATCTCGATCTCCTGTTGCGTCGAGACCCCGCAGCCCGTCAATGTCACCGCCAGCGCGATGCCGGCCACATATCTTTTCATCGTCTCTCCAGGTCAGAACGAGCGCAGTCCAACGTAGGCAAGAGCCATTCCCGATCGGTACGAACCTAACGCCTTGAAGCTTCTCACCTTAGCCCGCGACCTCAAGCGCCGCCGGGCCCGCGAGCGACAGCGGCTCTTCGTCGCTGAAGGTGTGCGCGCCGTCGAGGAGCTGGTTCGGTCCCCGCTCGTCGTGCGAGGCGCCCTCGTCGCGCCGCAGCTTGCCGACGCCCCGCGCGGCGCCGCCCTGCTGGACGCGATTCGCCAGCGAGGGGTCGAGCTCACCGAAGTCGACGCCGCCACCTTCGCCAGCGCCGCCGAGACCGACTCGCCGCAGGGAGTCCTCGCGATCGCGGAGATCCCCGATCAGCCGCTCGAGTCGCTCGCCCTCCCCGAACGTGCCCGGCTCGTCGTGCTCGATGCAGTTCAGGACCCGGGAAATGTCGGAACGATCCTTCGCACGGCCGCCGCGCTCGGTTCCACCGCCGTGGTCGCGATGCCGGGAACGGTTGACCTCTGGAATGCCAAAGTCGTCAGAAGCGCGATGGGGGCACTCTTCCATCGACCGGCAATCATCTCTACCTGGCCCGCGCTCGATTCGTTCCGCGACGCGCACGCCCTGGCCATCTGGGGCGCCGACGCGGATGGCACTCCCCTCGAGCAGCTCACCGCGCCAGCGCGGCTCGCGTTGCTCGTCGGCAATGAAGGCGCTGGACTGTCCGACGATGGACGCGCGAGGATGGAGCAGTCCGTGTCGCTCCCGATCAGCGCCGACGTCGAGTCGCTCAACGTCGCCGTCGCGACGGGCATCTTTCTCTATCAGCTCCGCGTGTGATCCCTCCCGTGCTCGCCTATTCGTACGCCCTGCTCCTGGGGTTGTGCGTCGGATCGTTCCTCAACGTCTGCATCGCGCGCTGGCCGCACGAGCTGAGCGTCGTTCGCCCGCGCTCGCGCTGTCCCAACTGCGGGCACCAGCTCTCGTGGTTCGAGAACATCCCGCTCGCCAGCTGGATCGCGCTGCGCGCCCGGTGCCGCTGCTGCGACGAGCCGATCTCATTCATCTATCCCGCACTCGAGCTGGCGGTCGGTCTCCTCTGGGTCGCGTGCGTGCACGCGTATGGCCCATCGTTCACTGCGCTGCGACTCGCCATCTTCGTCACCCTGCTGCTCGGCGTCGCGCTCACTGACCTCAAGCACTACCTCATCCCGGACGGCTTCACGATCACCGGTCTGATCGTGATGCTCGGCGGCGCGCTTCTCGCGCCCTTCCTCGGCGACTCGCCGATCTTCGCCGGACCGTTCGACGCGCTCGTGGGCGCGTGCGCCGGCGCGGGGCTCATCGCCATCGTCGGCTGGCTCGGCGAAGCGGCGCTCGGGCGTGAGGCGATGGGCATGGGCGACATGACCCTGATGGCGTTCGTCGGTGCCGCGCTGGGTCCGGCGCGCGCCATCGCCACCGTGTTCGTCGGCGCGACGATCGGTGCCGTCGCCTTTCTCGCGATCGTCTATCCGATCGCCATGCTCCGGCGTGGACGTGTCGCGCCGCAGACCGAGCTCGCGCTCGGTGAGTCTCGCACGCCGCTCCAGCTCCCGCTCGTGCCGTTCGGCGTCTTCCTCGCCCCCGCCGCCGTCGTGATGCTCATCTGGGGCGACCGCCTGCTCGGCCGAGTCTTTCCGACGGCGATGTAGGCATCGTGGCCGCGCGGCCGAACGATCGTGCGGCGGCAGGGTAGGAAACTGCGATCACGCCGCGAGCGTACGGTCATCGCGAGCGTAGCGGCCCGCCGTCACCCCGAGCGAGCCAAGCGAGTCGAGGGATCTGCACCTGCTCTCGCGCAGCACGCATGCGAGCCGGTGCGGCGTAGTCCTTGCGCCCACGTCCGGGCGCGGTGCTCTTTTCAGCTCTCGACCGCTGTCGGTTCTCGCGCACGACTCCCCTCTCCCCGCATCGCCGTGATCGACGATTCCTTCCGTTCCGACCGCTCCGACTCCGGAGCGCTCGCGCGGTTCACGCGCGATCTCACCGCCGACGCGCGCGCCGGCCGGCTCGAGATCGTGCGCTGCCGCGACGAGGAGATCGCGCGCACGATCGACATCCTGCTGCGACAGGGAAAGAACAATCCGGCGCTCGTCGGTGCCGCCGGTGTCGGCAAGACGGCGATCGCGGAAGGGCTCGCGATGCGCATCGCCGAAGGGAAGGTGCCCATCGCCATGCGCGATCTTCGCCTGCTCTCGCTCGACTCGGTCGCACTGCTCGCCGGCACGACCTACCGCGGGCAGTACGAGGAGCGCCTCCGTGCACTCGTGGCCGAGACGAGCGCCGCCGGCGATGCGCTCCTCTTCGTGGACGAGATGCACAACCTGATCGGGCAGGGAAGTGCGAGCGGCTCGGCCATGGACGCCGCGAACATGCTCAAGCCCGCGCTCGCGCGCGGCGAGTTCCGCATGCTCGGCGCCACGACCGACGAGGAATATGAGCGCTGGATCCTCGGGGACCCCGCGCTCGAGCGACGCTTCCAGAAGATTGCCGTGCGCGAGCTCTCGCCCGCGGAGACGCTCGAGATCCTGCGCACGCGCGTGCCCTCGCTCGCGAAGCATCATCACGTCGTCATCACTGACGCCGCGATCCGTGCCGCGATCGAGCTCACCGATCTGTGGGTGCCCGAGCGCCGTCGTCCCGACAAGGCGATCGACGCGCTCGACGAAGCCTGCGCGCATACGCAGGCCACCGCGTCCTACTCGGCGCATCTCGAGTCGCTCATCGCGCAGCGTCGCACCTGGGCGCGGCGCGGTCTGGCCGGGCGTGCCGCCGGCGCGCGCGCAAATGGCGACGTGAAGTTCGATCGTATCGCGCGTGATGGCTTCGCGGCGCTCGAGCGGCTCGGCGCGGAGCTCGAGGCCGCGTTCGCGCGCCCTGCACCCGTCGAGAGCTTCGGAGGCAGCACGGCACCAGCGACGGGCGCGACCCCGGCCACGCCTCAGCCAGAGGAGAGCGCCGCGCCAACTGGCGCCGAGCGAGCCGCGCTCGACATCGAGTTGGAGCGTCAGCTGCTGGACGAGGGCATCGTCGTCCGTGGCCACGACGTGGCGCGCGTCGTCGGCCTCATGGTCGGCCGCATCGTGGAGTGGGAAGAGTGAGAGTGCGCACGATGTGTTCGGGCGTCGCGCTCGCCGCGCTCGCACTCGCGGGTTGCGCGCGCCCCGCGGATGCCGGCAAGGGCCCGTATGCGCGCGAGGTCGCCGAGGCGATCCCGCGCATCGAGGCGGCGACGGGGCTCAAGTTCAAGACGCCGCCGAAGCTCGAGGTGCGCACCAAGGAGCAGGTGCGCGACTACCTGCTGAAGAAGTTCGACGAGGCGTCGCCCGCGAAGGAGCTCGCCGGCGAGGAGTCGGCGTACAAGCTGCTCGGCCTCATCCCCGACTCGATGGACCTTCGCGCGTTCTTTCTGCGCGTGCTCACCGAGCAGGTCGTCGGCTACTACGACCCGTCGGCGAAGACGCTCTACGTCGTGAACGGAGCGGACGAGCAGATCGTGGGGATCACCATCACCCACGAGCTCGTGCACGCACTGCAGGACCAGTACGTGAATCTCGACTCGCTCCAGAAGGCCGGCACCGACAACGATCGCCTCTCCGCCGCGCAGGCACTGATCGAAGGCCAAGCGCAGTTCGAGCAGATCGGCATCATGGTCGGAGGCTCGGAGAACATCGCGTCGAAGCTGCCCGGCGGTTGGGAGCGCATCCGTGAGGAGATCCGCAACCGGCAGAGCGAGATGCCGGTGTTCGCCACCGCGCCGATGGTCATCCAGGAGTCGCTGCTCTTCCCGTATCTCACCGGCGCCGAGTTCGTGCACCGGGTCAAGGAGAAGAAGGGAAACGTCAACCTGTTCTCCGACGTGCCGCGCTCGACGGAGCAGGTGATGCATCCGCAACTGTTCCTGAGCACGCCGCCAGACGAGCCAACCCCAGTCGTGCTCCCCGCGCCGCGCGGCGCCACGAAGGTCTACGACAACGACATGGGCGAGTTCGGCACTCGCCTGTACATCTACCGGTTCCTGCGCGATCCCAACACCGCGGCGCGCGCCGCATCCGGCTGGGACGGCGACCGGTTCATGGTCGTCGAGGGCGCGGGCGGCCGCGGTATCGTGTGGGCCCTGGTGTGGGACTCCGCGCTCGAGGCGAGCGAGTTCATCGACGCGCTCGCCCGCGCCACCGCGCAGCGAACCGGCGCGCCGGAGCGCTCCGTGCCCGGCGGCGGGTCCACCTTCGGCTACAAGGGTCGCACCGTCTCGATCCTGCCGCACACGATCGGCGATCGCGCGCTGGTGATCTTCAGCGACCTGCCCGATGCGATGGGGACGAACGTCGTCCCCATCGCTGGGATCACACTCGGGAAGTAACCGCGACTTCCGGCGACTCGTCGAGCTCCACGTCGTCGAGCGCCGGTCCGTCCGGCGAGACCACGCCGGACACCGACGCGCCGGGCTCCGTCGTGACGGGCACCGTCGCGGAGCTCTCGGGATGAGAGCCGCCGAACGCACGTGAGTCATCCGGCGGCGCCATGTCGCTCTCGGCGGGCGGCAGCAGTGCGATGCGCAGCACCTCGTCCATCCGCTCGACGAAGGTGAAGGTGACCTGCTTCTTCACCTCGTCGGGCACGTCGCGCAGGTCCTTCTCGTTCATCGCCGGCATGATGAGCTGGCGCAGACCGGCGCGGTAGGCGGCCAGTACCTTCTCCTTCACGCCGCCGATCTCCAGCACCTTGCCGCGCAGCGTCACCTCGCCCGTCATCGCGAGATCGCGGCGCACGGGGCGATACGACAGCGCGCTCGCGATCGCCAGCGTGAGCGTGATGCCCGCGCTCGGCCCGTCCTTCGGGATCGCGCCCGCGGGCAGGTGCACGTGGATGTCGTAGTCCTTGAACGCCGAATCTGGAATGCCGATCTGCGCCGCGCGCGAGCGGACGTACGAGTACGCCGCGTCCACGCTCTCGCGCATCACGTCCCCGAGCTGTCCGGTCACCGTCATGCGACCGCTGCCATTCATCCGGAGGGCCTCGATGACCATGAGATCGCCGCCGGTCGCGGTCCACGCGAGGCCGGTCACGACGCCCACTTCGGGGATGAGCTCCGCCGACTCCACCGCATAGCGCGGAATGCCGAGGATCTCCTCCACCTTCTCGACGTCGATCACCCACGCGCCTTCTTCGCCCTCGGCCTTCCGGCGCGCACGCTTGCGCATGATCGCCGCGAGGTTGCGCTCGAAGTTGCGAAGTCCGGCCTCGCGCGAGTAGCGGTTGGAGATGAAGGACAGCGACTCGTCGGTGAACTGGATGTCGGTGTCGGTGATGCCGTGGTCCTCGAGCAGCCGAGGCAGCAGGTACCGCCACGCGATCTCGACCTTCTCTTCCACCGTGTAGCCCGCGATGCGGATGACTTCCATCCGGTCGCGCAGCGGGGCAGGGATGTCGAAGAGATTGTTGGCAGTGCAGATGAACAGCGCGCCCGAAAGGTCGAACGGCAGGTTCAGATAGTGATCGACGAACTCGTCGTTCTGGCTCGGGTCGAGCACCTCGAGCATCGCCGCTGTCGGATCACCCGATGGTCCGCCGCCCGACATCTTGTCGATTTCGTCGATCATCAGGACCGGGTCCTTCACCTGCACCCGGCGCAGCGCCTGGATCAGCATGCCCGGCATCGCACCCACGTACGTGCGACGGTGGCCGCGAATCTCCGCCTCGTCGCGCACGCCGCCTACCGAGATGCGATAGAACTCGCGGCCGATCGCGCCCGCGATCGCTTCGCCGAGCGATGTCTTGCCCGTTCCCGGCGGCCCAACGAAGCACAGGATGGGACCGTGCGGATCGCCGCCGCGCAGCTTGCGCACCGCGAGGAACTCGATGATCCGCTCCTTCGCTTCGCTCAGCCCGTAATGCCGGTCGTCGAGCGTCTCCTCGACCTTCTTGAGGGCGATCTCGTCGTCGCCAGACCGGGTGTTCCAGGGTAGCGCGAGGATCCAGTCGAGGTAGGTGCGGATGACCTGATACTCGCTCGACGCGGGGGAGAGCTGTCGAAGACGCTCCGTCTCGCGCCGCGCCTCCTGGCCGACACGCTCGGGGAGCTTCGCGTCGTCGATCTTCTTGAGCAGCTCGACCGCTTCCTTCTCGCCCGGGTCGGTCTCACCGAGCTCGGCCTGGATCGCCCGGAGCTGCTGGCGTAGGTAGAACTCGCGCTGGTGCTGTTCGATCTTGATCTCGGTCTGCCGCTTCACGTCTTCCATCACCCGTGCGCGCGCCACTTCGCGCTCCAGGCGATTCAGGATGAAACGGAGCCGCTGGCCCACGTCGAGCCGCTGCAGCACCTCATCCTTGTCCGAGATGCGGAAGTTCATGTTCGTCGCGGCCAGGTCGGCAAACCGGCTCGGATCCGAGACGTTCATCTTCAGGATCGCCGGCATCTCATCCGGGATCCGGTCCACCAGCTCCGCCAACGTCTCGGCCGCCGACACGACGCGCGTCACCAGGTCGTCGAGCTCCGACGGATCGGCCGGCGTCTCCTTGGCGGCGCGGATGGCCGCGATCGGATAGGGCTCGTTCTGCTCGATCCCCTCGATCACGATCCGGCGCAGCCCCTGGAGCGTGATCTGGACCGTGTCGCCGGGCAGGTTGATCCGCTCGTGCACCCGCGCCGCCACCCCGACCCGGCCGACGAACCGCTGCGAGTCGATCGGATCATCGTGGTCGCCGCTCGCCACCACGAGCGCGACCACCAGACCGGCCTCCTCGTGGCCGCGCAGCAACGCCAGGTTTTCGGGGGCACCCATCTGCACGGCGATCGTGCCGAGCGGGTAGACGATCGTCGAGCGCAACGCCATCAACGGCAACGTCGGGGGCAGCTCGGACTTCAGGATCTCTTCCTTGCGCTGTGCCTTGGCCATGGGCTCTAAAGTAATGGCGGATCGGGTGCTGGGCACTGGAGACGACGGTTGGTCGGTGAACGGTTTGTCGGTTTGTCGGCCGACCTCGGTCAGCGTCGGCGACTCGCGGCAGGCCGACGAACCGAAAGCCGACAAACTGATGAACAGCTTGTAAGACGACTCACTTTCCCTTAAGCTTCAAGGCTATGTTTGACGAGCTCTCAGAGAAACTCGAGGCCGCTTTTTCGCGCCTCCGCGGGCGCGGCGTCCTCACCGAAGCCGATATCAAGGACGGGCTGCGCGAGGTGCGGCGCGTCCTGCTCGAGGCGGACGTCAACTTCGCGCTCACTCGCGAGTTCCTCGAGCGCGTCGAGAAGGCCGCCGTCGGCGTCTCGCAGCTGAAGGCCGTCTCTCCTGCACAGCAGCTCGTCAAGATCGTCTACGACGAGCTCACCACCATGCTCGGCGAGCGGCGCGAAGGGCTGAAGTTGAGCTCGGTCCCGCCCACCGTCGTCATGATGGTCGGCCTGCAGGGCTCGGGTAAGACCACCACCGCGGCCAAGCTCGCGCGCAAGCTCAAGGCAGAGGGCCGCCAGACGCGCCTCATCGCGTGCGACGTCTACCGTCCCGCCGCCATCGACCAGCTCGAGACGCTGGGGCAGCAGCTCGACATCCCCGTGTACGCCGAGCGCGGACATCAGGACGTCATCCGCATCGCGAGGAACGGCATCGATCAGGCTCGTCGCGCGCGCGATCGCGTCGTGCTCGTCGACACCGCCGGCCGCTTGCAGATCGACGAAGACATGATGGTCGAGCTGGAGAAGCTCAAGGAAGCCATCCGGCCGGATGAGATCCTGCTCGTCGCCGATGGCATGACGGGGCAGGACGCGGTGAAGATCGCGCAGGGCTTCGACAAGCGGCTCGACGTCACCGGCGTGATCCTCACCAAGATGGACGGCGACGCGCGTGGTGGCGCCGCGCTGTCGATCTACGGCGTGCTCAAGAAGCCGATCAAGTACATCGGCGTCGGCGAGAAAACGGACGCGCTCGAGGATTTCCATCCGGACCGCATGGCGGGCCGGATCCTCCAGCAGGGTGACATCGTCTCCCTCGTGGAGAAGGCGCAGGGCGCCTTCGACGAGGAAGAGGCGAAGAAGATGGAGCGCAAGGTCCGCAAAGAGGGGATGGACCTCGAGGACTTTCTCACCGCCATGCGCCAGCTCGAGAAGCTCGGACCGCTCGAGGGGCTGATGAAGATGCTCCCCGGCGTGAACAGCAAGATGCTCAAGCAGGTGAAGGACGCCGACCCGAAGCGCATGAAGCACCTCGAGGCGATCGTCCTCTCGATGACGAAGGCGGAGCGCAAGAAGCCGGACCTGATGAACGGCTCCCGCCGCGCCCGTGTCGCCAAGGGAAGCGGGCGACCGATCCAGGAGGTCAATCGTCTCCTGGAGCAGTTCCGCGAGATGCAGAAGATGATGAAGAAGGTCGCCGGTGGTGGGGGTCCGGGCGGTGGTCGCCGGATGATGCCGCCGGGGATGTTTGGAGGACTACGGTGATCAGTGAACGGTGATCGGCCTGCCTCGGTGAGCTCATGCGTCCCGAGGTCGGCCGATCACCGATCACCGATCACCGTTCACAGCATTACCTGGGTGCGACTCGGATTTCCCGAGCACGCGATGAGCCCAGCAATTTCACGAAGCTTCAGGAGCGTTTTACATGGCCGTCAAGATCCGCCTGCGTCGCGTAGGCCGTAAGAAGTCCCCGATGTACCGCATCGTCGTCGCCGACTCGAAGAGCCCGCGTGATGGCAAGTTCCTCGAGATCGTCGGCCAGTATCAGCCGCGGACCGGTGACAAGGCGCTCAACCTCGACGCCGAGCGCGTCAACTACTGGTTGAACGTCGGCGCGCAGCCCACCGATACGGTGCGCTCGCTTCTTCGGAAGGCCGGCGTCCTGAAGCAGCGCCACGAGTCGCGACTCGCCAGCAAGCTCCAGGCAGCGGCCGTCCCGGTCGCCGAGGCTGGGCCCACCGACGCCTGACGCCGAGCCCTCTCGATGACGACGCCCGAGTTCATCATCGTCGGGCGGGTTCGCAAGGCACACGGCATCCGCGGCGAAGTCGTCGTGGAAGTGATCACTGACGCGCCGGACGCGGTCTTCGCGCCCGGCCGTCGTGTATTCGCGGGTACCGTCGCCGGCGATCTCGCGCCGAACCGCACCGAGCTTCACGTCGACACGAGCCGCCCCTTCAACGAGGGGCTGCTCATCGCGTTCGCCGAGGTGCCGGATCGCACCGTCGCCGAAACATGGCGCGCGCGCTACCTGCTCGTTCCCGCAGGAGAGCTTCCGCCGCCGTCGGACGACGAGGTGTACGTGCACGAGCTGCTCGGCATGCGCGTGGAGCTCGAGTCCGGAGAGCTCGTCGGCACCGTGAACGACACCTACGATCTGCCGCAGGGCCTCGCGCTCGACGTACGCCGCGCGCCCCCGCGCGACAGCGAGACGGTGCTCCTCCTCTACGACGAGCGCACGATCGCCTCGGTGGACAAGGCGACGCGTGTCATCGTCGTCACGCCGCCCGAAGGGCTCCTCGAGTGAAGATCAACGTCGTCACGATCTTTCCGGAGTTCTTCGCCGCGCCGCTCGCGATCAGCATTCCGGCGCGCGCGGCCGCGGCCGGCCAGGTGGAGTATCACGTCGTCGATCTGCGCGACTTCACGCACGATCGACATCGCACCGTCGACGACTATCCGTACGGCGGCGGGGCGGGGATGGTGATGAAGCCCGGTCCCTTCTTCGAGGCGGTGGACGCGCTCGCGCCCTCCGGCCCGATCGTGCTGATGAGTGCTCGCGGCCGGCGCTTCGTGCAGGCCGATGCGGTGCGCTTCGCCGCGAGCGCGGAGCTCACCATGCTCTGCGGTCACTACAAGGACGTCGATCAGCGCGTCGCCGATCATCTCGCGACGGAAGAGCTCTCGCTCGGCGATTTCGTGCTGAGCGGCGGAGAGCCCGCCGCGCTCGCGATCATCGATGCCACCGTCCGCCTGCTGCCCGGCGCGATGAGCGATCACGAGAGCGCGTTCGGCGATTCGTTCTGGGATCGCGGGATCTCCGCGCCGAGCTACACGCGTCCCGCGGAATATCGCGGGCACGTCGTCCCGGAGATTCTCCTCTCGGGTGACCATGCCAGGATCGCACGCTGGCGCGAGACGGAAGGCGAGCGCCTGACGCGTGCGCGGCGCCCCGAGAGCGACACGGCGGATCCCGAAGCGACTGGTTGACTCGGGCCGTCCCGAGACGGCGCCGGATCGCGCGCACCTTGCACCCACGACTTGGCTGGTCGCGCTCTTCCTGTCGGAGTGAAAGGGGAAGCGGCGAAGTGACGCAATGCTTGCGCGTCGAGTCCGATGCCTTGTAGGTTGGCCCCCGTCGCGCCGCGGTCCCGTCCCGCTGGCGGCGCACAGTCCCCCACCGCGTCACCCACCGATGCCTCCCACTGCGACCCCGCGCGCGCGACCCCGGCGCTTCGCCGCACGCGTGCCGCGCGCACTGCGCTGGCTGGCGACCGCCGCTCTCGCCTCGCTCGCCATCACCGCTCGCACCGCACGCGCGCAAACCCTCGAAGACGCGGAGATGCTGCAGCCGCGAGAGCTGCACGCCACCGTGATGTACGGCCACGACTCGTGGAGCGAGTACTGGGAGGGCGCGAGCAAACGAGCCAATGCGAACATCGGTACGCTCAACACGCGGAGCGTCACCACCTCCGTCGGGTACGGCGTCGGCCGTCGCCTCACCATGATCGCTTCGCTGCCGTACGTCTGGACGGAGGCGAGCCAGGGCGTGCTGAGCGGCATGAGCGGCCGCCAGGACCTCACGGTGATGGCGAAGTATCGAGTGCTCGACCCGCTAATAGCGGGGCGTGCCCGACTCAAGGTGCTCGCCGTCGCCGCCGCCGCGACGCCGACGAGCGATTACACACCCGATTTCCTCCCGATGTCCATCGGGCTGCACAGTAAGAGCGTCACCACGCGCGGCGCCGTGCACCTGCAGGATCGCACGGGCTGGTTCATCGATGGATTCGCCGAGCGTGTGTTCCGGCAGAATGTGCGCATCGACCGCCCTGCCTACTACACCAATGGACAGCTGTTCCAGACCAACGAGGTCGAGATGCCCGACGTGGCGCGCTATCGCGGCACGATCGGTTGGCAGCGCGGACGCTGGTGCGTGCCCATCGGCGTCACCTCGCAGAGCACCCTCGGCGGCGGCGACATCCGCCGACAGGACATGCCCTTCGTCTCGAATCGCATGAACTACACGATGGGCCACGCGGAGCTCATGTACTTCCTGCCCGGTGTCTCGGGCCTGCGGCTCGACCTCGGCGCCGCACAGGTTCTCTCTGGTCGCAACGTGGGACAATCCACCTCCATCATGACCGGCGTCACCTATGCGCTCCATCTCTGACCGCGCCCTGATTCGCTCCGCCGGACGTCGGGGCGCCCGAGTGGGCGTTCGTCTCTCGCTCATCGCCAGACTCGTCGTCGGTGGCGCATTCGTCGCCAGCTGTGACAAGTCGGTTCAGCCGACCGAGATCTTCCCGACCGTGCAGCCGTCGAGTGAAGATCCGGACGCCGGGACGTGGCGCATGATCGTGCTCACGGGTCCCGATCAGGTTGCGGTGCCGGCTCCCGCCACGACGTCGAGCGCGGCCTACGTCGCCGAAGTGGCCGCCGTGAAGTCGGCGCAGGCGAACGCCACCCCGGAGCAGCAGCGCGCGGTGGCGTACTGGTCGGGCGATGGGGTGTTGCGCTGGAACGAGATCGAGCGGGAGCTGGTCGCGCGCTACAACTTGCCGCCCATCCCGCGCGCGGATGGCACCTATCCTCTGCCCGACGCCGAGAACCCATTCGGTCTCCCGGAATTCCCCTTCTCGAATCCACCCTACGCGGCGCGCGCGTACAGCTACGTCAGCGTCGCGCAGTACGAGGCGTTGAAGGCGGCGTGGTACTGGAAGTTCCGCTACAATCGGGCCGCGCCCTCCGCGGCCGACCCCGCGATCGTGACGGTGGGCAAGGCGACTGGGCTGCCCTCGTATCCGTCCGAAGACGCCGTCCTTTCCGGTGTCACGGCCGAGATGCTGAAGCTGCTCTTCCCAGCGGCGGTCGAGGAGATCACGCGCAAGGCGGCGGAGCAGCGTGAGGCCGCCGTGTTGTCGGGTCGCGCCACCGCGAGCGACGTCGCCGCTGGGCTCGCGCTCGGCAAAGCCGTCGCCGCGATCGTGGCTGCACGCGCCTCGGCCGACGGGATGAAGAATGCGGTCGGCACTGCGACGCAGTGGCAGGCCCTCGCCGATGGCGCAACGTCGCGCGGCGAGCTTGCCTGGAAGAGCCTCGAAGCGCCCGTGCGTCCTCCCATGCTGCCGAACTTCGGTCTCGTGAGAACGTGGGCCGTCACGCCGGACAAGCTCGTGGCGATCGCCCCGCCGCCTCCGCCTGCGACATCGTCGGCCGAGATGCGTGCCGACGTCGAGAAGGTGAGGGACGTGGTGAACCATCTCACGCGCGACCAGATCGCGATCGCGCAGAAGTGGAACGACGGCGCAGGCACCTACACGCCACCCGGACACTGGAACGCGATCGCTGCGGCGCACGTGCGTGATGCACAGATGAGCGAGGTGCGCGCGGCGCGGGTGTTCGCGCTGCTCAACATGGCGATGCACGACGCCGCCGTCGCCTGCTGGGGGACGAAGTTCCAGTACTTCAACCCTCGGCCCTCGCAGCTCGATCCGCTCATCAAGACGGTGATCGGCCTGCCGAACTTCCCCGCATATCCGTCGGGACACTCCACCTTCTCCGGCGCGAGCGCGCAGGTGCTGGGCTATCTGTTCCCCAGCGATGCGCAGGAGTTCGAGTCGATGGCGGACGAAGCCGGCATCTCTCGCGTGTACGGCGGCATTCACTTTCCGACCGATGTGCAGAAGGGCAAGGAGCACGGGCAGCGCATCGGAAGCGTAGTCGTCGCCTACGCGAAGTCCGAGCTGCCGACGCAGTAAGTCGTCGGCGGCTCGACTCGACGATCGAGGCGTAGGTCGTGACCGCACCCCATCGTGCCGGCGCCCCGCGAGCTCGCGCCACCTCGCTGCCTGAAAGCAGCTTCGGCGTGAGAGCGAGCTGGTGGGTGCTCCGGCTGGCTGTCGCGGCGTGCTTCGTCGGCCACGGCGCGTTCGGCGTGATCGGCAAATCGGACTGGCTCCCCTTCTTCCAGCTCGTCGGGATCGGTCCGTCCGCGGCCTGGTGGCTCATGCTGCTGATCGGTGGGCTGGACATCGCGGTCGGACTGTCCATGCTCGTCGCCCCCCTGCCGGCGACGCTGCTCTACGCGGCCGCGTGGACGCTCTGGACGGCGGCGCTTCGTCCACTCAGCGGTCTGTCGGTGTGGGAGCTCGTGGAGCGCGCAGGCAACTACGGCGTCCCGATCGCGCTGCTCGTGTGGACGTGGGACGCCAACAGCCGGCGTGCGCTGTTTCGCCGGATCGAGCGCCCGTCGCTCATGCCGCGCGCGATCCCGACGGCGAACGTGCTCGCCATGACGACGGCGCTGCTGCTGATCGGACACGGCGCGCTCGCGTTGGAAGGCAAGCCGCTGCTCGACAAGCACCTGATGTTGCTTGGACTGCCGCCATTGGCGCTTGCCGCGCAGGGCTGGATCGAGATCTCGCTTGGGCTCGCGTGCGCGCTCACTCGATCGCGCGCACTCATGCTGGTCGCCCTCGCATGGAAAATCGCAACCGAATCGCTCTTCCTCGTGGCGGGAGCGTGGGGCTGGGAGTTCGTGGAGCGAGGCGGGAGCTACGGTGCGCCCCTCGCCTTCGCGCTCATGGTCGGTACGGCGACGATGGCCGCCGCCGCAGCGGGCCGGCCAGCCGCCGCGGCGCGCGCACCCCTGCAGGATCGCGGCGCAGCCCTCTCCTGAGCGGCGTGGCGCGCTGGCTGCGCCGACCCCCGCCGATCACCGGGGCATGGTGAGCGCATTCCGCGCCGGCCCCCGGGGCTGGACTGCGCCGGCGAAGTCCACTAACTTGCCCAGTCTCAACACTTTCCGCCTCAACCAGGGCCATCCGCCCCGAGCGTCATATGCATGCCTTCATCGAAACCCAGAAAGAGTGGCTCCGCACCAACCTGCCCCCGTTCCGCGCCGGTGACACCATCCGCGTGAACGTTCGCGTGAAGGAAGGCGAGAAGGAGCGGATCCAGGCGTTCGAAGGCGTGTGCATCGCCCGCCGCGGGTCGGGGGTCAGCGCGACCTTCACCGTCCGCAAGATCTCGAACGGCGTCGGCGTCGAGCGCATCTTCCCGCTGCACAGCCCGATGCTCGCCGACATCCATGTCGTGCGCCGCGGCCGCGTGCGTCGCGCCAAGCTCTACTACCTCCGCCACCTCACCGGAAAGGCCACGCGCATCAAGGAGCGCAAGGTTCGCGTGACGGTGCCGCAGACCGGCGCCCCCGCCGCGGAATAAGCGCACTCACACCGTCCCCGCTGTGCCGAGGCGCTGGAGCGCCCTGGAGCGTGAGTTGCGCGAGTCGCGCGGCCCGCTCCTCGCCGGGGTGGATGAAGTCGGACGGGGCCCTCTCGCGGGCCCCGTCGTCGCATGCGCCGTCGTCATGGCCCCCGACGCCCGCGCGATTCGCGGCGTCGACGACTCGAAACAGCTCGAGCGTGCCGATCGCGAGCGCCTCGCGACCCGCATTCGCGAGCGGGCGCTCGGTGTCTCCGTCGGCGCCGCGTCGGTGCGAGAGATCGATCGGATCAACATCTATCACGCGTCGGTGCTCGCCATTCGGCGCGCGATCAGCCGGCTGCGCGTCGCGCCCGACCACGTTCTGATCGACGGGAATCCGATCCGCAGCCTCGGCATCGAGCACACCGCGGTCGTCGGTGGCGACGCCTGCTGTCACTCCATCGCCTGTGCCTCGATCGTCGCGAAAGTCACGCGCGACCGGCTCATGCGCGCCCTCGCGAGGCGTCATCCGCACTATCACTGGGACACGAACGTCGGATACGGCACGCCGGAGCATCACACGGGGCTGGCGTCGCACGGGATCACGGCGCATCATCGACGCTCCTTCTCGCCGGTCCAGCTCGCACTCGCGCTGAGCGTTGCGCCGCCCGCCGAGGCGACGGAAGTCGCTGTCGCGCTGAACGACCTCACCGTCCCTCCGCCGGAGCTCCTCCCGTGACCCAGCAGTCGGTGTTTCGCGACGATCTCTTCGCTGGCCAGGTGGCGCTCGTGACCGGAGGCGGAAGCGGCATCGGCCGCGGAATCGCCGACCTGCTCGCCTCGCTCGGCGCGCATGTCGTGCTGGCGAGCCGGAAGCTCGAACGTGTCGAGGCTGCTGCCTCCGAGATACGAGCCGCCGGAGGGAAGGCGAGCGCCGTCGCCGTCGACGTTCGCGAGCCCGAGCGGGTGCAGGCGATGGTCGCGGAGGTGCAGGGGGCACACGGGCGCATCGACCTGCTGGTGAACAACGCCGCCGGCAACTTCTACGCGCCATCGGAATCGCTCTCGCCGAACGCGTGGAAGAGCGTGATCGAGATCGATCTCTACGGCACCTTCTACTGCTCGCAGGCCGTGCTGCCGGTGATGCGCGCGCAGGGCGGCGGATCGATCGTGAACATCTCGATGACGCTGCACTATCGCGGCTGGCCGCTCATGGCGCACGCCACCGCGGCCAAGGCGGGCATCGACGCGCTCACCAAGACGCTCGCGCTCGAGTGGGCGCGCGACGGAGTCCGCATGAACTCCGTCGCGCCGGGCCCGATTCCCACCGAGGGCGTGAAGAAGGCGTTCGCGCCGCCCCCTGCCGCCGACGGCGTGGTGGACCTCTTCGCGCAGGAGAAGGCGATGGAGGCCTATGCGAAGAAGATGATCCCCCTTCAGCGATTCGGTTCTCCAACGGACATCGCGAACATGGTCGCGTTCCTCGCGTCTCCCGCGGCCTCGTGGATCACCGGCGCGATCATGGTCGTCGACGGCGGCGAGTGGCTGGCCAAACCGCCCGCTCCCACGCCGCGATGAGCGAGCGCACTTCCACGATGTCGCCGGCCGCGCGGGCCGCGACCCCCGGTGCCGCTGCGCCCACGGCGCCGAATGCGGCGCTGCTCGTGCTGCTATCGACGATTGCGGTGGGTGTGCTGGATGGCTCGTTCGCGATCGTGCTCTACGTCGTGATGGGCAGCTCGTCGGTCGCGCGGCTGTTCCAGGGGATCGCTTCGGCGCTGATCGGTCCCGTCGCGTACTCGGGCGGAGTCAAGACTTTCGCGCTGGGCGTGGTGCTCCATTTCCTCGTCGCGCTCGCGTGGTCGGTGATCTTTCTGCTCGCGCTGCGCGCGACGAGGATCATTCCGCGGATGCTCGCGTGGCGGTTCGGCGCGCTCGACGTCGCGGTCTGGTATGGCCCGCTGGTCTACGTCGTGATGTCGCTCGCGCTGATCCCGCTCTTCACGCATCGCGTACCGCCGATCACCACCAACTGGATCATCGTGTTGATCGGCCACATTCCGTTCGTCGGACTGCCGATCACTCTGATCGTCGGGCGCGCGGCGCGCGGCTGGAGCCGTCCCGCCGAATAGCACAGGGCGATGACCCGCGCGTGCGCGCGGGTCACGCCGACGATCAGCCGCGCGCGAGCGCGGGAACGTCCTTGAAGCGGATGAGCCGCTGCGAGTCTTCGTCCCACAACGTGAGCCCGATGAGCCGGAAGGTGCTCATGACGGTGATCACGGTGACGTCGTGGAACAGCGGGTTCTCGTCGTGCGCCTGCTGCAGGCGATAGTTCGGAATCTTCGGGCCGAGGTGGTGCACGTGGTGCAGGCCGATGCTGCCGGTGAACCACTGCAGCACGGGGTTCATCTTGAAATACGAGCTGCCCGCGATGGCCGAAGTGACGTAGTCCCAGTCCTCGTGCGGCTGCCAGTAGGCGTCCTCGAACTGATGCTGCACGTAGAACAGCCAGATGCCGAATGCGGCGGCCAGATAGATGCTCGGCAGGTAGATGATCGCGACGGCCTTGAAGCCGAACAGGAGGCCGAAGAACAGGTAGCCGACGACGATGCCGAGGTTGGTGGTCCAGACACCGCGTGCCTGCTTGTCGTGCGTGGCGACCGAGCCCGCAGCGCGGAAGCGCTGATTGATGATCAGGTGCAGCGGTCCGAGCCCGAAGAGCGTGAACGGGTGGCGAAACGCCCGGTACTTGAGTTGGCCCCAGCGGTCGCGGGCGAGATACTCGCGCACGGTCAGCGTGTTGATGTCGCCGTGGCCGCGCCGGTCCAGATCACCGGACGACGCATGATGCAGGGCATGGTCGCGGCGCCACTGATCGAACGGCGTGAGCGTGAGCACGCCCGTGACATATCCGACGATGTCGTTCCACTTCCTCGACGGGAGGAAGGAGTTGTGCGTGCAGTCGTGCATGATGATGAACGTGCGCACGAGCAGGCCGGCCGTCGGCAGCGTGAGCAGCGCCGTCAGCCAGTACGACACGCCAAGTGACCAATACATGGCGACGAAGGCGATCGCGAGCGGAACGAGCGTGGAGACGATCTGGAACACGGACCGTGCGACGTCGGAGCCCTGGTAGCGGGCGATGATCGCCTTCCAGGTCGAACGGTCAGGTGGTGCCTCGGCGAGGATGTCCACCGTGTCGTGCCCGAGCGTCGTGCTCATCAAGCCTCCTCGCAATGCGTGTGTCGTGGGTCGAGTCCGCCACGAGGCGGTGCGACAGTGCCCGGCGCCGCGCGCCGGCTGTCGATTTTTGCGTGAATCTACAGCATACCCCGCCTTGGCGCTTCCGGTCCCCTTCGACACGGCCTGCGCCGCATCGTCCCTCACGAGCACCAGGGTGTCGTCCGGTGAGCTCGCGGGACCGACAGAATGAGACGCCTGCGGTGCTGAGTGGTAACCAGGGCAGGCGGGCTCAGGTTGAAGAGTCGCAGCCTGACGTTGCTCTCGTCGCGGACATCGTCTGTCGCACCGAACGGATGCGCGCTTCACCTTCGCGCGCGGAGTGACCCGGCTGGGAGTCGAACCCAGGACCTACGGATTAAAAGTCCGTTGCTCTAACCAGCTGAGCTACCGGGTCGTGCATCGTGGAATCGATCCAAAGATAGCGCTCGACAGGGCAACCCGGC
Organism: Gemmatimonadaceae bacterium; assembly: GCA_036008805.1. Taxonomy (GTDB): domain Bacteria; phylum Gemmatimonadota; class Gemmatimonadetes; order Gemmatimonadales; family Gemmatimonadaceae; genus AG11. Next base: position 29,076 of record DASYMZ010000133.1, read on the forward strand.
GACTGGGTGGGGGGTACTAGGTGGCGGAGGTGACCCCATGCACTCGGTTCGTTCTTCATTCGCCCGGCGGCTCATGTCCGCCGTGCTCGCGTCGCTGCTCGTGTCGTCCGCGACGAATGTCGCCCGCGCCTCGACGCTGCCGGCGCTCGCGCCGTCGCGCGTGCCGGCCACGGCCCTCGACGTCACGGACGCCGAGATCGCCGCCTCGAATCAGAAGGTGTCGCAGGCGTATCAGGCGCTCGTGGCCATGTGGTCCGAGCGGTTCGCCAAGCTGGGGACTCGGTTCGCCGCGCCGGGGCTGCAGGCGTATCGCGGAGCGGTGCGTACGAGCTGCGGCATCATGCATCCGGACAACGCTGCGTACTGCACGGCGCGCAACGCGATCTACTTCGACGAGAGCTTTCTCGCGCGTCTCGCGGGAGCGGCGTCGCGACAGCTTCACACCGACGGCGACATGGCGGCCATCGGCGTGATCGCCCACGAGATGGGCCACGCCGTGGTGAGTCAGCTCGGCGCCGATTCGCGCATCCCGTATGAGAACGAGGCAGCGGCCGACTGCCTCGCGGGCGCCTTCACCCAGCAGTCCGCGCGAGACGGCTCACTCGAGGCAGGCGACCTGGACGAGGCGTTCTTCGGACTCGCCGCGGCGGGGGATCCCGCTCCGCAGCTCACCGGCAACCGGCGCGTCGACAGCCGGATTCTCACGCGAGCGTCGCTGATGGGACACGGCACGCGCGCGCAGCGGCTCGCCAACTTCCGCTCGGGCTACGATTCTGGACCGAGCGCCTGCGTGCGCGAGCTGGGACGGTAGGCGCACTCCCGCTCGCACGGATTCTGCCCTCGCTCGCACTCGACCGCGGCCGGCAGTGGTCACCTCGCCACTGCCGGCTGCGCCTGCATCGACCCGAGGGCGGACATGGAATCGATCGACGTCGCGAGCGCTGATGCGAACATGGCGCCGGCCGCATTGCCGCATCGCCAGGTGCTCGCCGCGTTCGGCGGGCTCATGCTCGTCATGCTGCTCGCCGCGCTCGACTCGACGATCGTGTCGACCGCGCTTCCGACGATCGTCAACGAGCTCGGAGGGCTCGAGCATCTCGCGTGGGTCGTGACGGGTTATCTCCTCGCGCAGACCGTGGTGACGCCAGTCTACGGAAAGCTCGGCGATCTCTACGGCCGGAAGATCGTGCTCCAGTCGGCGATCGCGCTCTTCCTCGTTGGCTCCGTGCTGTGCGGGCTCAGTGGGAGCATGACGCAGCTCATCGCCTTTCGCGCGATCCAGGGGTTGGGCGGTGGTGGCCTGAACGTCACCACCCAGGCGATCGTCGGCGACATCGTTCCGCCGAGAGAGCGTGGGCGATATCAGGGCGTGTTCGGCGCGGTGTTCGGGCTCGCGAGCATCGCGGGTCCGCTGCTCGGCGGCTACTTCACGACGCATCTGTCGTGGCGGTGGATCTTCTACGTCAACCTGCCACTCGGCCTCGCGGCGCTCGCCGTGCTGGTGGTGACGATCCCTCCGCAGACGCTGCGGCGAAGCCACGCGATCGATTACGCGGGCGCCGCGCTCCTCGCCGTCGCGCTCAGCGCGCTCGTGCTCATCTCCGATCTCGGGGGAGCGACGTACGCATGGTCGTCGCCGACGATGATCGGGCTCGTCGCCGCCGCGATCGTCGCGTTGGCGCTGTTCGCCATCGTGGAGCAGCGCGCGGCTGAGCCGATCCTTCCGCCGCGGCTGCTCGCGCAGCGCACGGTGCTGACCACGTCGGCGGTGGGACTCATCGTCGGCTTCGCGTTGTTCGGATCCGTGACGTACATGCCGCTCTTTCTGCAGGTCGTGAAGGGCTCGTCGCCGACGCGGTCCGGTCTCCAGATGCTGCCGATGATGGCGGGAATGCTCACGACGTCGATCGCGGCGGGACAGGTCATCAGCCGCACGGGGCGGTACAAGCTCTTTCCCGTCGTCGGGACCGCGGTGATCACGTTGGGGCTCGTCCTCCTCTCGCGCCTCTCACCCGCGAGCAGCACGACGGCCGCGTCGCTCGACATGCTCGTCCTCGGCTTGGGACTGGGACTCGTGATGCAGGTGCTGGTGATCGCGGTGCAGAACGCGGTGGACTATCGCGATCTGGGCGTGGCGACGTCCGGCGCGACGCTGTTCCGACTCATCGGCGGCTCGCTCGGCACCGCGGTGCTGGGGGCGATCTTCGCCGGCCAGCTCGCGACGCAGCTCTCGCGCGCGGGGTTGCGCACCGGCATCAGCGCGCAGGCGATCGCGCGGCTGCCGGAGACGTCGCGCGTGGCGTACGCGGGGGCGTTCACCGTCTCGCTGCAAACCGTGTTCGTCGTCGCGGCCGCGATCTCCGCGGTGGGATTCTTCGTCGCACTCGCGATGCCCGAGCGGCCGCTGCGGAAGACGCTGGCCGCCGCCGCGGGGAACGCCGGGGACGACGCAGCCGGCGCGTTCGGCCGGCCCGCCGACGAGGAGACGGGCGAGGAGCAGCTCCGTCGCGCATTTCGCACGCTCGCCGATCGCGACGTGCAGCGCGAGCACATTCGCGCCATCGTGGATCGCGCCGGAGAGACGCTCGCTCCGCTTGCCGCATGGTTGCTCGTCCGCATCGAGCGAACGCCCGACGTCGACCCGCACGCACTCGGCCGCACCGCCGCCATCGCGGCCGAGCGCATCGACGCTGCGCTGGCGGAGCTGCGTGCGCGCGATCTGATCAATGCGCGAACGGCGCTCACTCCATCCGGCTGCGCGGTGCTGGGGAAGCTCCTCGACGCCCGGCGCGCGCACATCGGCGAACTGCTCGCCGAGTGGAATCCGGGCGAAGAGGAAGCGGGAAGCTTTCTACGAAACGCGGTGGCGTGAGGGACTTGGCTTCCTGGCGGCGATGGGCAATCCGACTGCGGCTGCCACTGCCACTGCCACTGCCACTGCCGTACGCGGGTAAACACGGATGGAGGTCGGAGGATTGGCATACCCGCCCTCCTGATGCGGGCCGCGTTTGGAGGGATCGCTGCGCGGGTGCAACACGGGGACGGACTCCTTGGGACGGACTCCTTGGGACGGACTCCTTGGGACGGACTCCGGAGTCCGTCCCCACTTCGTCCGCTCGCGTCTCGCACTGCAGTACGCGTGTAAACCCGGGCGGAAGTAGGAGGATTGGCATACCCGCCCTCCTGATTCGGGCCGCGTTCGGAGAGCTTGCTGCGCTTCTCTGACGTCTCGAGCGAGCAGAGCGAGTCGCGGGATCTGCACCTTTACGGCTCGTTGCGCTGCGACGGTCAGAGGCGGTATCCGCGCACGGCCGTCCACGAATTGGAATGGCCCGTATGCCAATCCGAGTATCCAGAGTACGTCAGTCGTCCGGCGTACACGCAGTTGTAGTTCGGTTTTGTCGCGTTGCGGTTGCATCCAATCCACGCGCACAGAGCTACGCGATCCGCGGCGCAGCAAAGCGTGGCGCCGCGATCAGCGCCGTGCCTCCACGCAGTCGCGGATAGGTCGTCGCCAGTTCCGGCACGATCGGCGTGGCCGCGGCGAGATCGGTGAGGGAGCGTGCGCTGATCTCTCGGCGGATCGTCGGCGCGAGGAGCTCCCAAGCCTCGGTGATCTCTCCTCCCACGACGATCTGCGTCGGGCTCAGCGTCTTGATGATCACCGCGAGCCCGGCGCCGAGATGCCGCGCCGTTTCATCCAGCGCCGCCATCGCCCTCGGTTCCTGCGCGAGCGCGCGAGCCACGACGTCGGCGATCGTGACGTCCGACGAGTGCGCGAGCGTCCGCACCGTCGTCGGCGAGAAATCGACCCCGAGATAGCGAGAGACCGTGGCGAGGTTGGAGGTGAACGCCTCGAGACATCCGCGGCCCCCGCAGAGGCACACGGGTCCGCCGTCCATGAGCGGAACGTGTCCGAACTCGCCGGCCGAGTTGGTCTGGCCGCGCACCACCTGTCCGTTCACGACGACCCCCGATCCGATGCCGTCGGACACCGTGACGTAGACGAAGTCCGTCGGCACCGGCGCTCCGGGCTGTCCGAGCCACATGCGCGCGAGGGCGCAGGCGATCGGCGCGTTCTCCACCTGAACGTTCATGCCGAGCGCGTCTTCGAGCGGCTTCCGGATGTCGACGTTGCGCCAGCCGAGCTGCGGCGCGTTGAGCACGCGTCCCGTGGTGGCGTCCACCATGCCAGGGACGACCAGTCCGAGCCCTTCGCAGTTGCGGGAATCACCATGCGTCGCGAGCAGCCGGGCGACGCGAACCTTGAGCTCGGCGATCAGCTCGGCGGGATCATAGATCGTGTCGAACGATTCCAGCGCGATGGCGTGGCCGCTGAAATCGGTGAGCATGATGAAGGTGCTGCTGAATCGGATGTCCACCGCGACGACGAGCCGGTCGTGGGTGCGGACGTACAGCATCTGCGGGCGGCGGCCGCGTGGCGAGTCGACCGTGTCGCCTTCGTAGAGCGCCCCCTGTGAGATCAGTTCGGCGGTGAGGTAGGTGACCATGCCGCGTCCGATCTTCATCCGGCGCGCGAGCTCGGCACGGGAGATCGGCTCGTGCTCGCGCACCAGATTGAGGAGGATCTGGAGGTTGATCTCGCGAGGTGTCCAGCGTGTCGCGCGAACGAAACTGCGAGTATTGATCTTCCTCATCTGCCGGGCGGGGGAGATATTGCGTTCGCACACGGGCATGCATACACTGAACAGCGAGTTTGTTCTTTGCGCGAACATTCGTATCAATCGTCGCCCGGCACAAGAGCTCCACCCGCCAGCGTCGGCGCCTCACGCGAGGTCGCCGATGGACATTGCTCCCTAAAAGAGCAATAGAGCGTCTCACTGTACCGGGCCCTCGCGACTGCTCCTGTCCTCGATCCCGCTCCTGACCATCATGGGTTCCTCCGAAGCGCCCGCGCTCGCGCTCAATCCGGATCGGTTCTTCGATGCCGATGCCACCGTCAGACGGATCGCCCGCGAGCTGTACGAGGGGATCGCCGTCCTGCCGCTCGTCTGCCCCCACGGCCACGTGGACCCGTCGCTCCTCGCCGAGGACCGCGCCTTCCCGGAGCCGGCCGCGCTGCTGATCACGCCGGATCACTACCTGTTCCGGATGCTCTTCTCGCAGGGCGTCTCCCTCGAGTCGCTGGGCGTCCCCACGCGCGATCCCAGCGCCGCGATCGAGCGCGACCCGCGAAAGGTCTGGCGACTGTTCGCCGCCCACTACCACCTGTTCCGTGGAACCCCGTCGCGCGCGTGGCTCGACTACGAGCTGCACGAGTTGTTCGGTGTTCGCGTCCGCCTCAGCGCGGAGACGGCGGATCGCGTCTACGATCAGATCGCCGAGCGGTTGAGATCGCCCGAGTTCCGCCCTCGTGCGCTATTCGACAGCTTCCGCATCGAAGTCCTCGCGACGACCGACGCCGCGACCGACGATCTGCGACATCACACGGCGATCCGCGCGTCGGGTTGGAACGGACGCGTGGTCCCGACGTTCCGTCCCGACGCGCTGTTCCGCCTCTCGAACCCGTCGTGGGCGAGCGAGCTGGCCGCGCTGGAGAAGGTGACCGGCGCGCCGATCCAGGGATATGCCGCGTTCCGGGACGCCCTCGTCGCGCGCCGCGCCGCCTTCAAGGCGCTCGGCGCCACCGCGACCGATCACGCCGTCGAAGAGCCGTACACGGAGCGGCTCGCGCCGAGCGTCGTCGAAGGCCTGTTCTCCAAGGCGCGACGTGGTGAGGCCGACAGGGCCGACCAGAGCCGCTTCGAAGCGCACATGCTGATGGAGATGGCGGAGATGTCCACGGAGGATGGTCTCGTGATGCAGATCCATCCCGGATCGCTTCGCGACCACAACTCCGCGGTGAGCGCCAAGTTCGGAGCGGACAAGGGCGCCGACATCCCGCTCCGCACCGAGTACACGCGCAACCTTCGCGCGCTGCTCGACGCGTACGGCAGCGACCCGCGCTTTCGCGTCCTGCTCTTCACGCTCGACGAAACGACCTACTCGCGCGAGCTCGCGCCGCTCGCCGGACACTATCCGGCGGTGCGCCTTGGCCCCGCGTGGTGGTTCCATGATTCGGTCGACGGAATGACGCGCTACCGACAGCTCACCACGGAGACCGCGGGCATCTACAACACCGCCGGCTTCAACGACGACACACGCGCCTTCTGCTCGATTCCCGCGCGCCACGATCTGGCACGGCGAGTGGACGCGAACTGGCTCGCTGGACTCGTCGCGCGCCACGTCGTCGACCTGGACGAAGCGCACTCGATGGCTCGGTCCCTGGCGTACGAGCTCGCGCGGGAGACCTACAACTTCGCGTCCGCCGGCTCGAACGGCGCCGCACCATCCAAGGCTCGACCGGCGCTCGCGGGCGCCTCGGCATGACGTCGGCACCGGTTCGTCTGGCTCGCAGCGTCCGCGTCCATCCGGACGACGACGTTGCGGTCGCGGTGGATCCGCTCGAGCCGGGTGACGTCGTCGGTGTGGGAGCTGCGCCCGTCACCGTGCGCGAGGCCGTGCCCGCCGGCCACAAGGTCGCGCTGCACGCGATGCACGCTGGCGACGTCGTGCACAAGTATGGATGGGCGATCGGCAAGCTGACCGCGGACGTCGGCGCCGGCGGTTGGATCCACTCGCACAACCTGAAGACGCAGCTCGAAGGCACCCTGGAATACCAGTACGAGCCGACGACGCGCGCGACCAACGCGGTGGCATCGTCGCGCACGTGGCAGGGCTACCGCCGCGCCGACGGGCGTGTCGGCACGCGCAACGAGATCTGGGTCATCAACACGGTCGGCTGCGTGAACTGGGCGGCCGAGAAGATCGCTCGCTCGGCGAACGAGAAGTTCGGAGGCGTGATCGACGGCGTGCACGCCTTCGCGCATCCGTACGGCTGCAGCCAGCTCGGCGACGATCTCGGTCACACGCGCCAGGTGCTCGCGGGACTCATGCGGCATCCCAACGCGGGCGGCGTGCTCGTGCTGGGACTCGGCTGCGAGAACAATCAGATGGACGCGCTCCTCGCCGAAGCGGGCGACGTGGATCGGAGCCGCATCCGCTTCTTCAACACCCAGGACGTCGTCGACGAGCTGCACACCGGCGTGACGGCGATCGACGAGCTGATCGCGCGCATGAAGGACGACCGCCGCGACACGGTGCCCGCGTCGGCGCTCGTGATCGGGAACAAGTGCGGCGGCTCCGATGGCTTCAGTGGCATCACGGCGAACCCGTTGCTCGGCCGTGTCGCGGATCGGCTCACCGCATCGGGTGGAACGGTGCTGCTGACGGAAGTGCCCGAGATGTTCGGCGCGGAGCGCGTGCTGATGAACCGCGCAGTCGATCAGCGCGTCTATGGCGAAGTCGTCGGCATGGTGAACTCGTTCAAGGACTACTTTCTCGCGCACGGCCAGCCTGTCTACGAGAACCCGTCTCCGGGCAACAAGGCAGGCGGGCTCACGACGCTCGAGGAGAAGTCGCTCGGCGCGGTGCAGAAGGGGGGAAGCTCGACCGTGACCTCGGTGCTACGGTACGGCCACCCCGTGCGTACGCCGGGTCTCGCGCTTCTCGAGGCGCCGGGCAACGACGGCGTCTCGTCCACCGCGATGGTCGCGAGCGGCGCCACGGTGCTGCTCTTCACCACCGGCAGAGGCACGCCGCTGGGCTTCCCGGTGCCGACGGTGAAGGTGTCGTCCAATTCGGTGATCGCGCAGAAGAAGCCGCACTGGATCGACTTCGATGCCGGCCCGCTGCTCGACGATCCGGCGGCGATGGATCAGACGGCGGACGAGCTGCTCTCGTACGTGCTCGACGTCGCGAGCGGCACCGCCACGACCAACAATGAGCGAAACGGAATCCGTGAGATCGCGATCTGGAAAGAAGGAGTCACCCTCTAGATGACGGCGCGACCGACCTTGTCGCCGGCGAGCCTGTCCTCCATCGCCGCGCGCGACGATCTCACGCTGCCCACGCCGGAGCAGCTCGCACTGCCGGAGCGCGCGGTGCAGTTCGGCACCGGCGCGCTATTGCGGGGACTGGTGGATGCGCTGCTGGACGACGCCAACCGCCGCGACATGTTCGGTGGCCGCGTCGTGATGATCGGATCGACTGGCAGCGGCCGCGATCGCGCGCTCAACGAGCAGAGCGGCCTGTTCACGCTCGTGGTGCAGGGCCTCGTCGATGGAACGGCGAAGCGCGACTTCCGCGTCGTCTCCTCGGTCAGCCGGGCGCTCTCGGCCGCGACCGAGTGGGGTGAAGTGCTGCGCTGCGCCGAGAACCCGGACCTGGAGCTGATCTTCTCGAACACGACGGAGATCGGCATCGTGCACGACGAGACCGACGCGGCAGGGGGCGCCTCCGCGTCGCCGCCGCGCTCGTTTCCCGGCAAGCTCACCGCGTTCCTTCTCCACCGGGCTCGGTGGAGCGGCTTCTCCGCGGCGCGAGCGCCCGTCGTCATTCCCACGGAGCTCATCGAAGGGAATGGCGACAAGCTGAAGGACATCGTGGTCCGCCTCGCCGAGCAATGGTCCGTCGAGCGCGAGTTCCGCCCCTGGCTCGACAGAGTCCAGTTCTGCAACACGCTCGTCGATCGCATCGTGCCAGGCGCGCCGAGCGCAGCGTACGCCGCGGAGCTCGACGAGGTTCTCGACTACGCCGATGAGATGATCACGGTGTGCGAGCCGTATCGCCTGTTCGCGATCGAAGGTGATGCGAGCTTGCGGGCACAGCTCCGCTTTCCCGCCGCCGATGCGGGCGTCATCGTGGCGGAGAGCATCACACCATACCGGTTGCGCAAGGTGCGTCTGCTCAACGGTGCGCACACGAGCTTCGTCTCGCTGGCGATTCTCGCCGGATGCACGACGGTGCGCGAAGCGGTGGAGCATCCGGTGATCGGCGGTTTCCTGCGCAGCGCGCTGCTCAACGAGATCGTGCCGAGCGTGGACGTGCCGGGCGCGGAGGAGTTCGCGCGCGAGGTGATGGACCGGTTCGCGAATCCGTTCCTGCATCACCTGCTCTGGGACATCACGCTCCAGGGCACCGCCAAGTTCAAGGTGCGCGTGGTGCCGAGCATTCTCGACTACGCACGCCGCGCAGGCGAGGCGCCGCGTGCGCTCGCGCTCGGGCTCGCGGGCTTCCTGGCGTTTCAGGATGGCCGACTGCAGGCGGAGCGCAAGGCAGCGGGCCAGCCCGTACCCGCCGACGCAGCCGGTGATGTGATCCAGGCGCGATGGAAGGACGTGGGCGATACGCCCGAGGCCATCGCGTCGTTCGTTCGGACGGTGTGCGCCGACGAGGGACTGTGGGGCGCCGATCTCTCGTCCGTGCCGGGGCTGGTGGAGCTGGTCGCGGCAGACGTCGCGATGATTCGCGCGCATGGGCCCGTCGCGGCGATCGAGTCGGTGCAGTTGGCGCCGGCGCGATGATCGCGTCGGGCCGGCGCCCGCGTGCTCCCGGCATGTGATCGGCGGATGATGCGCCGGCCAGCGCTGTCGCTCGCACCGATGCTGATGGTGTGCGTCGCGGCGAGACTCGCGGCGCAGGTGCCGGTCGTCGGGCGAGCGGTGGAGCTCGACAGTGTTCCGCTCGTGAGCGGAGAACGGGTGGCAGCGCTCCCGGCCGCGAAGCGAGCTGTCTGGGAGCGCTATCTCGCGAGATCGCGCGAGCTTCAGGCGCAGGATCGGGCCGCGCTCGACGGAGAACGGCGCGGCGCGCGCGCTGGGCGACGCAGCTCGGCGCCGCCGGGTCGCGACTTCTCGCTCACCGCCGCGATGACCCCCGTCTGGTTTCACTCTGACAGCGCACGCCGGCTCGCAGATGCGATCGTCTCGTATCAGACGCCGAGCGGGGGCTGGGCGAAGGCCGTCGACTTCTCCAGAGGGCGACGCGCGCGAGGACAGAGCTTCTCCTCGCAGGCCACCGACTGGCACTTCACCCCGACGATCGACAACGACGCCACGACGGACGAGCTGCGATTCCTTGCGCGCGCGCAGCGCGAGGGCGACGGCGGCCGCCACGACGTGGCGATTCGACGAGGCGTCGCCTATCTGCTCGATGCACAGATGCCGAACGGATGTTGGCCGCAGGTCTATCCGCTCGAGGGCGGCTATCACGACGCGGTGACGTTCAACGACGGCGCGACGATTCGCGTGATGTCGGTGCTTCGGGAGCTCACCGACGGCGACGGCGTTCGTTTCCCGGCTTCGCTGCGCACGCCGGCCGTCGAGGCGCAGCGCCGCGCGATTCGATGTCTCGTCGACGCGCAGGTGGTGGTCGCGGGTACGCCGACGATCTGGAGTCAGCAGCACGACCCGCTCACCCTCGCGCCCACCTCCGGGCGCAGCTACGAGCTCACCTCACTCGCGCCGGACGAGAGCGCTCGCATCGCGCTCTACCTCCTCGACTTGCCGGCGCCGGATCCATCGGTCGTTCGCGCCGTGCACGCGGCCGCCGACTGGTACCGCGCGAACGCCATCTCGGGCCGACGATACGAAGGATGGCGACTGAGCGACGACCCGGCGGCGCCGCCGCTCTGGGGTCGCATGGTGGAGGTCGGAAGCAACCGTCCCATCTTCAGCAATCGTGATGGGATCAAGCTGTACGATCCAGCCCGGCTCGACGACCGCAAGACAGGGTATCGCTGGTTCACCACGACGCCGGCGCTCTTCCTCGAGCGCTATGAACGCTGGGCCACTACGCATCCGCGCATCTGACCACGTCCCTCACCAATACCGAGCGCTCATGTCCACGCCATCTCGCCGCGAGTTCGTGAAGGCCGTCGCCGCAACGGGAGCCGCGGCGCTGCTGCCTGGCATCGCCGCCGCATCGTCGAGCGGCACCGGATCGTCCGCGAAGGGCGTGACCGCCCTGGAGGAGCATGGATGGGCGCGGGTCCCCTCGATCCTCGCGCGGATCAAACCGCCGAAGTTCAAGGCGCGCGATTTTCCAGTCGTGCGGTACGGCGCGAAGGCGGATGGCACGACGGATTGCACTGATGCGTTCAGGCGTGCCGTGGCGGCGTGCAGCGCCGCCGGCGGTGGCCGCGTGGTCGTGAGCGGGGGGAATTTTCTCACCGGCCCGATTCACCTGAAGAGCCATGTGAACCTCCACGTCGCCGAAGACGCGACGATCCTGTTCAGCACCGAGCCCAGCGCGTATCTGCCGCAAGTGCTGACGCGCTTCGAGGGGATGGAGCTGATGGGCCTGTCGCCGCTCATCTATGCGCTCGATGCGGTAGACGTGGCGGTCACCGGAACGGGCACGCTCGACGGTCGGGCGTCGAACGAGAACTGGTGGGCGTGGAAGGGAAGCGCGCGCGCGGGCGAGAAGCCGGGTACGCTGCACCAGCAACCGGCGCGGGACCGTCTGATCAAGATGGTGGAGGATGGAGTGCCGGTTGCGCAGCGCGTCTTCGTGGCGAACGACGCGCTGCGACCGCCGTTCATCCAACCCTACCGGTGCCGGAACGTCCTCGTCGAAGGCGTGACGATCAAGAACTCTCCCATGTGGGAGATCAATCCGGTGCTCTGCACCAACGTCACGGTTCGCGGCGTCAAGATCGACAGCCACGGCCCGAACAATGACGGCTGCGATCCGGAGTCGTGTCGCGACGTGCTGATCGAGAAGTGCGTCTTCGACACCGGCGACGACTGCATCGCGATCAAGTCGGGCCGCAATGCCGACGGCCGACGGATCGGCGTGCCGAGCGAGAACATCATCATCCGCGACTGCGAGATGCGCGACGGCCACGGTGGCGTGACCATCGGCAGCGAGATCTCGGGCGGCGTGCGCCACGTCTACGCCGAGCGCTGCAAGATGGACAGTCCGCACCTCGACCGCGCCCTCCGACTCAAGAGCAACGCCATGCGCGGCGGCACCCTCGAGCACATCTACATGCGCGACGTCACGGTGGGGCAGGTGGCCGACGCCGTGCTGCACCTCGACTACCTGTATGAGGAGGGCGCGAACGGCGCCTTCCCGCCGACCGTGCGCGACGTGGAGCTGCTCCGCGTGACGAGCGGCAAGAGCAACTACGCGATCTACCTGCGCGGCTTCGACAAGGGCACGATCGACGACATCCGGGTCGTGGACTGCACCTTCGACAAGGTGGCGAAGCCGGATGTAGCCGAGCACGTCACCGGTCTCGTGCGGCGTGGCGTCTCGGTCAACGGCGCGAAGGTCGGCTAGTCTCCCACACCACCATCATGCGCTATCTCCCCACCCCAGAGCAGACCGCGCGGCTCACCCCCGAAGAGCTGCGGGCGCACTTTCTCGTCACGGGGCTGTTCGTCGCCGGCGAGACGCGATTCGAGATGGTGGACCTTGACCGGGTCGCACTCGGCGGAGTGGTACCGCTCGCGACGCCGATCACGCTCGTCGCGCCGGAAGCGTTCCGGGCGCAGTCGTTCACCGAGCGGCGCGAGCTGGGTATCCTCAACGTCGGCGGCGCAGGCACCGTCGCGGTGGACGAGTCGATTCACCCGCTCGCGAAGCGGGACATGCTCTACGTCGGCAGGGGTGTGCACGACATTCGCCTCGCCAGCGACGACGCGACGTCGCCCGCGCGCTACTTCCTAGTGAGCTATCCGGCGCACGCCGAGCATCCGACCACCCGCATCGGCGCGGACGAGGCGGATGCCTCCGAGCTGGGCACCCAGGATCGCGCGAACCGCCGCCGGCTGGCGCGGTACATCCACACCAACGGCGCGCGCAGCGCCCAACTCGTGATGGGCGTCACATCGATGCACGAAGGGAGCGTGTGGAACACGATGCCGCCGCACACCCACCTGCGCCGCACCGAGATCTATCTGTACTTCGATCTTCCAGCGGACGCGGTGGTGTTTCACATCATGGGCACGCCGGACGCGACTCAGCACGTCGTCGTCCGGGACGGTGAGGTCGCGCTCTCCCCATCGTGGTCGATCCACTCCGGCTGCGGCACGACGAACTACACCTTCTGCTGGGCGATGGGCGGCGAGAACCAGGAGTTCGCCGACATGCAGCCCGTCGACCTGAACACTCTCCGGTGATGCCAATGAACCGCGTCTTCCGTCCACTCGTGCTCGCCGCGCTCGTCGCCCTCGTCGCGCCATCCGCCCGGGCGCAGCTGAGCCCCAACTCGGTGGCCGTGCGGGCCGAGAACACCCTCGGCATCACTCGCACCGACGAGACGATCGGCGTGCCCTGGGCCACCGTCGTCGCCCAGATGCCGGCCGCCGCGGCGGGAGAGCTGCGCGTGCGCGACGCGGTGACGGGACGCGAGCTCGTGTCGCAGGTGGTGGACGACGACGGCGACGGCACCCCCGACGAGCTGCTCTTCCAGTCGACCTTCCTGCCCAACGAGACCCGCGCCTTCGCCATCGAGCGCGGCGCGCCCTCGGCCGCCTACGCCAGGCCGCGCGTCTACGCCAAGCACACCGAGGATCGCGACGACATCGCCTGGGAGAGCGACCGGATCGCCTATCGCATCTACGGCCAGGGGCTGTGGAAGATCGAGCCGCTCAAGAGCAGCGGCGTGGACGTCTGGGTCAAGCGCACCCGCGACCCGATCATCGACAAGTGGTACGCCAAGGGGCACGACAGCTATCATCGCGACACGGGCGAGGGGGCCGACTTCTTCGACGTGGGCCCCACGCTCGGCGCCGGCGGCACCGCGATGTGGCGCAACGGCACGAT
>DASYMZ010000134.1:0-14167 GCA_036008805.1 Gemmatimonadaceae bacterium
CACGTTGTTGCCGCCGAAGGCGATCGTCCCGAGGTGCCGGATCTTCCCCTCGTGGAACACCGCGAGGTCGGTGGTGCCCGCACCCATCTCCACGAGGGCGACGCCGAGCTCCTTCTCGTCCTCGGTGAGCACTGCGAGCGCACTGGCCAACGGCTCGAGCACCAGCTCGCGCACCTTGTAGCCCGCGCGCTCCACCGACTTTCGCAGGTTGATCGCCGGAGAGGAGCCGATGGTGACGAGGTACATCTCCGTCTCCAGCCGGGTGCCGCTCATGCCGATGGGATCGCGGATGCCGGTGTCCTTGTCCACCGTGTATTCCTGCGGGATGGCGTGCAGCAGCTCGCGATCCTGTGGAATGGCCTGTGCGCGCGCCACTTCGTTCGCGCGGTCGACGTCGGACTTGATGATCTCGTCGTTGCTGACGGCGACGATCCCCTTCGACGTCATCGCCTGGACGTGCTCACCCGCGATGCCGGTGTACACCTCGCTGATCGTCGCGCCCGACATGCGCTCGGCGTCCTGCAGCGCCTTGCGGATCGAGCGCGTCGTCTCCTCGATGTCGGACACGACGCCGCGGCGCATCCCGGTCGTTCGCGCCTGGCCGACGCCGAGCACCTTCAGCGTGGTCGTGCCGTGCGGCGATGCGACGACCTCGCCGATGATGGCGGTCGTCTTGGCCGAGCCGATGTCCAATCCAGCGACGAGGCGGTCCGAGTTCATGGCAATCGTGCGATCACTTGGTCGCGGTAACGGAGGTCGATTTCAGCGGCGCGCAGCTGGCGCCGCGTCAGGTCGCGCTCGACGGGTTCGATGTCACCCAGACGCGCGAGCGTGACGCTCGTCATCGCCCGGACTGGAAGATCGGCGATCTGTAACACGATCTCACCGGGACCCGCCACACGGACGGAGCTGAGCTTCGCGTAGAGCGCCGGCGCTTCGCGCTGCATCGCGCCCAGTAGATGATACACCGCGGTATCGCGCGGCGCCGCCGTCACGATCGGCGCGTCGACCGGCGTGCGGCTCGGGTCGAGCGGAAGCCGCACGCCGCGCTCATCCACCGCGCGCAGTCCGCCGGCCGCGTTCACGAGCGCGACCGGGTGGCGCTCGGTCACGTTGACGACGAGGGTGCCCGGCAACCGACGGCTCACGGTGACCGACTCCACCTGCGGGTGCGAACGCAGCCGCGCTTCCAGTGGCGCGAGCGGATCCCACACGCTCCGGCTGGTGTCCACCTTGAGTCGCTCGAGCAGCTCGCCGGGGGCGGTGTAGCGCGTGCCGAGGATCTCGACCTGTCGCACCCGGAAGAAGGCGAGGTGGCGCAGTGCGCTCGGTCCCCAGAGTGGGCTGCCGAGGAGGAGCAGCGTCACGGCGGCGGCGAACGCGAGTCGCCAGTGCCTGCCGAAGAAGTCGAAGCGGCGCGCGCCGCCTTCCTCCTCGGTCATCGACGGCCGACGGTGCGCGCCGCGAGCAGCGCGGGTCCGACACGGGTGACGTCGCCCGCGCCCATCGTGACGATCAGATCACGCTCCTCGAGCGCGTCCGAAAGAGCCGACGCGAGCGCACCGATCTCACCCCTCCAGTGCGGCGGTCGTCCCGCCTCGCGCATCACTCGGGCGATCAGCTCGCTCGTCACGCCCTCCATCGGCCGCTCGCGCGCCGGATAGATCTCGGCCAGATAGACCACGTCGGCCAGCAGCAGCGCCTCGGCGAACTCGCGCGCGAAGTCGCGAGTCCGCGAGAAGAGGTGCGGCTGGAACGCCACGACGAGCCGCCGGTCCGGCGCGGCGCTGCGCGCCGCCTCGATCGTCGCGCGCACCTCGGTGGGATGATGGGCGTAGTCGTCGACGACCATCGCGCCGTCCACCTCGCCCAGGAGCTGGAACCGGCGCTCGACCCCACGAAAGCGCGCCAGGCCTGGCGCCATGTCGGCCACCTTCGCCCCGAGCGCAATCCCCGCCGCGAGGGCGCCGAGCGCGTTCAGCACGTTGTGCTCGCCGGGGACGGCGATGCACACCTCGCCCTGCGGCTCGCCGTCGTAGATCACCGTGAACGCAGTACCGAGCCCGTCGCGCCGAAGATCGACCGCCTTGAGACGCGCGTCACGGGACGCGAGACCGTACCGGATCACCTCGGCGCTCGCCGGCGTCGCAAGCGCGTTCGCGCCAGAGTCGTCGGCGCAGAGCACCACGTATCGCGCGCGACGCGCGAACTGCGCGAAGGTGCGCTCGAGGTCGGCCAGATCGGCATAGATGTCGAGGTGATCCGCCTCGAGGTTCGTCACCACGGCCACCGTCGGTGTCAGCGCGAGGAACGACCGGTCGTACTCGTCCGCCTCGACGACGAACCGTTCGGCGCTTCCAGCCCGCAGGTTGCCGCCCCAGCTCGTGACGCGCGCACCCACGTAGCCGGTGGGGTCCAGACCCGCGGCGGCAAGCGCCTCGGTGGTCATCACCGTGGTGGTGGACTTTCCGTGGGTGCCCGCGACGCCGACGAGCGTGGCGCCAGCGGTCGCCTCGCCGAGCGCCTCGGCGCGCCTGATCACCGGCAGGCCGAGCTCCCGTGCACGTGCGAGCTCGGGATGATCCTTGGGCATCGCGCTCGTGACGACGAGCGCGCGCGCGCCGGCCACGTGCGCCGGTGAGTGTCCCGCGTCCACCTGGATGCCGCGGCTCGACAGATCGGGCGCGTTCTCCGGGTGTGCGTCGCACCCGGTGACGGTCAGGCCTCGAAGGACGAACAGCTCGGCGAGGGCACTCATTCCCGCGCCGGCAATGCCGACGAAGTGGATGGGGCGAGGGTCGGCGGGATCGAAGAGGCGGGTCATGACGGCGGGGGAATATAGACCGCCGCGACAGCGCTTCTCAAGAGCGAATCTGGTGGAGGTCGAGCAGGGTAAGTATGCGCCGCGCAATGGTCTCGGCGGCATCCGGACGTGCGCGCGCGGCCGCGCCAGCGGAGAGACGGGACATTGCCGTCGGATCGGCGAGCAGCGCGCGCACGGCGCCGTCGAGGCGATCGGTGGTGAGCTCCGACTGCGGCACGAAGAGCGCGGCGCCAGCCGCCTGGAGCGCGCGCGCGTTGTGCGTCTGATGATCGGCCGCGGCCGTCGGCAGTGGGACGACGATGGCGGGGATCCCCCAGGCGAAGAGCTCCGCGGTGGTCATCGCACCGGCGCGGACCAGCGCCAGATCGGCCGCCGCGTAGGCATCCGCGATCGGCGCGAGGTACTCCCGCACGCGCACCCGACCACCGTCGAGCGAGGCGAACTCGGGGTAGCTCGCCTTCCCCGTCATCCAGATGAGATGGAGATCATCGGGAAGTCCGCGCTTCACCCAGTCGGCGACGACGAGATTCATCGCGCGAGAGCCCTGGCTTCCGCCGTAGATGAGGAGCACGTGTCCGCCAACCGGCGGGAATCCCCATGCGACTCGCGCGGCCGCACGGTCCGGACGCGGCACGGGCGGGCGCTCGATGGGCGCGCCGGTGTCGACGAGCTGGGCCGGATCGCCGCCGAGAATCTTCGCTGCCTCCGGGAAGGCGAGATAGGTCTCGCGCGTCCAGCGGCGGAACGCACGCGCGGTGAGCCCCGGGTGGCTGTCGCCCGCCTGTTGCACGATCGGGATCCGGTGGGCCACGGCGTAGGCGAGCGCGACGCCCGCCGCGTAGCCGCCGGTGCCGACGACGAGCCGCGGATGCTCGCGCGCCGCGAGCGCGGCGACGGCGCGCCATGCGCTCACCCCTCCCAGCAGCGTCTTCCAGTTCTGCCACGGACGCGAGCGATAGAGCGGATGCAGATCGAGCAGCAGATGCGGGAACTCCGTCGTGGGCAGCACCTGCTTCTCGATCCCGCGCTCGGCGCCGATGAAGTACGGGCGCACGCGCGGCTCGAGCTTGACCAGGGTGCGCGCGATGGCGAGCCCGGGGTAGAGGTGCCCGCCCGTCCCTCCTCCGGCAAAGAGTACGGTGACCCGTTCCCGCTCGGCGCTCATGCTCAGGCGGCCGGGCGCATCAGCGGATCGGTCGCGCCGTCTCCGATCACGCGCTCCTTCGAGCTGCCGATGTTCACGAGGATTCCGGTGAGGAACATCGTGAGCACGATGTTGGAGCGGCCGTACGAGACGAAGGGAAGGGTGAGTCCCGTCGTGGGAAGGAGTCCGATCACCACGCCGATGTGGAGGTACGCGGTGATGACCGTGACGAAGGTGAGACCGACGGCGACGAGCTGCAGAAAGGGCGACCTCGCCTGCCGCGCGATGCGAAAGCCGAGCAGTCCGTAGGCGGCGAATGCGATGGTGATGGCCGCCAGTCCGACGAATCCCCACTCCTCGCCGATGTTGCTCGCGATGAAGTCGCTGTACGGAAATGGCAGGAAGCCGAGCTGCTGCCGTCCCTGGCCGAATCCTACGCCGAGCAATCCGCCCGAGCCCACGGCGATGAGCGACTGCTTGAGCTGGTAGCTCACCTGCGCGGGAGCGGCGCCCGGATCGAAGAAGGCGCTGAGACGAAGCAGCGCGTACTGCACGTGCTGGATCTTGTTCCAGAGCACCGGAATGGCGAGCGCGCAGAGCGTGACGAAGTGCGCGATGCGCACGCCGCCGGCAAAGAGGAGCACGGCGAGGATCAGCGTGTAGAGCATCGCGACCGAGAGATCCGGCTCGAGCGCCACGAGGATGTCGAGCACGCCGATCACGACGAAGAAGGGGAGCACGCCCTTGGTGAGCCGGCGCAGCTGGTCGCCCTTCTTCACGATGAGCATCGACGCCCAGACGACGACGCCGAGCTTACCGAACTCCGACGGCTGCAACGAGCTGCCGAACAGGAAGCGTCGCGAGCCGTTGATGCGCGGCGCGATACTCTCCGGCAGGACGAGACAGAGGAAGAGCGAGACGATCGTGATCCACATGATCGGCCACGCCCACGCACGCCACTTCTCGGCGTCGAGCTTGGCGGCGACGGCGAAGGCGAGGATGCCGACCAGCACGCCGGTGCACTGCCGAACGATGTAGTACCAGCTGTCGTGGTTCCGCTGGATCGCGTCGATCGCGCTGGCGCTGTAGAGCACCGCGAGCCCGAAGGTGAGCAGCAGCGCGGTGACGAGAATGAGCCCTCGCGCTTCGGCGCCCATCCGCCAGCGCTCGCGGATCTGCGTCGACGCCGCCGGCCGCTCGCGAACGGCTGCCGCTGCCGTGCTCACGACGTGCCTCCTCCGAGCTGGCGGGCGATCCGCTTGAACTCACGACCGCGCTGCTCGTAGTTGTCGAACATGTCGTAGCTGGAACACGCTGGAGAGAGCAGCACCGCGTCGCCGGGCCGCGCCAGCTCGCGCGCGCGCGCGAGCACGTCGTCGAACGACGACCCGAGCCGCTCGACCGGCACGACGCCATCCAGGTCGGACTCGACGATGGGCGCCGACTCGCCGTACGCGATCACCGTTCTTCCAGTGCGGCGAAGCTCGTCGGCGAGCGCCGTGTACGGCTCACCCTTGTGTCGGCCGCCGAGAAGTAGCACCGTCGGTCGCGTCATGCCGCGCAGCGCGACCAGCGTGGACGCCACGTTGGTCGACTTGGAATCATTGATCCACTCGACGCCAGCGTAGTCGCCGGCCGGCTCGATGCGATGCTCCAGTGCGCGGAAGGTGCGCAGTGCCTCGGAGATCCGGCCGCGCGCGTCGTCGAGCCGGTGGCTCTCGTCGGCACCCATGACGGCAAGCGCCGCGGCGAGCGCGTTGGCCACGTTGTGATCTCCCAGCAGGACGAGCTCGCGACGAGCGATCAACGGCGCTCCGAGAGCGACGAGCAGGTCGCGGCCGCGATCGTAGTAGCCGTCGGCGATCCCCGGCCCCGTCGTGAACCGCAGATGATGCCCGTCGATCTTCGCGACCATCGCTTGCGAATCAGGATCGTCGGCGTTGCTCACCCACACGGAGCGCGGCGTCGCATTCTGAAACATGAGCGCCTTGTCGCCATAGTACTCCTCGACGCTCTCGTACCGGTCTAGGTGATTCGCCGAAAGGTTGGTGAGCACCCCGGCCGACGGCGCGATGCCCGGTGTGTCATGCAGCTGGAACGAGGACGTCTCGAGCGCGATCCAATCGGGCTGCTTCTCGCGGAGTGCGACTTCGGCGAGCGGGGTGCCGATGTTGCCCGCGGCGACGCTGTCGTAGCCGAGCCCCTCGAGCAGCCGATGGATCAGCGCGGTGGTGGTCGTCTTGCCGTTGGTTCCGGTGACGGTGATGTAGCGTTGACCGGGAAGGAACTGCAGCGCGATCTCCAGCTCGCTCACGATCGCGACGCCGGCCTCGCGCGCCGCGCGAAGCGGTGGCGCGTCGGGCGGAACGCCGGGGCTGACGACGACGAGCGCGCTCCGCGCGATGCGAGCGAGATCGTGCGAGCCCTTGTGCACGGTGACGCCGAGTGGCTCCAGCCCGCGCGCCGCGTGGTCGACGGCGTCGCCGGATCCGGCGTCGCTCGCGTACACCGTCGCGCCGGCACGCGCGAGCAGCTCGGCCACGGCACGACCGCTGCGCGCGAGACCGACGACACTGATCTCGCCGCGAGTCCAGTGGCCGGGGAGAACTTCCGCGGCGGTCAGGATGGGCATTCTACCTTCCTGCAGCACTGCCAATGCCGTACGGCGTACCGTCGTACCGCGTACGGCGACCCAGTCCGCTGGCAATCCTCAAAGATTGGACGCCATCCAGAGCTACCCGCCAAGGGATCATCGGAGCATCCAAGCATTGGGCGTTGGCTGGATGTCAGTCGCCCTACGACGTACGAAGATACGAAGTAGGGTACCGAGTACCGCAGTGTGAGCCTCATCGAACCTTCAACGTCGACAGCGCCAGAAACGCCCCGATGATCCCCAAGATCCAGAAGCGAACGACCACCTGCTGCTCGCTCCATCCCTTCACCTCGAAGTGGTGATGGAGCGGCGCTCGGAGAAAGACGCGATGCTCTCGCGCGTACTCGAGACCATAGCGGCGCTTCCTGTACTTGAACACGAATCGCTGCAGCAGCACCGAGACCGTCTCGGCCAGGAAGACGGCGGCGATGAAGACGAGCAGGAACTCGGACTTGAGCAGGATCGCGACCGCCCCCATCGCGCCACCGAGCGCGAGGGAGCCGGTGTCGCCCATGAAGACCTGCGCCGGGAAGGTGTTGTACCAGAGAAAGCCGATCAACGCGCCGAGCATCGCCGAGCAGTAGATCGTCAGCTCGCCCGCGTTGCGGAGATAGAAGATGCCGAGGTAGTGCGACGCGTCGACGCGGCCGATCAGGTAGGCGAAGATCGCGAGCGTGCCGAACGCGATCGCGCTCAGCCCCGCGGCCAGTCCATCGAGACCGTCCGTCAGGTTCACTGCATTCGATACCCCAGTCAAAATGAACGTCGTGAACAGCACGTACAGCACGGGAAAGACCGGGACGAGCAGCACGTATTTGTAGAACGGCAGCGTCGTCGAGGCACCCGGCAGGTTCGGTGATATCGGAGACAGCCAGAGATAGGTGCCGAGCGCCAGTCCGATGGTCACCTGGCCGATCAGCTTGTAGCGCTCCACGAGCCCTTCGTTCTTCAACCCGAGCCGCTTCTGCTTGAGCTTGAGCAGATCGTCGATGAGGCCGATGCCGCCCATCCAGATGGTGACGATGAGCGCGAGCATGACGTAGTGGCTGAACACCCGCGCCCAGAGCAGCGTCGCGACCAACGACGAGAAGAGGAAGATCAGGCCGCCCATCGTCGGCGTCTTCGACTTCGCGGCGTGCGAATCCGGCGTGCCCTCGCGCACCACCTGGTAGTTCGCCGCGTTGTCCAGCCGCTTGAGAATCAGCGGGCCGACGATGAACCCGAGCAGGATCGCGGTGACCGCGGCGCCCGCCGCCCGGAAGGTGATGTAGTTGAAGATCCGCAGCGCGCCGTAGTACGGCACGAGCTTGATGGCCAGGTAGTAGAGCAAGAGATCCAGTCGTGGAGCGTGGTCGAGCGGAACGAGCGGCGAGATCAGCGTCCTGCCGACGACCACTCCGAGATCAAGGGAACGAACCGCTCCAGGCGCACGCCACGCGAGCCCTTGAGCAGGATAACGGCGTCGAGATCGAGGCGCGAACGCACCGCCTCCCAGGCCGAAGCGGGGTCGGCCCCCACGGCGACACGCCTCTCACCAGGCGCGACGCGTGCCAACGCCTCGGCGAAACTGCCGACCCCGACGACCAGCTCGATCGGCGCCGCGAGCGCGGCACGCGCGATCTCGTCGTGCAGCCGGTCGGCCTGCGCACCGAGCTCGAGCATGGTACCGAGCACGGCGACCCGCTGGCGCCCCGCTCCCGCGTGCTCGAGCAGCTCCAACGCCGCGCGCGCCGAACCCGGATTGGAGTTGTAGGCGTCGTTGATCACCGTCGCGCGGCCGTGGGTCTCGAAGTTCACGCGCATCGGCGGCGACGGCATCGCGGCAAAGCCACGAGCGACCGCATCGAGCGAGACGCCCGCCTCGCGCGCGACCGCGATCGCGAGCATCGCGTTCCTCAGGTTGTGCACGCCCCGCAGCGGGACGCGGATCGTCGTGCCCTCGAGCTCGATCCATCCCTGCCCGTCCGGCTCGATGCCCCACCGCTCGGCGCGCAGATCGCCGGCATCGAGGCCCGCGCTCACCGTGCGACCCGCCCGCGTCCGCGCGCCCTCCACGACCTCGGGCTGCGCCGATGGCACGACGGCGACTCCGGTGCCCTCGCACGCGCTGAGCTCTTCGCGCAGCACGCCCTCCAGATCGCCCAGCCCCTCGAGGTGCTCTTCCGCGATCGACGTGACGACCACGATGTCGGGCTCGACGATCGCGCGCAGCGACGCGACCTCGCCAGGCTGGTTCGTCCCCATCTCGATCACCGCGACGTCGGACTCGTCGGGAAGCGCGAAGAGAGTGAGCGGCACGCCGACGAGATTGTTGTAGTTGCCCACGGTGGCGTGCACGCGCAGCATGCTGCCCAGCGCCGCACGCAGCAGCTCTTTCGTGCTCGTCTTTCCATTGGTGCCGACGACGCCGACGACCGGGCGGCCCCACACGCGCCTGCGATAGCGTGCGAGCTGGCCGAGCGCGCGCGTGGTGTCGGACACCACGTACACCGGAACGCCGAGGCCCGCGACGCGTGTGACGTCGTGTACCACGAGCGCGGCGGCACCCTTCGCGACGGCCTCGGCGAGGTAGTCGTGCGCGTCGAACGTCTCGCCCTTGAGCGCAACGAAGCAGTCGCCCGCGCCGATCGCGCGGGTGTCGGTCGCGATGCGCGCGAGCGCGGTCGGACCGCGAGGACCGTCGCCAAGTGCATCCGCAACGCGGTCGAGTGTCCAGAAGCGCGGCTGCTCGAGCGCGCTCGCCTGCGGGGTGGCCGCGTCGGCCATCAGGTCACCTGCTCCGTGAAGATCTCGTGAACGATCTGCCGCTCGTCGAATGGCAGCTTGGTCGAACCGCGAATCTGATAGGTCTCGTGTCCTTTGCCGGCCAGCAGGACCAGGTCATCGGGCGTCGCGAGCGTCACCGCGCGCGCGATCGCCGCACGACGATCCTCGATGCGCTCATGCGGCGTGGTGCCCATGCCGGCCTCGATGTCGTCGAGGATGCGCTCGGGATCCTCGGTGCGCGGGTTGTCGCTCGTCACGATGGCGACGTCGGCGCCGGCCGCCGCGATGCGCCCCATCTCGGGACGCTTGCCGCGATCGCGATCGCCGCCACAGCCGAACACGACGATCACGCGGCCGGTCGCGAACGGCCGCACCGCATCGATCGCTCGCGCGAGCGCGTCGGGCGTGTGCGCGTAGTCGCGCAACACGGTGGGACGCGCGTGCACGATCTCCAATCGTCCGGGCACCTGCGGCAACGTCGCCAGACGCGCGACGATCTCGGCGGGTGCGCCGCCCAGCGACCAGGCGCACGCCGCGGCGGCAAGCGCGTTGGTGACGTTGAAGTCGCCGATGAGCGGCAGCGAGACGCGATGGGTCTCGGCGCCGAAGCTCATCGTGAGACTGCTCCCCTCGGGACGACAGCGCACGTCGCTCGCGCGAACCTCCGCGTCGGAGCCGCCTCCGTAGCGGACGGTGCGCGGTGCGGCGGGCAGCGCGCGCCACGCGGGATCATCGGCATTCACGACCGCCGCGCCGTGCGGCGAGATCTGTCCGACCAGCAGCGCTTTCGCCGCGAGATACGCCTCCATCGTCAGGTGGTAGTCGAGATGATCGCGCGTGAGGTTGGTGAACACGCCGGCGTCGAACTCGAGACCCTCGACGCGCCGCTGATGCAGTGCGTGCGACGACGTCTCCATCGCGATGGTGCGCACGCCCCGATCGTGCAGCGCGCGCAGCACGCGCTGCAGCTCCACCGGTCCGGGCGTAGTGAGTCCACCGCCGCCGTCCAACTCGGCTCCCGCGCTTCCCACCAGCACACCGAGCGTCCCGATGGAGGCCGCGCTTCCCGGCGGCGTGTCGAGCAGATGGCGCAGCATGCCGACGGTGGTCGTCTTGCCATTGGTGCCGGTGACCCCGACGAGGCGCAGCTCGCGCGCGGGATGTTCGTAGTACGCCGCCGCCGCGACCGCCGCGGCGCGGCGCGTGTCGCTCACCACGAGCACGGGCAGCGCGGTGCGCGACGCATCGTCCACGATCGCCACGACGGCGCCCTGCTCCGCCGCGCGGTCTAGATACTCGTGTCCATCCCGTTCGGCTCCCCGCACGGCGAGGAAGAGCGAGCCGCGCGTCACGGCACGGCTGTCGTCGGTGATCGAGGAGATGGACGAGGGCAGCGGACCGCGCTCGCCGATGAGCAGTCCGGCCGCACGCATCGCGTGTTGGATCGCTTCGAGCGCGCGCTCGGTCACGGCGTGCCGGTGAGCTGGACGACGGTGCCGATCGGCGCGAGCGAGCCCGCTGCCGGCGAGGTGGAGCCGAGCGGCCCGCTTGCGAGCTGCACCCGGAACCCCGCGGTGTGCAGCGCGTGCACCGCCTGGCGCAGCGAGAGCCCGCGCACGTCGGGAACCGGCCGTGGTGGAACGGGCACCGCTCGCGCCGAGCGCGGAGCCGGAAGGGTCGCGACGAACGGCGTGAGCCCCGCGCTGTCGGCGGCCGCGCGCTCGGCCGCGAGCGCTCGCGCACCCTGTCGAGCGGGCGCCGCCGCGGCGCTATCGGCGGCCGCCTTCGTCGCCGCCGCGGCGCGCGCCGCCGCCGTGCTCGTGTCGAGCGGCTTGTCCTGGCGACTCTGCGCCAGCGTACGCCGGTCGAGCGACGCGTTGCGGGAGGCGAGCGCCGCCTCGAGCACCGCCTTCGTCACCGGCGCCGCGGTGAGCCCGCCGAAGTATTCGCCCTGCGGATTGTCCAGCTTCACGAGGATCACGAACTGTGGCTTGTCACCGGGAAAGAGACCGACGAATGTCGGGATGTGCTGCGATGCCGCATAGCGTCCGTTGACGGTCCGTCGCGCCGTGCCGGTCTTGCCGGCGAGCGTGAACGTCTCAAGCTCCGCCTTCTTGGCCGTTCCGCCTGCGTCCACCACGCCGAGCAGCATGTGCCGCATCCGCCGGGCGACGTCGGCAGAGAGCACGCGGCGTACCACACGCCGCTCGTGCCGATAGAGCACCTGACCGTCCGGCGCGCGCACCTCCTTCACGAGCGCGGGCTCGAGCAGCTCGCCGTCGTTCGCGATCGCGACGTATGCCGCGACGAGCTGCAGCGGCGTGACGGCAATCTCGTAGCCCATCGCCAGCGAGTTGGCCGACTGCTTCGACCACCGCTTCGGCTCGCGCAGGGTACCCGCCGCCTCGACCGGATAGGGAACACCGGTCGGCGTGCCGAACCCGAAGTCGCGCAGCGCCTCGAACTCCTCGCGCGCCGAGAGCCTGGTGGCGAACTGCACGATGCCGACGTTGCTCGAGTAGCGAATCACATCGGCGAGCGTGAAGCTGGCGGCCTGGTGCTCGTCGGTGATCGTGCGACCGTTGATCGTCATCTGGCCGCCGAAGGTGTTCACCACGTCGGTCTCTCGCGCGCGCTTCTTCTCCAGCAGCATCGCCGCGATGAATGGCTTGAGGGTCGAGCCGGGCTCGTACGGCTCCGTCAGCGCCGTGGACGCGGTCGCGCGCGGATCTCGCCGCTTGCTCGCCATCGCCAGCACCTCTCCGTCGGTCGGATCCATCACCACCACGTCGCCGCCCTCGGCGTTCATCCTCGCCACGGCGTCGCCGAGCGCGCGCTCGGCGATCTCCTGCAGCTCGTGGTTGATCGTCAGCACCACGGTGTTGCCCTGCACCGGCGCGCGCTTCGGAGCCGTCGGCGACTCGAACCGTCGTCCCCGGCCGTCGCGCATCGTCGTGACGGCGCCCGGCACACCGCGGAGCAGCGTGTCCAACGCGAGCTCGACGCCGTCGACCGCGTTGCCGTCCTGGTCCACGCGTCCGACGATGCGCCTCGTTCCTTCGGAGACGCCATACGACCGATCGATCATCGACGTGGTGTGCACACCGCGCATCGCGCTGATGCCCGCGACGCTGAGCGCGACGAAGCGGCCCGGAATCTCGACCCACTTGCGCGAAGTGTCCGTCGCGCGCACGGCCCAGTCGGGATGCACTCCAGCGCGAATGAGCGCGTTGCGGAGCGCGCGACGATCGCGCACGTCCTGCGGCGCGACCTCGAGCTTCACCATGTCGCGGCTCTGCGCCATCGTCTCGCCGAGCGCGTCGAGGATGTCGCCGCGCGGCGCTGGGATGGTCGACTCGAGACTCTGCTGATGCTGCGCGCTCGCGGTCCACCGCTGCTTCTGAACGAGTTGCACGCTCGCCGCCCTGAAGAGGAGCGCGCACGCGAACACGGCGAGCGCCAGGTGCACGATGCCGACGCGGCTTGGAGTCTTCACCGGCTTCCGCCGCTCCGCGTGAGGTACACCACCTGATCCTCCGACGGCAGGTGCATCTCAAGCCGCTGCTCGGCGATCGGCTGCAGCGTGGCGCGGCTCGACGCTCGGCGAATGTCCGACTCGAGGCGCAGCCGCTCGGCGATGAGTCCCGACCGGCGCGTCTCGAGCGCCTGCAGCTCCTTCGCCCCCGCGATGCCGTACGTGCGGCGCAGCACGACGCCCGACGCGATGAGCACGAAGCCGAGCAGCACGAGGGCGAATCGCAGCCGCCCGCCCGAGCCTACTTTGCGCGCCATGCCCTGAGCTTCGCGCTGCGCGCGCGCGGGTTGCGCGCGATCTCCTCGGCCGACGCGACGGTGGCGCGGCGCGTGAGCACCTCGCCGGTCGCATGGTCTCCGCCGCACGTGCACATCGGATGGCGGGGCGGACAGATGCAGTCCGTGCTCCAGTCGCGGAACGCGTGCTTCACCATCCGGTCCTCGCCGGAGTGATAGGCGATGATCACGAAGGTCCCACCCGGCGCCAGCCGGTCGCGCAGCAGCGGGAGCGCGCGCGCGAGCCCCGCGAGCTCGTCGTTGACGGCGATGCGTACTGCCTGGAACAGGCGCGCGAACTCGGGCGCCCCGGTGCGCGGTCCGTACGCGCCTCTGATCGCGCCCACGAAGTCGTCGCTGATGCGAAACGGTCGCGTCTCCCGCCGACGAACGATCTCGCGCGCCAGCCGCGCGGCGCGCGGCTCGTCGCCGTACTCGCGGAAGATGCGCGCGAGCTCCGTCTCGTCGGTGTCGTCGAGCAGTTCCGCCGCGGTCTGCGCCGCGTCGGTTCCCATGCGCATGTCGAGTGGCGCGCCCTCTCGAAACGAGAAGCCGCGCGTCGCGTCGTCGATCTGATGCGAGGAGATGCCAAGGTCGAGCAGAATGCCGGTGAAGCGGAGGTCCGCGATGGCGGGGATCGCGTCGATCGCCGAGTAGTTGCCATGATAGGCGGCGAACCGCCCGTCGGCCGCCGCCGATGCCAGCCTCGCCGTCGCTACGGCGAGTGCATCGGGATCGCGGTCCACACCGATCACGCGGCCGGCCCCGTGCTCCAGCAGCGCCGCGGCGTGCCCTCCTCCGCCGAGGGTACCGTCGAGGACGAGCGCGGAGCCGCCGAGCAACGCGACGACTTCGGCGGCGAGCGCCGGGGAATGATAGTGCGTATCCCACCCCGACCCCTGGTGGAAGCCTGGTGCGCCGGCGGGCATACTACAGCAACACCGCGCGGCGCCGGGAGCCTCGGCGCGCG
>DASYMZ010000135.1:0-2061 GCA_036008805.1 Gemmatimonadaceae bacterium
CGTGAGGTCGCGGCGGAGCTCGATCTTCCGGTTCTTCGCATCGGAGAAGATCGTGCCGAGGACGAGGACGCGCGCCTTGTCCTGCGCCTTGCGGGCGGCGTTGAGATCGGACTGAAGCGTGTCGAACAGAGCCATGTGACGTGCGCGTGGGAAGGGTGAAATCTATCGCCGCGCCGCGGGCGGCGGCAACACGGGCTCGCCGCGCAGCTCGGCGATCGTCGCGCCCCCGCAGAGCCCCCGCTCGAAGGGAGCATGCGCCGAGGCGTCGGTCTCGGCGGCACAGTACCGACGAGCGAACCTGTCCGCGACGAAGGCGTGACCGGCCGAGGAGAGATGGACGTCGCCAGGGATGTAGAACTGCTCGACGACCCGCTTCACGCCGAGGGCGTCGACCGCGGCGAAGACATCCGAGAAGAGCTCGACGAAGCGCACGTGGTGCGATGCGGCCCAGTCACGCCAGTGTGACACCTGCACCGAGGCGCGATCGTTCCAGTAGAGCTGCTGCGGCCACGGATAGACGACGATCGTGAGTGGAATGCCTCGCTGCGAGAGGAAGGCATCGAGTCTCGTCATGTGCTCGTCGGCATTCGCGAGGCCGGCGCGGCCATATCGCGCCATGATGCGTGCGTCGCTCGTCCATCCACCGCGGCAGCGGAGCTCCGCCGGATTCAGCGGAGGGTCGCAGCTGGGCCGCTCGGAGCGGCGGTCCGTCTCCGGGTGTCTGAGCCGATACAACAGCGTGTGCGTGAGCGCTGCATTCACGTGCAGCGGCGCAATCATGCGAGCCAGCGGCCCCGAAGCGGAATCCAACCCCAGCAGCACGTCTCTCGTGACTGGGCGCCAGTAGCCGCTGCCCCACGGATTGTGCACGACCGAATCTCGATCCAGGTAGTAGCTCGCCTCGTCCTGGATGTCCGAGATGTCCATGAAGACCACGACCTCGCCGACATGCAGGCCACGCCGCGCAACGAGATCGACGGTCTTCCTCCAGTAGATCATCGGCGAGTATGACGAGACCCCGCCATTCAGCACGTCCACCTGAGCCGGCCGCACACGCGCAGCAAGCCGGCCAGCGAAAGTCACGGGAAACGGCACACCAATCCCTTCCGTGAACGAATCCCCCAGCAGGAGCACGCGAGGGACGGTGTCCTGCGGCGCGAGGCGCCGGGTCGTCGCGTCCTTCAGACCGAGCGAGTTCGTGCGAACGGGATAGAACTTGGCACCCCACATCGCGGAATCGACCGCAGTCCCTGGCGCCAGATCGTGATGGTAGCGGGCGCTCGGGACTCGATACCTCTGTTCCTGCGCATACCCGTACTCGGTCAGCCGAAGACGGCGTATGCCGACCACCTGGCCAACCACGAGATCAGTGGCGAGCAGAAGGAACAGCGCGATCGCGAGACCCGAGAGGACGGGGTGACGCTCGAAACGGTTGCTGGCGGTCTCCTCGCTGGATTCCGCGCTGGAGCTCATCCCGGCGGCCAGCCGAGACTGCGGCCCCCCAGCAGATGCAGGTGGAGATGGAACACCGTCTGCCCCGCGCCCGCGCCGCAGTTCACGATCGTGCGATACCCCTGTTCCGCGATCCCTTCGGCGGCGGCGATCTCTTTCGCCGCGATGAGCAGACGACCGACGAGGGTCGGATCCGTTGCGTCGTTCAGCGTGGCGATGTGCTGCTTGGGGATCACGAGCACGTGCGTCGGCGCCTTGGGATCGATGTCGCGGAACGCGAGGGTGTGCTCGTCCTCATGAAGCACCTTCGCCGGGATCTCGCGCTTCACGATGCGGCAGAACAGACAGCTCTCAGTCATGGGTGCTTCAGGAGAGAGCGAACGAGGGTGACACCGGCGATGCCGGCGGTCTCGAATCGCAGGACGTTTTCACCGAGCGACGCGGTGCGCCATCCGGCGTCGGCGAACGCCGCGCGCTCGTCCGGCTCCAGGCCGCCCTCGGGGCCGAGCGCGAGCGCGACCGGCGCATGGACCGTCGGCATCAGCTCGGCGAGCGGCTGTCCAAGCGGGTCGAGCAACACCGTACCACCCACGTGCGTGCACGCCGCGA
>DASYMZ010000136.1:0-1633 GCA_036008805.1 Gemmatimonadaceae bacterium
AACCGGCGTGGATGGCTCTCACTGAGAGATCCACGCCGGTTGTGGCTCGGGCCGTTCAACTCACTTCCAGACCGGCCGACTATCCAACTTCCAACCAACCAACTCACCGTCGTTCGGCTTCACGACCATTCCTGGGCCAGCTTCTTCACGTTCTCGCGGTTCTCCGCGATCTGGTCGCCGATCTCGGCGGCGCGCAGCCCCGCCTGCGCGCCGATGTCGGCGACCGCGCCTCCCTTCCGCACGTCGTCGCGAATGATGTCCTCGCCATCCGGATCCGTCACCGTATCGTCCACGTCCACGCGCTTCACGCGGAAGTTGCCGTCGTTGTCGCGGCCATTGTGCGGCTTGTTTCGCTCGGACATCTGCAGTCGCTCCTCGCTCGGGTTGAGTCGATCCGTCCTACGACGGCTATGATCAAGCAAGGAGCACACCGCGTTGGCGCTCAGCTGGCGAGGTCGTCAGTCGGCCGGTCAGCGGCGCAGATAGGGAGCGAGCACGCGAGCGTCGCCGTCGGTGGGTGGCACGTGCTCGAGCTCGAGCAGCGCGGCGAGGAATGGATAGACGTGGACGTTCTCGAACGCGGGGATCCGTCCCGCGCGCCGGATCTGCGGGCCCGCCGCGAGGAAGATGCCGTGCATCTCGGGATACGACGGATCCCACCCATGAGTGCCATCATCGGGAAACCGATCGGTCGCACCCTTCACGACGACGTACCCGAGCTCCGCCACGACGATCGCGTCGCCGCCGCGCGGATTGCCGTCGAGATGCCAGCGAGGCGGAGTCGCTCCGCGCGCGTAGACGCGCGCGTGGGTGAGCGATCGCTCGAGCGCGGCGAGCGTGCGTCGCTCCAGCTCCGCGTCGCCGCCGAACCAGAGCGACATCGTGGGACCGTTGTCGCCGAACAGCACGCGGCTCGTGTCGATCCCCGCGGCGACGAGCAGCGGCTGCAGCGCGAGCGCCTTCGACTGCGGGCTGTCCGCCATTCCATGGTCGGAGAGCACGACGACGTCGAGCGAATCGCGCAGCGGCATCAGCGCGACGCTGTCGCTGAGCCGCGCGAGCGCACGCTGCAACATCGCCGCCGCAATCGCGGTATGCGGGGTCTCCGGTCCGTAGCGATGCGTGGTGTCGTCGACGTCGCTCAGATACAGCAGCAGCAGGTGCGGCCGCTGCGCGGGGGGGAGCCGGAGCCACGCGACGCTCTCGTCGATGCGCTGCGAGTCGGGCACTGACGCGCGATAGTGCTTCCAGTACGTCGGGCGCACACCGCCGACGTCGGCCTCCGAGCCCGGCCAGAAGTACACCGCGCTCTTCACGCCCTCCCGCTCGGCCGCTGCCCAGATGGGCACGCCGCCGTACCATCTGCCGTCGCGGATGGCCGAGGTGTCCTTGACCCGGAACCAGCGACTCGTGGCGCGATCGTAGAAGTTGTTGCCGATGATGCCGTGACGTCCGGGATAGAGCCCGGTCGCGATGGTGTAGTGGCTCGGGAACGTCTTCGAGGGAAAGGGCGGCACCAGCGCATCGGCGCGAATCCCCGCCGCGCCGATGCGGTCGAGCACGGGCAGGTGATAGCGGTCGAGATAGTCGTGACGAAACGCGTCGAGCGAGACGACCAGAACGTACGGGCGCG
>DASYMZ010000137.1:0-1848 GCA_036008805.1 Gemmatimonadaceae bacterium
CGGCGACGGCGAAGGATGCGAATGGTGTCGACGCGACGCCGACGACGACGTTCACCTGGACGTCGAGCGACACGACCATCGCGACCATCTCGGCGACCGGACTCGCGACGGGTCGCGTCGAAGGCACGACGACGATCACGGCGACCGCGGCGAATGGCAAGAGCTTCGCCGCGACGCTCACCGTGATCGCGCCGGCCGCCGGCTCCGTGTCGATGAGCATGAACACGCCGCGCGAGCTGATCGTCGGCTACACGAAGCCGATCTTCCCCACGGTGAAGGACGCGAACGGCGCGACGATCACGCCGACCCCGACGCTCGTGTGGAGCAGCTCCGATCCCACCATCGCGACCGTCGATGCGCTCGGCTACGTCACCGGTGTCGCGCCCGGCACGGTGACGATCAGGGCGACCGCGGCGAGCGGCGCGTTCGGCACGCTCAACGTGCAGATCGACGCGCCCGAGGCGGTGACGGCGACCTATCGCGATCACGTCGCCTTCGGCACGCCGACCGACGCCGATCCGAGCGACGATCTCATTCTCGCCAAGACCCAGTACGTGCTGTCGTACAACGCGGCGCGCGGCGGTCCGAACTGGGTGAGCTGGAACCTCAACGCCACGCAGTTCGGCGCGGCGCCGCGCTGCGACTGCTTCTCGGCCGATCAGTC
This sequence comes from Gemmatimonadaceae bacterium, assembly GCA_036008805.1. Classification (GTDB taxonomy): domain Bacteria; phylum Gemmatimonadota; class Gemmatimonadetes; order Gemmatimonadales; family Gemmatimonadaceae; genus AG11. Next base: position 665 of record DASYMZ010000137.1, read on the forward strand.
GCTGCCGTCGAGCGTGTATCACGTCGTCGACTTCGACTATCGCAACGGCGGCTACGATCGCGGCCACATGGTGCAGTCGGAGAGCCGCACGAGCACCCTCACCGAGAACTCGGCCACCTTCCTGCTCACGAACATCCTCCCGCAGGCGGCGGAGAACAATCAGGGACCGTGGTCGAAGCTCGAGAACGAGCTGAACGACTCGGTGCGCACCGGCGGCAAGGAGATCTACGTGATCGCGGGCGGCATCTTCGCGCCCACGCCGCCCACGCTGAAGAACGAGGGCAAGGTCGCGGTGCCCGACTACACGTGGAAGATCGCCGTGCTCCTGAAGGCGGGGCAGGGATTGGCTGACGTGCATTCAGCCGCCGACGTGCAGGTCATCGCGATCAAGATGCCGAACCTCGTCGGCGTGACGGGCCCCGCGTCGGCGACGGGGATCCGCAACGTGCCGTGGCAGACCTATCTCACCACCGTCGATCAGATCGAGCACGAGACCGGCTACGACTTCCTCGCCGCACTCCCCGACCCGATCGAGAAAGTCGTCGAGAGCAACGACCGCGCTCCGACCGCCGCGATCGCTGGGCCAGCGAGCGGAGTGGAGGGCGATGCGCTCTCGTTCGACGCGAGCGCCTCGACGGATCCCGACGGCGACGTGCTGGCCTACACGTGGACGTTCGGCGACGGCACCACCGCGAGCGGCGCCGCGCCGACCCACACCTTCGCCGACGACGGCAGCTACGCCGTGACCGTGACCGCGACGGATCCAGCCGGCGCGACCAGCTCGGCCACGCGCACGGTGGTCGTCGCCAATGCGCCGCCCGCGATCACCGCGGTCTCGGCGCCCGCCGCGCCGATCTCGGTGGGCGCGGCCGCGGCGACGACGGTGTCGTTCACCGACGCCGGCGCCGCCGACACCCACGACGCGATGATTGCGTGGGGCGACGGCCAGAACTCGACGGTGAGCGCCGGCACCGCCACGTCAGCGAGTGCGACGCACTCGTACGCGGCGGCCGGCTTCTACACGGTGACGGTCACGGTGCGCGACGACGACGGCGCCAGTGCGCTGACACACGCGTCGATCATCGTGTACGACGCGGCGGCGGGCCGGCTCACCGGCGCCGGTTGGATCTCGAACGCCGCCGGCGCGAAGACGACGTTCGGCGTGGACGTGCGATACGCGGGCC
>DASYMZ010000138.1:0-76337 GCA_036008805.1 Gemmatimonadaceae bacterium
GCGTCGAAGAGGTAGCGGCCGTAGCTGATCGAGTCGACGGCGGCGTTGCTCGGGTCGCGGAGGGCGATCCAATCAGTCGCGAACGAGCTGGTGCCGCCGTTGTTCAGGATGACCGAGCCCGCGCCGCTGGCGGGATAGGAGTACGCCTCCTTCACGCCGCCGTTGGTCGTCTCGTCGGGGTTGTTGCCGATGACGATGCAGGCGCCGGCGGGCACGATGACGCTGCGCGAGATCGTGTGCGATTCGGTCTGGAACGAGCCGATCGTATAACCCGCGAGATCGACGTCCGCCGTACCGGTGTTGTACAGCTCGAACCATTCGCCGAAGGTGTCGGTCCCGTTCGGGTCGGGAAGGAGCTCGGTGATGATGACGCCGCCGCCGGCGCCGGTGACCGATCGGCTGGGTGTGTCGGGCGCGCTGCGGCTGGATGATGGCGCCAGCACGCGATCGGCGTTGCAGGCAACGAGAAACAGACCGAGCGCTGCGATGCGCAGCGCACGAACGGTGGAGTGACGCATTGGAATGAGCGGGGCCGGGACCGCCACGTCCTGCATCGGACGCGCGAGGGCGATTGCCGGCGACTGCGAGGGAAAGTACCCGCGCCCGGGTCCGCCGCAAACGGATGATCGTCACGAACGCCGACCAGCTCGGTAACGAATGCGTCGCCCGCAGCGACGCGCTCAGGTCTCGATGGCCACCGTCTCGATGCCCACCAGCTCGCCCGTGCTCGGATCGTTGCCGAGCACGACGCACCGGATCTCGGTGACCCCCATCCGGAAGACGCGCACGTGGCCGAGCGTGCGTCGCAGCGTGTCGCGCAGTTCTTCGTAGCGCGGGATCAGCCGCTGCGACTCGACGTCGAGCACGTCCACGCGCTCGATGTGGCGCGTGAGAAACTCGTCGAGCGAGAGCTCGGTCGTGTCGGCGCCGAGCGAATCGGCGAGCGCCGCGACCTCGTCGGCGGTGAGTTGCGCGACCGGGACGCTCGTACCGTCGAAGCGCACGAATGCGAACGGCCGGTCGGACTCGCTCGAGTAGACGAGGCCCTCGATCGCGCGCTCGAGCGTGGCGCGGAGCCCGTTGTCGGTCATGGCTTCTTCGCGGCGGGGGCGGAGCGCACGCGCTCCACGGCTGGCCCGACCCATCGCGCGATGCGCCCCTTCGGCCCCACCGCCCATCCCGCGTTCGCCGACGCGAAGCCGACGCTGTTGTACGCCACCGTGTCCACGCTCGTCCATGAACGCCCGCCGTCTTTCGAGACATCGGTTCCCGTGAGCCCGACGGCGACCATGGTGTGGGTGCTCGTTCCCGGCACGAACGCCACCGCGGAGCGATAGCCGGCCGGGCTCGACGCGCTGTCGGTGAGCGTCCACGTCGCGCCACCATCGCTCGTGACGGCGAGGTTGCGCCCGCGCAGTGCGGGCTTCTCGTAGTCGCCGCCCGAGATCACGCCATTGCGCGCGTCGCGAAACGCGACGGAGAACGCGCCGGCTGGTGGTGCGCCCGCGCGGAGCGGGGTGTCGTGCACGGTCCAGCTCTTCCCGCGGTCGGGCGAATGGTAGATGCGCGCCGACGCCGCGCCGCCCGAGACGATCCATGCGTCGGCGGAGCCGAACACCGCGATGCAGCTTCCACTCGCCGCGAAGCCTCCTTCGTTCCGGAGCGCGGGCGGGATCGACGCCGCGGGAACTTCTTGCCAGCTCGCTCCGCCGTCGCTCGTGGTGAGGACGAGAAATCTGCCCTCCACCGGATCGCTCATCGCGATGCCGTGGCGCTCGTCCCAGAAGCGCAGCGCGTCGAGGAAGGTGCCTTTGCGCGTCGCGTTCCACGTGCGTGCCCAGGTGCGACCGCCGTCGGTCGTGCGATAGATGCGCGACGAGTCGGCGATGCTGAGCGCGTGCGCGGTCGTCGCCGACGTCGCGGTGATGGCGCGCAGGTCGAGGGCACTCGCACCGGGAATCGTATCGCGCGTCCAGTGATCGCCGCCGTCCAACGTGTGAACGACAGTTCCTTGGCCTCCGCTGGCCCACACCACCATCGGTGATACGATGCTGAGACCGCGCAGCTCCACGTCGGTGGGACTGTGCTGCTGAGACCATTGCGCGCTCGCGACAGCCGGTGTCGCGGCGAGTGCGAGGACGAGCGCGGAGTAGCAGGCGATACGGGTCATATCCTCGGTCTCGAGCAGGTAGGTATGGAGTATGCCTTTGCGAACGGAGCAGTACCAGGCGTCGTGCGACTTCGGTCGCGCGGAACGCCGACGCCGACGCGTCAGGTGCGGCGGGTCACCACCAGCGCGGGAGGAGACCATATGATGAACGGAGCCGAGCGTGAAGCATTCGCGCTGAACGTGATGAAGGAAGTGCGGCGGTGGCCCGGAGTGCAGATCAGGCCACACCTCAACCCGCTCGCGCCGGAGGACGGAGATGACGGTGTCGAGTTCCTGCTGTTCGGCCGTCAGGTCGGGCACATCCATCCGGATTGCTCCGTGCACGTCTCGCTCACGAAAGCGCTCAAGCAGATGGTGATCGAGCAGGAGTTGGCGCAGTCGCTCGACGTGGCCGGCAGCGCGGGGTGGGCGGCGTTCCAGGCGGAGTGCACCGAGGATGCGGCGCGTGCGATCTGGCTGCTGCGTCTCAACTACGTGCGCCTGCGTCGCCAACGGATGAGCCCTGAAGCCGCCGCGACCTCGGAGCTCATCCAGGAGCACGAGCGCGCGCTTGGCGAGCTCACACCGTCGATGTCGACGGTGCTGCATCGAACGCAGGCGAGGGCGTCGAGGCCCATTCCACCTCTCGCGTGAGCGCCGGAACCGCGGTGGTCAGTGAGCTGGATGGCTCGATGCTCGGTTGAGTGGTTGGTTGAACGGCGCTGGCGGGGAGCCGGCCTGGAGGCCCAGACGAGGAATCTCCACGCTGGTTCTGGCCAGGGCCGTTCAGTTCACTAGCTCCGACAAGCCAACTCTCCAACCAACGATCCAGCCAACCAACTCACGCGCACCCTTCAGCCGACCGGATGCCCGCGAAAGATGAAATACACGGCGCCACAGATGCACAGCGCGGCCCAGAGGAAATCGAGGCGGAGCGGCTGCTTCATGTAGACCACCGCGAAGGGGACGAATACCGCGAGCGTGATCGCCTCCTGCATGATCTTGAGCTGGCCGAGCGAGAGGGCGGTGTAGCCGATCCGATTGGCCGGCACCTGCAGCAGATACTCGAACAGGGCGATGCCCCAGCTCAGGATCGCCGCGATGTACCATGGCCGGTCGCTCAGGTTCTTGAGGTGGGCATACCAGGCGAACGTCATGAAGACGTTGGACAGGGCCAGCAGTCCGGCGGTGCGCAGGATGACGGGCATGGCGAATGGCTGGAGTTGGGAAAGTGAGCGCCGAAACCTACGCAGACCCGGGGCCGTAGGTGCTGCGTCGGCGCGCACTCGACGCTGGCATCCCATTCGACGGAGTCCGGCTCATGTGGACGGTTCTCAAGGTGCTCGCGCTCAGACTCGCCGTGGGTCGGACGCTCGGTGGCATGCTCGGCACCCTCTTCCTCTTGCTCGTCCCGATCGCGGGCGTGCTGAAAGTGGTGGGCCTACCGATCCTGATCGTGCTCGGCATCGTCGGCGCCCCGCTCTTCCTGCTCCTCGCGGCGATCGGCCTGCCGGTGCTGCTGGTGGTCGGCTTCGGTGCGGCGCTGCTGGCGCTCGTCGGCGCGCTGCTCGCGCTCGGCCTGATCGCGCTCAAGATCGCCCTGCCGATCATTCTGATCGTGTGGCTGGTGAAGTGGATCAGACGGCCGCGGCCAAGCACCGATCTGGGGGAAGGTCCGCAGGATCTGCCCTGACTGCACTGCCACACGCGGGCAGCGAGAAGAGGTAGTTGTAGCGAGCGAGTGGTAGCGAGTCGAACGGCCTCGGGACGCAGATGCGTCCCGAGGACGTTTGCATTCCCGCTACTCGCTACTCCGTCGCGCTACCCACTACCCACTACCACCTACTGGCGAGTGGCAGTTGCAGTCTCACGAGTAGTACCGCCGCATCTGCGCCGCGACGCCATCCAGGTCCGGGAACAATCGCCGCTCGTCGACGCCGACCATGTCGAGCTGATCGCGGATGTAGCCCGTCGACTCTTCCGGGATGATGAACTTCGTCAGCGCCTTCTCCAGCCCATAGTCGGCGAGGAACTGATCGAACGAGCGGGAGGTGTCGGAGCAGAGCGTGAACGTCGCCGCCTGCGCGGAGATTCTCGCGTCGAGCGTGGGTGGCTCGATCATACAGGCGAACGCCTTCGCGTGAGTGCCTTCGTCGATCAGCTTCCACGGCGTGTACGCGCCGTCGCGGCCGAGGAGGCGATGCAGATCCTCGATGAGCAGCGCGAGCTCGGGGAAGCCGAAGCGGCGGTGCACCTGCTTCCAGTCGAGCCGCCAGATCGCGCGATCGGCGCGCTGGTCTCCCACGGTCGCGAAGTGCGCGGCGACGAGAGGCGAGTAGCTCCAGTCGAGCAGTCGGGTCGGCACGCCGTGATGCTGCGCAGCGACCAGCAGCTCCCACTCGTTCGACGCATGCGCGAGATGCGGCCGCGAGTAGCGCGCGAAGTTGCGGAGCACGTGCTCCTCGAGGCCGGTCTTGGTATGCGGCGGGTTCACGCCACCCAACCTGTCGAGGCTCGTGAGCAGGAGGCGCGCGGTGTCGGCCGAGCCGTGATAGACGCAGCTATCGCGGCGCCGCCCGGTCACCGGATCCGGCTTCTCCGGCGTGACCCGGTCGATGAGCTCGCCGAGCGAGCCGACGTTCGACTGCCGAATCCCCATGCGCGAACCGTCGTTGCGAGAAGCGTGACAGCAGTGGCGAGCGCGGCCGGATCAGTCGCTCGTCGTGTCGGTGGGTGCGCGGCGACTCGCGCGCCGAGCGACGGAGCGGAAGTAGCGCCAGCGCACGACGGACATCACGACGAACACCACGGCGAGCATGATCGCCAACGGCCAATCCACGTTGCTCAGCACGCGCTCACCACCCGATCGAGAGGCCGATGGTGCCCAGGTTGTCGTCTGGGTCGCTCGCGCCGTTCGCGCTCGCCCGCCGGAACCAGCCCGCGCGTCCGCCCACGCCGACGAGCAGCATCCAGTGCGCTTCCACGCCGAGGTAGGTGGTGCGCGCGCTCGTGTTCCACGGCTCCTCGCTCGTACGGATGCCGGCGAGGCGCAGCGAGTAGCCCTGCCCGAAGCGACGCGTACGGAAGTAGCCGAGCGAGAGCTCGACACCGCCCTGCCCCGGCTCGGCCATCGCGATCACGCCGTCGTTGCGGCTGCCGCGGAAGTCGAACAGGCCGCCCGCCGCGAGCGACAGCCGGAGCGGCGCGCCGTAGTGGATGCCGATTGCCGGTGAGATGCGCACGAATTGGGTGGTGTCGGCCGCTCCCTGCGCCGCGGCGCGCAGAGGCAGCAGGACGACGAGCAGAGCGGGAAGAGCGAGTCGGCGCATGGGGGAATGCTGTAGTGGTGCGAAGCGCGCGTCCAGCGGTGGAGACCCTCGAGCGCAGGGAGTGTTCCTAGCCGGGCCGTACTGCCGGAGTCGCGACCGGGCGGCGGCGCTCCAGAAGGCCTCCGACGATCACCGCGACCGGTCCGGCAAAGGCGAGGCTGAGCGGATACCAGTCTGGCTGGCCGGCCGCGCCGTGGGTTCCACGCAGCACGGGAGCGAGCCCGGACATGAGGACCACGAGCGCCATCACGAACACGGTGAACATCGAGCGGCCGTGCGTGATGCGCGACGTCGTGAAGCCACCGGCGAGCGAGCCCGCGACAGTCAACGCGAGGTTCGTGGCGTAGTACCACATCGGTGGATCGAAGGCGTTCGGATCGCGGTCGCGGAGGGCGGCGAGCGTGGTGATCAACACGCCGCCGCCGGACACGAAGACGGTGACGCCGAGTCCCGCGAGCAGCGCCATCGCGGGACGGAGGAGCGGCGTGGCGGCTGACGGCGGCGCGGACGGTGGAAGCGGTGCGCTCATCCGAGGATCTGGCGCAGGTGGTGCTCGAGATGATCCACGTAGTCGCTCATGAAGTAGCCGAGTGTCGTCGGCTCATCGCTCGGCACCGTCAGGAACGCGCGCACGTCGAGGTTGTGACGCGTGCGGAGCCGATCGCGATCGGGCGCGGGCGTCGCGCTCATCACGCGCGCCAGATGGCGGTTGTAGAGCTCCCAGAGGAGCACCAGCTCCATCCACGGCGCATCCTGGTAGCGTTGCGCCGCGACCCACTCGTCCTGCGCGTAGCCGTCGACGACGAGATCGTCGCGCTCGCGCATGCGCACGAAGCGCTGATGGTTGTTGCTCGCCGAGTCGATCAGATGGCCGATGATCTCGCGCGGGGACCACTTGCCCGGCGCGGGACGCACCGCCGTGTCGAAGTCGACCATCGCGGCGAGCGTCGGGACCGCGCGGTCGACCGCATCGACGAGCCGGCGTGCGTACGCCGGCGCGTCGTCGGGCAGGTGGAGCGCTGGGAGCTCGGGCGTGATCGGTAAACGGTGATCGGTGATCGGCAATCGTGGAGACGCCTCGTGGTGAGAGTTCGACATTCCGGAAGTTGCCGGTGGCGCGCGCGGCGCGCGAGAGCGTCGCCGCCGCGCGCTACTTGAACCGCATGCCGTTCGGTGCGATCGCGCCGGGCTTCGGCACGACGAACGGCTTGGGCGCGGGGGCGGGTTGCTTGGCCGGCGCTCCCTTTCGCGGTGCGCCGCCCGCCGCGCGCTGCGCCGGCGCTCCGGACGCGGGACGACCATCGGTGCTCGCCTTGCTCTTCATCGTGAGCGCGATGCGGTTCCGCTGCAGATCGACCGACATCACGCGCACCTTCACTCGCTGGCCGACGGTGACGACGTGATTCGGGTCGGACACGTATCGATCGGCGAGCTGAGAGACGTGCACGAGCCCATCCTGGTGTACGCCGACGTCGACGAACGCGCCGAACGCGACGATGTTCGTCACGACGCCCTCGAGCTCCATCCCTTCGGTGAGGTCCTTCGGCTCGGTGACGTCGTCGCGGAACGCCGGCGCCTCGAACGCGGCGCGCGGATCTCGGCCCGGCTTCCGCAGCTCGCTCACGATGTCGCGCAGCGTCGGGAGACCGACGTCGTCGGACACGTAGCGCGCGAGGTCGATCGACTCGAGTCGTGTCTCGCTCGCGACCAGGTCCGCCACGGTTGCACCGAGGTCGGCCGCCATCTGCTCCACCAGCGCGTAGCGCTCGGGATGGACCGCGCTCGCGTCGAGCGGATGCGCGCCGCCGCGTACGCGCAGGAAGCCCGCCGCCTGCTCGAACGCCTTCGCGCCGAGCCGAGGCACGTCGAGCAGCGCTCGGCGCGAGCGGAATCCGCCGCGCGAGTCGCGCGCCTCGACGATGTTCTGCGCGAGCGTCGGTCCGATGCCGGAGACATAGGAGAGCAGCGCGACCGACGCCGTGTTCACCTCGACGCCGACGCGGTTCACCGCGCTGACGACGATGTCCTCGAGGCGCTTCTTGAGGCGCGTCTGGTTGACGTCGTGCTGATACTGCCCCACGCCGATCGACTTCGGGTCGATCTTCACCAGCTCGGCGAGCGGATCCTGGAGCCGGCGCGCGATGGACACCGCGCCCCGCAGCGAGACGTCGAGGCCCGGCAGCTCGGCGACGGCCAGCTCGGACGCGGAGTACACCGAGGCGCCCGCTTCGCTCACGACGACGACTTGCGGCGGGGTGGACGAGCCGGTGTCGCGCAGCGTCTGACGTACGAGCGCTTCCGTCTCGCGCGACGCGGTGCCGTTGCCGATCGCGATGAGATCACAACCGCTTCCCTGCACGAGTCTCAGCAGCGCGGCGGCGAAGCGGTCGGGCTGATGCAGCATCCAGGCGTCGGTGTGCAGCACGGCGCCGGTACGCGACACCGCGGCGACTTTCACTCCGGTGCGGAAGCCCGGATCGAGACCGATGACGATGCGCTCACCAGCGGGCGCGGCGAGCAGAAGCTGCTCGAGGTTGCGACCGAAGATCGTGATCGCCTCCTCGTCGGCCTTCGTCTTGAGCTCGAGACGCAGCTCGACCTCGATGGAGATCGACAACAACCGCTTGTACGCCTCCTGCGCGGCGAGCCGGAGCTGCTCGGCCGCTCGCCGTCCGGTGGTGACACGCTGCGCGAGCCCCGGGACGATCTCGTCGACCGGCGCGGCGATCGTCCACGCGAGGACACCTTCCTCCTCACCACGCCGGACCGCGAGCACGCGATGCGACGGGATCGTGTGGAGCGGCTCGGAAAACTCGTAGTAGTCCTGGAACTTGGAAACCTCCTTCTCCTTGCCCGTCACCGCGCGTGCCGAGACGCTGCCTTTGCGACGGGTGAGCTCGCGCACCCAGCCGCGATGCTCGGCGTCGTCGGCGATGCGCTCGCTGATGATGTCGCGCGCGCCGGCGAGGGCATCGGCATCGGTCGGCACCTCACGCTCGGCGCTCACGTAGCCGCTCGCGGCCGCGGAGGCGCCGGCGTCGTCGAGCGCACCGGACCAGATCGCGTCGGCGAGCGGCTCGAGGCCGCGCTCCTTCGCGATGGTGGCACGCGTGCGGCGCTTCGGCTTGTAGGGGAGGTAGAGATCCTCGAGCGCCTGCTTCGTCGTCACCGCGTCGAGCCGCGCCGCGAGCTCGGGAGAGAGCTTGCCCTGCTCGTCGATCGATTTGCGGATCGCGTCGCGGCGGTCGCCGAGCTCACGCAGGTAGTCGGAGCGCTCCTGGATGGCGCGGAGCTGCGTCTCGTCGAGCCCGCCGGTGGCTTCCTTGCGGTAGCGGGCGACGAATGGAAGGGTGTTGCCCTCGGAGAAGAGAGCGAGAGTGCTGGCGACCTGGCGCGGCTGGAGCGCGAGCTCCTGCGCGACGGTCGCGGCGATCTGCGTGAGCTGAGACGAGTCCATCGATGCACTGCGGAACGGCGGTGGCGGGCGCGGCGTGAGCTGCGTCAGCCGCGGGAGGACGCGCAAGTTCTACGCGGCGATGACGGGCGGCAACGGGTTGACAGAATGGGATTCGGAGTTCGAAGAAGTGAAAGGGAATCCAGGTTCTGGGTGACCGGTGTCCGGCAACTCCCAACCTGGATTCCCTCAGCCCTGATCAGGAGCCAATACCCGTCGCGCTGCTCGCCCGATCTCGCTGCCAACGACAGCCGCGCTCCACGCCAGCAGCGCCGCGAACAGCAGCGTCACCACCACCACCGCCGCCGCCGGCACGCGCATCACGCCGCCGAGAACCGCGGCCAGCGCGCCGAAACGGCCGCTCGTCGCATCGAAGAGCAGCAGCGCTCCCCACGCGATGATCGCCGAGAGCGCGGCGATCCACGCGATGCCGCGCCGCCGCCGCTGCACCATGCCGACGACGAGCGCCGCGAGCACCACGCCCCACCAGCCGGCGATCCACGTCATCGCGGCGATCGCGATCGAGGCGACGAGAAAGATGATCATGCGGGCGTCACGGCTTCGGCTGCAGCAGCAGCGTCGCGGTGCGTTGCGCGTCGTTGAGCTCCTCGGGAACCGCCGGCACGTGCACCGCCTCCAGCTGTCCGTTCACCCACTGTGAGATCCGGTCGCGATAGCGCGCGCTCGCCGGATTGCCGGACTGACCGCCTGGATATGTCACCCATGCGTGCACCGTCGGCCCGAGGTCGACGACCATGCGCCAGCTCGGTCCGTGCGTTCCGCTGCCGGCGATCGGGCTGAGCGTCGCCGGTCCGCCGGTGACGGGGAGATCGAGCGCCGACAATGCCGGAAGCCGCAGCAGGTGATGGATGTTCGCGTGATGCACCCTGCTCCACGTCCAACCACCGCCGTCCGGCGGACCGTATCGCTGCCGCGTCGCGAGAAACGCGGTGGAGATTGCGGAGGCCAGGATCGCGTCGCGACCCTCCACGGCCGGCGTGTCGCGATCGTCCCACCATCTGCTCGACGAGTCGGCCATCAACCGCGAGAGCACCGCGCTCGATGGTGTGAGTCGCCGCCCACCGTGCGACGGCGCCAGCTCGTCCCACGTCTGCATCGCGACCTCTCGCATCGCCGCCTCGTACAGCACGGCGCCGGTGTTCGCGAGCGTGTAGCGGCGATCCCATCGCGCGAGCGCGCGCACCGCGTCGTCGAGCACGCGTGGGTTGGGGGCGGTGCCGCGCGCGGCGATACGCTTGCCAGCCGAGATGAGATACGGCACGAAGTAGTCGGCGCGCGCGCTGCCGGGATCGGTCTGGAAGCGGCGCATGTCGTCCACCGTGACCACACTGTCTGCGCGCAGCAGCGCGTTGATCCTGAGCGCACGCCACGGATCGTAGCTGCCGCCGAACCACACCTTCGTGGTGCTCGGGTCGATGGGCTGCTGATTGGCCGACGCGACGAAGCCCTGCGCGGGGTCGAACGCCTGCGGCCACTGCGCCACCGGCACGTCGCCCGTCCAATCGCTCGCGCTCGTCGAACCGTCGAACAGCCGGCTTCCACTCCCGTCGCCCGGCCTGATCGGATAGCGACCGGTCGATCGGATCGTGATGTGTCCCCCTCGGTCGGCGGCGAGCATGTTCTGCGCGGGCGCGCGGTACGATCCGGCCATCGCATTCTCGAACTCGGCCGCGGTGCGCGCGTGCGCACCGTCGATGAAGCCACCGAGCTCGCGCCCATCCTCCAGCACCGTCCAACGCATCGAGAGCCAGCGGCCGCGCACGCGCTGCAGCGGGCCGCGATGCGAGTAGTAGATCGTGTCGGCGGCGATCGTCTCGCCCGTTCGGCCGCGATATGGCTCGACGCGCCGCTCGAGCGTGCGCCACGCGCCATCCAGCCGATACCGCGTCGGATGCGCGTCGTCATCCACCGTTTCGGCGTAGAAGTCCATGACGTCCGTGCCCGTGTTGGTGAACGTCCACGCGACGTCGCGGTTGAAGCCGATCACGATGCCCGGCGCGCCCGGAATCGTCACACCGTACACGTCGAGGGTGCCCGGCACCACGAGATGCGCCTCGTACCAGAGCGACGGCAGAGAGAGATCGAGATGCGGATCGCCGGCGAGCAGCGCGTGCGCGTTCGCCGTGCGCGCCGGCGACACCGCCCAGTTGTTGCTCGCCATCCAGCGCGCGGGATCCTCGTCGCCCGGCGACCGGGCGAGCTGCCGCGACGGGAGCCACGCGTCGGTCGCCGACGCGACGACCGCGCTCGCGCTGTCGGGCGCGCCAGGCGGAGGCAGCGGACGGGTGTCGAACCGTGGTGCGTGCTGGCCGTTCGGCTGGATCGGCTCCTGGATCGGCGAGTCATCGGGAAAGAGCTCGGCCGCCGCCGCGCTGCCGACGAGCGCCGCCGCGACCGCGCGGTCGCGCTCCAGCGCGATGTTCGCGAGGGTCCATCCCATCCGCTCGAGCATGAGATACGAATCGATCGGCGACCACTTCGGCGGACGCTTGCCGAGCAGCCGTAGCTCGAGCGGAAGCTCCGCGGCGGGCATCGCGTCGATATAGGCGTTCACGCCATCGGCGTACGCGCGAGTGAATCGCGTCATCTCGCTCGTGTCGCTGGCGGCGGCCATGCGTCGCTCGGCGGCGCGCGGCAGACCGAGCCGGCGCATCTCGCGATCGAGGTCCAGCGCCGCCGCGCCGCCCAGCTCCGTCAGTCGTCCACTTGCCGCGAGCGTCTGCACGTAGAGCTGGAATAGCCGGTCGCGGGCGACCACGTAGCCGAGCGCGCGATACGCGTCCGCTTCGCTCCGCGCGAAGATGTGCGGCACCGCGCGATCGTCGTAGACGACGCGCACCCTCGCGCCGAGCCCGGGCAGCGTCGCCGAAGCGTCTCCGCGGAGCACCGCCGACCGCGCCAGCGACCACACGCCATGTGCCGGCTCCAGGAACGCGCCGAGCGCGGGCGCTGGCCCGACCGGACGCGCGCCGATGAAGAGTCCGCCCGCGAGCACGACGAGCGCGAGAACCAGCCGCAGTGCGCGCATCACCGTTCGGGCACGTCGTGTGCGACCTGGCTCATGAACCTCGGCATCGACCTGAGCAATGGAGAGAGCATGCGAAGACTGAACACCGCCGGCACCCGACCGGTCGCCGTCGCGCTCGCCATGGGCGCGGCGCTCGCCGCCTGCTCGCGATCGGAGAACAAAACCTCCGACTCGGCGGGGGGCAACATCGCGGTCCAGACCGCGGAGCGCGCGGCGACGGTGGACACTGGCCTCCCGAGCGCGACCACGCCGGTGGCGGGCGGAACGGCGCAGATCACCCCGACGGACGCGAAGAGCGTGGAGCACGCGACGGAGTACAAGCTCACCGAGACGAACTTCCGGCAGTTCATCGCGGCGAGCGACAGTCTCGCCGCGCTGCGCGCACGCGATCCCGCGGTGCGCGCGCTGTTCGACAAGCAGGTGAACGACGCGGGCACGACGACCGCGACGACGACGATGAACGCGGGCCGCGAGCGCCTGGAGGAAAACCCGGCGATCAGCCAGGCGATCACGTCGACGGGGATGTCGGTGAAGGACTACTTCGTGGCCGCGATCGCGGTGGCGCAGGCCGAGCGGTTCATGGGCAATCCCAAGGCGGCACTGCCGACGCCGGCGCTGCCGTCGAATGCGGCCTTCTTGAAGGCGCACGCGGCGGAGCTGCAGGCGCTAAGGAAATTGGAGAGGGGGAGTCGGTCGTAGACGGCCACTCGGCTGTCGGCGCTAGCTGTTTAACTACCACCGCCTGTAGGTGGTAGTTAAACAGCTACCACCGCCTGTAGGCGGTAGTGAGTAGCGGTAGCGGGAGGTCGTAGCGGGTAGGCGGTAGCGGGATCCGCGATACCGTCCGACCGCATCGGCTGACCGGTCGTTCGTCGCCAGTCTGTTGATCCCGCTTCTCTCGACTCGTTATCACGTCACGCTACCGCTACCACCTACTGCCTACTGCCTACTGCCTCCCGGAAGTGTGCTCACTTCGCCGCGGGCTCGATTGGCGTCAACGAGATGTACGGCCCGGCCGGCTCCTTCCCCACCGGCAGTCCGCGCGGCACTCCGTTCGCCTTCGGCCCCAATCCCTTCACGTACCGGTACATCGCGCGCAGATCGCGCTCGTTCATCTTCGCCGTGTTCCACCACGGCATCGGCGGGCGCCCTTCGCCGCTGTCCGCTGTCGACAGCACCTTCACCCAGCGGTCCTCCGACATTCGCTGGACGATCGTGCGCAGATTCTTTCCGTAGACGGTGCCCCATGATCCGCGAAAGCCCGTCTTCATTCCCGCCATGCGGTCCGCCGGCGCGACCTTGCCCTCGCTCGCCGACCAGTTCTCGGTGTGGCAGTCGTTGCACCCGCCGACGATCGTGAGATACTCGCCCGCCTTCTCCATCGACTCCGCCTGCACCGCCGGCCCGCTCGTCGCCGGCATCGCGCTCGCGGACGCCGAGGCGGAGCCCGCGTTGGCGGCGCTCGTGCCGCCGCTCTGGCAGGCCGCCGCGACGGTGATGAACATCAGTCCCGAGAGACGGCCCGCGCATCGCATGGTTCGCATCATTCGTGAGTGGAAGCTGTGGTCGTGGCGCCGCGTGGATGCGGCCGTCTTGAGAGTACTGACTTGGCGAGGCAAGCGTTGGACCGAGCGCGCGACCCGCATCATCGCGGATTTCGCGCCAGCCCCGCGTCGAGCCGGGTGACCAGCCACGCGGCGATCGCGCGATAGTCGCCGTCGAAGTGGTGCTTGCCCGGCCGCGCCATCGGCTGCACGAGCGTCGAGTCCACGCCGCGACAGAGCGACTCGCTCTCGTCCCGCCCATAGACGCACGCCATGTTCAGACCGCGCAGCCGCTCGAGCTCGGGCCGGATCGGGAGGTCCGACGCGCGGCTGTGGGTGGCCCACAGATCGGAGAACCGGTAGGTGAAGCTCGCACGCTCCTGCATGCCCAGCATCGCGACCAGCGCGAGCCGCGAACGGAGGGAAGGTGGAACTCGGTTCGCGACGAACGGTAGCAGATCGGCGCCGCGCGAATAGCCGACGAGCACGAGACGATGATCGTTCCACGCCTGCAGATAGTGCGCGGCCGCTCGGGTGACGTCGCTCGCGGTGCCCTGCGCGTTGCGCTGCTTTCCACGCAGATACGCCTTGTCGTCGAATCCGACCACGTCGATGCCGCGCTCGGCCAACACCTCGCCGATCTGCTTGTCGATGTCCGCCCACCCGCCGTCGCCGCTGAGGAAGACCGCCAACGTGCCGGTGTGCCCGGTCGCCCGCACCGCGACGAGGGGGAGGTCGCTGACGTCCTGCGCCGCGGGAAGCATCGCCACGCTCGACGTCTGCGCCTGGGCCACGAACGGAGTCGCGCCGGCCAGACTCACACCGAGCCACGCGACGAGCGCGCGCCTCGCGGCGCGCCTGAGAATTGGAGATGGGTGTGAGCGATCGCGCCCGAGCATGGCCGCACCAGCGTGGAGTCGTGTCGAGATCTTCCTACCGACCGCCCGAATGAAAGTGCCACGCGAGACCCGAGACCAGTGAGCCCCGACGCACCCGGCGTCGACACGCCGCACTTCATCGTCCTCCTGCCCACGCTCCTGCTCCTGGGCGGACTCACGACCGTCGCGATGCTGCGCCATCGCGCGCCGGTCCAGCGTCTGATCCTTCGCGGCGGAGACTGGGTCACGGCAATCGTTCCGCGCGCGCTCGCGCTGCTGGTCTTCGTCGCCGGCGCGGTGCTCCTCTTCTCGGGTGCGGTGCCGACGCCGAGCGGCCGGCTCGGCGCGCTGCACGAGCACGTGCCGCTCGCGGTCGTCGAGCTTTCGGCGTATCTCGCGCGCGCGGCCGGCGCGGGGCTGATCGTGCTTGCTCGCGGCATCCAGCGCCGGCTCGACGCGGCGTATCACCTGACCGCCCTCCTGCTCGCGAGCGGCGTGATCTTCTCCCTCGGCGGCGCGCTCGACATCGAGCAGGCGGTGTCGCTCACCGTGATGCTGATCGCGCTGGTCGCGAGCCGCCGCTACTTCACGCGCCACGCCTCACTGTTCGACGAACGCTTCACCCGTGGCTGGCTGATCGCCATCGCGTGCGTGGTCGCGGGCACCCTGGTCCTGGCGTACGTCTGGTATCGCGATCTCGGCATCTCCGGCCGCCACTTCTTCGAGTTCTCCCACGGCGCCGACGCGCCGCGCTCGCTCCGCGCGCTCACGGGCGCCGCGGCCGTGCTGATCGTCTGGGCAATGGCGCGGCTCGTCCGTCCCGCGCGGATTCCGATTCCGCTCGCGTCGCCGGTGGAAGTCGAGCGCGCCGCGGCCATCGTCGCCACGTCGCGGCGCGCGAGCGCGCACCTCGCGCTGCTCGGCGACAAGAGCTTTCTCTTCGACCCGAGCGGCCGCGCGTTCCTCATGTACCGCGTCGTCGGGCAGAGCTGGATCGCGCTCGGCGATCCGGTGGGAGACCCAGCGTGCGCGATCGCGTTGATCGAGCAGTTCACCCAGCGAGCGCACCAAGTCGGTGGATGGACGGCGTTCTATCGCGCGGGCCCGTCGCTGCTGCCGACCTACCTCGAGTTCGGACTCTCCGTCGCCAAGCTGGGCGAGGTCGCGCGGGTGCCGCTCCCGACCTGGACGCTCGAGGGACCAGACCGGCGCACGCTGCGGCGCGTGCATCGAAAGCTCGCGCGCGACGGACTCACCTTCGAGATCGTCGAGCGAGCGGCGATTCACGCTGTCCTTCCGGAGCTGCGTGCGATCTCCGACGACTGGCTGACGCGAAAAGAGGCGCGCGAGAAAGGCTTCTCCCTCGGCCGCTTCGATGAACGCTTCCTCTCGCTCGGACCGGTCGGCGTCGCGCGCTTCAATGGAAAGCTCGTCGCGTTCGCCTCGGTGTGGACGAGCGCGGAGCGCTGCGAGGCCGAGGTGGATCTGATGCGCTACAACGGCGACGCGCCCCCCGCCGTCATGCGCTTCCTGCTGACCGAGCTGATCTTCTGGGCACAGCGCGAAGGGTACGAGTGGTTCAACCTCGGCATGGTTCCTCTGGCGGGAATCCGGCCGAGCGTGGCGGCACCCATGTGGCATCAGGTCACGAGCCTCTTCAAGCGCGCCGGCGAGCGGTACTACAACTTCGAAGGGCTGCGCGACTTCAAGCAGTGGTTTCATCCGGAGTGGGAACCGAGCTATCTCGTCTCCGTGGGCGGCGCCAAGCGGCCCATCACGATCGCGAACATCGCGACACTGATCTCCACCGGACCGATACCGGCGGCGCCGGCGCGCGGAGGCGAGCGGTGATCTCGCGCGTGGCCGCACACCGCATGCGATGGCCGAGCGCGCTCTGGCTGCTGCTCACGGTCGGCGGATGCGCGATGTGGGGTGTTCCTCATCGCACCGCGCCGTCGCCGGAGCCGGGCACCGTGCAACTCGGCATGCGCGTGGGCGCGGACGCGCGCAGCTACCTGCTGCACGTTCCGCCCCATGCTCCGCGCCGATTCGGGCGCGCCGAGCCGTATCCACTGCTGATCGTGCTCCACGGCAGCGGCGCGTCCGGTCAGACCATCCGGCGAATGTCGCGGCTCGACTCGCTCGCCGACGCGTCCGGCCTCATCGTGGCCTATCCCGACGCGACGCGAAACTGGCTCGGCCTTCAGTCGAGCTGGAACGCGGGCGCCTGCTGCGGCGCAGCCGTCCGCAACGACGTGAACGACATCGGCTTTCTTCGCGCGCTCGTCACGCACGTGGAGACGGCACTGCCCATCGACCGACGACGCGTCTACGTGGCGGGCTTCTCCGACGGCGCGCGGATGGCGTATCGAGCGGGCTGTGAGATGAGCGCCGAGGTCGCGGCGATCGCCGTCGTCGCCGGCAGTCTCGTCGAGCCCGGCTGCTCGCCGAAGCGGCCGGTGCCACTCATCGCGTTTCATGGCACCGACGACGACGAGGTCGCGTTCGCCGATTCGTCGCTCGCGACCTCCGGCCGGCGCGAGGTGGCGGTGCCCGTGCCGATCCCACCCGCGATTCGATTCTGGGCCGCGATCAACGACTGCCGCCGCGCGTCGGTCGCCGCGCCGGCGCCGACCATCACTCGCACGACGTACGCGGGCTGCGCGGCGGAAGTGGTGTTCTTCGCCATCCAGGGCGGCGGCCACGCCTGGCCCGGAGGCAGCCCCGACGGCGACGACGGCGACCTTCCGACCCGGGAGCTGTCGGCGAGCGCCGGGATCGTGCGCTTCTTCCTGCGTCACTCGCTCCCCTAGCGCTGGCCGGCGCGGCGGCCACGATGGTTTGGCTATCATTCGGGATGGCTTCCACCACCCCCGCCCTGCTGTTCGATCTCGACGGCACCCTGATCGATTCGATCGAGCTCATCCTCGGCGCGATGCGCCACGCCTTCACCGGGTTCGCCGGCAATGCGCCGAGCGACGAGCAGTGGCGCGCCGGCATCGGCATCCCCCTGCACACCGCGCTGCGCCAGTTCGCCCCCGACGACGCCGAGGTCGAGCGGCTGTTCGGCCGCTACCGCGAGTACCAGCTC
The DNA here is from genome assembly GCA_036008805.1 of Gemmatimonadaceae bacterium. Taxonomy (GTDB): domain Bacteria; phylum Gemmatimonadota; class Gemmatimonadetes; order Gemmatimonadales; family Gemmatimonadaceae; genus AG11. Next base: position 17,495 of record DASYMZ010000138.1, read on the forward strand.
GAGCACCACGACCAGCTCATCCGCCCGTACGAGGGAATCGTCGAGGCCATCCAGCGCTTCTCGGACGTCGGGCACCCGATGGCGTTGGTGACGAGCAAGTCCGACTGGATGGCCGAGAAGGCGCTGAAGCTCGTCCAGCTCGACGAGCTGATCCCGGTGATCGTTGGCTGCGACACCTGCGTGAACCACAAGCCGCACCCGGAGCCGGTCGAGCGGGCCCTGGCGCTCCTGGGCGCGAAGGCGGACAATGCCCTCTTCTTCGGCGACTCGCCGCACGACGTCCAGTCGGGGCGCGCGGCCGGGGTCTTCACCGTGGGAGTGACGTGGGGCGCGTTCACGCGTGAGGAGATGATCGCCTCCGGCGCGGACGTGGTGATCGACCGTCCGACGGAGCTCTCCGGCGTGGTGGCACGCTATTCCAGCCAGCGGGCCTGATCTTCAAACCTTCTGGTCGGTTCGGGTATCCCATCCAGTGCATGAAGGGAGACCCAGCCGACCGATGACAGCAGTGGCCTTGCCCGAACCGACGACGGAATCTCCGTCCTATGCAATCGACCCAGACGTGGCCCTCGCGGCCGCCGGGGATCGTCGCGCCTTCGAGCGGCTCTACCGTCAGCACGTCACCCGAGTCTTCTCCCTCTGCGCCCGGATGGTCACCGACCGGACGCGCGCCGAGGAGCTCACGCAGGACGTCTTCGTGCGCACGTGGGAGAAGCTGCACCTGTTCCGAGGTGAGAGCGCCTTTCCCACGTGGCTGCACCGGATGACGGTGAACGTGGTACTGAACGCGCGGAAGACCGACGGACGCAACCGGTCACGGTTCGAGGACGACGAGGAAGGGGACGGCATCGACAGCCTGGCCGCCCGCCCTCACGCTCCAGGCGACCGGATGGACCTCGAGGCGGCGATCGCGAAGCTGCCGCCGGGCGCACGACGGGTGTTCACGCTGCACGACATCGAAGGCTACAAACACGAAGAGATCGCCGACATGCTCGGCGTCACGTCGGGAGCCACCAAAGCGCAGCTCCACCGCGCGCGGCTCCTCTTGCGGGAGGCACTGAACCGATGAGCACACACATGTCACTGGACTGCGACGGGTTCGCCGCGGCGCTCGCCGACTACCTCGAGGGGGATGCCCCCATCGCGGTGCGCGAAGCCATGGAGTCGCACGCCGATGCCTGCGCCGAGTGCCGCGCGCTGCTCGCGGATCTCGACACCATCCGCCACGACGCGGCGGCGCTGCCGGCGCTCGTTCCCTCGCGGGATCTGTGGAGCGGGATCGCCGATCGGATCGACGCGACGGTGGTGCCGATCGGGACGCGCGAGCGCACGATCGTGACGACGCGGCGCTCGTGGGCTCGGCCGGCGATCGCCGCGGCGGCGCTGGTCGTCGTCACGGCGGGGATCACGCATCTGGTGACGAAGGCGACGCTGACGCAGACCGCGTCGAGCGCGCGGCCCACGGCGTCTGGCGTGAGCAAGGTGGCACAACAGAACGAATCCGCACCCCAGACCGTCGCGGCGTCGAGCCCGGTGAGCCAGGGCACCGGCGGAGAGATGACGTCGAGCCAGACCGAGCGGCCGTCGTCGCCGAACAGGGTGCGTGTCGCCAGCCCCGGTTCGCCGGTGGCGCGACTCGCGAGCGCCGAGCCGCTGATGCGTGAGACGGAACCCGTGTACGACCGTGAGATCCTCAAGCTGCGCAGCATCGTGAAGACGCGCCGCTCACAGCTCGACCCCAAGACCGTCGCCGTGCTCGAGCAGAGCATCGCGGTGATCGATTCGGCGATCGCGCAGAGCCGTGCGGCGCTCGCCAAGGATCCGGCGAGCGGCTTTCTCGCCACGCAACTCAATCACTCGCTCGAGAAGAAAGTCGAGCTGCTCCGGACGGCGGCGCTGCTGCCCGCGCGCACTTAGAGGAACCCAATCCATGTCTCGCCAATTCTTCGTCCTCGTCGCCGCGCTCGCGTTGGCGGTCCCCGCGTCGGGCTCGGCGCAGTCCACTGCCAGCGAGCAGGCCCAGGAGCGCGCCGAGCGCGATCGCGAGCGCGAGCAGGAACGCGCCGAGCGAATCCGCGAGCAGGCGCAGGAGCGCGCCGAGCGAATCCGCGAGCAGGCGCAGGAACGCGCGGAGCACGACCGGGAGCGTGCGCAGGAGCGTCGCGAGCGTGACGCCGCCGGCGCGCTGGACACCACGGTGGCGTTCGCCGCGAATGGAACGCTGAACGTGGGCTGCGCGGGGGGCGACGTGATCGTCACCGCCACCGACCGCAACGAGATCAGGGTGCGGGCGCGGACCGAGCGCGGCGCCATCCGGTTCACGAGCAGCGGGTCGAACGCCACGCTCGAGCCGGCGTCGAGCCGGAGCTGCAGCGACGGACGATTCGAGGTGAGCGTGCCGGCGGGGATCCATCTCGTCGCCAGCACCTGGAGCGGCTCGGTGTCGGTGAAGGGTGTGCGCGGCGAGATCGAAGCGCACGCGCAGAGCGGCGACGTGGAGGTGCGCGACGCCGGCGACCGGCTCGAGGTGGAGACGCTGTCCGGCGACGTGACCGTGCAGGGCGTGAAGGGCGACGCGAACATCCACACGCTGTCGGGCGACGTGACCCTCGACGGAGCGCGCGGCAACGTGGAGGTCGAGACGGTGAGCGGCGACATCGAGCTGCACGACGTCGTCGCCCGGCAGGTGCGCACCAACAGCACGAGTGGAGATCTGACCTTCGGTGGGACCATCCTGGCGAACGGGCGCTACGAGTTCACCACGCACTCCGGCGAGCTCCGGCTCCAGCTACCACGCGACATCGGTGCGCAGCTCAGCCTCTCCACCTTCAGCGGCGAGATCGACAGCGCGTTCCCGATCACGCTCAAGGCGGGCGAGCACGGGATCGGCTCCTCGCAGGCGAAGAAGCTCAACTTCTCGCTCGGTCAGGGAACGGCGCGGATCATCGCCGAGACGTTCAGCGGCGACGTGACCCTCACGACGACTGGCCGGCGCCCGTGATCACCTCACGCACCTCACTCGGAGCTCGACCGATGCGGCACTCTTCGCGCGCGGCGTTGGCCGCCCTCCTCCTGCTCGCCGGCCCTACACTGTCGTCGGCGCAGGACCGGCAGAGCGAGCGCGCCTTCACGCTGAACGAGCGGCTCGCCGCCAAGGAATGGCTCCGCATCCGCAACGTGAACGGCGAGATCCGCGTGAGCCCCTCGTCGAGCGACCACGTCGAGATCACCGCGACCAAGAGCTGGCGGCGCGGCAATCCCAAGGACGTCCGCATCGAGCGGAAGACCACGAGCGACGGCGGCATCCTCATCTGCGCGTACTGGACGGAGAACGCGACCTGCTCCGAGAACGGCTACAGCTCGCACAACGAAGGACGCAGCCGGAACAACGACGTCGCCGTGGACTTCGACGTTCGCCTCCCCAAGGGAGTGAAGATCGGCGTGTGGTCGGTGAACGGGCAGGTGACGGTGGACGGCGCGACGGACGAGGTGGTCGCGAGCACGGTCAACGGCCAGGTGGACGCGACGAGCAGCGGCGGCCCGGTGACGTCGAGCAGCGTGAACGGCAGCGTGCACGCGCGGATGGGCCGCCTCACCGGCACCGAGGATCTCGACTTCTCGACGGTGAACGGCAGCGTGGTCGCCGAGTTCGGCACCGACATCGACGCCGACATCGAGCTGAGCACGGTGAACGGCCGCTTCCAGACGGACTGGCCCGTGACGATCACCGGCCGCGTGGATCCGCGCCACCTGCGCGCGACGCTCGGCAAGGGGGGACGGCGGATCAAGCTGTCTACGGTGAATGGGAATGTGGAGCTGAGGAAACGCAGTTAGACGGTGAACGGTGAACGGTGAACGGCCGGCCCCGGGACGCAGGAGCGTCCCGGGGCCGGCCGTAAACTGATCACCGACAAACGCGGCCCGCAGGGCCGCCGACAATCCCTCGCGCGCGCGAGCCGCGATGGCTCACCGCGCCGTCCAAGGGGTATACTTCCCAAACCTTCAACGGAGTCCAACCCCATGGGTGTCTCGCTTCCCGGGACCCTCGTTCGATCTGGCGAGGAGCGCGCGACGCTGGTGCGGCGCACGTACGGCCTCGTCTTCGTCAGCGTCGTCGTCACGGCGCTCGGCGTCGTCTTCGGTTTCTCGCAGCCCCGCCTCATGGAAGCGGTGGCGCAGCATCCGATCATCACGATGATCGCGATGTTCGCCCCGCTGTGGATGGCGATGCAGGCCCGGCGCGACTTTCCGAAGAATCTCATCCTGACCCTGCTCTTCACCTTCGTCGAGGGGATCTGGATCGCGCCCTTCCTGTTCATGGCCGAGCGGCAGGCGCCGGGCATCACCGCGCAGGCCGGCCTGCTCACGCTCTCCGCGTTCGGGGTGCTGTCGCTCTACGCGGTGTTCAGCCGGCGCGACTTCAGCGCCTGGGGCAGCTTCTTCATCGTCGGGCTCTGGGTGCTGATCGCCACGTCGCTCATCAACATGTTCGTCGGCAGCGCGCTCGGCTCCATCTGGATCGCGGGCGGCACGGTGCTCGTGTTCAGCGGACTGCTCGTGTTCGACACGTGGCGGATCGTGCGCTCGGGGCAGTACGGCCCGGATGACTACGTGCCCGCGGCGGTGAACATCTATCTCGACCTGCTCAACATGTTCATCGCGATCGTCAGCCTGCTCGGCGGCGGCCGGCGCAGAAGCTGACGACGCGGTCGATGCGCGCGCTCACCGCAGTCTTCGCGCATCCTGACGACGAGACCTTCGCGACCGGCGGCACGATCGCGAAGTACGCCGAGGCGGGCGTTCGCTGCTCGCTCTACACCGCCACCGACGGCGATGCCGGACGCGCGTCCGGCATCGCCGTGTCGTCTCGTGAAGAGCTCGGGCGAATTCGCCGGGCCGAGCTCCAGGCGGCGTGCGCGGTGCTCGGCGTCGCGACGCTCGAGTGCGGCGGATACCCCGACGCCGCGCTCGCCGCCGCCGATCCGCAGAGCGTGATCGGCGAGATCGTGCGCCTGATCCGGCAGGAGCGCCCGCAGGTGGTGCTCACCTTCGGTCCGGAAGGCGCCCCGACGGGCCATCTCGATCATCGCGCGGTCTGTCGTCTGGCGACGTCGGCGATGCTGCTCGCCGGGACGCGCGCCTTCCCCGACCAGCTCGAGTCGGGCCTGGCGCCGCATCGGGCGTCGCGCCTCTACTACGTCACCTGGCCCACCCCCGCTCCGACCGAGGCGCCGCGACAGGACGGTCAGCCTCGCCAGATCTGCATCCCCGTGGAGCGGTGGCACGCGCGAAAGCTCGAGGCCTTCTTCGCGCACCGCACCCAGCTCGATCACGAAGCGTACTTCCGGCGCGAAGCGATGCCGGCCACGGAGGACTACTTCGTGGCGATCGGAGCTCCGGCGCCGCAGGGCGCGGAGGATCTGTTCGCGGGATTGGACTGACCTCGCCCGGGGACGGACTCCTCGGGACGGACTCCTCGGGACGGACTCCGGAGTCCGTCCCCAGGAGTCCGTCCCTACTTCAGATCGGTCACCCCTGCGCCAATGACTCGATCGTCCCGGCGAGCGAGAGATCGGCGTCCGTGATCCCACCCGCGTCGTGCGTCGACAGAGCGCAGGTGATCTTCGTGTAGCGGATGTCGATGTCTGGATGATGATCCACCGCGTCCGCCGCGCGGGCGATCCGCGTCACGAAGTCGATCCCTGCCGCGAACGTCGGCCAGGTGAATGTCTTCGTCAGGACATCTCCTTTGCGCGACCATCCCGGCAGAGAGCCGAGGGCGCGCTGGATCTCGAGGTCGGAGAGGCGGGCGGGCATCTGACACGGGGTGGGAGGCGACGCGGACGTACGAGCTAGGATGATATCACGGCCACCATCGACTGTGCAGGCCGCGTTCCGCGTTGAATATTCGAGCGTGCCCCCCTCACTCCCTCACGACGACCGCCTCGACGAGCGCGCGCCGAGCGCTCCGCGCCGAGTCGTCGCCATGATCACGCTCGCCTGCCTCGCCGCCGGCCCGTTCGCGCCCTCGACCCTCTCCGCCCAGTCGAGCGCCGACACCACCACTCGCTCGGCCCTTTCCCCCGACAGCACGCCGCACGCCGGGCGGCCGGCACACTACTGGCGTTCCGTCGCCGCCGGGTTCGCGGCCAGCCTGCTCGCACACGAGAGCGCGCACGTGGTCACGGCGCTCGCCGTCGGCGGCCATCCCACCTTCGGGATGAGCAAAGGACGGCCGACGGTGTACTCGGGGCTCAGCGCGGAGCTCGACCCGCGGAAGCAGTTTCTCTTCTCGAGCATGGGGCTCAACGTGCAGACAGCGCTCGACGAAGGGATCCTCGACGTGCCGCACGCGAAGGGCGCGCCATTCGAACGGGGCGTGCTCCTCGGCGGCATCGCGACGACGTTGTTCTACGTCACGATCGGACGCACCGCATCGGTGAGCGACGTCGACTTCATGGCGCGCACGTCGTCGCTGTCGAAGACGGACATCACGGTGATCTATGGCAGCGTCGCGATGCTGCACGCGCTGCGCATTCATCGCGACGCGCGCTACGCGCACTTCTTCGTGCGTCCGCGACCCGTCGGCGAGCGCGGACTGCGCGTCGGCGTGAACGTCCAGTGATGGACGTCGAGTGAGCGAGACCGATCCGCTGTCACGCGCGCGCGCGCTCACGCGCCTGCTCGACAGCGCCGCGGCGATCCCCGGCACCGGCATCCGCTTCGGGCTCGATCCGATCCTCGGCCTGGTGCCCGGACTCGGCGACATCGCCGGCGCCGCGCTGGCCGGCTATCTCGTGCTGCTCGCCCAGCGTCTCGGCGCACCGCGCGCCGTCGTGCTGCGCATGCTCGCGAATGTGGCGCTCGACACCGCCGGCGGCACGATCCCCGTGCTCGGCGACGCGTTCGACGTCGCGTTCAAGTCCAACTCGCGCAACCTCGCGCTGCTCGAGCGCGCACTGGAGACGCCGACGCAGACGAAGCGCGCGAGCCGGCTCGTCGTCGCCGCCACGCTCGTCGGGCTCACGCTTCTCGTGGCTGGAGGGATCGCGGTCGCGGTGTTCGTCATCCGTGCCGTCGCGGGAGCTGTCGCAACGCGGTAGCACGCGCTCGGCCGTGGATGCGTCTGCGGCATCGGCGACGGGACACTGGCTCTCACCGATCCGCCCGACAAGCGACGTTCCGACCGATTCGGCGGGACCGATCGACTGAAATCGGGTCGTTTCGCCCGGGTCGCCCTCGCCGTTCCTCGCCGCTCGTGCCGGCGCTTCGCAAGCCGCTGGAATGCCTACGCTTGCACCCTTGCCCGTATGTGCCTGCAGGGCGTCCCGATCGTCTGCATGAGTACGCCACGACATCGCGCATCACGAGCGCGCGTGCGACCTCCACCCTGCGGACCATGCATCTCGCCGCCCGCGTCTTTGCGCTCGCGATCCTCCCCTCGATCGCGTTTGCGCAGACGGAAGCGCGCTCCCCCTCTCCTGCGACGTCGCAGGCGACATCGAGCCTCGGACTGATTGGATCCGTCGGCGCGGAGAGCGCTCGTCCAGACAGCACCCCGCGGGAGACGACGCCGGCCAGAGTCCTGGTGCTCGACTGCCCCGCTTCGGCCAACGCACCCTCGATTCGCACCACGCTCGACCGCGAGCGTGCCGACTCGCTCGGCACGTCCGGGCTCGTCGCGCTGCTCTGCGCGCGTGCCGGAGCGACCACCGTGGACCTTCCGTCCGCGGCGGTCGCGCACGCGTCGCACTCGGCGACTCGGCCGGCTGGTGCCGAGCACCATTCGGGCAGTGGCGCGGAACCGAGTGAGCCCGCCACGCCGCTCGAGCCACAGCTCCGGGTTCATCTCTTCGCCGACATCAAGTACTCGGCGACCGATTCCGTCGGCAGCAAGAATGGCTTCGGCCTCGGACAGTTCGATCTGTTCGCGCGCTCGCAGATCTCCGACCGGCTCAGCGTGCTCACGGAGGCGACCCTCACCGCGCTGCCGCGCAACACCTTCAACGCGAAGCTCGAGCGAATCCTCCTCACCTTCTCGCCGAGCGACCGCTTCAACGCGTCGGTCGGCCGCTTCCACACCGGGATCGGCTACTACAACGCCGCCTATCACCACGGCGCCTGGTTCCAGACGGCCGTCGGCCGTCCGCTGGTGTTCAGCATCGACGGCGACATCGGCATCGTGCCGATCCACACGCTCGGCGTGAGCACGACGGGTGAGATCCCGTCGGGCGCGCTGGGGCTTCGCTACATCGCGGAGCTCGGGAGCGGACGCGCCGGTCAGTCGTCCGCCGCCATCTCGCCGCAGCCAGGCCTCAACGACAACAACTCGCTGTCGCTCAACGTCGGTCTGATCGCGCGCCCCGAACGATTCGACGGCCTCCAGTTCGGCGTCTCGGTCTATCGCGATCGTCTCACGCTCGCCGACACGACCAAGGCGCCGCTCTCGGAGACGATCGCCGCGGCGCACGCGCTCTACAAGACCGACGCGGTCGAGCTGCTCGCCGAGGCGCTGACCCTTCGTCATCACTCGCTGAGCGGCACGGCGACGAACGACATGCGCGGCTACTACGCGCAGGCATCGCGCCGCTTTCGCGCCGTGCGCCCCTACGTGCGTGTCGACTACGTCGATGTGCCGCGCTCCGACCAGCTCTTCGGCTTTCTCGGTCGCCGCAGCGGCCCGACGGCCGGCGTCCGCTATGACTTCGACGCGCTCGCCGCGCTCAAGCTGCAGGCGAGCCACCTGAATCAGACCACGCGTCCGACGATGAACCGGCTCGACGCTCAAGTGTCCTTCATGTTCTGATGGACGAGAGTCGCATGCGTTCGCTCCGGCTCACTCTCTTCGTGTTCGGCGCCGCTCTGTTCGCGGCGCCGAGCGTCGCGCGCGCGCAGGCGCCCGAGCCACTCGCCATCGTGGTCAACAAGTCGAACCCGATGAACGAGGTGTCGCTCGCCGATCTGCGGAAGATCTACCGTGGGCAGCGCGGCCGGTGGACCAACGGAAAGCGCGTGACGATCGTGATGCGCGATCCCGGCGCGCCCGAGCGCGACGCGATCCTCCGCTCGCTCTATGGGCTCGACGAGGACGCGTATCGCCGCGGGTTCCTCCAGGCGATCTTCACCGGTGAAGCGAGCGACGCGCCCAAGATGCTCGCGACGCCGAACGGCGTGCTGCGCTTCGTGTTCAACGTGCCGGGCGCGATCGGCTACGTGCGCGCCAGCGAGGTGGACGCGAGCGTGAAGACGCTCCGGGTGGATGGCCGCCTGCCTGGCGACCGGGGCTACGGTCTCGAGGTGGCGGCGCCATGATGCGCCGCGCTCGCGCGCTCGCGCGCCGCACCAGCAGCACGGCGCTGCTCGTCTGCTTCGCGCTGCTCAGTGCCGCGACGGGCGCGTTCAGCCTCTTTCAGCTCCGCAGCGCCGCACACCAGGCGCGGGGGCTCTACGAGGGCCTCGTCACCGGGCTCGATCTCATCGGCGCGCTGCAGTACGACGTGCAGGAAGCGCGGCGGCGCATGCTGTACGCGCTGACGACCACCGACGCGAATCTTCAGGTGGAGTACGTCGACGAGTCGCGTGCCGCCGACGCGCGCGTCACGGGGCGCGTGCGCGAGCACGCGCGGCACCTGATGCACCCGGCCGACGTGGCCGCCGTGCGCCAGTTCGAGCACGACTGGAACGACTATCTACGCGTCCGCGACGAAGTCATCGCCTCCATCCTCGAGGGCCGGAACGCCGCGGCGGTCGCGATCGACCTGCGCGCCGGCACCCCCGCGTTCGATCGCGCGCGGGCCGACCTGCTCGCCATGCAGGAGCACTACAAGGCGGACGCCGAGCTGCGACGACAGGAAGTGGAGCGTGCGTCGAACAGCTCGTTCGAGACGGTGATCATCGTCCTGCTGCTGACCCAGCTCCTCGCCCTCTTCGGGCTCCGCTACGCGCAGCACGGCGAGATCCTCCAGCGAGAGCGCCGCTCCCAGGCGCGCCTGCTGGAGGTGATCGAGTCCATCGACGAGGGGATGTTCGTGCTCAGCCGCGAGGGGCGCGTCGTGCTGTGGAACGCCGCCGCGGAACGACTCGCGTGCCGCCTCCGAGACCAGGCCCTCGGGTTCCAGCTCGAAGAGGCGTGGCCGGCGCTCGGCCACACGGCGTTCGCCGGCGTGCTCGAGAGCGCGGTGATGGACCGCGGCGCCGGCGCGTCGCGGGTGTCGGTCCCGGTGGCCGACCTCGAGGGCGATCGGATGTTCGACGTCCGCACCTTCCCGTTCGAGGAGGGGGTGACGGTGTTCTTCACCGACATCAGCGATCTCACCCGGCGCACCGAGGATCTCTCGCGCACCGCCTCGCTGCTCGGCGCGACGCTCGAGTCCACCGCCGACGGTATTCTCGCGGCGGACGGCATGGGTCACATCATGCTGTTCAACCGCCGCTTCGTGGAGCTGTGGCGGATCCCGACGGAGATCGCCGAGTCGCGCGACGACGAGCTCGCGCTCGCGCACATGGTGAAGCAGCTCCGCGATCCCGAGCGCTTCCTCCGCAAGGTGCACGACCTCTACGCCTCGCCCGAGGAGGAGAGCTTCGACGAGCTGGAGTTCCTCGACGGACGCGTCTTCGAGCGCTACTCGGTGCCGCAGCGCATCGGCGGCGCCAGCGTCGGGCGCGTGTGGAGCTTCCGCGACGTGACCCAGCGCAAGGTGGCCGAGCGGCAGCTCCTCCACGACGCGTTCCACGATTCGCTCACCTTCCTGCCGAACCGCTCGCGCTTCACCGAGCTGCTGCGCCGCTCGATCAACCGCTCGCGCATGGACGACGGCAAGTACTCGTTCGCCATGCTCTTCCTCGACCTCGACCGCTTCAAGGTCGTCAACGACAGCCTCGGCCACACCGTGGGCGACGAGCTGCTCGTTGCCGCCGCGCGTCGCCTCGAGCGCTGCGTTCGGCCAGGCGACACGGTTGCGCGCCTCGGCGGCGACGAGTTCACCGTGCTCGTGGACAACACGGCCAGCGTGACCGACGCGACGCGCGTCGCGGAGCGGATCATGGCGGAGCTCCAGCGGCCCTTCCTCCTCCGTGGGCAGGACGTGTTCGTGAGCGTGAGCATCGGCATCGCGCTGTCGTCGTCGGGCTACGAGCACCCCGACGACCTGCTGCGCGACGCCGACCTGGCGATGTACCGCGCGAAGTCGAGCGGCAAGGCGCGCTACGTGGTGTTCGACCACGCGATGCACGCGCGCGCCGTCGCGCTGCTGCAGCTCGAGACCGATCTGCGGCTCGCGATCGAGCGGAACGAGTTCCGGCTCCTCTACCAGCCGGTCGTGTGGGCGGCGACGGGGCGAGTGGCGGGCGTCGAGGCGCTCGTCCGGTGGGAGCACCCGCAGCGCGGCCTCGTCGCTCCGGACACCTTTCTCTCGGTCGCGGAGGAGACGGGGCTCGTCGTGGCGATGGGCAACTGGGTGCTGCGCGAGGCGTGTCATCAGCTCGCGGCCTGGCAGCGCGAGCATCCGTCCGCGGCGGACGTGTCGGTGAGCGTCAACCTGTCGGCGCGGCAGTTCGTGCACCCGGAGCTCATCGCCCGCGTCACCGAAGCGCTCGAGTCGAGCGGCCTCTCGCCGCGCAGCCTGCGGCTGGAGTTCACGGAGAGCGTGCTGATCGAGCAGGAGGATCCGGTGATCGAGACGATCGCCAAGCTCCACGCTCTCGGCGTGCACCTCGATCTCGACGATTTCGGCACGGGCTATTCATCGCTCGGCTACCTGCACCGCTTCGATCTGGACGGTCTGAAGATCGACCGCTCGTTCGTGAGCAACATCGGCGAGAACGGCGAGCACTCCGAGATCGTCCGCACGATCGTCGCCCTCGCGAACAACCTCGGGATGCTCGTGATCGCCGAGGGAGTGGAGACGCCGGCGCAGCTCGCCGTGCTGCAAGCGGTGGAGTGCGACCTGGTGCAGGGCTACCTGTTCGGCGGCGCGCTCGAGCCCGACGAGATCACCGCACTGCTGTCAGCGGACGTCCTGGTCTAGCCGGCTCCTCCGCTGCGGCGAACACCACGCCGTCGGCACGCTCGGCCACCACGCGCAGCTCCGGCGCGCGGCGCAGCGAATCGACCGTCAGGTATTCGACGCCGGGCACCGTGAAGACGATCGCGCGTCCGTCGTGCGCCCTGAGCGCCCGTGCGAACTCCGGCACGCGCGGCATCTCGTCGAGCCTCGGGATGTCCCGCGCGGGCCGCCGCAGGTGGAAGTACACCGCCGCCACCCAGTTCGTGTAGAGGGGATGGCTCGCGCCCTCGCTGCGCGCCCATTGCAACAGGTCGCTGCGCCGCCAGTCGTCGCTGCCGAAATCGGAGCCGTAGTCGCGGACGCGCTGCGCCTCGTCCCACGTCACCGATCCGGCGGCGCACCACCAGCCGAGCAGCGCGCCGGTCAGGGCGATCTTCGGCAGCGCCGTGCCGGACGCGCGCCACCAGAGCGCGAGCCCGGTCGCGGCGATCGTCGTGCCGAGCACGATCACCGGCGAGAGGATGCGCTCGTCGAACGGGATGCCTGGATCGGCGACGGTCCGCGACACGATCACCAGCGCGAGATAACAGCCGATGAGGAGCGCCGTCGCGCCGAGCAGGCGCAGGGCGCGTCGCTCGGGCGAGTCGGGCTTGCTCTCGGCACCAGTGTCGAGCGCACCGTGCTGCAGCAGCGTTCGCGCCGCGGCAACCGTGACGACGATCAGCAGCGCCGCCGCGACGAGCGTGAGGGCGCCGCGAAAGCGCATCGGCTCGGTCAGCGAATCGGGATCCGGGATCAACCATGCTTCGACGGTGCTCTTCGCCTCCGCGAGACTCGGCCCGAAGTTGCCGTAGAAGCCGATCTGGCGGATCGGCTCCTTCGCGGCGACCAATCGGGTGCGCGCGAACCAGAGCGCCTGCACGACGATCGCCGGCAGCGCACCGGTGACCGCGCGTCGCACCCGCACGGCCAGCGTTCCGCGCTGCGCGAATCCCCAGAGCGCGACCGCGCCCACGAGGGAGAGTCCGGCGTAACGCACCAGCGCGCCGAGCGCGGCAACGACGCCCGCGGCGAGCGGCTGTTCGGGACGACGCACCATGGCCGCGAGCGTCAGCGACATGAGCGCGAGAAAGAGCGGCTCGCTCAGCACCGACACGTGCACGAGGTGCATCGACGACATCGCGAACAGCGCGACGGCGAGCAGCACGCCCGCCAGCGCATTGGTCGCGTCCCCCACGAGCAGCACGAGCGTGGCGATGGTGACGAACGCCGAGAGCGCCTCGACGAGCCGCGCGCCCTGCTGCGGATCCATGCCGAGGCGCACCGGCACCGCGATCGCGGCGGCGAACCCGGGTGGAAAGTGCGCGAGCATCGAGGTGCTGTCCGGGCTCGACCACCGCGCCGACGGTGTCCGCAGCTCGCCGTGCTTCGCGAGCTGCTCCGCGTTGCCCAGATAGGCAACCGCGTCCGGGTCGAGACCGGGCGCGGGGGGGTCGGTGATGTCGAGCACGAGCGTGAATGCGACGATGGCGAACACGATCGCGGGAAGCCAGCGCGCGAGCGTCGCGCGCCAGTCTTCGGGCGTACGTCGTGCGCTCACACTCAGAACAGCTTGCCGGCTCGGTGCATCATCGCCTCGCGCACGAGTGGGATCGGCGGACCGCCGTACGAGAGGAAGGTGTCGTGGAACTGCTTCCACGCCGCCGTGCCGCCGCGCGTCGCCGTCCAGTCGTCGCGCAGCTTGCGAATCATCAGCTTGCCCATCGTGTAGTCGAGATACTCCGGATCGAAGGTGCCGCGCGCCGCCTGCTGCTTCGACGTCGCCTCCGCCTGATATCCTTCCTCGCGAAAGAGGCGCTCCGACTCGGCGACCGTCATTCCGCGCGCGTGCATCCCGATGGCCGAGAGGAAGCGCACGTTGCGGAGGAGCGCGTTGGTGAGCTGCCCGATGTGCGCCTCGGGGTCGCCGTTGCCGAGCCCCTCGTCCCACATCATCTCCTCGGCGTAGTGCGCCCACCCTTCGGCGTACGCGTAGCCGACGAAGACGCGGCCGAAGGTGGAACGCGAGCGGTTCGCGTGAAGGAATTGGAGGAAGTGGCCCGGCCACACCTCGTGCACCGAGGTGAAGAGAAGGTTCGCCTCACCCGGGATGTAGCCGGCGCGCTGCTCGGCCGTCCACGCCGGATCGGGAGGCGCCACGTAGTACGTGGCCGGCATGTGCTTCTCGTACGGCCCCGGAATCACGATGTACGCGAAGTTGTAGCGCGCATACGGCGGCGACTCGCCCACCTTCGCCTGCTCCGTTCCCGGGATCGTCGCGACCCCCTTGTCGAGGATGAACTGTCGCAGCCCGACGAGCTGCCGCCGCGCGGCGTCGACGCTGTTCTCCTTCGGCTTGTGCGATTCCTCTTTCCGCACGCAGTCATGGATGGTGGCGCCGGGCGCGTAGCGGGCGCACGCCGCCTCGAGCGCCGCCTGGTTGCGCCGCAGATCCTCGCGCCCGATTCGCTCGAGCTCATCGAGCGGCGTGTCCACTCGCTCGATCGCATAGAGCATCTCGCGGAACTTGTCCGCGCCAAGCGCGAAGCTCTCCGTCTGCGTCGCGCGTTGCGCGAGCAGCCATTCGTCGAGCGCGCGCATCGCGGCTGCCGCGCTGTCGTTCGCCTGGGCGAGCTCACGCTGCAGCGCGGGGTTCTTCACCGGCGCGAACACCGCCGGCACGTCGCTCGTGTAGAACGCGGCGAAGCCGCCGAAGAGACCGTGGCCGCGATCGATCAGGCTGCGGGCGAGCGGCGGACGAAGGTTCGCGCGGATCTGCTCGGCGGCGGTGACCACCGAGCGCGCGTAGCCGATGTACGAGCGCATCCGCGTCTCGAGCGGCGCGTACGGCCGCGTGAGATACGGATCAGGGTCGAGCGCGCCGCCGTAGTAGTGCGGGTTCCTGTGCGGGCCGTCTGCGCTGCGCAACCACCAGAGGTCGCGGTCCATCCGCGCGATCACGTACGCGCGCTCGAGCTTCCGCGTCGCGTCGAGCTGGGTCGTGTCGAACGCGACGGCACGTGCGCGCCAGTCGGTGAGCAGCGTTCCGAACGCGGCGAGCCCGCGCTCCGACCAGTCGGGAAGTCTGCCGTCGAACTCGTGGCGGCCACTGCCGACGGCAATCCGCGGCTGCGCGGCGAAGTACGCGTCGAGCAGTGAGGTGACGAGCGAATCCCAGCGGGCCGGCGTGGCGGCGGCCGACTGCGCGGCGCATGGCGTGGAGAACAGCGCGATGGCGATCAAGCCGCTCGAGAGCAGCCACGCGGCACGGCGCGGACGAGGCACGGACATGGACCCGGGGAGAGAGGGTTGCGTCGGAGCAGACCCCGTGATGCTGAGCAGCCACACCACGTAAGTCAATCGCGGCCGGCAGTCGCTCGAGGCAACTCTCGCGAATTCAGGTCGACTCGGCCGCCGGCTGCTGCGCGCCCCGCAGCGCCGTCATCAGCTCCTCGGCGCGCACGGGCTTGGCGAGATACGCCGTGGCGCCAAGAGTGGTCGCGAGCCCACGCTCGTCCGCGGTCGTGAGCACGACGACGGGAATTCCCGCGAGCTCCATCTTCGTGGTGATCGCCGCGAGCACCGCCCAGCCGTCCTGATCCGGCAGCATCACGTCGAGCACGATCACGTCGGGACGCAGCTGCTCGGCGATGCGCAGCCCCTCCTGCCCCGTCGCCGCGTGAAGCATGTGCAGCCCTTCCTTCGTCAGGATCCGCTCGACGAGCTCGCGCGTCACCGAGTCGTCGTCGATCAGCAGGATCGTCCCCACCGGCACTCGCGCCACGCCGGCGCTCGGACGCGACACGCGGTAGACACCCGTCTGGCGCTGTGACTTCGGCTCCGTCACGTGCGCCGGGATGCGCGCCGTGAACGTGCTCCCCACCCCCGGCTCGCTCTCCACCTCGATCGATCCGTCCATGAGCTGGCAGAACCGCTGCGTGATGCTCAGGCCGAGTCCGGTGCCGCCGTACTTCCGCGTCGTCGACGGATCGGCCTGGGTGAATGGCTGGAACAGCCGCGCGATCTGCGCGGGCGTCATCCCGATTCCGGTGTCGCGCACCGTGAACACGATCTCCTGGCGCCCGTTCAACGTTCCGCGGGTCGCCGCGAGCGAGACTCGGCCGGCCGAGGTGAACTTGCTCGCGTTGCTCAGCAGGTTGAGCAGGATCTGCCGCACGCGCGTGAGGTCGGCGCGCATCGTTCCGATGTCCTCCTGGATCGACAGGTCCAGCGTGTTGCCGTTCTTCTCCACGAGGGGCCGCACCATCGCGGCGACCGCGATCACCACGTCGGCCACGTCGAAGGTCTCGAGCGAGATCTCCATCTTCCCTGCCTCGATCTTCGACAGGTCGAGCACGTCGTTGATCAATCCGAGCAGATGCTTGCCCGACGAGCGGATCTTGTCGAGGTCGGGCACGAGGTCGGTCGCGTTCAGCTCTTCCGCCTCTTCGATGAGCAGATCGCTGTAGCCGATGATCGCGTTGAGCGGCGTGCGCAGCTCGTGGCTCATGTTCGCCAGGAACTGCGACTTGGAGGTGTTCGCCGACTCGGCCGCGTCGCGCGCCTGCTCGAGCTGGTGGGTGCGTTCCTCGATCAGCGCGCTGTTGCGCTGGATCTCCACGTTCTGCGCCTCGATCAGCTTGGCGTTGCGAACCACGCGCTGGGCCTGGCCGAACGACTGATAGCTGAACACGGTGACGTACACGAAGATCACCGCGACGCCGAGCCCCTGCGGCAGGAACCCGCCGCCGAGGGGATCGATGTGCAGGCCGAACATGAGGATCGACGTCGTGATGCCGGCCGCGATCGCGATCACACCTCGCACGCCGAACCGCCAGCCGCCCACGCTCACGTTGCCCGAGTGGATGCCGAGCACGGCGGCGGCGCACGGACCGAGGCTGAACGCGGTGAGCGGCAGGTACCAGCCGATGATGACCGAGTCGATCAGCAGGTTGCGGAACTCGGCCAGCTTCTGGTTCCTCGCTCTCGACGCCACCGCGAGGGCGATGTGTGGCCAGATCAGGAGATGGAGGGAGAGCACCGTCCACGCCGGCCACGAGACGCCGCGCGGATAGAACGTGACGGCGAACAGCACGAAGAACAGCGGATACGTCGTGATGCGGACGAGATGGTTGAGCCGGAGGATCGGGTGCAGCCGCGCGCCACGCGGCACGAGCATCCCAACGAGCCCTCGGCGCTTGCCGCTCCTGTCGTCCGAGAGCCGTGGCGACGTCACGGCACCCTCCGCGCGGCGAGCATCGCGACGTCGTCGAACTGCGCGCCGTCGCCGATGTGGGCGGACAGCGCCGCATCCACCCGTGCGAGCAGATCGGCGGCCGGCGCGGCGCGTTCGGCGAGCAATGCGAGCAGCCGTTCCTCACCGAACGACGCATCCGTGGGATCGCGCGCGTCGCCGACGCCGTCGGTGAATGCGAACAGCGTCTCCCCTGGCGCCAGATGCTCGCTCTCGGTTCGGAACTCCATCTCCGGCATCAGGCCGACCGCCGGGCCGGTCGGCGACAGTCGTCCGCGCACGCGCCCGCCGGCGGCGAGCAGCACCGGCGGCTCGTGGCCCGCATTGATGTAGTCGAACGAGCCCGAGACGGGATCGACCACGGCGAAGAAGACGGTGGCGAACATGTTGGCGCTGTCGTGGGTCCGCGCGATGTAGTCGTTCGTCGCCAGCACGGTCGCACGAAGTCCCTCCGCCGTCGTGGGAGCGGCGGCGAACTGCGGGACGGCGAGCGCGCGCAGCAAGCTGCGGAAGAGCGCCATGAACAGCGCCGCGCCCACGCCTTTGCCACACACGTCGGCGAGCACGAGCGCGACGCGGCCATCCGCGAGCGTGAACGCATCATAGAAGTCGCCCGCCACCTGCCGCGCCGGACGGAAGTGCGCGCGCAGCTCCCATCCGTGTGGTGCCGGCAGTGTTGCCGGCAGAAAGCCCATCTGGATCTCGCGGCCGATCTCGAGCTCTCGCTCGAGACTGCGCGCGTACAGCTTCTCGGTGTCGCGCAGCCGCTTCTTCGCCAGCGACGAGCCCACCCGCGCGCGCAGGATCGCCGGGTTGAACGGCTTCGGCAGATGATCTTCGGCGCCGAGCGAGAGACAGCGCACGATGGAGTCCTCTTCGGTGGTCGCGGTGATCATCACCACCGGGATGTCGCGCAGCGCCGCATCAGCCTTGAGGATCTCGAGCACCTCGTAGCCCGTGAGCTCGGGCATCATGATGTCGAGCAGCACGAGATCGAACGGCTCCTTCGCCATTCGGTCGAGCGCCGCACGGCCATGCTCGGCCACCGTCACCACATGGCCGTCGCGCCGCAGCCGGCGCGATAGGAGGTCCCGGTTCAACTCGTTGTCGTCGACCACGAGGATCGCACCGGTCGCCGCGGCGGCCGGCGGCACGCGACCGGTGCCGTTCATCTCGACTGCGCCGCCGGCTGCTGGCCGAGACCGAGCAGTTGGCGAAGATACGGCAGCTGCTCCTCGGCCGCGCGCTCTCCGCAGGCGATCACGTGCGCGAACTTGTGGGTGTCGAACAGGTTCACCGGCTCGCCGAACTCCGGCACGATCGGCAGGATCTCGGCGTGATGCGCCAGGTTGTGAAACGAGTAGTTCGCGCGGAACAGGTTGTTCGTGTAGATGCTGTTCACGTGGAACGCGTAGCTCGTCGCCGAGCGAATCTTGCGCGGATACGGGCTCTCGAAGCCCATCGCGAGGATCACGTCGGCGCCTTCCTTGATCGCGACGTCCACCGGAAGCGGCGCGGAGAGACAGCCATCGAGCATCAGCTTTCCGTCCACCTCCCAGGGCGCCCAGATGTACGGGATCGCGATGCTCGCGCGCACCGCATCCACGATGCGCCCTTCGGAGAGCGTCGCCTGCTGCCCCGAGAGAAGCTCGGTGGCCACGATGTAGAGCGGGATCTTGGTGTCGGCGAACGTCTTCTCTCCGAACGGCGTGCGCAGCGCGCGGATGAGCGGCTCGCCGTGCACCATTCCGAAGTGACCGTTGAACTTGAACAGCTTCGGCAGGAAGGCGCCGAGCATCGATGCCCAGTCGCGGCGCTCGGTCACCTTGCGGTTCCACATCGCGAGCGTCATTGCCTCGCACTCTTGCACGTCGTAGCCGAGCGCCATCGTCGCCGCGTAGAGGCTTCCGCCGCTGCAGCCGACGACCATGTCGAGCTCGATCCCCTCGCGCGCGAGCACCTTCCACAGGCCGAGCGCGGCGGCGCACTTCACGCTGCCCGCGCCGATCACGAGCGCGACGCGCTTCTTCTCGCCCGTCATGCCGGATAGCTCGCGACGGCGAGCTCCACGTCGGCGTACATCTTCAGGATGCTCGTGAAGCCGCTCATCTCGAGCACCTTGTGCACCGGTGGCAGCACCGCGGCGAGCCGGAAGTCGCCGCCGCGCTGCCTCGCCTGCTTCACGGTGGCGAGGAGGGCGCGCAGACCGGCGCTGCTCGTGTAGCTCACGCCGCTCAGGTCGCCGATCAGGCGGAAGTTCCCGGCGTCGATCTGCTGCTGGAGCGTGGCGAGAAGGGTGTCGGCGGTGAGGCCGTCCACGCTCCCGGTGATGCGCACGACCGTGGCGGGTGCGCGCTGCTCGACGACGATGTCCATGCTGCCTCTTCGTGAACGCTCAGTGAGTGGAGTGAAGCCGCTTGACGAGCGTCAGGCGATTTCCCATCGGGGTGCGCGGCTCGTGGCGTACCTCGTCCATGATCTGGTGGACGAGATGCCATCCGAGTCCGCCGCTGCGCCGCTGCTCGATCGGCGCGGCGGTGTCGGGCCGCGGCACGAGCGCGGGGTCGAACGGACGGGCGAGGTCGTCCACCGTGACGATCACGCGCGCCGGCTCGCACTGGAAGCGCACGGTGACCGGGCCCGTCGGCATGCCAGCATATCCGTGCTCGATCACGTTGGTGACCACCTCTTCGGTGGCGAGGCGGACGTCGAACCTGATGTCGGGATCGAGCCCCGCGCGCGCGCACGCGCCGTCGATGAACGCGAGCAGCTCGGCGAGGTGCTCACGGCGCGCGTCGCGGACGATCTCGGCGGCGTGGACGTCGCCCGCCGCGTCGGTCACGACGGCTGCGGTCGCGAGAGCCATCGTTCGACCTTCTCGAGAAGGCGCGGCAGATCGACCGGCTTCGTATCGAAGTCGTCGCAGCCCGCCTCGCGCGCTTGGCGCTCGTCGCTCGACATGGCGAGTGCAGTGAGCGCGATGATCGGGATGCCGCGCGTGTCGGCAGCCGACTTGAGCCGCCGCGTCGCCTCCCAGCCGTCGATGACCGGAAGGCTCATGTCCATCAGGATGATGTCCGGCGGGTCCGTCCGCGCGATGTCCACCGCCTGGGCCCCGTCGGTCGCGAGCAGCACGTCGTAGCCCCGGCGAATGAGGCGGCGCGAGAGCATGTCGCGACTGAGCTCGTTGTCCTCGACGAGGAGGATGCGGGGCATGGGCGGGAGGGGAAATCCGGAGGGACACCGGCGTTCCCGCGAACGTGCGCCGGATAGGGTGGTTTCGCAAGACGGTGCGGCCGCGCGCGGGGCTCTGTCGTGAGCCTGAGCGTGAGCTACGAGCATTGAGCTTCTCCAGCTCGAGCTCCAGCCCGAGCTCGAGCTCGAGCTGGAACTGCTCAGAGCTGGAAGCTGCAGCTCGCGCTCGAGCTGTCATCCCGAGCGAGCGCAGCGAGTCGAGGGATCTGCACTTCGCCGGGCGCTACTGCTCGGTGTTTCACGCGGAGAACGCGGAGGACTGCCGAGTCGCGGAGCACTGCAACTGATTTGGGGTGTGGCGGCAAGATTTCTCCGCCGCACACTCGAATCCACGGTCCATCATTCTCCGACGCCCGCGAGTCCGCTGTAGCTTCCCGACGGCGCCGTTCGCGTCGTCGTTCGTTCCACGCCAACACGTAGAGGTGAGGATCCCGTGCAGCTGATCGACCTCAGTCATCGCATCGAGCATGGGATGGTCACGCTGAAGGGCTTCCCCGCCCCGGTCATCTGCGACTACCTGTCGCGCGAGCAGTCGCGCCAGCACTACGCGCCCGGCACGGAGTTCAACATCGGGCGCATCGACATGATCGCGAACACGGGCACGTACCTCGACACGCCCTTCCATCGCTACGCCGACGGCGACGACCTCGCCGCGCTGCGCCTGGAACAGGTGGTCGGACTCCCTGGCGTCGTCGTGCGAATCGCGCGCGACGCCGGCCGCGCGATCGAGCCTGCGTCGTTCGGCTCGCTCGACGTGCGCGGCCGAGCGGTGCTCGTGCACACGGGATGGGACGCGCACTGGCGTACCGAGCAGTACTTCGAAGGCCATCCCTTCCTCACGCGGAGCGCGGCCGAACATCTCCGCGACGCGGGCGCCGCGCTCGTCGGAATCGACTCGCTCAACATCGACGACACGAGCGACGGAGCGCGCCCCGTGCACACCGTGCTGCTCGGCGCGGGAATCCCCATCGTCGAGCACCTGACCGGCCTCTCCGCGCTGCCGAGCGACGGGTTCCAGTTCTCGGCGGTGCCGCCGAAGATCGTGGGGATGGGCACCTTCCCCGTCCGCGCGCACGCGCTCGTGTGAGCTCAGGATCGGAGTCGTCGAAGCGCGCTGCGACGACGGAGCGTTCGTCGACGACTCCGACCCCTTCCCTGACTCCCTAGCGCCCGCGCTTCGCGACGGGTGTCCCTTTGCGCAGCGCGCTCACGTCGCGCGACAGCTTGAGCACCGCCTTCATGATCTCCTCGTTCGTCACGCGGTCCGCGACGCGCGACGGCGATGGCGGTGGTGGCGGGTTGGGCGTGCCGCCGCAGGGCTGGCCACCGTCCGGATCGTCGGCGAAGCGGCGGATGATGTCGATGATCGTCTCCGGATTGGCGCGCAGATCGATCACCGGGCCATACCGCTTGATGATCTTGTTCACCAGCGCCTGCGATTTCTTCGCGTCCATGTCAGCCTCCCGTGCGTAGTGTGCGCTGCCGAACCCATGTCACCAACACCGTCTTTCGCCCCGCCGCCAGAGGCGCGCCGGCATGCAGCATGTCCGGGTCGCGCGCGCGCGCCGGCGTGAGGTTCCGCCAGACGACGAGGCGGCCCGCCCGCGCCTCGACGTCGACGTCGAGCTCGCGGAAGTGCGTGCTCCCTCCGCGCCTGGGCGTGTCGAGGTACAGGAGGACGGTGCGCTCACGCTCGCCCGCCGGCTCGTCGGCCCAGTGCCCACAGTCGAAGTGGTAGTCGAACCGTCCTCCTCTCACGTAGCGCGTCGCCTGCCACCGCTCGCGCCGCGCGGCGAGCCGCGGCACCAGCCGCGCGATGCGCGCGTCGATCGCGCGGATCATCCGGCGGAGCGCGGGAGTGAACCACTCCTCCGCCGTGCTCTCGCTCACGCGCATCGAGCGACGCACGACGCTCAGCTCCGCGCCGTCGTACCGCTCCGCCACGGTGCTCGGCCTCCACAATGCGAAGTCGAGCTCGTCGAGCATCGCCGCGCACTGCTCGGGACGCAGGAAGCCGTCGATCCAGAACAGCTTCTGGTCATCGCCGAGTGGATAGTGCGGCGCGAGACGTGTCATGCGTACGCGCGTTGCACGAGCTCGAGCTGCAGGTACTCCTCGTAGCGCGACACGCTGCGCCGCGTCCCCGCGCCGTAGCGCCCGCGCATCCGGCCACGGAACAGGCGGCGCAATCGCGCGAGCGAGCGCTCGTTCAGCTCGCGCCAGTCGTCGTGATCGGTCCAGTGCGTCACGCGCGAGCTGCGGTCGTAGCTGTGCCAGCCGAGCACCCGGTGCGGATGATAGAGCTCGAACCCGCTCGTGTACGCACGGATGCTCATCGACACCTCGTCGCCGACGAAGTACGTGTGCGGATCGAATGGCACGTCCTCGTTGAACCGGCCGTCGGTGAAGAGGAAGTGCAGTGACAGGAAATCCGCCGGCACCGGCTCTCGCAGCGCGCGCCAGAACGGGATCGGATGGCTGGTCAACCGCACGAGCATTCCCTCCTGCCACTCGAGCGGATAGATGCGATACGGGCTGCGCTTGCGGCCGATCGGCTCCGTCTCCGGGACGTACGGCGGGAGATACGCGGTGACGAGCGGCCGGCGCACTCCCCTCGCTCGCAGTCCCTCGTACATCGCGACGACACGCTCGTCCCACCCGGTGACGAAGCGGTGGTGCGAGTCGAGGAGGAGTGTGTACGGCTCGCCGCACCACCGCTTCTGCAATACGCTGCGCGCCCAGTTGCAGCCCAGGCTCTCGGTGTACGGCACCTCGATCAGCTCGAGGTTCTCGCGCCGCCGGAGCGACGCGGGGAGCGTCTCGTGCTCGGCGCGCTGCCAGAGCACGACGACACGGAGCTCGTCCGGGCGCGCGGCGCGGGCGAACAGCGCGGTGAGCGTCCGGGCGAGCTCGGTGTCGCGGTAGGCCGGGATCTGGACGAAGATTCGTGCGCCGCGTGCGTTGGAGCTGCGGACTGCTCGTGCCGTCACCGTTCTGGCTCGCGCTACGGCAGCATGTAGCTCGTGATGTCGTACGACACGCTCCGGAAGTTGTACAACCGGTCTGCCGGAGCCGACGACGGGTCGAAGTCCAGCTCGACGACCGCGACACCGTGCCCATGGAACGCGACGTCGAACAGCTCCGGCTTGTCGGACATGTCATCCGGCCCATCGAAGCCCACCAGATTGCCCTCGATCGTGAACGGTGCCAGCACGACGTCGTTCGGGCCCATCGAGTCGT
Source organism: Gemmatimonadaceae bacterium (assembly GCA_036008805.1). GTDB lineage: Bacteria > Gemmatimonadota > Gemmatimonadetes > Gemmatimonadales > Gemmatimonadaceae > AG11. The sequence continues at coordinate 41,288 of DASYMZ010000138.1, forward strand.
CCAGCTGCCCGTGGCCGTGCACCCGGATCGAGCCTCCGTACGAGATCGAGGTGTAGCGATGTCCATGCACGATCGCCGGCCCCATGCCGAACGTGGTGCCGCCGCCGAAGGTGCTCTCGAGGGAGAACTTTCCCTTCTTGCACGGAAGGCAGTGCTGCGGGGCGCAGTTGCCCTCGTCCGCCCCCGAGCCCGCAAGGAAGAAGTGCTGGCCGAAGAGCTGGAAGCGAGGCCCTCCATTCACGCCGTCGACGCGAAGCCATCCCGCGATGAGCTGGTGTCCGACGTGTCCCGTGGGTCCGGTGTGTAGCGCTGGGTGGGAAGCACCTACGGTCGACATGTGTGTCTCCTCGAGTGAGTCGTCGTCGAGCTCGGATCTCGCTCGCCGGCTCGGCGTCGAGCCATCAGCGGCGCATCGTCGCTCGGAGCGAACGTACCGGAGCTGGCCGGACGGAGCCACGCGTCGATTCCCCCCTCGCTGAGAACCGACTCAGCTTGCACTTTCGGCATTCGTTCGGTAAATAGAACCCCCCACGGCGGCTCGGCGGACCCATCCAGAAGGCCCAGCCGCCGCCATTTGTTTCGGTGTTTGTTCGGTAACAGGCCCGATACCTGCCTCTTCTTCTCCGCATGTCCCCGTCGATCGCCGAGCTGGTCAAGCTCCTCCCCCCGCCGCCGCCACCCACCCCCGCCCTCCCCACGGGAGTCGCGGCGCTGGACGCGGTGCTGTTGGGAGGAGGGCTGCCCCGCGGACGGCTGACCGAGATCGCCGGCCCGACCGGCAGCGGGAAGACCACCCTCGCCCGCGCCATCGTCGAAGCCACCGTCGCCGCGCATGGGTGGGTGGCCTACGTGGACGCGCAGTGCACGCTCGACGCACGCGACTGGGTGCACCTGGGCGACGAGGAAGGGGTCTGGATCATCCGCCCCAAGGACGCCAGCCGAGCGCCCTGGTGCGCCGACGTCCTCCTCCGGAGCGGAGCGTTCGCGCTCGTGGTGCTCGACGGCGCGCCCATGCTCAGCAAGGGTGCCGCGGTCCGGCTCACCCGCCTCGCCCGCGAGTCCAACGCCGCGCTCGTCCTGCTCGGCGACCGCACCGGCGCCGCATCGCAGCTCGGCGGCGCGGTGCGGCTGCTGTTGGAACGGCCGACGCCGGGGAGTCGGCGACCACGTCCCCATCGCCCACCACCGATCACCGATCACCGATCACCGATCACGAGCAGCACCGCGTCAGACCCCAGCACGACCCCCGTTCGCACGATCAGCGTGCGCGTGGAAAAAGGCGGAACGCTTCGAACAGTGGAGGTGCGGTGTGCAATCGGAGTGGCGCGTCGCCTGTGTACGCATCCCGAGGTTCCCGATCGGCGCGGTGTGGCGCGCGGCCCGGCGGGGGGAAACAGGCGTGCCCATGCACGACGCGCAGCTTCTCCTCCCGCTGACGTCGCCGGACGCGGCACCGCCGGCCTCCCGCTCGAGCCGATCACGGAGCTCCGCACCGCCGTCGCCCGCGCCCGAGCACTGGGATGACCACCCGATCGCGCTGATCGACGCAGCGGCCAAGCGGCTGCGCGCCGTCTCGGCCGCCGCCGCGCGCGCGGGGCTCCGCGCCGGCATGCGGCCCACCGAAGCGCGCGCGCTGTGCGCCGATCTGGCCGAGCTGCCGTGGGACGACGTCGCCGTGGAAGCCGCAATCACCGAAGCGTCGGCGGCGCTGCTCGCCGCGAGCCCGCAGGTGACGCCCGTATCGGGCGCGCCCGGTCTCTGGTGGGTCGGCGCGTCCGGGTTCGATCCGGTGGGCGGCGAGCGCACTCTCGCGCTCGAGCTGCTGCGCGTGGCCAAGCGCTGGCATCCGCGGCCGCGCGTCGCGATCGCGGGGTCGTGCGTGGCCGCGCGTGCCGCGACGTGGGCCGGCGCGAGCTTTCAGCAGAACGCGAGCGACCGATCGCTGGTGCACGTCGTCCCCGCGGGACACGACGCCGCGTATCTCGCCCCCGCGCCGCTCGCGCTCGTGCCGATGGACGAGGAGCTGCGCGCCGCGCTCTCCGCGCTTGGCCTGCGCACGGTGGGCGCGCTCGCCGCGCTCACCGCGGAAGACGTCGAGCGCAGGTGGGGAGAGCTCGGCATCCGCGCGTGGCGGCTCGCGCGCGCCGACGATCTGCGCCGCCCCGTGCTCGCGCGTGTCGAGACCCAACCCGCGGTGGAGGTGGAGCTCGCGTCGTCATCGGCGACGATGGAGCCGGTGCTGTTTCTCGTGCGCGCCGCGCTCGACCGGCTGGTGCAGGAGCTGATCGCGCACGGACGCGCCGCGGCGGCGGTGGCGATCACGCTCACGCTCGACGACGCGCGCGGCGCGCTCGGGTCGGAGCCGGTGCACACGGTCACGCGCGAGGTGCGCCCCGCGCGGCCGCTCGCGCGCGTGGCGCCGCTGTTCGAGCGCTGCCGCGCGCTGCTCGACCGGTGGACGTTGAGCGCGCCGGTGAGCGCGGTGCGCGTGGCGATCGTCGCCGCGGCGCCACTCACCGGCGAGCAGGGCGATCTGCTGAGCGCCTCGTGGCGCGACGTCGGCGCGGCCGACGCGGCGCTGGAGCGGCTGCGCGCGGAGCTGGGGCCGAACGCCATCGTGCGCGCGGTGCATCAGGACACGCATCGCCCGGAGAAGGCGGGGCTGTGGCGCGACGCGCTCGAGGTGGAGCCGGTCGTGCGGACGCGAGACGTGACGCGCGCGGCGACGCGTGCCACGTCGGTGCCGGGCGCGAACGCGGTCGTGAATGGAACGAACGGAGCACGAGCGAACGGCGTGCACTCGAACGGCGCACCTGCGAATGGCGCGTATGCGCACGCGTCGAACGGAGCACCCAACGGAACGACGACGCTGCGCATGGTGCGCGAGACGGAGCCGGCACCGACGATCGCCGCCGCGCATCGCGCGCTCGAGCCGGCCGAGGTGATCGAAGTGGAATGCGAGAGCGAGACGCCGCGCGTCGTCGTCTGGCACGGGCACCACATCGCGGTGTCGCGCGCAGTCGGACCCGAGCGGCTGTCGGGTGACTGGTGGGACGATGGCTACCGGCGCGACTACTGGCGGTGCGAGAGCCTCGCGGGAGAGTTCATCGTGTATCTCGACCGCGCGGACGATGCGTGGCGGCTGCAGGGATGGGCGGATTGACGACTGTGCGCTGCGCGCTCCGTTCCGGATGACGACGCGAGCATGCCAGCCAACGGCTGGCCCTTTGAACACCAGCCGTGAGCCTGAGCGTGAGCTACGAGCATTCAGCAGTTCCAGCTTCCAGCTCGAGCTCGAGCTGGAAGCTGGGGGTGCTCAGAGCTGGAAGCTCACGCTCGAGCTCGAGCCAACTCACCGTCGTCCAGCCCACACGCGTTCCCATCGCTGCGTACCGACGGCGAAACCAGTGACCAGCCCCACCGCCCCGCCCGTGAGCACGATCGCCGGGATCGCGAGCACGACGAGCCCGCAGAACTCCTCGCCATTGCTCTTGCAGTCCTGGGTGTCCTGGTGCACCGCCACGGCGGCGATCAGGGTGCCGGCCAGCAGTCCGATCCCCGTGCCGACGAGCGCGCCCTTCACGCCGTGCCGCCGTCCGGCGCGCACGTCGACGGTCTGCAGCGCGCTCCACGCGATCATGGAATCCCCAGTGCAGGTCGCGCACGGCGGATCGACGACGAGGCCATCGCGCGTCTGGTGTACGAGCGTCGCCCCGAATGGCATAGGCGCGGTGCGCGTGGCGATGCGGAGCCGCGCGCCAGGCGCGACGGCGAGCGTGTCGACGGACTGCGCATGCGCGAAGACCGGGGCTGCCGCGAGCGCCAGCACGAGTGCGAGCGAGAGGCGAGATGGCATATCAGGAACGCGGAAGACGCAGAAGAAGCGGGTCACGACAATGATGCTGCACGGCGCATCAGGCCATCGCGCGAGTACCCGAGGATTTCCAGCAGTACTGCGTACGAGCCCGCACTTCCGTACGGCACGCTATCCCCTCGTACCGCCCGCCGCCACCCGTGCGCCGAGCACGCGGACGATGCGTGGCGGCTGCAGGGGTGGGTGGATTGACGGTTGATCGGTGGATCGGTGGTCAGCCGATCCACCGACCGGCGGCTCACCGGGCGAACTGCTCGAACGCCGGCGCCGCAGTCCGCATCACCAACCCCGAGAGCGCGACATGATACTCCTTCGTCGCCGCGTCGAACGACACCGTGTACGACGTCGGCTGGTACCCCGATGTCGTGTACTGAGCAGGCACCTTGATGGGCTTCACGTCCGACACGGGCTTCGATTCCAGGTACGACTTCGCCAGCATCGGCTCGGCGAAGATGGGCTTCCCGTCGTACGAGCCGTAGACGAACGTCCGGGTGAACGGCTGGCCGCTGAACTCGGGCGAGGTGGGATCGCCCCAGTGGAGCCCCATGCGCGGGATTCCCATCACGTCCGCCGTATAGCCGGCCGGCACCAGCGCGCCGGCGGGTAGACGCAGCAGCTTCGTTGCGAACTGAGGATCCGCCGGAGTCATCGTGTTGCGCTCTGCCAGCGAGATGGAATAGAAGTGCACGTCGAAGTGCGGCACCGTGTACACCGTCGTGGGCGGATGACCCGTAGGCTGCCAGTTGACCCCCACGTGCGTGTACGGCGTCGACGACGCCTCCGCGGGCAACGCGACGACGAACTCCGTCGTCGCCGCCGGAAGTCCCACGAGTGCGGCTTCGGTGAACGCGACGCCCAGTTCCGTCGGCGTGCCGTCGCGTCCAACCACGAGGTAGCTGCGCACGCTCCCGGTGGCCATCGTCGTGGGCGTGCCGAAGAAGGTGCCGCTCAGGTCGGGCGACGTGCTGCTCGAGCAGGCGATTGCGATGCCGCCCGCGGTGACGAGCAGCACCGAAAGACCGGCGAGCGATGAGCGATGAAGTGAGCGAAGCGATGCGCGCATGGAAGAGTCCTCGATCGGAATTGCCGGTCGAGCTGGGGAATCGTTAGCTTTGACCGGACGGCGCGACCGCGCCGCATGTGCAGACGCGTGCGAAAGCTCTGGAAGACGCCACGCGCGTCGCCGAGGCCCGCGGAGCGGCTCCCCAGATAGGCGACGGCGATGCGGGACGACGAGGACGAGGAGATCACCGCCGCGATCGCCGCCCTTCGACACGACGCGCCCGCGGCAACCTCTCCGGCCACCGCTCCCAGCTCCGTCGATGCGGTCCTGCCCCAGGTCTACCACGAGCTGCGCCGCATTGCGCACCGCCAGCTCAGGGCCGAGCGGCCAGGACACACGCTGTCCACCACCGCCGTGGTGCACGAGGCGTATCTCCGGCTCGCCGAGCAGCGCGGCGCGTCATGGGGCGACCGCGGGCAGTTCTTCGCGCTCGCCGCACGCACGATGAGACGGATCCTGATCGACTACGCGAGGCGACATCGCGCCGCGCGCCGCGGCGGCGCGGATGGTATCGCCGTCCCGTTCGATCTCCTCGAGCGGTCGGACTCCCCGGAGCTCGCCGTCGCCGAGCGGGGCGAGTGGCTCCTGGCGCTGGACGAAGCGCTCGCCCGCCTCGCCGAGCGCGACGCACGGTTGGCTCGCGTGGTGGAGTGCCGGTTCTTCGGCGGGCTCACCGAAGACGAAACGGCCGAAGCGCTCGGCGTCTCGCCCAGAACGGTGTCGCGCGACTGGATGATGGCGCGTGCCTGGCTGCATCAGGAGCTCAGCGATGACGGATCCTGAGCGCGCGCGCGATGACACGCCCCCAGAGCGCTGGACGCGCGTGCGCGCCGCGGTCGAAGGAGCCCTTGCGCTGCCCGCCGACGAACGCGATGCGTACGTCGACTCGGTGTGCGGTGACGATCCGACGCTGCGGACCGCCGTCGAGCGGCTGCTAGTGGCCTGCGAGCGCGTCGACGAGGCCGACTCGCTCTTCGCGCGGCCGGCGGCGGAGTTCGCGGCGCCGCTCGTCTCCGCCGTCGATGCGCAGCAGGCGCGGACGCGCGGACGCACGCTCGCCCTGTTGCGCGACGGTCTCGCCAGCGAGTACGAGATCGAGCGCGAGATCGGCGCGGGAGGAATGGCGACGATCTACCTCGCGCACGATCGCAAGCACCATCGAGCCGTCGCCATCAAGGTCCTCCGTCCCGATCTCGCCGCGTCACTCGGCGTCGACCGGTTCGTCGCCGAGATCCAGGTGATGGCGCAGCTGCAGCATCCGAATCTCGTCCCGCTGCTCGACTCCGGCGAGACGAATGGGCTGCTCTACTACGTCATGCCGTTCGTCGATGGACAGACGCTGCGCAGCCGGATGGCCGACCGGACGGCGCTCCCGATTGCCGAAGCGACGCGCGTGATGCGCGAGCTCGCGACCGCGCTCGCATATGCGCACGCGAAGGGAGTGGTGCATCGCGACATCAAGCCGGAGAACGTCCTCCTCTCCGGAGGCGTTGCGCTGCTCGCCGACTTCGGCATCGCGAAGGCGCTCCTGGCGTCGACGATCGAGACTCGTGGAGCAACGACGACCACCGGCGTGGCGATCGGCACGCCGGCCTACATGGCACCCGAGCAGCTCCTCGGCGAGGCTGGAGTGGATCAGCGCGCCGATCTGTACGCGCTGGGCATGATCACGTACGAGATGCTCACCGGAGAGCCGCCGTTCGCGGGGCGTTCCGTGCAGGACGTGGCGACGGCCCACGTGTTCGATGCTCCCGGACCGATTCAGGACGGCCATCGCTCGCTGCCCGCTTCGCTCGCGTCGCTCGTGATGCAATGCCTGGAGAAGCGGCCGGCGGACCGGCCGCAGCACGCCGCCGAGATCGTGCGCGTGCTCGACGAGCTCGCGACCTCGGGCGAGCGTGCGAGCACGGTGCTCCCGCCGCGCCGGCGCCGTGGCCGCACGCGGCTCGCCGCATACGCGCTTGGCGCAGGTGCGCTGCTCGCCGCGGCGTGGGGCGTTCGGACGACGCGCGCACGCGGCGCGCTCGCGATGAAGCCGGCTGCGGTGGGCTCGCGACTGCTCATCGCGCCGTTCGAGAATCTCACCGGCGATCCGCGCTTCGACCTCATCGGCCGCATCGTCGCCGAGCGGCTCAGCTTCGACGTCGCGCAGGTGGGGAAGATCGGCGTCGTGCCGTCGAACGTGGTGCTCATGGCGCTGCGCGATACGTCGGAGGGGATGGCCGAGCGGATGCGGAATATCTCGGACGTCACGCACGCGGGGCTGTTGCTGTCGGGAAGCGTGCTGCTTCGGAGCGACTCGCTGCTGATGCACGGTCAGGCGACCGACGTCGCCACGGGCCAGATCGTGTTCACGCTGGAGTCGGCCACGGCCGCCTCGGATGATCCGATCGCCGCCATCGACGCCCTCGGCGACCGCCTGCGCGGTGCGCTCGGCACGCGCGAGATCGGGATCTTCCCCGCGGTGACTCGTGCGCCGAAGTACGCGGCGTATCAGCAGTTCGCCGCTGGCTTCGATCGGTTCGCCGTGCAGGGCGATGGAATGGGATCGCGTCCCTTCTTCGAGCGCGCGATCGCGATCGACTCGAGCTATGCGCGTGCGTATCTCCTGCTCTCGCGGCAGTATCTGAACGCCGGGGAGTACGCACGCTCCGATTCGATATTGCGACGGCTGGATCGACTCCCCTTCCCGTTGAGCGAGAGCGACCGGCTCTTCAGGATGTACTCTCAGGCGGAGCTGGACGGTGATCTGCCGCGGATGCTGCTCGCGCAGCAGAAGGTCGTCGCGCTCGACTCGAATCCACTCTCCCTTGAACTGAGTGGAGAGGCGGGGCTGTTCCTGCTGCGCGCGGACGTCGCGGTGCCTGCCTACGAGCGTGCCGACTCCGCGTTCCAGCTGATCGGAGGACACGCGCTCGTGGCCCAGACCATCGGGCTGGGGTTCTCCTACCATCTCGCGGGAGCGCACGATCGTGAGGTGGATCTGTGGCGCCGGAGAGGCGCTCAGTTCGCGAACCCGGCGCTGGGCGCGGGCGCGCGATTCCGCGCGTTCGCCGGGCACCACCAGCCTGCGCCCGCGTTGGAGCTCGCCGAGACGGTGCTGCCCCCTGGCGACGACTCCGCGGGCAGTGCGGCGCGGGAGCTCATGATCGGCGCGCAGGAGTTCCGCGCGCACGGCGATCCGGCTACCGCGTTGCGCCTGTCGAGAATCGCCGGTGTCTGGTACGCAGCGCATCCGGTTTCACGCGCGTCGTCCCAACGTCTCGTGCAGGAAGGGCTCGCGCTTCTCATGAGCGGGAGCGCTGACGGCGCCGCGCGTCGCTTCGGGCTCGCCGCACGAGACACCACGCGCCTCGATGCCGCCGGCTATCTCGGGTTGATCGCCGTATCGAAGGGCGAGCGCGCCCGCGCGCGCATCATCGCCGATTCCCTCGGAGCGCTCCGTCGCCCCTTTCTGTTCGGCGCGAACCTCTACTGGCGCGCGGCCATCCTTGGCGCGCTCGGCGAGCGTGAGCTGGCCGTCCAACTCCTCGCAGAGGCGCACCGGGAAGGACAGATGATGATGAGCTGGCACGCCGACGCGGCGTTCGATTCGTTGCGCTCCTTCCCCGCCTTCCAGTCGCTGGTTCGGCCCCGGACATAGCGTTTCACACTGCGCTTTCGTCGGCCGCGCCAGTGCTTGCGTCTTCGGGATTTGTTCGGTAGATACCCTCTCATGACGAGCGCCGCCGCTGGTCTCGGCCGATGAGGAGGTAGTCGATGGCTTCCTGCGCGACTACTGGCGCTGCGAGAGCTGGCGTGGCCGGGGCACGGGCACCCAGCGGTCGGTCCCGATCGCGGCGCCGAGAATGGTCCCGCCCACAAGGCCGACGGCGCTCCCGAGTGGCACGGCGAGGATGGTGAGACCGCACAGCTCCTGGCCTCGGCAGTCGTTGAGGGCCGCTTTGGCCACGATGGCGCCGAACACCGTGCCGGCGAGCAGCCCATACCCGGCACCGAACAGAGCACCTCTGCCGTGCCGCCGGCCGGCGTACCGCTCGATGCTGCTCAGGTCGCGCCAGGCAATCGCGGTGTCGCGCATGCCGCAGGCACGACACGCGAGAAAGAGCACGAGACTGTCCGGCGTCTGGCGAGTGATGGTCCCGATGGGGAGCCTCGCGCCCGCGCGGGTGGTCACCCGCAGGTGCGCGTTGGGAGCCACGGCGAGCGAATCGACCGATTGCGCGACCATTGGCGCCGGGATCAGCGCGAGGAGGAGTGCGAGCGAGAGGCGAGAGCGCATATCTGGAACGCGGAAGACGCGGAGGAAACGGCTCACCACCGTCATGATGCGTAGCGCGCGAGTGGTGAACGCGAGTACACGCGGATTTCCAGCAGTACGACACCGTTCCTCTGTTCGGCACGCGATCCGTTGGTACCGCGCGTAGCGCTCCATGCCCTACGCCGAGCTCCACGCCCACACCGCCTTCTCGCTCCTCGACGGCGCGGCACTCCCCGAGCCGCTCGTCGCGCGCGCGAAGGAGCTCGGTCTCGCCGCGCTGGCCATCACCGATCACGACGAGCTGGGTGGCGTGGTGCGCTTCGCCACCGCGGCGCGCGAGGCCGCGCTGCCCGCGATCATCGGCGCGGAGATCACCGTCGCGATGGAGCGGGACGACGGCGAGCCGCTGCTCACACATCTGCCGCTGCTCGCCGAATCGCGCGAGGGCTACGCGAACCTCTCCACGCTCGTCACCCTGGCGCGCGCCGACACGGCGACACGTGGCTCGCCGCGCGTGTCGCTCGACCAGCTCGCCGCGCACGCCGGCGGCCTGTTCGCCCTCACCGGCTGCCCGCGCGGCTGGGTGCCCACGCTCGCCTCACGCGGGGACACCGACGCCGCGTGCGAGGCGGCGGCTACGTTGATGGACATCTTCGACCGACGCGTTGCGATCGAGTGCTGGGATCACGGACTACCCGAGGAGCGCGTCACCACCGCGCGACTGATCGAGCTCGCGCGCGCGCTCGACGTCCCGTGGGTCGTCACCAACGACGTGCACTACGCGCGCGCCCGCGACCGGATGACGCACGACGTGTTGTCGTGTCTCCGGCACGACAAGACGCTCGACACGATGGGCACGCGCCTCCGCCCCAACGCGGAGTGGTACCTCAAGAGCGCGGCGCAGATCGCGCGGCGGTGGCGCGGCAATCTTGACGGCGTGCGCGCCACCCTCGACGTCGCCGAACGGTGCGCGTTCCGGCTGGATCAACTGAACCCGACGCTCCCCGCCTTCCCACTCCCACTCGGCGTGAGCCCGGACGAATACCTCGCGCGCCTCGTCGAGCAGGGCGCGCGCGAGCGGTGGGGCGCGCCTGGCACCGCGCAGCGCACGGCCGCGCACGAGAAGCAGCTCACGCACGAGCTCACCCTCATCACGAAGCTCGGGCTCGCGGGCTACTTCCTCATCGTATGGGACATCGTCCGCTTCGCCCGGCGCGAAGGGATCCTCTGCCAGGGGCGCGGCTCCGCCGCCAACTCCGCCGTCTGCTACTGCCTCGGCATCACCGCCGTCGATCCGATCAAGCTCGAGCTGCTGTTCGAGCGCTTCCTCAGTGAGGAGCGTACCGAGGCGCCCGACATCGACATCGACTTCGCCCACCGTGAGCGCGAGCGCGTGCTGCAGTACGTGTACGACCGCTACGGCCGCGACCACGCCGCGATGGTCTGCGAGCAGATCACCTACCGCGGCAAGAGCGCGGTGCGCGACGCGGCGCGCGTGCTCGGCTTCAGCGTCGAGCAGGCCGACTCGCTCGCCATGCTCAGCGACCGCTTCTCGGCGAAGGCCACCGCCGAGTCGCTGCGCGCGAAGCCAGCCGACGACGACGCGAGCGACGGCGCGGTGGCGAGCGCGCTCGGCAGCGGGATGGTGCGCGGCACCGAGGCGACGACGCGCGCACGCGCCGAGAAGGAGAAGGCGAAGCAGGTCGCGAAGCCGATGACGTCGTCCGACCGGCCGACACCGAATGCGGCGTACGAGCCGTACGGCAGCCCGAACGCGCAGAAAGCGGGGACGCGCGAGCTAGTGAACTTGCCGCGAGCGCTGACCGAGTCAGCCTCGCGGGGCAATCGCTGGGAGGATCCCTACGCGAGCGACGAGCACACCGAGCGCCGCAACCCGACGACGGCGCTCAACGACACGGGGGGCGCGAGCATCGTCGAGCGCGCGGGGCTCGACCCGAACGACAAGCGCGTGCGCGCGCTGGCGGAGGTCGTCGCCGGATTGCATCAGCTTCCGCGACACCGCTCGATTCACGTGGGCGGGTTCGTCCTCACGGCCGAGCCGCTGCACCAGGTCGTGCCGATCGAGCCGGCGAGCATGCCCGGCCGCACGGTGATCCAATGGGAGAAGGACGATCTCGATCCGGTCGGTCTGGTGAAGATCGACCTGCTCGGCCTCGGCATGTTGACACTGATTCAGGACTGCTTGCTGTACATCAGGCAGCAGCGCGGCGTGACGATCGATCTCGCCACGCTCCCGACGGACGACCAGGCGGTGTACGACGACCTCTGCGCCGCCGACACGATCGGCGTGTTCCAGGTAGAGAGCCGCGCGCAGATGAACACGCTGCCGCGGTTGAAGCCGCGGAAGTTCTACGATCTCGTCGTCGAGGTCGCGATCATCCGGCCGGGCCCGATCCAGGGCGACATGGTGCATCCGTATCTGCGGCGGCGGAACGGCGAGGAGCCGGTGACGTATCTGCATCCCTCGCTCGAGCCGATCCTCAAGCGCACGCTCGGCGTGCCGCTCTTCCAGGAGCAGGGCATGCAGGTGGCCATCGCGCTCGCCGGGTTCAGCGCAGGCGACGCCGACGTGCTGCGTCGCGCGATGGGCCACAAGCGGAGCCGCGAGCGGATGGCGGCGATCTGCCAGCGCATGCTCGACGGGATGGCGAAGAACGGCATCGCGTCCACTGACGCCGACCGGATCTTCAACCAGATCAACGGATTCGCCGACTACGGATTTCCCGAGAGCCACGCGGCGAGCTTCGCGCTATTGGTGTATGCGTCGGCGTATCTCAAGCACTACTACGCGCCCGAGTTCACCGCGGCCATTCTCAACGCGCAGCCGATGGGGTTCTACGCGCCGGGTACGCTCGTGGAAGACGCGCGGCGTCACGGCGTGGAAGTGCGCCCGGTGGATGCGACGCGCTCGGGTTGGGAAGCGACGTTGGAGCCGCGCGCGGCGAGCGCGCCGGCGGTGCGGCTCGGCCTGCGCAGCGTGCGCGGGCTCGGTGCAACGGCGCGCGACCGGCTCGAGGCCGCGCTCGCCGAGGGGCCGTTCACGTCGATCGAAGACGTGGTGCGCCGCTCGGGGCTGGACCAGCGCGGGCTGCGTCATCTCGCGGAGGCGGGCGCGTTCGACGCGATGCTTCCGCACGAGCCCGACGTGCGGCAGCGGCGCGCCGCGCTCTGGGCGCTGCTCGACGCGGCGCGCGGCGACGCGGGCCCGCTCGCACCGCGTCGAGCGTGCGCGCCGGGCGCGGCGAGCGCGGCGTCCCTCCCCTCGATGACACGCGTGGAGCTCACCGAGGCGGACTATCGCATGACGGGAATCTCGCTCGCCGGACATCCGATGTCGCACGTGCGCCCGATCCTCGCGCCGAACGGTGTGCGCAGCGCGCGCGATCTCTTGAAGAACGGTCGCGACGGCGAGCGCGTCGCCACGGCCGGCCTCGTGATCTGTCGCCAGCGGCCCGGCACCGCGAAGGGATTCGTCTTTCTCACGCTCGAGGACGAGACGGGGCTGGTGAACGTCGTCGTCACCCCGCAGCGCTTCGAGCGGCAGGCGCTGCTCATCTCACGCACGCCGCTCCTGCTAGTGCGCGGCGTGCTGCAGGTGGAGCAGAGCGTGGTGAACGTCCGCGCGCAGCAGTTCAGGGCGTTGCAGGCCGCGGTGGGGGCGGAGTTCGCGAAGAGGCATGATTTTCATTGAAGGCTCTGACCCCTCTATCGTCCAACCGGAATCCAGGTTGTGAGCTGCCGGTAACGGGTTGGTGGTGACGGGTTCTACCGCGTCCGCCGTTGAACCCGAAACCACCAACTCGAAACCGGTCACCCAGAACCTGGATCCCACGTCCCGACCTCGTGGCTTTTCCTTACTCACTCGCACCTAGCAACCCATGCCTCACGCCACCGGCTCATTCGACGTCACCATCACCAAACAAGAAACCGCTCCCGACGCAGCCGTCGCGCGCAACCTCCTCTACAAGGAGTTCCACGGCGAGCTGGAAGCCATCGCGCATGGCGAGATGCTCGCTGCGTTCGAGCCGCTCACCAACGCGGGCGTGTACGTCGCGATCGATCGGGTGAGCGGCACCTTGCACGGCAAGAGCGGCAGCTTCATCATCGCACACCGCGGCATCGCGAACGCCGACGGGCAGACGCTGGACATCGTCATCGTGGCGGGAACGGGCACCGGCCAGCTCGCCGGCATCACTGGGACGCTCGGCATCCAGATCGTGGAGAAGAAGCACTTCTATACGGTGGACTACGAGCTGCCTGAACGGTGATCGGTGAACGGTGATCGGTGATCGGTGAACGGCCGACCTCGGGAAGCTTCTGCGTCCCGAGGCAGTAACCGATCACCGATCACGGAAAACCGTTCACGGCGGCGCTCCGCGCCGCCCGCGCCGCCCAGTACCCATCATCCTTGACCAGCACATCCAACGACAGCGCCTCCGGCCCGCGCTCCACGCTGTAATCCGCGATGTGAATCCCCGCCGTCTCGATGCGCCGGCCGCGGTCGTCCACGAGCTCCAGCGGCAGCTTGTCGCGCGCTTCCAGATAGCGCGCCAGCTTGATCTGGTCGAGCGGCTCGCCGCCCGGCATCGGCGTCGCCTCGCTGAACAGGCGAAAGATCGGCTGCACCAGCTCGTAGCCGAGCCCGGGGTGAAACTGGCCCCACACCCGCCGGTCGGTGGCGTCGACCTCCTCGAGCTCCGAGTGACCGACGATGATGCCGTGCAGCTTGAGCGTATGGCGCATTGGTCACGACTCCCGCGCGAGGCGACGCACCAGTACCAGATCGGTCTGCAGATCGGTGCCGAGCGGAAAGGGTTGGGTGCCAGCCTGAAAGAACTCGTGGCGGCGGTAGAACTCGATCGCGCGCGCGTTCCGCTCCCACACGCCCAGCCAGAGCGCGTCCTTGCCGCGAGCCATCGCCTCTCGAACCGCGTGCTGCATCAGCACCGCGCCGACACCGGTGCCGATCGCGCTCCGGCGCGAGTAGAGTCGCGCGATCTCGAGCGCGTCGTCCGCCGACACCATCGAGGGCGCGGGACGCTCACGCAGCATCACGTAGCCCACCGTCTCGCTCCCACGCTCGGCGAGGATCACCGTCACGTTCGCATCCACCAGCTCCGCGCGCTGGATCGCCTCACCGAACGCCGCCGACACGTACGCGGCGAAGTCGTCGGGATGGTTCGCCTCGGCGAAGGTCTCGGTGAACGTCGACGCGCCGAGCTCCGCGAGCAGCGCGGCATCGTCCGGCGTCGCGCGGCGCGTCGTGATCTCCGGATGGGCGCCCGAGCTCATGACGGGCAACGTATCGCGCGCGTCAGCGCCGCGCGAGCGTGCGCAGCCCGAGCGCGCCGTTGAACCAGCGCACGAGCGGCAGGATGCGCGCGTAGTCGCGCGCGAGGAGGTCGGGCAGCTTCGGGCTGAACAGCTCGGCGTCGGTGAGGGGACGTCCCACCGTGAACGATTGATGGCGAAGGAGCGTCGCGGCAGGATGGGTATCCGCATAGCCGCGCGGCATGCGGGTGAGCATCCCTTCCTCGGAGAGTCCGCCGAACCGGCGGCGGAGCGCGGCGTCATTCAGAAGTCGCGAGAGCGATCGATGCTCCTCGTCGATTCGCTCGCGAATCTTGTTGAGCGTCGGCCGCGGCGGCATCCAGATCCCCCCGCCCAGCATCGACTCGCCAGGCTCCATGTGGAAATAGAACCCCGCCCCGCCATGCGCCGTGGCCGTGCCGACGCCGCGGCCCGCGTCGCCATGATAGAACCAGCACGCCGCGTTCGTCTTGTACGGCGACTTGTCGTTCGAGAAGCGGACGTCGCGATGGATGCGGAAGAGCGAGCGCTTCGGATCGCCGACGATCTCGGGCGCGAGCTCGGCGAACCGCACGTCCAGCTCCTCGACCAGCGCGGCGAGCGGAGCGCGCACCTCCGACTCGTAGTCGTCGCGGTGAGCCTGGAACCACTCGCGGCTATTGTTGCGCGCGAGCGACTTGAGGAAGGCCAGCGCCGCTGGCCGGAAGCCGCGGAACTCCGCCGCGATCACGTCTGCGCCGCCAGCGCGGGGAGCGCGTCGCCGGTGAGCCGGCAGACCGTCCACCCCTCGACCGGAACGGCGCCGAGCGAGCGGTAGAAG
The DNA here is from genome assembly GCA_036008805.1 of Gemmatimonadaceae bacterium. GTDB lineage: Bacteria > Gemmatimonadota > Gemmatimonadetes > Gemmatimonadales > Gemmatimonadaceae > AG11. The sequence continues at coordinate 56,637 of DASYMZ010000138.1, forward strand.
GTCATGGCACTCTGGTTCCAGTCCAGCACCGCCCACTCCACGCGTCCGTACCGTCGCTCCACTGCCGTATGAGCCAGGAAGGCCAGCAGCCGCCGGCCGAGTCCCCGGCGCCGGTGCTCGGGAAACACGAACAGGTCCTCGAGGTAGATGCCAGGCCGCGCGAGAAAGGTGGAGTAGCTGCGGAACCACAACGCGTATCCGGCGACGTCGTTCCCGTCGAAGGCGAGCACCACCTCCGCGGCGGGCTGGTCGCCGAACAACGACTCGCGCAGCAGCTCCTCGGTGGCGACGCATTCGTGCAACAGTCGCTCGTATTCGGCGAGCGCTCGAATGCAGCGCAGGACGGTGGCGACGTCGGCGGGCGTGGCCGGTCGCAGGATGAATCCGGCGGCCTCGGCGGGGGAAGTGACAGGGCTCACGTTCGGTCGGTCATCGAGGGGAGATTCAGACTGGATGTACCGGTCTGGAAGTCGTAGTTTAGCGTTTCCCGCCACACCGTAACCAGCCGTGCACGAAACACCGCCAACTCTCAACGACATTCTCGCCGGACGCTACGTCCTGAAGCGAGACATTGGCGGTGGTCGCTACATCCTCAAGCGAGAGATCGGGCGCGGCGGCTCGGCCACCGTGTATCTCGCCCACGACGTACGGCACGAGCGCCTCGTCGCGATCAAGGTCCTGCACACCGAGCTGTCGCACGCGCTCGGCGCCCAGCGCTTCCAGCGCGAGATCAAGCTGACCGCGAGCCTGCAGCACCCGCACATCCTCCCCATCCACGATTCGGGCGAGACGGCGGATCAGCTTTACTACGTCATGCCGTACGTCGAGGGCGACTCGCTGCGGCAGCGGCTGAGCTCCGACAACCGGCTCGGCATCGAGGAAGCGGTGCGGATCGGTCGCGAGGTGGCCGGCGCGCTCGCGTACGCGCACGAGCGCGGCGTGGTGCATCGCGACATCAAGCCGGAGAACATCCTCTTCTCCGGCGGCCACGCCGTGGTGGCGGACTTCGGCATCGCGCGCGCGATCGACCGCGCGCACGAGAAGATCACCCAGCAGGGGACCATCACCGGCACGCCGGCGTACATGAGCCCCGAGCAGGCGCGCGACCGCGCGTTCGACGGGCGGAGCGACGTCTACTCGCTGGCGTGCGTGCTGTACGAGTCGATCGCCGGCGTGCCTCCCTTCGCGGGCGACACGCCGGTCGAGCAGCTCAAGGCGCGGCTCTCGAAGGCGCCGCCGCCGCTGCAGGAGTACCGGCACGACGTCCCCGCGCCGGTCGCGTCGGTGATCGCGAAGGCGCTGTCGATCTCGCCCGACGACCGCTACCCCGACGCGCGCATGTTCAGCGCCGCCCTCTCGGCGGCGATCGGGAATTCCGGTGAGACGATCGCAGCGCGCGCGGCGCGCCGGCCCCTGCTCCGCAACCCGTGGGCGTGGGTGGCGGGGCTGGCGATCATCGCGGCCGTCGCCGTCGCGACGACGGCGCCGATGCGCGCGAAGCTCGAGCTGCTGACGGCGCGCGTCGACACCGCGCAGCTCGCGGTGATCCCGTTCCAGTACGTCGGTGCCCCGACGCCGGCCGGCAACGCGGAGCTCGCCGCGGCCGGCGTGTACGAGGCGTTGAAGCGGTGGGACGGGCTGCACCTCGCCAGCGACGTGAGCGTGCAGGACGCGCTCCGCGCGCTCGACGACTCCAACATCACGCTCGACGACGCCGCCCGCGTGGCGCGCACGGTGCGCGCCGGCCGAGTGGTGTGGGGACGCGTGCGGGTGTCGCGCGACTCGGTGGTCGTGCGCGCCGGCCTGTACGACGCGATGACGCGCGAGAGCCTGCGCGAGGTGAGCCGCGTCGTCGCGGCGAACGGCGCCTCGGCGACGAAGCTGGTGGACTACCGCTCGCTCGTGGCCGATCTGCTGCGGTCGCCCAAGGTGGGCACGATCTCGTCGCAGGCGGATCGCGGAACGACGTCATACCCCGCGTGGCAGGCGTTCGAGCGCGGCGCGCTCGCGCTGGCGCGCTGGGACGTGGACGGCGCCATCGCCGCGCTGGACAGCGCCGTGCAGATCGACCCGGCCTACCCGCAGGCCAATCTCTGGCTCGCGCAGGCGCGCTCGTGGCGGCGCTCGTCGGTGAAGGAGTGGACGACGGCGTACATCGCCGCCGACCGCGGCCGCGCGTCGCTCGACGCGCGCGAGCAGCTCCTGGCCGACGCGCTCGGCGCGATCAGCCGAGACGATCATCCGGGCGCGTGCCGCAGCTACGATGCGATCCGGCAGGGCGACACGCTCGACGCGATCGCGTGGCTCGGCCTCGCGGTGTGCCAGGCGAACGACAAGACAGTCGTTCGGTCACCGAGCTCGCCGTCGGGATTCGCGTTTCGCGGCAGCTACGAAGGGGCGTGGCGCGCGGTCAATCGCGCGCTCGAGCTGGCGCCGCAGGCGTTCGGTGCGCTGCCGAACGACTTCCTGCGCCGGATCGCGCAGGTGGAGCACAACAGGCTGCGACCAGGTCAGGGCGTCGGCGGCCCGTTTGGCGCGGGGCCCGCCCTGGTGCGCGATTCGGTGACGTACGTGCCCTATCCGACGGCGACCTTCGCCACGATGAGTGCGGCGGACACCTACGATGCGGCGCTCCACTACAACCGCGATCGCACGCTCGTGCTGCTCGAATCGCTCACGCGCCGCATGCCCGACAGTCCCGACGTCTTCGAGGCGATGACGAATCTGCTCGAAGCGCGCGACGAGATCATCGGCACGCCGAACGGCCGCTACTCGGCGCTCTCCGCGCTCGAGCGAGCGCGCGCCCTGAGCACCAACGCCGAGCAGCGGCTTCGACTCGCCACCGCGGATGTGCGTCTCCATCTCAAGCTCGCCGACTTCGCGCGTGCCGCCGCGACGGCCGATTCTGTGTTGCGCGCCGAGGAGAAGAGTCCCGTCGACGCGCACGCTTCGCAGTTGGCCGCTCTCGCTGCCTTCTCCGGACGCACCGGTCTGGCGATCGGCTATCTCAACGCCGCCGGCCCCCGCGACGTGCGGCAGTCCGAGGGTGTGCCCGCCGCGAATGCTGCGGCCAGCGCCTTGCTCATGCGCGCCGCCCTGGGCGTCTGCGACGATTCGCTGCGCACGCTGCCCGCCACGATCACGCGCATGCTCGACAGCTACGTCGGTCCGGCTCAGCGCCAGGAGACGGTGGACGCGCTGCTCGAGCGCGCCGTCACGCTCTCCACCCCATGCACAGGGCCAGCCGCAACACTGATGATCGAGAAGCCCGCCTTGTCGCTCGTGCGGATGCAGCAGGTGGCGGCGCGAGGCGACAAAGCGGCCGTGTCGCGCATGCTGGACTCCGTGGCGGCGACGCGACGCGGCATGCGCCCTGGTGCCGTCTCGCTCGACCACATGATCCAGGAAGCGTGGCTCGCCGACTTCGCCGGCGACCCGCGCCGCGCCGCGCAGATGCTCGACCTCACGCTCACCGCGCTGCCGACGCTCTCGTCGTTCATCCTGACGGAGCCGGTGATGTCCGCATCGGTGGGCCGCGCGATGGCGTATCGCGCCGAGCTCGCGGCGCGGTTGAACGACCCGTCCTCCGCCGCGCTGTGGGCGAGCCGAGTGCTCACGGTGTGGGCACACGCGGATGCGAACCTGGAACCGACACTCGCCCGCATGCGGCGGCTCGCCGCGCGTCAGCCCGTTTCGTAATCCCTCCCTCGCGTGCCGATCCCGGCGCGCCGTTCGTAGTTGGATCCCCATCCCGAGGTCTCGTGAGACGTCTCATCGCCGTCCCTCTGTCCGCGTACGTCCGTGCGGGCATCCTCATCGCCGCGGTCTCGATCAGCGCCTGTCGATCCAAGGATCGCGCGCCCGACAGTGCACGCGCCAATACCGGCGCGGGCGCACCACCGAACACGCTGGCCACGACTCCACCCGCGGGTGCGAAGCTCCCCGGCCAGCTCGACAAGCCGATCGACGAGTACTCGGGCGACGAGTTCTATGCGCTCGTCGAGCGCCTCACATGGGGCGGCGGCGCCGATCGCGAGCGCGCCTGCAAGGGTGACAAGGCGTGCGACGGCACCGCGCCGTCGAAGTTCACCACCGTCCGCGTCGATGCAGTCGATGGACAGGACTCGCTCAGCGCCATCGCTGTGCCGACGAACGGCGTCGTCGCGATCCGTGCGCTCAACCGCGGTGACGTCACCGAGGATCGCTACGGGATGAAGCCGGGCAAGCAGCTCGAGTACTTCCTCATCGTGCTCCCGGGCAAAGGCGACGCAGGCACCTGGAGGCTGGAGGAGCTCGACACGACTCCCGGCGCACGCCGGCACTCCTCGGCGGGGACGGGAACGTTCAAGCCCTGCAATCACCCCTATCGGCCGAAGCGGGTGAACCGCGCGAACTTCCACACCTGCGACGACTCGCAATCGGGCGACTCGGTGCAGAAGGCGGGGATGGTGATGTTCGACGCGAAGAAGGATCCGCTCTGGGCCGGCTGCGCGCAGGGGTGCTGCCTCGCGGACGGGTGAGGCGTGGGCGGCGTTGCCGTGATCGGTGATCGGTGATCGGTAAAAACACAACGGCCTCGGGAAGCTCCTGCCTCCCGAGGCCGTCACCGATCACCGATCACTGTTCACTCACGACCCGCCAGATACTTCTCCCGCAACACCGTCAGGTGATGCCTCGCGTGCCCCGCCACGATGTACGCGAGTGCCCGCACACTGACCTCCTTCCCGCTCGCGATCCCGCGCCGCGCCCACGCGTCGTCCGGCAGCGACTCGAACAGATGCACCGAGCTCTCACGCACCGCCGTGAGCTCATCGACCAGGCTCGCGATCGTCCGTGCGTCCGAGCCCGAGGTGCGCACGTAGTCGTTCTGCTCGAAGCCAGGCAGCGGCGTCGTGTCGCCACGCGCGATCCGCAGCGCGCGATAGCTGAAGATTCGCTCCGCGTCGATCATGTGGCCGAGCACCTCGCGGATGGTCCACTTCCCCTCCGCGTAGCGGAACCCGCCTCGCTCTTCCGGAACCTGAGTGGCCACCGCGCGCATCGCGAGCCCGCCCTCGCGCAGCAGCGCGATCAGATCTCCGTCGGGCACCGCCGACACGTAGCCGTGATAGAACGGCGGATACTCGGACGCGTCGGGTCGAACGCTCAGCGAGGTCGTCATCGATCGGATGGAATGAGTGTCAGCGCACGACGGCGAGCGGCGCGGCCACGGTGCGGCGCGTCGTCAGCAGCACGACGCCGACCACCGTTATCACGAGCGCGACGAGCTGCGCCGACGTGAGCGGCCCCACCATGTCGCTCTTCGCGCGGAAGAACTCCACGATGAACCGCTCGATGCCCGCCATCAGGCAGTACATGCCGAACAGCCAGCCCGCACCGTGCGTGTGGCGACGCAGCCGCCACAGCACCACGAACATCACGAAGCCGAGCGCCACCTCGAGCAGCTGCGTGGGATACACGCTCACCACCGAGTCGAGCGGGATGGACGACGGCAGATTGGCGTGGAACTCCTGATTGAGGATCCCCGCCGTCGAGGGCGGCGCGCCCTCCGGAAACGCGACGGCAAGGAAGCCGTTCCACGGCCGGCCATAGTCGTCGCCGACCGCCCAGCACCCTGTACGCCCGATGGCATAGCCCGCCGCGATCCCTACCGCCGCGCCATCCGCCACGCGCAGAAACGACTGCTTGCGCCACCGGATCACGATCCACGCGAGCAGCACCGAGCCGATGAAGCCGCCCCAGTACACGAACCCCGCTCGGCTGAACAGCGCGGAGATCCGCTGCTCGTTGATCGCGAAGTAGACCTTGCCGCCGATGATCGTCCCGATCAGCGCGGCGAAGGTCACGTCGTTCATGATCTCGATGTCGTCTCCCCGTTCCTCGAGCGTCATCTGCGCCACCCAGTGCGCGACGCCGAACGCCGCCATCATGGCGATGCCGAAGCCCGTGATCGGGCCGAACTTTCCCAGGAAGAACTCGAACTTGTGATGCTCGATCGGTGAGATCATCTATTTTTTCCGGTTTCGTCGCTCGACGTTGAGCTTCGTCCACACCACGATGGCCGAGCAGTCCGAGCCCGACGTCTGAAACTCCACCGGCATCGAGCCACCGCTCTGGTAGACCTCGATCGCGGCCACTTCCTCAGGCTTGACGAAGGAATCCAGGTCGCCCGCATCCATCTGCTGGAACTTGGAGTTGTCGACGAAGATCGTCACGCAACCGGCGCGGCCCGCAGTCCGCGTCGACGTGACCGCCATGCGGCCCATCGAGCCCTGCACGCGAAGTCCCGGCACCGCGGTCATGAGGTCGGTGAACTGAATCGCCTTGCGCGCTTCGATCTGCTCCGGCGTCATGAAGTAGCCGCCGGCCGCTCCGCGCTTGCGCGAGAGGAAGCCGACGCGGTCGAGTCCCTGGTCGCGCTGAGAGACGACTTCGACCGCGGCGAGCGTCGGCACGGCCGTGCCAAGCTGCACGTCCACCCGCGCCGGGGCATGCGAGGAGAGCTCCACCGGGCTGTCGGTCGGTGCGTAGCCAAGGAGGCGCACCGCGATCGCCTGTGTGCCCGCGGGCAACGAGTCGAGCGTGAACTCGCCGTTCGCCTTCGTGCGCGTCGTCGTTCCACCGCCGACCAGGCTCACGAACGCGCCCGCGACCGGCGCGCCCGCCTTGTTCGTCACCCGGCCGGTCACGCGCGCCGTTCCCTTGGGGGCCGAGGCCTTGCCGCTGTCCCCCGCCGACGCCACGACCTTCGGCGCGACGCTCATGCTCCGCAGCGCGAGCATTCCCTCTTCCTGCGAGATCGGCACCTCGGCCGTCGTCCCGCCATCCTTGCGCTGTGCCTGGAGCTTGCCCTCGTACTTCTCGGGAAGGCCGCACAGGCGGTAGGTGCCGTCCTCACCGACGGTCGCTTCGCGCACGCGCGGCGCCTTGTTCAGCTTGACCGGTATGCCCGCGACCTGCGGCGGATCGGGATCGTACCACACGAGCGACACCCGAGCACCGACGGCGGCGTTCTCGCTGTCCGGCTCGCGCACGCGACCCACGAGCACGCCGGGCCCGAGGTTGCGCCGGGCAGGCGTGCAGAATCGGCCGGCGAGAAACTCGGCGCTCGGCACCGCGATGAGCATGCGCGTGACCTCGTTGGCCACGAACGTCATCGGCTGCGTGCTCAGCATGATGCCGAGGGTGTCGAGGATCGGATGGTCGACGGCGACCCTGTGCTCGCCCGGCGGCACGCTGTCCACGAGGAAGCGCCCGAGCGAGTCGGTGATCGCCGCGCGGGAGGTGCCGTCGATCTGGATGAGCGCGTTCACCAGCGGCGCGCCGTGGATGCTGTCGACTGCCACTCCCTGCAGAAAGCCCGTCGTGACGGCGGTCGGCGTGGGAGTGAGCCTGGGAATCGCCGCCTCCTTCGGGGGGGCGGGCGACTTGACGGTCGGACGGCTGGTCGGGCGCTGCGCCATGGCGGGGCTGGCCAGCAGCATGGCACCGAGCGCCGTCGTGAGGAGCGATGGCAGACGCATGGTAGGAATATAGGGCGGAAGCGGTCGCTTGACCTGCGCTCTACCCTCGAATCCCGATCCAGGGTCCCTCCGTATCTTGGACATCACCGAACGCTTCCGTGGAGCCCACTCATGACAGTTCGTCCACTTCTCTCGAGCGCCCTCGCCATGGCCGCGCTGACGGTCGCCGTGAACGTCGCCGCCGCGCAGTCGACGCAGCCGGCCCCGCCCCAGCCACACGCCGTGCTCGCGCAGCTTCCGTCCGATTCCCTGGAGCGCGCGCGCCGCTATGCCACCTGGTTGTTCACCGCGCGCAGCGACAGCCTGTTCGCCAACCTCGACTCCGTCGTGAAGACGCAGTTCGGCTCGGCCGACACCTTCGATCAGATCGCCGCCGATCTCGCGATTCGCGCCGGCAGCGAGGACCGCCTGATCTCGGAGCGCTGGGTCAACCGACTCGGCAAGCGGCAATACTGGCGCACCAGCAAGTACAGCGCGGCCGAAGAGCCCGTCATTCTTCGCCTCGTCATCCTTCCCACCGGCAAGATCGCCGGGTTGGGGATGAACCCGCTCAGCCAGGCACCGCCGATCGACCCGTGACGCAGGCGGCACGCTTCGTGACACTCCGGTGGCTGACCTCAGCATGGAGCAGCACATGGGCGGCAAGCCGGACAACGCGTTGGAGAGCAATCGCCCCGAGGCGGGCGGTGCGGACAAGGACATGATCCGCGAGAAGACGGGTCTGCTCGAGAAGGAGAAGCAGAAGTTCGCGCAGGAGGAGAGCGAGGAGCGCCGCGAAGCACGCACCGACGCGGCTCAGCCCGACTCGTCTGGCACCTTCTCGATCGACAACCCGCCGAACAACGACCCGCGCAGGTAGCCTGCGCTCTTACGTCGGTTCGCCCCGCTCGAGCGACCCACGCTCGGCGGGGCGTCCGAGCGTCTGGGGTGCGACGGCCGTCGCCGAGACGTGCTCGACGAGACGCGACATGAGCTCCTGCAGCTCCTCGCCACGCCGCTGCGCCATGCGACCGAAGATCGTGCGCGCGAGAAGGTAGGAGCCGCTCACCAGCGCGGCGATCAGCCCGACGGTGACGGATCCCGAATGAAACGCGCCCATTCCCACGCCGACCGCCGCGCCGGAAAGTCCGCCCCCCATCCCGCCCATCAGTCCGCCGAACAGCCCGCCCGCGAGCTGAGTCAGCGGCTCCTCGATGCGAATCGTCGTGCGGCCGTTTCGCGGCGTGATGATCACCTGCACCGTGCGCGTGGACACGCGCCGCCGGTCCACGCCGTACGCGGTCCACTGCAGCGTGCGCCCGATCGTCGACGCGGATCCGACCTGCCCGACGATGCGCTGCATCTCGAGCACCATCGGCTCGAACTCGTCGGCGGGCAGCTCGCCGTCGATCGTGCGCTCGAGCCGGAGCCTCGTGGGCGCACCGACGAACGGCGAGGGCTTCTGATCGGTGACGCGCGTATCGAGATCGGTCGCCGCGCGGCGCACGAGCGCCGGATCGAGCCCGGCTTCGCGCGCCACCTGCTCCAGCTCCACCAGTGACATGCCGTTCGTCGACTCGGCAGGCGCTTCCTCCTCCTGGAGCTCGGAGGCGCGCTTGATGATCTTCGCGACTTCCTTCTCGCTGAAGCGGCGGCTGGTCGGGGAAGTGGGATCCACCATGCGGCGATCGTCGCCCCTCAGCGCTTCTTGCCGGTGTCCGACGGCGGAAGCCGCGGAGGCGCGAAGCCGGTGAAGTGCCCGGTGTGGCGGAACGTCTGCGTGAAGGTGCTCATCGCGTCTTCGAGCGGCGCATCCTCCACCTCGCTCAGTCGCGACACGTCGATGGTGATCGTGCCGTCGACGGCGACGGGATTGTAGATGTTGGTGAACCTCTTTCCGAATACGATCTCGTGCGGCTTGTAGCTCGAGCGCGCGTGCACCGTCTGCGAGAACGTCTCGTCGATGCCGCTCATCAGGATGAGGAACTCGGCGTCCTGGTCGACGAGCGCGTCGTGCGTGCACCCCCAGAGCGGGCTCGATTCGACGATCGGATGCACGATCGTCCAGCTCATCGGAAAGAAGACGACCTTCGTGCGCTCGAGCTTGAGCTGGTCGTATCGGCGGCCCGTCCCGTCGAGCCGGCTGAAGAGAACCTTGGCTTCGAGCTCCATGAGCTGGTTGCTCCGCGCGTTGGTGATGCGGAACATGAAGCCGGTCGTCCCCTGATACGGGGCCACGACGGCGATCTCGCTGAACAGCACCGCCGCGGTCGGCCGGGAGAAGCGCGCGAACACGATCCCCGTCATGAGCGCGACGGAGAGCAGGCTCACGAGCGACTCGATCGTCACGATCCAGTTCGCCGCCGACCCGACGGGAAACACATGACCGTAGCCGATCGTCGCGAACGTCTCCACGCTGAAGAAGAACGCGCGCTGCCAGTGCCCGCCCATCCCTCCGTCGCCCACCCCGCCCAACCCGGCCCCGCCGCACAGCAGGAACGCGACGCCGAACAGCGTGTTGAGGACGAGATACGCCGCCGCGACGATGCCGAGGAAGCGCGGCCACGTCATGGTCAGCAGCGCGTGGTAGCCGTTCAGGTACGACAGCGCGGAGAAGCCGACGCGTCGCGACGTGAAGCTGCCGTCCCGATTGAGGAGACGCTTCTCGTGCGCGCCTCCGACGACGGAACCGAATCCGAGGTCCTGGTGCGCGTCCTGATCGGGCTCGACGAACGTCGTGTTGAGCGACGACGGGCGCGGCGCGTTCGGGTCGGTATCGGGCATCTGGGCAGAAGCTAGTGCGCCGCGCGCTTGCGTCAAACGTCCCGACGGTCGCACCTTAGGGCCGGGCTCGCCCCGGCGGCTCACGCGTTCATGAACACGCCACCATCCTCCCGCGCCCTTCCGGCGCTCGCTCGACGGCCGCACCTCGTTGCGGCTGCACTGTCCCTCGGCTCCGCCGTCGCCTATCTGCTCTGGCTGCGGCTCAGCGGCGGCAGCCCCGCCGCGCGCAACGTCGTCGTGAGCGTGCTGTTCATCGCGCTCGACGTCTTGCTGGTGGTGCTCTTCCGGCGCGGCGCGGCCAATCCGGTGCTGAGCTCCGGCACGGCGCGCGCGCTTCGCTACCTGGCCGGCGCGGCCGGCCTCGCGCTGTGCGGCCGCGCGATCGGGCTCTACGCGCTGATCGCGCACGGCGCGCGACCCGCGGTCTCGCCCGCCGACCTCTTCCTCGTCGCCAGCTATCCGTTCACGATCGCGGCCTTCCTCTCGCTGCCGAGAGTGCAGCGGCCCGGTGAGCGGTGGAAGCTCGCGTTCGACGCCGGCATGGTGCTGTCGGGCGGAGGCGCCGCGCTCTGGTACTTCGTGCTCCGCGACACGGCCGCCACCGGCGCCGCGCCGCCGCTCGGCGTCGCCCTGGCGCTCGTGTATCCGCTCGCCGATCTGCTGATCCTCGTCACGATCGTCAGCGTGCTGCTCCGTCATCCCGCGGATGGCAACGGCCGCGCAACGGGATGGATCGCGATCAGCGCCGTGCTCGGCGTGGCCGACGATCTGTTCCGCAGCCTGCTGCTCGCGCGCGGCGGACTGTTCGGCGCGGTCTGGGCGGACGCGCTGCATCTCGCGGCCGCGATCGCGCTCATCGTGAGCGCGGAGCTGTTCTTCCGTGATCCGCAGCCGGCCGAGTCGTCGCGCGTGATCGCGGCGCGTGGACGATTCGTCTCCGCTCTCCCCTTCATCGCCGCCGGCGTCACCTACGCGCTCCTGTTCGTCGTCGCCACGCGCGATTGGGTCGCGCCGCTCAGCGGCCTCGCCATCGGCGCGATCGTGGTGTCGCTCTTCCTCGGTGCGCGGCAGATGCTCTCGCTGCGCGAGAATGCCGCGATCGTCACCGAGCGGGCGATGCATGCGAGCGAGCTGCGATTCCGCTCGCTCGTGCAGCACTCGTCGGACCTGATCTTCGTGCTCGACGCGCGCGGCACGATCCAGTTCGCGAGCTCGTCGGCGTCGCGCGTGATCGGCTATGCCTCGGAGTCGCTGATCGGTGTGGCGTTGTCGGCGCTGAGCGATCCGGAGGACGCGGGGCGGGTGAGCGCGTTCATCGAGATGACGGCGCAGCTACCGGGCGCGTCGCCACTGGCGGAGTGGCGTCTGCGGCGCCCCGATGGGCACACGGTTCAGGTGGAGGCGATCGCGAGCAACCTTCTCGCCGACGACACCGTCGGCGGGATCGTGCTCAACGCGCGAGACGTGGGAGAGCGCAAGGCGCTCCTCGACCAGCTCGCGCACCAGGCGTTCCACGATCCGCTCACCGGCCTGGCCAACCGCGCACTGTTCCGCGACCGCGTGATGCACGCGATCACGCTCGCGCGCCGGCACGACCGGTCGGTGACGGTGCTCTACCTGGATCTCGACGACTTCAAGCACGTCAACGACTCGCTCGGCCACGCCGAGGGCGATCGGCTGCTCGCGATGATCGCGGCGCGGCTCCGCGCGAGCGCGCGCTCCACCGACACCGTCGCGCGCCTGGGCGGCGACGAGTTCGCCGTGCTCGTGGAAGACACCAACTCCTCGGCGAGCGCCGAGCGCCTCGTCGAGCGGATCACGGAGCAGATGCGCTTCCCCTTCGCCCTCTCGAATGGCGAGGTGACGATCTCCGCGAGCATCGGCAGCGCCTCGGCCCTCGGCGGCGGCATGGACGAGATCATGCGCTACGCCGATGTGGCGATGTATTCGGCGAAGCGAAGCGGTCGAGGTCAGCATCGGGTGTTCGATGCGGCCATGCTCGGGTGAGAACGGCGGTGAGTCGGTGGGTTGGTGAACTGGCCACGATGACGACGACCGGCGTGGAAGCCTCATCGAGAGGTGACCACGCCGGTCGTGCGTTTGCGGTCATGACACTGGACTAGGTGCCCCTCTAGCGCGTACCCGGGATCCAGGTTCTGGGTGCCCGGTTGCGAGTTGGTGGTATCGGGTTCAACGGCGAACGCAGTAGAACCCGTCACCACCAACCCGTCACCGGCAACTCACAACCTGGATCCCCTCTCCCGAAAGAGGGGCCTGCAATTCACCGTCAGGGAACCGGCGAAGGCCTCGCCTCCACCTTCACGATCCACAATCCGTTGTTGAAGTCGTTCACGTACGCCAGCCCGTCCTTGGGATTCACCACCACTCCCCAGGTGAACGCGGCGTTCTTCGTGAAGCCTTCCATGTCGGCCGTGTTGAGGTGGCCGATCTCGCGGCCCTGGGCGCGGAGGTCGCCGCGCAGCTCGCCCGAGATGTCGAACACGTGGAAGCCGCCGTCGTACGCGCCCATGTAGAGCGTGTCGCCCGCGACCCAGACGTTGTGCACACCGCCGTACTCCGGTGTGTACGACGCCACCGACCGCGGATGCTCGATGTCGCTCACGTCCACGACCTGCAGCGTGCCGTACATCCGGCTCGACGCGGCGTCCTTCGCGCCCGCCACGGTGCCGTTGCGGTACACTTCGTCGGCGATGAAGACGTAGTTCTTGTGGCGCCACGCCGTGTGCGTGCCGCGTGTGAAGCCCGGCCCCGACACCGCCTCCACGTCGCGATAGAGCTTGTCGAGGTCGTACTTGAACTGCGAGATGAGCTTCGGCTCGGACGGGGAGCCGCCCTTGATGCCGTTGCCCACGTCGAGCATCACGAGGCCGTCGTTCCACCACGAGCCATACAGAATCCCGTCGCGCACGTCGATGTCGTGCACGTAGCGGCCGCTGTTGTCCGAGCCCGGCGTCTTCCACAGCCCCACCTGCTTCGGATGCACGGGGTCGTTGATGTCGATGACGTGGATCGCGCCCGTCGCGTCGTTGGTGAGGTAGATGTGCGTGCCGAACTTCGGCTGGCGATAGACGAAGGTGGAATGCACGCCGCCGGTGACGCCGTCGGTGAACTCGCTGATCGCCTTCGGATGCAGCGGGTCGTGGGTGTCGGCGATCACGATGCCGTTCTTGCGATCGGACGCGCCCTCACGCGTGAACACCATGTAGTTGCCGTCGGGCGTCGTCATCATGTCGTTCACCAGGCGCGTGTTCGCCTGGATCGAGTCGACGACCTTCGGGCTCGAGGGGTTCGAGATGTCGATCGTGTACAGGCGGTCGCCACCGCCGTGCGTGCCCAGATACGCCACCGTACCGTTGGGATGGATCCACACTTCGCTCGTCGGAAAGCCGAGTCGCGGCAGCCGTCCGACCACGCGCACCGGGCGTCGCACGTCGCGCGCGTCCACCTTCACGACGGCGTCGGCCGAGCGCGCGCCGTAGTTCGCGGTCACGACGTAGGTGCCCGGCTCGTAGGCGACGAACGCGCCGTCCGGCTCGATCTGACCCTTTCCTGGCGCGAAGCTCCATGACGGCGTGAGCCCGCCGATCGGCCTGCCCGCCGCGTCGCGCGGCGCGGCGGCGAACCGGATCACGTCGCCCGTTCTCGCGGTGAGCGTGCTCGGCGTGACCGCCACGTTCGCGATCGCGGCACCCACCACCGTGATCGATGCCTTCACGCTCGCGGGTCCGTCGGTGGCGGTGATCGTGGTCGTGCCGGCCTTCAGCGCAGTCACGAGCCCGGCGGCATTCACGCGCGCCACACTCGGCGCGCTCGACGTCCACTGTACCTCGTCGGTCTCGCGCCGGTCGTCGATGCGCGTGAACACGTCCGCGGTGGCGCGCACGCGCTGCCCCACCGCGAGCCGCGCTGGCAGCGCGCCGATGGTGATGCGCGCCGGCGCGTCGGGCACCATCACGACCTCGAAGCGTCGCACGATGGGCTTGTACCCGGGCATGAGCGAGATCACCGCGCCGGTGACCTTGCCGGTCCCGCGCGCGAACACCCAGCCGGCGCTGTCGATCACGCCCGCGTTGGCCGCCGCGCCCGAGAAGCGGAGCCGCGCGTTGGGAATCGGCTTGCCCGCCGCGTCGTACGCGGTGGCGGTGAGATGCATCGAGTCGCTCGCGCCGAGCACGAGCTTCGTCGGCGCGATCGCGATCCTCGCGACCGGCGAGGCGGGCAGGGTGGCGACGACGTCCTGGGTCTGGCCCTGCTGCTGGAGCAGAGCGAATGCCGCGAAGAGCAGTTTCATGAAGTCCGATGTGCGCGCCAGTACACGGCGCCGCCGATGAGGATGAATGCCAGCGCGCCGCCAACGACCTTGGCCTCGAACAACAGCACGTTCGTCTCGCCGCCTGGCGGCACCATCGCGACGACCATCGCGAACAGCGCGACGAACAGCCCGCTCAGACCCACGAGCCACGCGACCGCGGGGCCGCCCGGCACGCGCACCGTCTCGGCCGGCGCCGGCGTGCGCCGGTGGATGAGGAAGGAGATGAACAGGTAGATGTACGGGATGAAGTAGATCAGGAGCTGCGTGTCGAGGATGATCAGGTACGCCTTCTCGACCGTCGTCCCCTTGCCGAGCACGGAGAGCAGCAGGAAGACCGTCGCGAGCGACGCCTGCACGAGGATCGCGACGTACGGCGTCTTCCACTTCGGATGCACGCGTCCGAACGCCGGTGGGAAATAGCGATCGAGTCCGATCGCGAACGCGACGCGCGCCGGTCCGGTGAGCCACGCCCCCACTCCACCGATGCTGCCGAGCGTGTACGCCGCCGCGACGAGCGGAGCGAGCCACCAGAGCGCGGGGCTGAGCTGCTTCGCTCCGACGGCCGTCGCCTGCACGAAGCCCGACACCACGTTGATGTCGTTGCGCGGCACGAGCCAGAGCACGGCGCCGGTGCCAAGCAGATACACCACCGCGATCAGCGGCGCCGAGATCAGGACCGCGCGCGGCAGCGTACGCCGTGGCTCACGCACCTCGCCGCCGAGCGAGCTCGCGAGCTCGAGCCCTGCGAACGCGAACGCGATCGACGCCCACATGTTCAGCCCTTCGAGGCTGCGCAGGTTCGGCACGACATTCGTGCGGGTGATCGGGTTCGCCGACGGATGCCCGGTGAACAGGAACACCGCGCCGAGCGCGATGAGCACCACCCCCGGCAGATACGTCCCGACGCCCCCCGCGTTCTGCAGCCACTTGCCCGTACCCATCCCGACGATGTTGAGCCCGACCGCGAGCCACAGGCTCACGAGCGTCGCGGTGAGCACGTACGTCCAGTCGTTCGAGAGCCCGCCCTCACCCTTGCCGATCACGAACGTCGCGATCACTGCGGTGGAGATGAGCAGGTTCGGGTAGTACAGCACGTTGTTGATCCAGTAGCACCAGCCGCACAGATAGCCGTGCTTCTCGCCGAGCGCGCGCTTGGTCCACTGGTAGATGCCCCCCTCGTCGGGAAAGCGCGACGACAGCTCGGTGACGACGAGCCCCTGCGGCACGAAGAAGAGGAGCGCGGCCAGCACCCAGAGCACGAGCGCGCTCGGGCCGGCTTTCGCGCCGGTCGCCAGCCAGCGCAGGCCGAGCACCGCGGCCAGGTTGAACAAGACGAGATCGCGCGTCCCGAGCTCGCGACGGAGGGACACTCCCTCGGTCTGCTCGGAACGCGCGATCGCGTCTGGCTGCTCTGCCGGCATCAGCGCTCGATGCCGTGCCGCATCACTGCTTCGGCGTGACCTTGAAGTCGCTGATGTGCACGTCGAGGTTGTGGTTCACGCGCAGGCCGACGACGCCATCCGCCGGAGCCTTCAGCGCGGTCACCTGGCTGCCGTTCACGAGCAGGCGCACCGAGTCCGGCTTGGACGCGTCGACCGTCAGCGTGTTCGTCGCCTTGCCGCTCGCATCCTGCTTCTTCACCGCGGCGTTGTCCGTCCACGGCGTGAGCTTGTGGACCTCCGTTCCGGCACGATGGTTCACGAGGAACTTCCCGTCGCCGCGCACGAGGAAGTAGAAGTAGCTCTGGTCGGCGTTGTCGAGCCCCTTCCCGCCGAAGAAGATCCCGTACGCCTCGGGATGCGCCGGCGCCTTGGTCTGCGTGATCGTCGTGCTGGCGGTGAACGGGCCCTTCACCGACTGCGACGCGCTCCAGTAGATCGCCGCCGGTCCGGAGGTGACGTGGAAGCCCGTGCCCATCTTCACGAACTTGGCGTCGGTGAGCTTGTCCGACGCGTGATCCGTCCGGCCCGACCAGCCGGCCGGCAGTGGAGCGGAGCCCTCGACCTTCTTGGTCGGGTCATTGGCGCCCTGCGCCGCGAGCGGCGCCGCGGCGAGCGCGAGCAGCGAGAGTGCGGTCAGCGAACGACGAAGCATGTCTGGGTGTCTCCGAAGATGTGAGTCGAACGAGATGAGATGCGGACGAGACGGTCAGGTGGACGGAACGAGTGCAGCCGCGGTCTCCGCGACCTGCTCGGCGTGGCGCCGCTCGTGCTCGGCGACGAACAGAATCCACTCGTACAGATTCAGTTCGCCGAACCTGAGATGGTTCTGACGGATGTCACCGAGCGCGAGACCGTCTCCGTTCTCGATCGCCGCGAGAAATGCCGCGCGAGACTCCGCGAGCTGTCGTTCCGCCGTCACCCGGTCGGGGGCATCGGCGGGATCGACGATCGACGGAGCGACGAGCGGCCTTCCGCGGCGGTCGGACACCCCGAACCGGTCCAGAGTTCCGAGCACCGAGCTGGTTTCCGTCTCCGCGCGGTGGCCCTCCTCGCGGGCCTTGGCGATTCGCTTCGCCACGACGCCGGTCGCGCTCTTCTCCACGCGGTGCAGGTGCTCGAAGATGTGCGAGATCGACCAGCGACCCGGCGCCGGGCGTTCCGTCCACAGCTCGGTGGGAACCGGGGCGGCGGCGGTGAGCACGGCGCGGCGTTGCTGCGCGAGGTACTCGGTGAGCTCGGCGAGACGCGGATGCATCGGTCGGGATGAGAGTCTCCACGAAGCTGCCGAGCGGCACCAGTCGCCGCAAGCCGCGGACCGTCTCGTCTGCTGATTCGATCTCCCTCGACGCATCTCGGACCACGCGCTAGCGTTCTGCATGGATCTCACCTCCCCCTGCCCCCTCGCCTTGGTGCTCGCCGATCGGCTGCGAGAGGAGCAGGAGCCGCTGGTGCGGCGATGGCTCGATCGCATCAGCGATCGCGTCGCGATCCATCCCAACAAGATCTTCCCCACCGACGACCTGCTCGATCACGTGCCGCTCCTCATCATGGGGATCGCGGCATACATCGAGGACCCCGCACAGCCGGTCTCCGCCGACACGCCGGTGATCGCGAAAGCGATGGAGCTGGGCGCGATGCGTCACGCGCAGGGCTTCGACGAGTACGAGCTGCTGAAGGAGTATGAGATCTTCGGCGCGATCCTCTTCGCCTTCCTCGTCACGGCGGTCGACGAGATCGACTGGCCCTGCTCGCGCGGCGAGCTGATGTTGTGCGCGCACCGCCTCTACCACGCGATCTCGCTCATCCAGCAGGCGACGACGGTGCAGTTCCTCGCCCTGATGAAGGAGCGGCTGCACGAGCGCGAGGAGCGGTTGCGCGCCTTCAACCGGGCCCTCACCCACGAGCTGCGCAATCGCATCGGGGCCACGATGGGCGCGGGCCAGCTCCTCCAGATGCCCGAGATCGGAGGCGCCGAGCAGCAGAAGCTGGTGGAGATCGTCGTGCGGAACATGGAGAGCATGCGGCTCTCGCTCGACAACCTGCTCGAGCTGACCCGCATGAACAACGACACGCGCCAGCAGCGCCACATTCTCCTCCCGCGCGCCGCGGCCGAAGTGGTGCGCCAGCTGCGCGAGTTCGCCCGCTCGCGTGGCGTGCGCATCCAGCTGGACGAATCGATCCCCGAGGTGGAGATCAGCGCGGCGGCGGTGGAGCTCTGTCTCACGAACTTCGTGTCGAACGCCATCAAGTACGCCGACAGCGCCAAGACCGACCGCTGGGTCACGGTGCGCGGCCGCATGGAGCCCGCCACCGAGGAGGGCCCGCCACAGGTCGTGGTGGAGGTGGCCGACAATGGGGTCGGCGTGCCGGCGGAGCAGCGCGAGCGCCTGTTCGAGCGCTTCTTCCGCGGTGAGGCCGCCGTCACCGGCGTGGAGGGCACGGGGCTCGGACTCAGCATCGTGCGCGAGACGGTGGAGTCGCTCGGCGGACGCGCGTGGGCCGAGTTTCCCGATGACGGGGGAAGCCGCTTCGCCTTCGCGCTGCCGACGCGCCGGGCGCAGGAGCGAAGCCTGCTCACGCCGGCGGACGGGACGCCGGCGGTGGCGCAGTAGCTCAGCATATCGGTATATCAGCGGGCTCCTGAGCTCCTGAGCTCCTGAGCTACCGAGCTACCGAGCTACCTCGTTCCAGCGCCGCCAGCATCTCGGGCGTGTCCACGTCACGCGGTGCATCCGCATCGACGGCGACGAGCAGCAGCTCGGCGCTCGCCGCCATCGCGTCCAGCAGCGCTCTCGCCCCGCTGTCCCCGTGCAGCGCCGACAGCTCGTCGAAGCAGCTGCGGGAGAACACCACCGGATGTCCGCGCCCATCGCGGTACACCGGCGCCACGGCCCGCACGGTTCCCTCGCGCGCGCGCCAGGCCTCGCACAACGTCGACACCAGTGCCCTGTCCACCAGCGGCTGGTCGGCGAGCGCCACCAGCACCGCGTCGACCTCGTCGTCCAGGGCCGCGATCCCCGCGCCGATCGACGTGCCCAATCCCCCATCGCGGCCGACGTGCTCCACGAGCACGATCTCGACGTCCTCGAGCGCCCGCACCAGCTCGTGCGCGCCGGGGGGCGTCACCACATAGAGGACATCCACCGCGCCGGCGATCGACTCCGCGCTCCAGCGGATCACTGGCCGGCCGCGCAGCAGGGCGAGCAGCTTGTCGCCTCCCGCTCCGAAGCGGCGGCTGCGTCCCGCGGCGAGCAGCAGGCCGGCGATCACGGGCCGGCGGCCAGCGCCCGGTGCAGGACGCGCAGCGCGAGGGTGGCGCAGCCGCGGCGCGCCGGTGGCACCCCCGCCCCGAGCGCGCCGATCACCTCGTCCTCACTCAGGCGCGTCACCTCGCTCACCGGGGCGCCGCGAATGCGCTCGGTGAGCAGCGACGCCGACGCGGTCGCGATCGCGCAGGCGCTCGCCTGGAATGCCGCGTCGGCCAGCGCACCGTCCCGCACCTGGAGCTCCATGCGCAGCCGGTCGCCGCAGAGCGGGTTCGCTCCCTCGAAGACATGCGTGGGCGCCACGAGCGACCGCTGGTTGCGTGGCCGCCGATAGTGCTCGACCACGAGCGCCAGGTACGGCGCCGGCGCGCTCA
>DASYMZ010000139.1:0-106080 GCA_036008805.1 Gemmatimonadaceae bacterium
GGAGCGGAAGTGGGAGCTCGCCTACGAGGGCAAGCGCTGGTTCGATCTCGTGCGCCAGGGCTTCCCCGTGTTCCAGGCGGCGGAGACGACGGATCCGACGGTGATCCCGGCGAACGTGCAGCCGACGCGCATGGTGTGGCCGATCCCGCAGGCGCAGATCGACCTCAACCCGAGCCTCACCCAGAACCCGGGGTATTGATTCCAACCCATCGCAACGGGCCGTTGCCCGTTGCGATGATACGCTCCGCACGAGAGCGAGTGGCGCAGGCCACTCGCTCTCGTGCGGAGTCTTCTTTCACCCTTGAATGAGTTCCGACAGAGAGGCATAGTCCGAGACAGTCGAATCGCTGGTCATCGAGCCTCCGCGTGATTCGTCTGCCTCGCCTCATCTCACTCACCGTACGAGCCGTCCCCACCGCACGATCGCGTGACTCACACCGCATCGTCCTCAGCATGACATGCTCGGTCTGAGCCCCTGGCTCTCACTGCTCGCCGTTCTTCTCGCCACGCTGCTCTCGCGCGTCGTCACGCGCCGCGCGCAGATGCTCGGCGGGCCGATCGCGCGTCTCGGAGACGCGATGCGCATCGCCGTCGAATCCCGCTGGGCGCCATGGCTCGTCGCCGGCGCGACGGGTGCCGCCACCTGGTATGTCTGGGGCTCACTCACCCGCAGCGCGGTGGTGCACGACGAAGCGGCCTATCTCCTCCAGGCGCAGCTCTTCGCCAAGCTGCGATGGACCGCGGCGTCTCCCGCGCTTCCGGAGTTCTTCGAGCAGCTCTACGTCAATCTCGCGCCGGCACTCTCCTCGAAGTATCCGCCCGGCACGTCGCTCCTGCTCGCGCCGGGTGTCATGCTCGGCGCTCCTGGTCTACCAATAGTGGTGATGAACGCCGCCACCGGCGGTCTCGTGTTCGCCATTGCTCGGCGGATCGGAGGCGGTCTCACCGCGCTGCTCGCGTGGACGATCTGGATCACCTCCTTTCCCGTGTTGTACTTCCACGCGATGTATCTGTCCGAGGTGCCGTCCAGCCTCGCGTGGGTGGCGGCGTGGTGGGCGCTCCTGCGGTGGCACGGCAGCGCGCGCGCTCGCGACCTCTGGCTCGCCGCCGCGGCGATCGCGCTCTGCGGCATCACGCGCCCCCTCACCGGCGTCTCGCTCGCGCTCTTCGCTGGTGCGTTCGTGGCGTGGACCCTCGCGCGGCGCGGCGCTGGGTCCGCACGCAGTGCTGCGCGCGCCGCGACACCATTCGTCGTCGCCGCCGCCGCCGCCGGCGTCGTGGTCTGCCTCTGGAGCTGGCGAAGCACGGGAGACGTTCGTACGACACCACTCGCCCTCTACACTCGCACCTACGTCCCCTTCGACCGGCTCGGCTTCGGCGCGCGCGACGACGAGCGCCCCGCCGCGAGGCTGCCGTGGGATCAACGCGTCACGAGCGAGTCGTTCTATCAGGAGCACCGGCGTCACGTCGTGTCGACGCTTCCCATCGTCGCGTACTCGCGCGCGCGGATGATCGCGCACGACATGTGGTACGATTGGCGCGGCGGTCTCGCCGTCCTCGCCGTCGTCGGTCTGATCGGAGCGCCCTTCGGACTGTGGGCCGCGCTCGGCGCACTCGGGCTGCAGCTCGTGCTCTATCTGCTCTACGCGCATCCGTGGACCTGGTCGCTCTACTACACGGAGGCGCTGCCGGTGCTCGCGCTGCTCACGGCACTCGGCATCGCGCGCCTTCACTCATACGTCGTGTCCAACGACGGCCGGGAGAGCGGCTTCGCCATCGCGACGCTCACGCTCCTGCTCGCGGTCGTCTATCCGGCGCAGCGTACCATGCGAATGGTGCGCGACCAGATCGCACTCGATCACGGATACTACGATGGTTTCGCGCGACTGCTGCCGCGATTGCCCACCGGCTCGATCGTCTTCGTGCGCTACGCGCGCACCCACAACGATGGTCTGAGCCTCGTGCGCAACGTCGCGGATCGCGACGCGGCCCCGGTGTGGACCGCCTACGACCGCGGTGCGGACAACGAGCGGCTGGCCGCGCTCGCGCCGGGCCGAGCGCTGTTCCGGTTCGACGAGGCGAGCTGGAGTCTTCACCCGATCGCACGTGGCGCTGCCGCCGCCTCCGCGCAGCGCTGATGATTCACCGGCGTCGCGCCGGCCCGCCTATTTCGATGCGCCTCCTGGTGCGATCTCCGCGACGGTGCGGAGGTAGCTTTCGCGGCTCACCCCCTCGGCAAGCCGCACCGCGCTGTCGAGAAACTCGACCGCTCGCTCCGCCTCGCCGGCGCTCCCTTCGCGCGAGGGCGTCGCTGCCGACCGCGGCATCCTGCGCCTGACGGCGTCCCCCAGCTCCTCTCGGAGGATCTGGAACTCGCGCGACAGCTCCGGCTCCTTCCAGCCGAGTCGCGCGCGCTGCATCCCGTGCCGCTCGGCGACGAGCCGCTGGATCACCGACCCGTCCACCACCGACTCGGTGGGTCTGTTGGCGGTGAGATCCACCGTCGCGAGCGTCGACGCAACGTCGGCAAGGAAGCTCGCGAGATGATCCTCGATCAATGCCGGAGCCACCGTTCGCGCCGTTCGCATCTCGGAGTCGTGCTTGACGCGCACGACGAATGCGTCGAGCACGCGCTCGAGCTCACCGAGAATCGCGTTGGATAGCCAGACGAGGGTGCGGCTCGCCTGCTCGCCTTCCATCATCTCCGTCGCCTGCGCGCGCTGTTCGTGCCCGCGCCGGTCGCGGTCGGTGGAGTTCGGTCCGTGGCCTTCCAGTCCGCCGCTGTTCAGCGACTCCGCCGGCGCCGCGAGCAGCCAGAGAAAGAAGGTCGATCCCACGCCGACATCGCTCCGCACCGTGAGGTCGCCGCCCATCAGGTGCGCGAGCCGCCGGCTGATCGCGAGTCCGAGACCGGTGCCACCATGCTCGCGAGTGAGCGACATGTCCGCCTGCACGAACGGCTCGAACACCGATCGAAGCTGGTCGGAGGGGATGCCGCGTCCCGTGTCCTCCACCCGGATGTAGATCCAGGGGCCCTCGCCGACCAGCTTCGTGTCCGACGGGGGCTGGCTGGCCGTGCCGGCGCTGATCGTGATCCGCCCGCGATGGGTCTGTTCCGGCGACGTGAACTTCACGGCGTTCGCCAGCAGGTTCGTGAGAATCTGGCGAACGCGCTGCTCGTCGCCCCACGCGGCGAGTCCGGCCGCGTAGCCGCTGACGGCATTGCTGATCGTGAGGTTCGCGCCGCGTGCCTGGGGCATCACCAGCTCCAGCGCTCCGGCGACCGCGTCGCCCAGCCGGAACGACGCGCGCCCCACCGGAGCACGCTCCGCGTCGATGCGCGAGAAGTCGAGCACCTCGCTCACGAGCCCGAGCAGATGCCTGCCGCTCGCGCGCGCGCGGGAGAGGTGTTTCCGCTGTCCCTCCGTGAGCGGCCCGTCGATCTCGAGGTCGAGCAGATCGTGATAGCCGAGGATCGCATTGAGCGGCGTGCGGATCTCGTGGCTGATCGTCGCGAGAAATCCGCTCTTCGCCGCGCTCGCAGCGACGGCGTCCGCGCGCGCCGCTTCGGCCGACGTAGCCGAGGCCTGGAGCAGGGCGTCCGCCGCGCGCCGCGCCGTGAGGTCGCGCGTCACCTTGGCGAAGCCGAGCAGTGTGCCCTCGTCGTCCCAGAGCGCGGTGAGGGTGACTCCCGCCCAGAACGTCGAGCCATCGCTCCGCACGCGCTGGCCTTCCCCCGTGTACTCTCCGTGCTCGGCGGCCATTCGGAGGTGTTCTTCGGCCGTGCCGTCCTCGGAGCCGCCGGATGGATAGAGCAGTCGCAGGTGCGAGCCTTCCGCCTGCTCCTTCGTCCACCACTTGATCAGCCGCGCGCCCTCGCCCCAGAAGATGATCACCCCATCGGGGTCCATCAGGAAGATCGCGTAGTCGCGGACGTTCTCGGCGAGCGCGGTGAAGGCGCGAGCGGCGACTCCGCCCACGTTGCGCGTCGTGCGAGCTCGCGGCTCGCGTGGCGACTCGTGGTGCTGCTGGACGCGGCGCATCAGGGCGGCGCGTTCTTCATCTTCCCGCGACTGCGCGTCCATTGGTTGTGACGGACCCGGTGCTCCCTGGTCGCCTCCTGGCTCCGGGTCCCGTGTCGGATTCTCGGCCGGCATGTAAAATCGTATTGCACATGAAGGGCCACTGCGCATGACGTCGGTTCGGCGTGCCCCAGGCGTCTGCGAGACGCTTTCTCACCACCTTGTGCAGAGAGCGATCCGTGATGCCCATGCGCAACTGGCCGAGGCCGCCAGAGCTTGCCGTGGCGGCGGTGCCGGTGTTCTGGCCGCGGCGAGCGCTCGGGACGTGAGGCCGCTCGAGCGCACCGTGCTGCGCTCCTGCACGACGCCGTCGCCGAGCGCGCGTCGCGCCGAAGATCCGCTCGCTGGCGGCCGCTCGAAGACACTGGCGTGCATCCGGGCACGGCTCCACTTTCTCGCTCTGCAGAGCGCAGTCGGTTCGCGCGCCGCGCCCGCCACTGCGAGCGACATCATCCAGGAGCGACACAGCATGCTGGCTCGACGACAGGCCCCGTCCTACGACGTCTGTATTATCGGCTCCGGTGCGGGAGGCGGGATGTCCGCGTACGCCCTCACGCGCGCCGGAGCGCGCGTGGTGATGCTCGAGGCAGGGCCCGCGTGGTATGGATCCAAGAACGGAACGATGCTCACGCCGGCGTTCGCCACGCCGCGCCGCGGCCGCGCGACCAAGACGCGTCCCTTCGGAGAGTTCGACGCGTGCGACGGCGGATGGGAGATCGAGGGCGAGCCGTACACCAGGGCGCCCGGCACTCGCTTCGATTGGTGGCGCGGCCGCATGCTCGGCGGCCGCACCAATCATTGGGGCAGAATTTCTCTCCGCTTCGGACCGGAGGACTTCCGCGGCAAGACCCGCGACGGGCTCGGCGACGACTGGCCGATCGGCTATCAGGATCTCGCGCCGTTCTACGACAAGGTCGACGACCTGATCGGCGTGTTCGGCAGCAAGGAGGGGATCCACAACGAGCCGGACGGCAAGTTCCTTCCGCCGCCCAAGCCGCGCTGCTACGAGCTGCTCGTGAAGCAGGCGTCCGACCGCCTCAAGATCACCTGCATCCCGTCGCGGCTCTCGATTCTCACGCAGGCCAAGCCGGGTCGCGGCGCCTGTCACTACTGCGGCCAGTGCAATCGCGGCTGCACGGTGAAAGCGAACTTCTCCAGCCCCGACGTGCTGATCGCACCGGCGCTCGAGACCGGACGGCTCACCCTGCTCACCAACTCGATGGCGCGCGAGGTCACGGTTGGGAGGGACGGGCTCGCGACGGGCGTATCGTACATCGACAAGGAGAGCGGCGAGGAGCGTCACGTCGCGGCGAAGGTCGTCGTGCTCGCGGCGAGCGCGTTCGAGTCGGCGCGGCTGCTGCTCAACTCCAAGTCGGCGATGTTTCCCAATGGCCTCGCCAACTCGAGCGGTGTCGTCGGCCGCTACATCACCGACACCACGGGCGCGAGCGTCTCGGGGTTCATCCCGAAGATGGTGGACCACGTGCCGCACAACGAGGACGGCGTCGGGGGCATGCACGTCTACATGCCGTGGTGGCTCGACAACAAGAAGCTCGACTTCCCGCGCGGTTATCACATCGAAGTCGGCGGCGGGCTCGGTCAGCCGGCGTACGGCTTCATGGGCGGGATCGATCGCTTCCCCGGCGCGGGTGGCTACGGCGCGAAGTTGAAGGAGGACTACCGCCGCTACTACGGCGCCACGATCGGCTTCTCCGGCCGCGGCGAGCAGATTCCCAATGACAAGTGCTACACCGAGATCGACGAGGACACGGTCGACAAGTTCGGCATCCCCGTGCTCAAGTTCCATTGGGAGTGGAGCGACCACGAATTGAACCAGGTGAAGCACATGCAGCAGACGTTCCGCGCGCTCATCACCGAGATGGGTGGCACGCCCTTCGGCGACATGCCCACGAAGGAGCACGGGTACGGCATCGCCGCGGGCGGGCGCATCATCCACGAGCTCGGCGGCACGCGCATGGGCAGCGACCCGAAGACCTCCGCCCTCAACGCGAATTGCCAGGCGCACGACTGTAAGAACCTGTTCGTCGCCGACGGTGGACCCTTCGTCACCCAGGCGGACAAGAACCCGACGTGGACGATCCTCGCGCTCGCGTGGCGCACGGCCGACTACATCACCCAGCAGCGCAAGGCGGGGGCGCTATGAGCGACGAACGCGACATCCTCGACAGCAGCGGCGAGCACGATCCATCTTCGGAGCAGCACGCCGCCAACGCGCCCGTCAGCCGACGCGCTGCCCTGAAGGTGCTCGGCGTCGTCCCGATCGCCGGTGCGCTCGGGTCGGGCATTGCATGGGGCCAGGCCGCTCCACAGCAGGCGACGCAACCGCATCCGCCGGCGCACCCAGCGCCGGTGCAGGGCACCGTGACGCCCACGTCGTCCGCGCAGAAGCGCGCCTTCTTCACCGCGGCCGAGTGGCGCACGGTCAGCGTGCTCGCGGACGACGTCATCCCACGCGACGCACGCTCGGGGAGCGCGACCGATGCGGGCGTTCCCGCGTTCATCGACTTCCATCTGTCGGTGCCTGAGACGGGCGAGGCCGAACGCTACGCGATTCGCGGCGGGCTCGCGTGGCTGAACACCGAGTCGCGCAAGCGGTTCACGAAGAACTACGCCTCGTTGTCCACTGCGCAGCGCCACGAGATCCTCGAGGACATCGCCTGGCCGGAGAAAGTGAAGCCCGCACTCTCCCAGGGTGCCTCGTTCTTCGACCGCTTTCGCGACTTCGTCGGCATGGGGTTCTTCTCGAGCGCCATCGGATGGAAAGACCTCCGCTATGAGGGCAACGTGTTCAATCCGAACTGGCAAGGCTGTCCGGAGCCGGCGATGCAGAAGCTCGGCGTCAGCTTCGCGGCGATGGACTCGCGCATTCCGGTCGAATGAGCGAGAAGCTCGGAGTCGGCTTCGTCGGCGGCGGATTCAACACGCGCTTTCACATTCAGGGATTCGTCAACATCCGCGACGCCGACGT
This sequence comes from Gemmatimonadaceae bacterium, assembly GCA_036008805.1. Taxonomy (GTDB): domain Bacteria; phylum Gemmatimonadota; class Gemmatimonadetes; order Gemmatimonadales; family Gemmatimonadaceae; genus AG11. Next base: position 7,072 of record DASYMZ010000139.1, read on the forward strand.
CCTCGGCGTGTGGAGCCCGGACCGCGACCGGGCCGAAGGAGCCGCCGCCCTCGCGCGAGAGCTCGAGGTCGGCGACTGCCGCGTCCACGAGACGATCGAGGAGATGGTCGCGGATCCCGCGATCGACGCGATCTGGATCTCCGGTCCCAATCAGGCGCGGCTCGAGAACGTCCAGGCGATCGTCGCCGCGATCGAGGCGGGAAAGGGAACGCTCAAAGGTCTCGCCTGCGAGAAGCCGCTCGCCCGAAACCTCGACGAGGCGATCCGCGTGCGCGATCTCGCCAGGCGCGTCGGTCTCGTGACGGGCTACCTCGAGAACCAGCTCTTCTCGCCGCACACCGAAGCTGGCAAGAAGCTCCTCTGGGCGCGCGGCGCAGCGGTGACCGGCCGCCCCTATCTCGCGCGCGCCGCCGAGGAGCACAGCGGTCCACACTCTCCCTGGTTCTGGCAGGGCAAGCTGCAGGGCGGCGGCGTCCTCAACGACATGATGTGTCACTCCGCCCTGCTCGTCCGGCATCTGCTCACCAAGCCTGGCGAGCCCCTCTCCTCGGTGCGGCCCGTGAAGATCACGGGCAAGATCGCGAGCCTGAAGTGGTCGCGCCCCGAGTACGTGCGCCAGCTCGCGGAGACGATGGGGAAGGACGTGGACTACTCACGCACTCCATCGGAAGACTTCGCGAGCGTCAACATCGAGTTCGAGACGAACGACGGGATGCGGGTGATGGGAGAAGCGAGCACATCGTGGAGCTACGTCGGACCGGGACTGCGACTTTCGGCCGAGCTGCTCGGCCCCGAATATTCCATGAAGTGGAATTCGCTCGACTCGGGGCTCGACCTCTTCTTCTCGCGCGCGGTGCAGGGGCGCGCGGGCGAGGATCTCGTCGAGAAACAGAACGCCGAGATCGGGGGTATGCCCGTCGTTCCCATGGAGGCCGCCGTCTACGGTTACGAGGCGGAGGATCGGCACTTCGTTCGCGCCTTTCTCGGCAAGGAGCGTCCGTTGCTGACCTTCGATGATGGCGTGGACGTCGTGGAGCTCCTGATGACGGCGTACCGCAGCGCCGAAGAGGAGCGCACCATCTCGTTCCCGTCGGAAGGCATTCGCGAGTTCGTTCCCGCCGTCGCGCGCGGTGCGTGGCGGCCATGAGTGGAACTGCTCGAACGGCGTACTGAATCGCTACATCGAACCGGCGGGCCATTCCGTCCGGACAACCAGATTGACGTCAGAGCCAACATTATGAAGCGCTTCGCTCTCAACACGATCGCACTCGCTGCCCCTCTCGGACTCGCGCTGGCCGCGAGCCTTGGCGCACAGCCCAGCTCCGCCACCGCACCTGCATGGCGCAACCTCATCGATCCTTCGATGAGTGCCTGGCGCGGTTACAAGGAAGAGGCGATGCCGAAGGGTTGGACCGTCTCCAACGGCGTGCTCTCCAAGACGGTCGGCACCAACGACATCGTCACGAAGGACGAGTTTCAGAACTTCGAGCTCGCCTTCGACTGGAAGCTGCACAAGGGCGGCAACGCGGGCGTGTTCTACCGCGGGAGTGAAGGGGGCGAGAAGATCTACTTCACGGGGCCCGAGTATCAGCTCCTCGACGACGCTCGCCATCCTGACGGCAAGAGCCGCCTGACCGCGGCCGGCGCGGACTACGCGCTGTATCCCTCGCCCGCCGGCATCGTGAAGCCCGCCGAGCACTGGAACAGCTCGCGCATCGTCGTGAACGGCAAGCACGTCGAGCACTGGCTCAACGGAAAGAAGGTCGTCGAGTACGAGCTCGGCAGCCCCGATTGGGAGGCGAAGCTCAAGGCGAGCAAGTTCGCGACGGCGCCCCGGTACGGCCGCGAAGAGCGCGGGCACATCGGCATTCAGGGCGATCACGAAGGCGCATTGGCGATCCGCAACATGAAGATCCGCGTGCTCCCCTGATGCGCGCCGACTTCATTCTTTCATCACGAGACGGTAGATGAGCAACGGCAACGACATCACGCGGCGCGAAGCGCTCGCGCGCACCGCGCTCCTGCTCGGAGGTACGCTCGCCGCGTCGACGATCGCGGGCGCGCAGAGCAGCACGGCATGGCTCACCCCCTCGCCGCACTGGGCGGGGAAGACGCTCTCCGCGCAGCAGCTCGAGCTGGTGGCCGCGCTCGCGGAGCACATCATCCCGAGAACCGATACCCCGGGCGCCCGCGACGCCGGCGTCGAGCGGTTCGTGGACGCGATCCTCACCGATTACTACGCCGGAGCCGAGCGTCAGCGTTTCCTGAGCGGGCTCGCCGACATCGACGCGCGCGCGCAGAAGGCGCACGGTGCGCCCTTCCTCAAGACCACGTCGGCGCAGCAGGTCGCGCTGCTCACCGCGCTCGACGAGGAGTCGTATCCGCCGCAGCGCGTGCTGCAGAAGGCGGAGCCGCTCAACAACGAGCGCCAGAAGATGCAGGACTCCCTCGCGCGGCAGAGCAGCACCGGCGCGACGATCAGCGACCCCACTCGCGCGTCGGCCGACGCAGGTGGAGATCCCGCCGCGCGGCGAGAGCTCGAGAAGGGCTGGTTCTTCCGCCGCATGAAGGAGCTGACCCTGCTCGGCTACTACACCTCCGAAGCCGGCGCCATGAAGGATCTCAAGGTGAACCCCATGGGCGTCTATCGTGGCGACATCCCTTATCGCAGCATCGGCCACTCGTGGGCCTGACGCTCCTCTCATCGAGTCGCAGAACATGACTGGAATGCAACAAGACGAGTACGACGCGATCGTCATCGGCAGCGGCATCACCGGCGGGTGGGCCGCGAAGGAGCTCACCGAGAAGGGCATGCGCACGCTCATGATCGAGCGCGGCCGCGAGGTGGTGCACCGCACGGACTACAAGTTCGAGCACGTGCCAACGTGGGACATGCCGCTCCGCAACGCGCGGCTCTCGCCGGACAAGCAGGGTGCGGAGGACTATCAGGTGCAGGCGCGCACCGGCCAGTTCCGCGAGTCCACCAAGCCGTTCTTCACGAAGGACTCGAAGCACCCGTACGAGGAGACGAAGCCGTTCACCTGGATCCAGGGCGATCAGGTCGGCGGCAAGTCGCTCATCTGGGGCCGGCAGGTGTACCGCTGGAGCGACCTCGATTTCGAGGCGAACCTCAAGGACGGCACCGCGCCCGACTGGCCCATCCGGTACAAGGACATCGCGCCCTGGTACAGCTACGTCGAGAAGCACGTCGGCGTGAGCGGGGAGAAGCTCGGGCTGCCGCACCTGCCCGACGGCGAGTTCCTGCCGCCGATGCAGATGAACGCCGGCGAGAAGCACGTGAAGGCCGGCATCGAGAAGCACTTCAAGGGCCGGCACATGACGATCGGCCGCGTCGCGATCCTCACCCAGGATCACAAGGGTCGCGCCGCCTGCCACTACTGCGGGCCGTGCGAGCGTGGATGCTCCACCGGCTCGTACTTCTCGACGCAGGCATCGACGCTGCCGGCCGCGATGGCGACGGGCAAGCTCACCGTGCTGCCCGATTCCATCGTGCACTCGTTGGTCTACGATCCGAAGTCGCATCGCGTGTCCGGCGTGCGAGTGATCGACACCAACACGAAGGCCGCGCGCGAGTACAAGGCCAAGGTCGTCTTCCTCTGCGCGTCGACGCTCGGCAGCACGCGCATCCTGCTCAACTCCAAGTCGTCGACCTTCCCGAACGGCATCGCCAACTCGAGCGGCGTCGTCGGTCACTATCTGATGGACCACCACTTCCGCGCGGGCGCGTCGGGCCGCATCGAAGGGCTGGCCGATCACTACTACCAGGGCAACCGGCCGAACGGGATCTACATCCCGCGCTTCCGCAATCTCGGCGATGCGGCGACCAAGAAGGAGTTCGCGCGCGGCTTCGGCTACCAGGGCGCCGCATCGCGCGAGGGATGGGGCCGCGGCGGCTCGACCCAGGGGATTGGCGTCGCGCTCAAGCGGCGACTGCACGACGCGGGCGGATGGCTCATGAGCATGACGGGCTTCGGCGAAGCGCTGCCTCGCCATGAGAATTTCGCGACGCTCTCCGACAGGACCGACGAGTTCGGAATTCCGATCCTTCGCATCGACTGCAGCTGGGGTCCGAACGAGCTCGCGATGCGCAAGGACATGCAGCAGTCCGCGGTGGAGATGCTCGAGGCAGCGGGCTGCAAGAACGTCGTCGGCACCGACGACAACAAGCCGGGCGGTCTCGGTGCCGAGCCGGGCCTCGGCATCCACGAGATGGGGACCGCACGGATGGGACGCGATCCCAGGACGTCCGCGCTCAATCAGTGGAACCAGGCGCACGACGTCCCGAATCTCTTCGTTACCGACGGCTCGGCGATGGCCAGCTCGTCGTGCGTGAACCCGTCCATCACCTACATGGCTCTCACGGCGCGCGCGGTGGACTACGCCGTTCGCGAGCTGAAAGCGAGGAACATCTGACATGGATCGCCGCAAATTCTTGAAGGTCTCGAGCGCTGCCAGTGTCGCCGCGGTCTGGAGCGGCAGTCTCGTCGGCTGTGCGACATCGGGCGCGGCCGCGGGCGCGCCGAGCGCCTCGCAGTCCGGCGGCAAGTTCCCGCTGAACAAGGTGGGGCTGCAGCTCTACACCGTTCGCACGCTCGCCGAGAAGGACCTCGACGGCACGCTGGCCGCGGTGGCGGCGGCGGGCTACCAGCTCGTCGAGACGCACTCGCTCTACGGGAAGAGTGCGAGCGAGCTTCGCGCGATCCTCGACAAGCACGGGCTCCGCACGGTCTCGGGTCATTACGGGCTGGCCGAGCTGGAGGGTGGTCCGGACACGGTGTTCCAGACCGCGAAGACGCTGGGGCAGGAGTTCGTGGTGCTGAACTGGCTCGACCCGGCGCATCGCTCGCCGGAGTTCTACAAGGGATTTCCCGCGCTGCTCAACAAGTTCGGTGCGCAGGCGAAAGGCGCGGGACTTCGCTTCGCGCACCACAATCACGACTTCGAGTTCGACACCCTCGGCGGGTCGACGCCGGTGATCGAGACCGTGATGGCCAACACCGACCCGGCGCTCGTCTCGTTCGAGGCGGATCTGTACTGGGTCTACAAGGCGGGCACCGATCCGGTGAGCTTCCTCGAGCGTCACCCGGGTCGCATCGTCGAGATCCATCTCAAGGACAGCACCGCGGCGCCGGCCAAGGCGATGGCCGATGTGGGCAGCGGCGTGATCGATTGGTCGAAGGTCCTGGACGCGGCGAATCGCACTGGCGTGCGCTACGCCTTCGTCGAGCGTGACGACACGACGGCCCCGGTGGACACGATCAGGGCGAGCCGGAACTACCTCGGGACGCTGCTGGCGGCGCGGTAGTAGCTCCACGTGGCGTCCAATCTTTGAGGATTGCCAGCGGACCGGGTCGCCGTACGCCGTACGAAAGTACGAGCGTACGGTACCCGGTACTCGGTACCCGCTGCTCGCAGCAGCGTCAGAGATTCCTACTGCACCCGCCGGATGCGTGCCGCGAACCCTCCTCCCGGCGCGAGCTTGAGCTCCACCTTGTCCGCTGCCGTCACGGGCCGACTCTCCTTCCGGTAGTCCATCCCGTTCCGGTCCGCGTTGATGCCGTCCACCCAGGCGTCCATCGTGAACGAGCCGGCGCCGAGGAATGAGAGGTCGAGCGTCAGCGTGCGCGCGGTGCCATTCGTCATCGCGCCGACGAACCACTCCGCGCCGCGACGGCGCGCCAGCAGCACGTGGCTGCCCGCTTCGCCCGCCAGGGCGCGCGTCTCGTCCCACGTCGTCGGCACCGCGCGCAGGAATTCCATCGACTCCGGCTCGCGCTCGTACTCCGACGGACTGTCGGCGAGCATCTGGAGTGGGCTCTCGAACACGACGTACATCGCGAGCGTGTGCGCGCGCGTGCCCTGGGCCATCGGACGGTCGAAGACCGGACGGAAGTCGCGCGTCTGCGCGTTGAGCATCGCGCCCGGCGTGTAGTCCATCGGGCCGGCCAGCATTCGCGTGAACGGCAGGGTGACGTTGTGCTCCGGCGTCACGTCCGTCGTCCACTTGTTGTTCTCCGCGCCGTGCACCCCCTCGAAGGTGAGCACGTTCGGCCACGTGCGATTGAGCCCGGCCGGCTTGTGCGCGCCATGATAGTCCACCAGGAGATGACGCGCCGCTGCCTCGCGTGCGATGCGGTAGTAGTAGTTCACCACCTTCTGGTCATCGCGCTGCATGAAGTCGACCTTGATTCCCTTCACTCCCCATTGCTGGAACTGGTCGAGCGCCGGCTTCATCTGGGCGTCGAGCGTGCTCCACGTCGCCCACAGGATGATGCCGACGTTCTTCGGCGCGCCGTACTGCACCAGTGCGGGAACGTCGATGCCCGGCGCCTGCGTCAACAGATCGCCGAGCTTGTACCAGCCTTCATCGAGCACGATGTACGGGATGCCGTTCTTCGCGGCGAAGTCGATGAAGTATTTGTACGTGTCGTTGTTCACCCCGGCCCGGAAGCTCACGCCGCGCAGGTTCAGGTTGTTGAACCAGTCCCACTGCACCTTGCCTGGCTTGATCCACGACACGTCCGTCAGGCGCGACGGCGCGGCGAGGTTGTAGACCATCTGGTTCAGCAGCAGCTGCCGGTCCTCGTCCGCGATCATCATCACGCGCCACGGCAGCGAACGGCGCCCGGTGGTGCGGGCCAGGTAGTCGGCGCGCTTGGTGACGAACACGTTCCGGTCGTTCGCCGCCTTCTCCTCGAGCGCCGCCTGCGGAAAGAGTCCGACCAACGCGGGTCCGTCGGCTGGTCCGGCAACCAGATACATCCCCGCGTAGTCCTCGAGCTGCGACTCGGTGATCGCGACCTTGGGCCCCCCTTGCAGCGCGACGAGCGCCGGGAGCAGCCCTCGCCGCCCGTTCCTCAGCGTGTCGAGTTGCACGCGATGGAACGCCGGCTCGTAGTGGGTCATGAAGGTGGTGTCGATGCCGAGCAGCCCCTCCGTCTTGCCGGCGACGGCGAACGTCGCCTCCTCGGACGCGATCGTCACGCTATCCGGCATCGCGAGCACCCAGCGGTAGGCGACCCCTTCGTTATAGGCGCGGAACTCCAGGTCGTAGCCGTCGAACCGGAGTCGCAGCTCGTTGAAGCGATCGAGAACCACCGCGCTCTTCGTCGGCGCCACGGGACGCACGCTGTCGCGCACCTGCCGCGTGGATCTCCCCGGCACCAGCCCCTCTCGTCCGAGCACTCGCCCGCTGGCCAGGGTGACCGAGATCGGCGACGGATCGATCACCGACTTTCCGCCACTGGACACGGAGTAGCGGACGCGGTCCGACACCTCGACCGACACCGTCATCGTGGCGTCGGGCGACTGCAGGCTGTATTGCTGGGCGCGCTGCGCCGCGGCGGGAGACGCGAGCGACGCGCAGAGCAGGAGAACAGTGACGGGGCGGGACATGCTGGTCGGAGCGGAGGGAAGGTCGGAGGGAACCGGGCACGCCAGCGTGCGAAACTGCGTCGGCACCGGGCGCACGGCAAGTCACGCGTCACCCCTCTCGTGAAACGCCTCGCGTGACGATAGCGTAGAGTGGGTCGCACCCATCATCTGAACGATCGGCGCACCGGTCGCATCCTTCTGCCCCATCTGTCGATGCCAGCTCAAGACGTTCCCGCACCGCCGCCGCCTCCGGGCATCAAGGGTCAGGTCACGGTGGAGGGAAAGATTCTCACGAGCCCTCAGGCGGTCTACAGCGGTCTCGTGCACCAGCGCGAGGAGCTGAAGAACCAGATGGAGGCGCTGCGTGAGGAGCGCGGCAACGTCGGCACCTGGCTCCGTAACGATGGGATGGATCAGACGGACAAGGTCGGGCTCCAGCAGCGGATGACCGCGATCGACGCGCGCATCGAGGCGCTCGACAAGCAGATCGCCGCCGTCGACGCGCAGGTCGCGAGCGCCGCCGCCGTTCCGGGTGCCGTCGTGGAGCCGCCCCCTCCACCCGGGCGCAGTGGGCCGCCCGAAGAGGTGTTCATCCTCGGTGGAATCTTCCTCTTCGTCGCGATCTTTCCCATCTCCATCGCCTACGCCCGCCGCATCTGGCGCCGCGGCGCCGCCATCGCGACCGCGCTGCCCCACGACATCGTGGAGCGCTTCGCCCAACTCGATCAGGCCGTCGAGTCGATCGCCGTCGAAGTCGAGCGAATCGGCGAGGGCCAGCGGTTCATCACCCGCGTCCTGTCGGAGAACGGTGGACGTGCCGCCCTGGGCGAGGGCGCCGCGCGACCCGTCGAAGTTCAGTCACGCGAGGCGTCACGAGTTCGCGAACCGGGAAGGTAGGCCTCGCAGCGCTAGACTTTCGACCCAGTACCAGCGGATTCCCAGCAGTACAGAGTACGCAGTCGTACCCCCTACTCGAACCTTGTACGGCCTGCTCGGCGCGAGATCGTCGCGCCAAACGAAGCTCGTGGTGCGTGCCGAATCCGGCGTACACGGCACAGGTACCCTGCACCAGAGTACTGGGTACTGCACACTATCCCTCCGAACCCCCGACAGCCTCGTGCGCCGTCGCCGGCCGCACCTCACTTCTGCTTCACCGCCACCCGCGCCTGACCAGTCGCCTCCGCGCGCAGCACCATCCCGTCGCGCGTTACGTACAGCCCGTTCACGGCAACCGAATCTACCGTCGCCGACAGCGTGACCGCGTCGCCGAGCTTCCGGTTCAAGCCGCTCAACAGCAGCTCACGACCCTTCGCGAGCGCCGGCGCCGCGTCCAGGTGCGCCTTCTCTCGCATCATCGCGCGCAGATCGTCCGACTTCAGCCACTCGTAGGCGTTCACGATCTTGCTCTCCGTCTCGAGATCGTAGTCCAGATCGGGCACGCTCACCTCGCCGCGCTGCGCGTCGTACTTCGGCGTACCGACCAGTCGCAGCCGGCCCGAGGCGTCGCCGAAGAACGAGAGCTCGAGCAGCAGCCGTCCCCGCGATGCAGGCAGCACCGTCACGTCCTGAACCGTCACCGTGCGCCCCGCCTTCGTCAGCTTCCGGTGCGCCAGCGCCGAGGTCAGCGCACGATTCGCCGTGCCGTAGTCCACGAGCCCCTCGATCGCGATCCGGAAGCCGTTCGACATCGTGTCCTTGGCCAGCGGCGGTGGGCCGCCCGGGGTCGTCGCCGGCGCCTCCGTCCCCGTCACGATGCGGGGTCGCGCGTCGAGCGTCACCGGCACGGTCAGCACCTTCGCCTCGCCGCTCACCTTGCCCATCCGAAGCTGCTCCGGCTGGAGCGTGAGCCACACCCCCTTCGTGAGCGGGATCGGCCGAGCGAGCATCTTCCACCAGTCGTTCACGTGACCTTCGAGGCTCACGCTCCCGACCTTCTTGTCGATTGCCGGGAGCTGCTTGGCGAGCGCCGACTTCGCCGCGTCGAGCACGCGGTCGGTGACGTCGGTATGAAGGATGCCTACGTCGCACCGGTCGCGCTGCTCGGTCGTCGCCGGCTCGATCTTCACGAGCCGCGCGTGCGACACGAGATGCCAGTCCGGTGTGAGGGAGAGCGGCGTCGCCAGCTCGAGCACGATCCGAGGCCGCTCGTCTTTCCCTCCGCATCCGGCACTGATCGTCGGCCCGATCGGCGGCTTGTAGTAGCCACGTGCGGCGTACGCGAGCGTCGCGCGCAGGTGCATCTCCCGGCCCGTCGCGAACGCGGTGAACGGCCCGCGCGTCGCTTCGAACGCATAGTGCTTCCGGTCGTCCCCGTTGATGGCTTTCACGCTGTCCATCGAGCCGAACGTCTTCGGCACCACCTGGTCCACGAGGCGCAGCACCGCAGTGACGTCGTACTCCAGCGGCACGCTGAATCGCGACAATGGGACCGGAGCCGGAGCGGGTGCCCCCACGTCCGGCGGCGCGGACGCCGTGGCGGTCGACTTCTGCTCGCGGTTGCATCCCAGGAGCGCCAGGGGCACTAACAGGATGGCGACGCCGCGGCGGGTGGTCGCCAATGGCGTGCCCCCTGCGGCAGATTGGTGTGGCATTGCGGCTCCGGAGATCAGGCTGGGCCAACGCTAGTTCAAGAGGTGGACCCGCGCGCCTGCGGTCCGCCGCCATAGACAGGGAGATCAGATGACGGTCGATCCTCGTGCGGGCAAGCTGCCCGATCCTTCGATGCTGGCCAACATCCCGCGCCTCGTCTCAGCGTACTACACTGCACACCCCGATCCGGCGCGACGGGAAGAGCGCGTCGCCTTCGGCACCTCCGGCCACCGCGGATCGTCGCTCACCAGCGCGTTCACGGAGTCGCACATCCTGGCGGTCACCCAGGCCATCTGCCAGTACCGCCGAGAGCAGGGCATCGACGGTCCGGTCTTCATGGGCATCGACACCCATGCGCTCTCGGAGTCGGCGTTCGGAAGCGCGCTGGAGGTGCTCGCCGCGAACGGCGTCGACGTGATGATCGATGCGCAGGACGGCTACACCCCGACTCCCGCCGTCTCCCACGCCATCCTCGGCTACAACGCGCGTCGCACCTCGGGACTCGCCGATGGCATCGTGATCACGCCGTCGCACAACCCGCCGGAGGACGGAGGCTTCAAGTACAACGGCACCAACGGCGGGCCCGCCGACACGACCGCCACGGGATGGATCGAGCGCCGCGCGAACGAGCTGCTGGCCGACGGGCTGCGCGGCGTGAAGCGCGTCACGCTCGCGCGCGCACGCGAGGCATCCACGACCCATCGCCACGACTATCGCGAGGGCTACGTCTCCGATCTCGGCGCCGTCATCGACATGGACGTGCTGCGCGGCTCCTCGTTGCGCCTTGGTGTCGATCCGCTCGGCGGAGCAGGGGTGGCCTATTGGGGGCTCATCGCCGAGCGCTATGGTCTGCCGCTCACCGTCGTGAGCAGCATCGTCGATCCGACCTTCCGCTTCATGAGCGTGGACTGGGACGGAAAGATCCGGATGGACTGTTCGTCGGTGTACGCGATGCAGAGACTGATCGCGCTGCGCAACGACTTCGACGTCGCGTGGGCGTGCGACCCCGATCACGATCGGCACGGCATCGTCACGCGGAGCGCGGGGCTCCTCAATCCCAACCACTATCTCGCGGTCGCGATCGACTACCTGTTCCAGCGACGCACGGGATGGCCCGCCGGCGCTGGCGTCGGCAAGACCATCGTCAGCAGCAGCATGATCGATCGCGTCGCGGCGAGGCTCGGCCGCAGGCTCGTCGAGGTGCCGGTCGGATTCAAGTGGTTCGTCGACGGACTGATCGCCGGCACGCTCGGCTTCGGCGGTGAGGAGAGCGCCGGTGCGTCGTTCCTCCGGCGCGACGGCAGCGCGTGGAGCACCGACAAGGATGGGCTGATCCTCGGGCTCCTCGCCGCTGAGATGACCGCGGTCACCGGCCGCGATCCAGGTGAGCTCTACGCCGCACTGACGAGTGAGTTCGGCGCGCCGGTCTACGAGCGCATCGACGCCCCGGCCACGCCGGAGCAGAAGCGCATTCTCTCGAAGCTCTCGCCCGAGCAGGTTACCGCGCGTGAGCTCGCGGGTGAGCCGATCATCGCGAAGCTCACCGCCGCGCCGGGCGCCGGCGCGCCGATCGGCGGTCTGAAGGTGATGACGCAGAGCGGTTGGTTTGCCGCTCGGCCGTCCGGCACCGAGAACGTCTACAAGCTCTACGCCGAAAGCTTTCAGGGCGAGGCGCATCTCCGCCGCATCCAGGCCGAAGCGCAGACGATCATCGCCTCCGCGTTCGCGGCTGGCTGAGTCGTGACGTCGATCGCCGAGGGTGCCCATTCCCCTCGGCTCGTCGGCGTGCCCACTTTGCCGCGCGCGAATACCCACTTCCGTTCCTGATCCAGAACAACCACGTCGACTCGCGGAGCGGTGATCGCGCTGTGACGGCGCGCGAAATCGGTGTGTTCCGCCTGTCCTGACGCACTCCCGGATTCGGTGTGATGAACCGCACAGACGGCGCGATTCGGAGTCGATAGGATCACGCAACCCCGCATACCGGACCGTCGTTCGGATCGGTCTGCGGCCCGCCTCCAGCAGCACTGGCACATCAGTTACGCGCGTTTCGTTTCCTCTTCGGGAAACATCTGCGTACGCGCGTGACCCACGGGTGAGTTCCTCGTCGTTCGTACGTCAGCGATGCCGATGATCGCATCGCGCGCGGCAAGCATGGTAGTCGAATCGAGCAGCGCGAATACCGGTACGTGCCGTATCGCTTCGAGCAGTGATGTCAGCTTGTTCGTGTCGTTGGTAACCTCACGTCTCATTCACCAGAGCAGTTGACCGGCAGGATCGCCTCCCTCTGAAGAGGGATCGCGACAAAGGCAAACCCTGCGAAAGCCGGGGACGCAAAGCCACGAGGCTAACGCGCAGAGCATCGCGCTACGCTAGTCGGGCCGCCGAACGAGTCCTTCGGAGGGAAGCATGCGTCGTCACACGTGGAGTGGCGCGACCGCCATGGTCGCGCTTTCGCTGATTGTCGCGGGATGTGGAGAGAAGCCCACAGACGCCCCGAGCACAGCTCCCGGCAGCCCCACCACACCAGCCACGCCAGGCTCGACGCCGATCGCGTTGGCGCGGAAAGCCGATACGCTGCAGGTCGACGAGTCGATGCAGCTCACGGCCATCGTTCCTCCGACTCTTGGCAACTCGGCGGCGACCGTGTGGACCAGCTCGGACACCAACGTCGCCATCGTCACCCAGACAGGCGAGGTGTTCGCCATCAAGTCCGGCTCGACGCTCGTGTCGGTCACGAGCCGAGGTGCGACTGCCGCGACGACGGTCACGGTGAAGCCGAGCGTTCGTGACGTCACCTTGGACGCCGACACGCTCGCGATCAGCGTGAGCGAATCGGTACAGCTCCCGTTCCGCGTGACGGACACGGATGGCAACGCCGTCGACCTCAACAAGCACGACGTCGAATGGACGTCGACCGAGCCGACCATCGCGCCACTCACCGGCGACGCTACCGTCACCGGCCGCTCGCTCGGCGTGTCCGACGTGATGCTCCGCGTCGATGGAAAGTTCGGCAAGACGAACGTGAAGGTCATGCCGAAGCCGGTCGCCACGATCGTGGTGTCGCCTGAGAACGCGGCGCTCGCGATCGGCGACAAGCTCCAGCTCACGACCAAGTACCTCGATGTCTACGGAGCTCCGGCCGTTGGCCGCGCGGTGACGTGGACCAGCAGCAACCCCAGCGCGGTGAACGTCACGTCCGATGGTCTGGTCGTCGCGCTCGCCGCCGGTCGCGCCGACATCACGGCGAAGCTCGAGAGCAAGAAGACGGTCGTCACGATCGAAGTCGGTTCGCAGAAGGTGCCGTCGGCTCCTGTTGCGGTGGCGACGGTCGGCATCACGCTGAATGCGCCGAGTGTGCAGGTTGGTCAGTCGACGCAGTCGAACGTCACGCTGAAGGATGCATCGGGCAACGTGCTCACCGGACGCACCATCGTATGGACGGTCGCCGATCCGTCGATCGCGTCGGTGAGCGCCACTGGATTCGTCACCGCTCTGAAGACCGGTTCGACGACGGTCACGGCGGCGTCGAGCAGCAAGTCCGGGAGCGTCACGCTCACCGTCACCGCGCCGCCGACGCCCGTGGCGTCCGTCGCGTCCGTGGTGGTGTCGCTGACGGCGTCGCCGGTGCTCGTCGGTCAGAGCTCGCAGGCCAAGGCCGTGCTGAAGGACTCCACCGGCGCGGTCCTCACGGGGCGCGCAGTCGCGTGGGTGTCGTCCGACGCGGACGTCGCCACCGTCGACAACGCGGGCTTGATCGTTTCGATCAAGGCCGGCTCGGTCACGATCACGGCCAGCGCGGGCGGCAAGACGGGTAGTGTCGTCTTCACGTCCTCGGTGCCGGCGCCGGTCATCACGAACGTCGTGCTCAGCGCGAACCCGACGACGATCAAGATCGGTCAGCTCACCCAGATCATCGGTGTGGTGAAGGACAAGAACGGCGCGACGATCACCAACGTTCCGATCACCTGGTCGTCGTCCCCGACGAGCAAGGCGACGATCACGTCCGCGGGTCTGGTGACGGGACGCGGCGTCGGTACCGCGACCATCACCGCTCACGCCGATACGGTGGTGCGCACGATCGCTCTCACGGTGCTCGACTCGGCCACCGCGCCGACGACCCCGACCACTCCCACGACTCCGACCACACCGACCGTTCCGGTCCCGACGGGACCGACGAACGGTTCCGCAACGCCCGCCGAGCTCCCGCGGCTGTCGGTGGCCACCACCTATCCGGCCATGACGCGTCAGGTGCACGTGCCGGCCGGCGCGAACCTCCAGATCGTGATCAATCAGGCGCAGCTCGGCGACGAGCTCCTGCTCGCGCCCGGCGCCAGCTACGTCGGCAACTTCACGCTGCCGGACAAGACGAGCGGCTCGGGCTGGATCGTCATCCGCACCGATGTGCCAGATCCCGCGATCGGCGCTCCGGGCACGCGCATGACCCCGACTCGCGCGGCCTCGGCCAATCTCGCCAAGATCCAGACGCCGAACTCCATGTCGGTCCTCACGACGAACCTCGGCGCGCACCATTACCGCTTCACTGGCGTCGACATCAGCGCGACGTCGTCCGCGGTGGACATCAATGCGCTCATCCGCTTCGGTGATGCGTCGTACTCGCAGAACACCGTCGCGTCCATCGCGCACGATCTCATCATCGATCGCAGCTACGTGCACGGCTCGAGCACGCTCGAGGTGAAGCGCTGCCTGATGCTCAACAGCGCGACGTCGGCCGCGGTCGACTCGTGGTTCGGCGACTGTCACAGCAACGGCGGCGATTCACAGGCGATCGTCGGGTGGAACGGCACCGGACCGTACCTCATTCAGAACAACCATCTCGAGGCGGGTCACGAGGTGGTGGCGTTCGGCGGCGGCACGGCGACCATCACCAACCAGACGCCCTCGGACATCACGCTGCGCGGCAACCACATCATGCGCCCGCTCGCGTGGAAGAACGTGTGGCAGGTGAAGAATCTGCTCGAGACCAAGCACGTGAAGCGCCTGCTCGTCGAGGGCAACGTGTTCGAGAACAACTGGGCCGATGCGCAGGCTGGCTTCGCCTTCATCCTGAAGTCCGAGAACCAGAACAACGACAACCCGTGGACCCAGTCCGCGGACATCACGATCCGGTACAACAAGATTCGCAACACGGGCAACGCGTTCAACCTGGCGGCGAACCCGTCAGGACTGCCCGCGATCCCCGCCGCACGCATCGTCATCACCGACAACGTGCTCGAGAACATCAACGTCGGGCCGTACGTCGGCGACGGACACACGCTGCAGCTCATCGGCAACCTGTCCGACATCGTGATGAAGCACAACACGGTCACGAGCGCTGGCGGCGGCGGTGCCTTCATGGTGCTGCTCGCCGGCCCGCCGGCGGTCAGCCGGTTGGTCGTCCACTCCAACGTCCTGGTGCGCGGCGGCTACGGCATCAAGGGCGGCGGCACGGCGGAAGGCCTGGGCTCGCTCAACATCTTCGCGCCGGGCTTCCTGGTCACCAACAACGCGATCACCGGCAATGCCACGCCGGCAGCCTATCCGTCCGGCAACTGGTTCGCGGCGGGACTGGGCAACCTCGGATTCGCCAACCTCGCGGCGGGCGACTATCACCTCAGCAGCTCGAGTGCGTACCTGAACAAGGGCTACGACAGCCGTGAGATCGGCGCCGACGTGGATCAGGTGGAAGCGGCGACGGCGGGCGCGGTGGTGGCCCCGTAAGCCTGGCGGCACCTTCTACAACGAGAGCGGGCCGCGTCGATCAGACGCGGCCCGCTTTCACATCCTGGATGTCGAGCGGCGGCTGCGCCATCACACCCGATCGCCACGTCCGGCCGTCGGTGGCGGCGCTCAGTCGGACTTGAAGCGTCCGTCGGTGAACTTGAGGATCTTCGCCGGCACGCCGCCCACCACCGCGCGCGCGGGCACGTCCTTGATCACGACGGCATTGGCGCCGATGATCGCCCCCTCGCCCACGTGGATCGGGCCGAGCACGCACGCGCCCGGGCCGATGTAGACGTTGTCCTCGATCGTCGGCGCGCCGACTCTCGGCGGGCCCCCGTCGTCGACCGTCTTGCCGCGCCCGCCGATCGTGACGCCCTGCGCGATCTCCACGTTGCGGCCGAGCTTCGCGTGCGCGTGGATCACCACCGCCACGCCGATGTGCGTGCACGTGCACCCGGCGCCGATCTCGGCGCTCGGCTCGATCGAGCAGTTGTAGATCAGGTAGGTGAGCCGGTACCAGATCTTGGGCAGCACCGGAATCCCCTTCCGGTGCGCCCAATTGCCCACGCGATAGAACGTGATCGCGTTCACTGGTCTCTGTCCCTGTTCCGCCGCGCGCGCGCGACTACCAATTGATGCCGTGGTACTGCTTGCCGTCCGAGAGCTTGTCGCCGAACATGCGAACGAGGTCGAGCACGATCTTCCCGTTCCCGAGCTGCTTCTCCACGTTCTTGAACGCGGGGGTGCCGTTCCCGATCACCACCACCTCCGAGCGCTCGACCACCCGGTCCATCGAGTCGTCCACGAGCGTCCAGATGTGCGGGATCTCCTTCTCGATGTACTCGCGGTTGGAGCCGATCAGGTTGGCGCTCGACACGTCGCGGTCGAACACGGCGACGTCCATTCCCTTGCCGATCAACATCTCGATCAGCGTCACCATCGGTGACTCGCGCAGGTCGTCCGTGCCCGCCTTGAACGACATGCCGAGGATGCCGATCTTGCGCGCGCCAGTGCCGAGGATCGTGTTGTACGCGCGGTCGATCAGCTTCTTGTTGCTCTCGAGCGCCGCGGCGATCATCGGCGTGTCCACGTCCAGCTGGCGCGCCTTGTAGCTCAGCGCCCGCACGTCCTTCGGCAGGCACGAGCCGCCGAACGCGAAGCCCGGCCGCAGATACGCCGGCGAGATGTTGAGCTTCGTGTCCTCGCAGAAGATCCGCATCACCTCGTGGCTGTCCACGCCCACCGCCTTGCAGACGCCGCCGATCTCGTTGGCGAACGTCACCTTCACCGCGTGGAACGAGTTGCACGCGTATTTCACCGTCTCGGCCACGCCCATCGCCGCGACGTGCACCGGAGCGGCGATCCCCTTGTACAGCGCGCGGACCTCGTCGGCGCTGCGCGTGTCGTGCGCGCCGATCAGCGTGAACGGCGGGGCGTAGAAGTCCTTGATCGACGACCCTTCGCGCAGGAACTCGGGGTTGCTGCAGGCGCCGAAGTCGACGCCGAACTTCTTGCCCGAGGCCTTCTCCAGCGCCGGGATGACCGTGCCATCCACCGTGCCGGGGAGCACCGTGCTCCGGATCACGACGGTGTGCCAGCGGTCGATGTCCTTGAGCGTCGCGCCGATCTCGGAGCACACGCGCTCGATGTACTGCAGATCGAGGCTGCCGTTCGAACGGCTCGGCGTGCCCACGCAGATGAGCGAGACGGTCGACGAGCGCACCGCGTCGCCCACGTCGGTCGTGGCGCGAAGCCGGCCCGAGCCGACCATCTCGGCGACCAGCTCGCTGATCCCCACCTCGAGAATGGTGCTCTTCCCCGAGTTGATCATGTCGACCTTCGCCTTGCTGACATCCACTCCGACGACGGAGTGGCCCTCCTTCGCGAAGCAGGCTGCGGAGACGCAGCCGACGTAGCCGAGACCGAATACACTGACAGTGGTGTTCATCAAGAGCTCATGGACATGGCGGGGATCGGCCGGCGCGATGCGGATGCGGCGGCGGCGGAACAGCGTTCGGCGAACTGCTCGGCGACCGATGCCCAGCCGAAGTGGGTGCGTACCTGTGAGGCGGCGGATTGGCCGATGGCGGCCGCGCGAGCCGGATCGCGCAAGAGAGAGACGAGCGAGGCGGCGAAGCTCGACGGATCGTCGGCGAGGAGGATGTGCTCGCCGTCCCGCACATCGAGCCCTTCGGCTCCGATCGTCGTGGACACGACCGCGCGCTCCATTCCCATCGCCTCGTAGATCTTGATGCGCGTGCCGCCGCCGATGCGGAGGGGCACGACGACCACCGCCGCCTCCTCGAGGAAGGGCCGCACGTCGGGGACGGTGCCGGTGATCGTCACGTACGGCCG
Source organism: Gemmatimonadaceae bacterium (assembly GCA_036008805.1). GTDB lineage: Bacteria > Gemmatimonadota > Gemmatimonadetes > Gemmatimonadales > Gemmatimonadaceae > AG11. The sequence continues at coordinate 25,135 of DASYMZ010000139.1, forward strand.
GCCCTCGGCCAGCGCTCGCACCTTCGCGGACGGTCTGCGCCCGACGATCGTCAGCGTCGCATCGGGCACCTCGCGCCGGATCGTCGGCAGGATCTCGTCGACGAACCACGCCATCCCGTCTTCGTTCGGCATCCAGTCCATCGAGCCGGTGAACACGATGTTCGCCGAGCGTTGCGCCACGATCCCGGACGGACGGAAAAAATCCGTGTCCACCCCGGTTGGAACCGACGACACGTTGCGCACACCGTACTGCTCGCGGAACACCGCGGCATCTTCGGGCGACACGGCGACGACGTGATCGAACCGAAGGCACTGCTCTCGCTCCAGCCGCTTCATGCGCCGCCACTGCTCGCCCATGTACGCCTTCAGCACGGGGTTGCTCGCGACCTTGGTGCGCCGCTCCCAGATCATCGCCTCCACGTTGTGCTGGAACAGCACGACGGGGCAGGGCAGCCCCTCGGGAACGTTGAGCGCCGGGATCAGGAAGTCGCACACGACGACGTCGGCGCGATCGGCGCCGGCCTGCGTTCCGCAGCGCGCGCGGATCGCGTCCGTCATCGCCTTCGCGCGATAGGGCGACACCGCGAACGGCAGCGGCGAGAACACGTTCGCCAGGATCGCGGCGCCGCGGCGCGCGCCGGCGAGCGGCGCGTCACGCCACGGGACGAGCACGAGCTCGTCGCAGTACTCGAGCGCGCTCGCGCGCTGCTCCTCGGTGCTCGTGTGGTCGTCGAGCGCGATGTACGTCACCCGGTGGTGGTCGCGCAGGCGGCGCAGCATCTCGTACGTGCGGATGCGGCCTCCCTTGTCCAGCGGATGCAGGAGCTCGTTCTTCAGCCAGAGGATGTGCATTCGTGTCGGCCGGGCGTCGCCGTTCAGAGAAGGTGCAGCTGCTCGGCGGGCTCGCCGTCCACGACGACCCGGTGCCAGATCTCGAGATTGACCAGCGACCAGAGACGCTCGCTGTGGTCCTCGCCGGCCGCGTGGCGGGACACGAGCGTGCGGATCGCGTCAGGGTCTAGCAGCCCCCGACCCAGCGCCCTCGGTGAGAGCACGAGCGTGTCGATGATCCCACGGTATGCCCCGCGAAACCACGCGCCGATCGGCACGGGGAACCCCATCTTCCCGCGCGTGAGAATCTCCGACGGCAGCACGTCCTTCATCGCCTCCCGAAGGATGTACTTCGTCGTTCCACCGCGAATCTTCAAGCGCTCCGGCAGCCGGGCCGTGAACTCGACGAGCGGATGATCCAGGAAGGGCACCCGGCTCTCGATCGACGCGGCCATGCTCATCTGGTCCTGCTTCATGAGCAGCTCGTGCAGGTAGGTCTTGGTGTCCACGTACAGAAGACGGTCGAGCAGCGACTTCGCATCCGAGCCGGCCATCAGCGCGGTCGCCGTGGCGTATGGGTCGTCGGTCGCGAGCCGGCGCCGCAGCGCGGGCGAGAGGAGGCCGCGCTGCTGCTCGCGGTTGAACACGGCGAAGTTGTCGAGGTACAGCGCCTCGAGCGTCGCCGGCCTCGCGAGAAAGGTCCGCAGCGCGCGCTGCCGCGTGCGCGACGCCGGCAGCGCCTCGATGCCGGTGCGCACCATCGACCGAAACGCCGACGGGGTGGCCGCGTGGTACGCGCCGCCCAGCCGCATGTTCATGATCGTCTTCGTGTATCGCGCATAGCCCGCGAGGGTCTCGTCACTGCCTTCGCCGGTCAGCACCACCTTCACTCGCTCCGCGGCCAGCCGCGACACGAAGTTCAGCGCCACGCTCGACGGATGCGCGATCGGCTCGTCCTCGTGCCACACGAGCGCGGGCAGCGCGTCGAAGAACTGCTCCGGCGACACGAGCACTTCGTGGTGATCCGTCCTGAACTTCTTCGCGACGATCCGCGCGTACGCCAGCTCGTTCGCCTCGCGCTCCGCGAATCCCACCGAGAAGGTCTTGATCGGCTCGTCCACGAGCTGGCTCATGAGCGCCGTGATCGTCGCCGAATCGATGCCGCCAGAGAGGAACGCGCCGAGCGGCACGTCGGCCATGAGGCGCAGCCGCACCGCTTCCTTCAGCCGCTCCCCATACTCGGCGATGAGCTCCTGGTCCGGGCGCGTCTCCTCCGCCTGCGCCTCGAACTGCAGATCCCAGTACATCCGCGTGCGGATCTTCCCGTCCTGCCACACGAGCGTATGGCCCGGCAGCAGGCGCTTGATTCCCGCGAGCAGGGTGCTCTCGCCGGTGGTCGCGTGGTTGGCCAGGTAGTCCGGCAGCGCGTCCTCGTTCACCGCCGCGGACACCATGCCGCTGGCGAGGATCGCCTTCATCTCCGAGCCGAACACCAGCGTCCCGTCGTCGAGCAGCGCGTAATAGAGCGGCTTCACGCCGAAGCGGTCGCGCGCGAGCGTGAGCGTCCGCGACCGGCGGTCCCACACCGCGAACGCGAACATGCCGCGCAGCTCTTCCGGCGTCGCCTCACCACGCCGCTCGAAGATGCGGATCACCGTCTCGGTGTCGCAGTGGGTCTTGTACTGCACTCCCTCCGACTGCAGCCGCGCCATCAACGAGGGATGATTGAACACCTCGCCGTTGTACACGATCTGCAGCGCGCCGTCGTCGCTCGCCATCGGCTGATGGCCGTGCGCGACATCCACGATGCTCAGACGCCGGTGGCCGAGCGCAACGCCGCGCTCCATGAACACGCCCACGCCATCCGGGCCGCGGTGCGCGATCGTGTCGCGCAGCCGCGTGAACGCCCCCTCGTCGATTGAGCGCGAAGAGCTATCGGGGATCGCGATGCCGCAGATGCCGCACATGTCGTCAGTCCTGCCCTGAAGAGCGAAGCGAAGGCGACTCGGCCACCCATCGGCCGAGCTCGAAGCGAGCCGTGAACAGCGCCCCGGGCGCGATCCGTACGCGCGCCAGACCGGCGCCCTCCACCACGCTCGCTCCCAAAAGATAGACGCGGTCCGCGACCCCGTCGCCTCGTCCCGCGACGATCGCGCACGCTGCGTCGGTGGAGAGGCCGCCCACTTCCAGAGTCGCGGCCTCGCCGCGTCGCAGCACGGTGTCCTGAAACGTGGGTCCGACCACCTCGGCCCCCGTTCCGCCCGCCGACAGCAGACGACCATGCGCGGTACCGGGCACGAGCACGGTCACCGCATTCTGCCGTCCGCTTCCCGTCGACCTGTAGGAGACGCTCGGCGCCTCGCGCTTCACCCCATACGCCTCGGACCGCCACGACTGGCCAGTCTCGAGCCGGCCCTCGCCGATCGTGATGAGCTGCAGCAGCGTCGCGTCGTCCCGTGACGGATCTACGACCTGCACATCGGCCGTTCCCGCCGCGCGCAGGGTCAGATCAGGGGCGCAGTGCCAGTGGGTCGCCCACCGGTGCGACTGCGCCACCGCGACGACGTCGAGGACCACGAAGTACCGGCCGTGCAGCAGCAGCACGCTGCGCTCGTGCACCGCTGGATCCAGGAGTCGCGCGTAGCCGTCCTGTGAGCCGCGCCAGAAGTCGTACGCGTCCGTCGTGGTCCACTCGTGCGTCGTGGTTCTCGCGACGCTGCGCCAGTGGAACAGACCGCCCGTCAGCGACGAGCTCTCGTCGTCGACCGTGACGGTGTTGTGCCACGAGGTGGAGCGGAACTCCTCACGCGGCACCCCCGTGTAGCTGAACGTTCCACCGTCGGCGAGAATCGTCCGTCCACCGGCGGCGAGCTCGATCGACAGCGCGTCCGCGTGCGCGTGCCCGCAGTTGAGCGAGCCATGCGGACCACCATCGATCAGCGCCCACGTGGCGCTCGGCCCCCATCCGTCGCGCATCACGTAGAAGCCGCCGTCCGCGAACGCGCGCGACCCGCCCGATGGCGCGACCGGCGGCGTGGTGGCGAGCGACGCCGCGCCCTTCTCGCCGAGCAGCCAGAGGCATTCCTCTACTGCATCGCCGGCGACACACCGCATGTCGCTGCGCCCGAACAGTGCCGCACCCGTCGCGAGCGTCGGCCGCGCGTCGCGCGTCGCGAGCCCGTCGAGCCGCATCAGGCGGCCACCGTCGTCGTCGCCCACGAGCGGCACCGTGCCGTCGGGGTGCACCGCATGCACGAGGAACTCGGCGAGGCGCTCCGCGCGCTCCCACATCGCCGTGTCGCGCGGCCAGCCATTCGCATCGGCGAGCACCAGCGCGTGTTGGAAGATGTCCGCCGTGTAGCGGTGGTAGTACAACGCCTGCTCGAAGTAGGTGCCGTCCTTTCTCACCTGCCGGAACAATTGCTCGCGCAGGATGTCCCAACCGAGCGTGCGCCATCGGCTCGCCGACTCGAACAGCGGCAGCGCCGAGCCGAGATACAGGAGGCCGAGCGCTTCGCCGGTCAGGTGCGTGTTCGGGCTGTAGTACGTCGAGAGATAGCGCGCGACGTGCGCGCCATGTCGTCGCAGCGACTCGAGCGCGAGGCTCAGCACCTGGTCGGTGAGCTGAGGCGCGTCCGCGAACAATTGCAGCGCCCAGAGCCACGAGATCGCCCGATACGAGACTTCGAGGCTGCTCGCCCAGTTCACGCCGACGCGCGGCGGGTTCTCGTGAATCCAGCTCGTGAGCTGCGACACGAATGCGTCGGCGTAGCGCGAGTCGCGCGAGTACGCGTACGCCTGGCCGAGCGTGACGAAGTGCTGGTGGCGGTTGACCTCCCACAGCAGCTTGTAGTCGCCTACCGTCTTCGGATCCAGGTAGTCGATCCGGCTCCAGTGCTTCCTCGGCGCCCGCGTTCCGGTCGATGGATCGCGATGCCAGTCGATCGGACTGCCGAACGAGACACGCTCGTGTCCGAGCAGATCGAACACACCGTCCACGGCGCGATCGGCGCGGCGCCGCGTGCTCGACTCGGCTTCGGGTCGCGCGCGCCGCAGCGTCGCGACGGTCGACGAGACGTTGCGAAGCCCGGGCACCACGCCGACCGCGAGCTGCTGTCGCGCGGCAGCGAGGATGCGCGCGGGATCGCCGCGCAGCGCGCGCGTCACTCCGCGCGGCCCCGTCGCGGCGCGCGCCGAACCGCCGCCGAGCGCGAGACCCACCCGCTCTCCGATCTGCGACAGCGCTTGCTGGCCGCGCACGCGCAGCTCGCCCGGCAGCGTCGCCGCGCTCCGCCGTCTGGCGGTGCCGTCTTCCGGCAGGACCACCCCGCGCCTCACCGGAGGCTCGCCTCTGCCACCGTGGAGGCGTCCGCTCGTTCGACGGCAGGCGTGCCCGCGCGGGATGCGTCCCGTGCTCCCACCTCGCTCGCTCCCGCGCCGACCAGCCGCCGGTACAGCGCGTCCCAGCGGTCGCCCACCGCATCCCACGTGTACTGGCGCTTCACGTCGCTCAGCCCCTCGGCGATGACCCGCTGCGCGAGCGCGGGCTCGTCCAGCAGCCGGAGCGCCGATGCCGCCAGCGCCTCGTGGTCTCCGCAGTCCACCATCAGCCCGTTCCGTTCGTGCTCGACGACGTACGGAATCCCGCCCGCGCGCGTCGTCACCACGGGAAGTCCGCACGCGAACGCCTCGATGATGGAGTTCGGCATGTTGTCGATGTCCGACGCGTTGAGGTACACGTCGGCCTCGTCGTACCATCGACCCATCTCGGTCGGCTGTACCGCGCCGAGAAACTTCACGTTCGCCAACCCGAGCTCGCGCGCGACGGCGTGCACCTGCTCGCGCTCGGGCCCGTCGCCGATCACGATCAGCCGCGCTTCGGGGAGCCGGCGCTGGATGATCGCGAACGCACGCAGCACGCACGGCACGTTGTACAGCGCCTGGAAGTTGCGGTTCGACAGGAACACCGGGCGCAGCGCCTCGCGCCTCCGATACCGCACCGACGCTGGATCGACGAAGTTGGCGATCGATTCCGCCGGCACGCCGAACCGCGAGAACACGTCGACGAGGTAGCCCGACGGAGTCACCACCGCGTCCGCGCGGAGCAGGGTGGGCACCGAGGTGCGCGGCCACGTCTGGAGATGATCCTCCGCCTCGCCGCTCCGGTAGTTCACGACGACTTTCTTGCCCAGCCACTTGCCGATCAGGATCGCCGGCGTGGGCGCGAGCAGGAACGACCAGTATGACGCGCTGAACACGTGCACCACGTCGTAGTGGGGCAGCCGGCGCAGCAATGACGACACGTAGGCGAACGACGTCGCCACGGTGCGCACGTACTTCACGCGCTGCAGCAGCCGGAGCAGCGGCGACGTTCTCGGATCGTGCGGCAGGAACTCCACGTCGAGCCCGGGCACCGCGCGGAGCCGCGCCAGCAGACGCTGCGCCGCTACCGCCTGTCCCCCCAGGATCGAGAGCGACGGCGCGACGAGACACACGCGAATCGGGCGCGCCCCGGGCGAGCTTTCCTCCGGACGCTCAGGCATCGGTCGCGACGCGCGCGGGAGACGCGTGCTGCTTCGCCTTGCGCGGCATGAAGAACGCGCTCATCCCGGTGAGCCAGCCCTCCACGTCGAGGGGCGACAGGAACGAGCTGTCCACGAGCCGCGGCAATAGGAGCGGCGCGCTGCTCCGCGACGCGAGTCCCGGATCGCACGTCGTCGCCGAGACGACCCCCGCCTCCTCGAGCCACGGAAGGAACTCGGGCAGATAGACGCCGCTCGGATAGCAGAAGTGGCTCGCGGTCCGCTCACGGATCGGATCGATGCGCGCGCGGTTGTCCACGAGCTCGCGCAGAAACAGCGCGTGGTCGTTCGGGGTACGGTGGCGGTGCGTGTGCAGCTGGATGTCCACTCCCTTGCGCGACATCTCGGCGGCTTCGTCGTTCGTCATCACCGTCAGGATGCGCTTCGCGCGCAACGCATCGAAGTCGTCGCCCAGGAACGCCGTCAGACGCTCGGCGAGGTCGATCCGCTCGGGCAGCTTGTATCCCTCGATCGTGACGTAGTGCATGAGGTCACGGTGCGCGCGCTGCCGTCCCTGCTCGGTGCTGAGATCCCAGCGGATGGGATGCCCCAGGAGCGGCTTCGCGTCCACCTCCGGTCGGCGCAGCCGCGCGCGCCACAGCACGTACGAGCAGAACAACCCGAAGATGGGCTTGTTGTAGTCCGAGTAGTACGTGGTCAGGTAGACCGTCGCCGGAAAGCCGAACGACTCGAGCACCGGGTGAGCACGCGCGTAGAAGTCGTACATCCCGTCGTCGAACGTGAGCGCAACGCTCCGCGGCGGCAGCGTGCCGTCGTAGAGCCGGCGAAGCGACTCGCCGAGCGGAAGCACGTTGTAGTTCCCATCGCGCAGCATCCGCAGCCTCGACTCCAGCTGCGCAGGGCTCATCGAGTACGTCCCCGACCACTCGTGCTCGTCGTCGATCGAGATGCTGTGGTAGCAGAGGATCAACAGTCGGTTCTGCCGCCATCTGCTGTCGCGGATGCTGTTGAGCAGTCCGATCTGCGACGAGGCGCCGAGCAAGCGCCGCTTCACCTTCACCGTCAACGGCGTCGCCGGCGCGGCTGACGAATCCTCTCCGCGCAGCTCGGCGCCGCGCACCGCGGTCGACGCTCCAAGGGGATGGGGCGCGGGTGTGGCGCTCATGCGTGCCACACGTCCCACTGCTTGCGCGCGCCGTTCGCCGTCGCCCGCACCGTCGCGAGCTGAATGAGCACGCTCGACACGAGCGCACTGCGAAGCACGCGGAACGGTCGCGAGCGAAGCTGCAACGCCGCGGCGAACGCGATGCACCCGACGACGAACCACGACACGCCGACGCGCTCCGCCAGCGCCACCACGAACCACACGAGGCAGACGAGCAGCCAGTACGGCGTGAGCAGGCGCAACAGCTTGTGCGCCACGAACTGCGCCCAGACCGGATTGCGGACGGGAATCAGCGTCTCGGGCAGCCACGCGCAGAGCTGCCACACGCCCGTCAGCGTCCGCACCTTGCGGCGGTACTCGTTCGTGTCGGTCGTCGCACGCGTTTCGTAGGCGCGGGCTCCGTCCACGAAATCCACCCGATGCCCATCCAGCACGAGACGCATCGGCACGTACAGATCGTCGAGGATCAGCCCCGCTGGCAGCGGAGTCCAGGCGCCGCGCCGCATCGCGTAGATCGCTCCGGTCACCCCCACCGCGGAGTGGACCTGCGCCTCGCGCCGCCGCAGCCACCGCTCGAGCGACCAGTACAACCGCAGGGGAAGCGCAGGAGCGTTCGCGCCGCGCGAAAGCTCCAACCGTCCCGACGCCGCGCCGACGCCGGGCTTCGTCACCGCCGCCACCAGCAGCGAGATGGCATTCGCCCCGAACCGCTGGCCGCTGTCTCCGAACACCAGCACTTCGCTCGTCGCCGCGCGAACGCCCGCGTTGAGCGCCGCCGCCTTGCCGCCTGGCTCGTCGCCCCGCACCACCCGTACGCGTCCGTCCCCGGCGGCCCACTCCAACGGTGGCTCGGTCGTGCGCGCGTCATACGCCACGATCACGTCGAGCAGTTCCGCCGGATAGTCGCCACGGAGCAGATCCTCGACCCGCTCGCGCACGCTGACCGGATCGGCGCGAGTCGCGACGATCGCCGTCACCCGCGGCAGCGACGCGCTCGCGTGCTCCGCCGGCGCGCCGCGCGCCCCGCGCCGCGTTGCCGCGAGCAGGCCGATGACCGCCGGGTAGAGCATCCATACTCCGAGAATGCAGAGTACGGACGCGAGCGCCGCATAGCTCAGCATCGTGACCATGAACGAGAGAAGCCGGAGCGCAACCTCACCCGCCCTGTGATCCAGCGCCGGTGAGTGCCGCGCTCTCCGCGGATGCCGCATTCGCCGAGAACCACTCCCACGTCTTCTTCAACCCTTCGCGGAGACCGACTTCCACCTCGTAGCCGAGGAGCCGCTTGGTGCGCTCCAGGCTCGCCAGCGAGTCACGCACGTCCCCTGCGCGCGGAGGCACCGACTCGGTCACGAGCTCGCGACCAGTCACTTCGCGGATCAACGTCGCGAGCTGCTGCAGCGACGTTCGGTCGCCGGCGCCGACGTTGACAGGATGGCCGGACACGATCTCCGCGGGACGCGAGCCGGCGAGGATATTCGCCTGCACCACGTTGGTGATGTAGGTGAAGTCGCGCGTCTGCTCGCCATCTCCGAAGATCGTCGCGGGCCGCCCCTCGAGCGCCGCCGCCATGAACAGCGGGATCACCGCCGCATATGCGGAGGAAGGGCTCTGTCGCGGGCCGAACACGTTGAAGTAGCGCAGCGCCACACCTTCCAGCAGTCCGCCGCGCGCATACGCGAGCACGTACTGTTCGCTCGCCAGCTTGGACGCGGCATACGGCGAGCGGGGCAGCGGCTCGAAGCTCTCCACCTTCGGGAGCTCGGGCGTGTCGCCATACACCGAGCTCGAGCTCGAGTACACCACGCGGCGCGCTCCCGCCTTCACCGCCGCCTGGAGGAGATGCACGGTGGCGTTCACGTTCGCGTCGTGCGATCCCCACGGATCCTTGAGCGAGCGGGGCACGCTGGGAAGGGCCGCGAGGTGGTAGATCACCTCGATCCCCTCCACTGCCTTCTTCGCCGCCGTCGGGTCGCACAGGTCGCCGACCTGGAAGTCGATGCTGTCCGCCACGTGGGACAGGTTGTCACGACTGCCGGTGGACAGATTGTCGACGACGCGTACTTCGTGACCAAGGGCGAGGAGTCGGTCGACGACGTTCGACCCGATGAAGCCGGCGCCGCCGGTTACGAGGCAGCGCGAGGAATGAGAGGACAAAGGTGCTCCGATGGCTGCGGACTAGTAATGCGACGCGAACGCGGGCACGACGATCGTACCCGCGCCGTTCAGGGCGCGCCGTCTTGGGATGCAACGCATGGACGTTCCGACTCCCGGATCATCCACTCGCCACGCTGGATGAATAGCAACGCACATACCTCCACCCAGCTCTCCCGCTCGCTGCGCTTGAACCTCGGAGGCAGCGACGTAAAACACTATCATATCATCACTTACGGACGTGCCACGACCGGCGGGATTCGGCTTGCCAAACCCGTCGGCCTCGCTCGTTGTGGCAGTGCCACTACATCCTCTGTTGTAGTCACCCGAAGTCGCCGGCGCGCCGACCACTCGCTCCGGTCGCGGCGGCTTCCCTCGCGCGACACCACGAGCGACGCGGCGGTTCGACGGCGCGCTCCACCCGATGTCTGCAGCAAGGTCTCCCGCCCGTTTCGCAGGGGCCGTGCCGTCTCCGCCTATTCGCGCGTTCGGCATCAGGACCCGCTCAGGTGCGCGATCATGCGCAGGATACCGAATCCTTGCTGCACGAACCGCTGCACCGCGGAGGCCTTCGATGCCCGCATGCTCCCTCCTTCCCGAACCCACTCCTCCGTATCCAGCCACGGCCTCGACTTTCCGTGGCCCTGCTGCTTGGGCATGATCGCGAGCGACCAGAGCGCGCGCGACAGCGATACGGAGCTTGGCGGCGTGCCTGGCAGCGGGAGCGACTGCACGGCGAACGATCGGGCCAGCAGACGAAGGATCCGGTCCGGCAGGCGCGGTGCGAGTTGGGCCAACACCGCGTCGGGAATCCGCGCTCCCGCCAGCTCACGCGCGAGGCGCAGGGTCCAGTAGCAGCACGTGCCCCCTCGTGCGTCGCGCGCGTGCCGCACGAACGCGTCCCACTCCACGCCGCTGACGGCCAGGCGCTGGACGTCGCGCAGGGTTCGCCAGGTGCCGAACGTCATCTCGTGCGACCATCCGAAATGCAGCGATGCGTGAAGCAGCTGATCCTCCGCGCTCGGCGCCAGCGCCGTTCGCGAGCCGACCTGGACCCGCCTCGCGCGTTCCCAGATCTTCGACGCCGGAAGCTGGAAGGGCGCCTGATTCGTGAACAGCGCGGTGTGCAGCTCCAGGCCCAACTGCATGCCGTCCGCATCCTCGAGCGGCGAGAGATGCTGGTGGTCCTCGTAGCTCCGCTCCTGCGACACGTCGCGTCGCCGCACCCAGCCCGACGTGAGCGCGAGATCCCATGCCTGCTGCGCGCACTCCTCGCGCACGAGCAGGTCGATGTCGCCCATCGGTCGCTCCGTCGGGCGCGCGTATGCCGAGTAGGCGAGCCCCGCGCCTTTCAGCAGCAGCGAGTCGATGCCGTTCTTCTCGAACAGATCGAGGATGGCGCCGAGACGCTGGTGGAGCGACATGAGCTGGAACTCCGACACCATCGCCAACCGCTGGATGCGCGCGACCGCTTCGCCCGGCACCGACGCCGTCCGGATCGCCTGCAGCCGGTGCGCGAGCGGAGCCATCGCTCGCTCGCGCGCCGCGAGGCCGAGCACGCCGTTCCAGTCGAGCTGCCGGTCGAGCAGCGCTCGCAGCGCGTCGTCCGCCTCCGGGCCCGCCGCGCTCAGCGCGATTATCGCCGACTCCGATGGAAGCCGATCCACGAGCAACGGATCGATGCCTGACGAGATCGTGGTCATCCGCCCTACGCCGACACGGCGTTGACGATCCCGGCTGCCGCCGCGCTTCGCACTGCGTCAGCGAGCGGTGACGAGTGCGCGAGCCGCCCCTCCGCGAGCGCGGTGAGCCACACTTCGAGCACCAGCAGCCGCCACAACAGATGACTGTGATCGCGTCGTCCGGCACGATGCTCCTCGATCAGACGAGCGACCGCGTCCGCGTCGACGTACGGCCCGATGCGCGCGTCAGGGCGCTGCAGCGCCTCCAGGCGATAGCGCAGCTCGTCGCGGAACCAGCGCGCGAGCGGTACGCCGAAGCCGTGCTTCGGGTGAGAGAGCACTCGTGCCGGCACGAGTCCCGTGATGGCCTGACGCAGCAGCCATTTGCCCACGCCGTCCCGGTACTTCATCCGGCTCGGGATTCCCGCCGCGAACTCCACGATGTGATGGTCGAGCAGGGGCACGCGCGCCTCCAGCGAGACGGACATGCTCATGCGGTCCACCTTCGTGAGGATGTCGCCCGGCAGATACGTCGCCAGATCTACCGCCGTCATCTGCGCGAGAAGGTCGCGGCCAACGACGGGCGAGAACGCCGCCGCGAGCAGTGCATCCATCGGAGGAACCTGTTTCGCCAGCGCGGCCGCGAGCATCCCGCCCTCGCGCGTGCCCGGTGGCGCCGCGACGGTCGCCGCATAACGGCCTTGTCGCGAGCGGGAAAGATCGAGGATGCGATTGCGGCCCAGGGTGCGCTGCGGCAGATGCTCCGCGACACGCGCGATCGCGCGCCTCGCGAGGCGCGGCAGCTCGCGCCGGCTCAGTAGCTCGGCGTAGCGCGTGTACCCGCCGAACAGCTCGTCCCCGCCATCGCCCGACAGCGCGACGGTCACGTGCTCGCGCGCCATCTGCGAGACGAGAAACGTCGGCAGCGCCGACGAGTCTCCGAACGGCTCGTCGAAGCCGGTGATCACCGACTCGACCAGCGCGTCCGCGTCGGGGCGCACGATCAGCTCCGTGTGCTCCGTGCCGATCTCGCGCGCGACCATCGCAGCGTGCGGTGCCTCGTTGTGCGACGCTTCCTCGAAGCCGATCGAGAAGGTCTTCACGCGCCCGGGCACCAGTTGCGCCATCTGCGCCACCACCGCCGACGAATCGATTCCGCCGGACAGGAACGCACCGAGCGGTACGTCCGATTCGAGATGCAGCTCCACGGACTCCCGGAGCAGCGCCCGCAGCTCCTCGGTCGCCTCGCCCTCCGACACGTCCGTGCGTTCGGGACGCAGCGCGCTCCAGTACCGCTCCGTGTGTACGCCGCGCCCAGACTCCCATACGAGTCGATGGCCCGGCGGCAGCTTGCGCACTCCTTCGAAGATGCACGTCGATTCCGGCACGTACCCGAACACGAGGTACTGTGCCACCGCGGCGGCATCGACTCGTCGCGGAAATCCGGGTACCGAGAGCAGCGACCGTAGCTCCGACGCGAACGCCACACCGCCCGAGTGCTCCCAGTAGTAGAGCGGCTTGATCCCGACGCGGTCTCGCGCGATCAGCAGCCGCGATCGCGCCGTGTCCCAGAGCGCGAACGCGAACATGCCACGCAGCGAGTTCACGAGATCGTCGCCGAACTCCTCGTACAGATGGACGATCACCTCGGTGTCGCTGGACGTCGCGATCCGGTGGCCACGCGCGACGAGCTCGCGCCGAAGCTGGCGGTGATTGTAGATCTCGCCGTTGAAGACGAGCTGCACCGTGCCGTCTTCATTGCCCATGGGCTGCTTGCCCATGGCGACGTCCATGACGCTGAGTCGCCGCATTCCCAGCGCGACGTCGGCCGCGTGAAAGCGGCCCTCCTCGTTCGGTCCGCGGTGCACGATCGCTGCGCACATGGAGCGGAGCGTCGCCTCACCATCCGATACCTCGCGGCCCATGCCGGCGAATCCCACGATGCCGCACATCGCGTCTACGCTCCTACCGGACGAGCAGCGATGTGCGGCGGCCTCCCACCCGCGATGGCGCGGCGCTCCGCCTCCATCGCGTCCATCTCTCTGGTCGCGACGTCCGACAGCGCCCAGGTGATGACCACCACGAGCAGCAGGAACGACACGTGCGCCATCGACCCGAACACGGCGGCCGTGAAGAATCCGAGCACGCCGCACATGAAGATGAAGAGCGTCTGCGCGGTGTGCGGGAGAAGCGTCTTCGCTCGTCTCCGCACGGAGTTGATCCTCAGGAGGGTCGAGATGTAGGTGAAGAAGTAGATGAACGCGCCGATGATGCCGGTCTCCGCCGTCACGTTCAGATACGTGCTGTGCGTGTCGCGTCGTCCCTGCGCCGTCGGATTGAACTGCGAGCGACGCGCGTATCGCGCGTGCATCGCCGGATAGGCGCCCAGCCCGACTCCGGTGATCGGGTAGTCGCTGATGATCAGACGAGCGACCTTCCAGATCTCGAATCGTTGAACTGCGGAGCCCTCGGCGTCCGCTTCCGAGAGATCTTCGGTGCCTTGCACCTTCTCGAGCCCTTGCACGCGGTCCAGCACGCCCGAGGGCGCGATGCCGATCACGAGCGCCGCGAGGATGACCGTGACGACGATCGCCTGCGCACGCTTTCGGTGTCCGGCGATGACGAACAGGACGAACGCCGCGAAGCCGAGGAACGCGCCACGCGACTTCGTGAGCATGATGACGAGCGGCACGACGGCGAGTCCGGCGATCGTGCCCAGCTTCACCGGGCCGCGCTTCTCCATCGAGAGGAGACCCAGCGCGAGACCGAGCTGCAGGATGCAGTATGCCGCGAGATCGTTCGGGTTCGCGAAGATGTAGTTCCACGCCGCGCGGCCGTACAACGTCTCATGGTAGATGTAGTAGTTGAACAGCGCGCCACGTACCGGCCAGAAGGCGAAGCAGGCCAGCCAGAACACGACGAAGAAGCGAATCTGCGCCCGGGTACGAAGCGCGTTCGCCGCGACGAGGCCGATCATCCACAACTTTCCGACGATCTGCAGTCGCGCGTACACCAGCGCGGGATCGCGTGTCAGTGCATATCCGATCACGCACCAGATCAGGAAGACTCCCAGGCCGGTCAGGATCCCCGGAACGCGAAATCGATCGCGCTGCGTCAGCAGACCGATGAGCGCGAGCGCCATCGAGATGTCGCCGATGGGGAAGCGGTACGTCGTGATCGCGAAGACGTAGCCGAGCAATCCGACGTACACGAGCGTCCAGCTCACGCCGGTCCAGGGCATCCGATGCTCGGCGATGTCCTCGACCTTCTTCTCCGGCCCCACCGGCGTGTTGGGCGGCCGAAGTGGGGTGATCGGAACCCCTGGCGCCTGAGGACGCGGCAGGTGTGCTGGCCAGAGGCCGCCTGGCGCGAGTCCAGCCGGAGCCGGTCGGTTCGGGTTCGTCATGCCACCGACCTCCCAGCCAGTCGCTCGTACAGTCGCTCCACCTGCTCGATCACCGCCGGCGCTCCATATCCCTTCTCCGCGTCCGCCCGTCCCGCGGCACCGAATGCGGTGCGCAGCGCAGGCTCCGAGTACAGCTTGAAGATTGCGGACGCGAGCGCGTCGTCGTCGGCGCTGGGCACGAGCATGCCGGTCACGCCCTCACGCACCGCGTCCGGGTTGCCACCGACCTTCGTTGCCACGACGGGACGCGACGCCGCCATCGCTTCGAGGATCGAGTTGGGAAACGCCTCGCTGATCGAGCACAGCACGGAGACGTCGAACAGTCCGTGAAGATTCGGCGCAGGCGGCCGTTCGCCCGCGAAGTGCACGATGGGCTCGATGCCGAGCGCGTTCGTCTCCGCCGTCAGACGCGCCCGCTCCGGTCCGTCTCCCACGAAGATCGCGTGCAGGCCGGGGATCCTCGTCCGCAGAGACGCGATCGCGCGGAGCAGGGTGCTGTGATCCTTGACCGGGGTGAGTCGCGCAACGATCCCGACGACGAACGCGCCTTCGGGCACACCGAGGGCGCCGAGCAGACGTGACCGTTCATCCGGAGGGATCACGTCGTAGGCTTGTGGATCGAGAAAGTTCGGAATGGTCACCACTCGAGACGAGGGAACACCGCCCTCCGTCTCGACCAGCCGCGCGACGCTCGGGCTGTTTCCCACCACCCGATCCGCCAGCCGATACGCGAGGCGGTTCGCGCGCATGATCCGCCCCTGAAGATGGGGCGAGTGCCACGAACGCCGGCTCGCGATCACGCCGGGGACGCCCGCCATCCGAGCCCACACCGTGCCGAAGATGCTCGTGTAGGCATCATGGCTGTGCACGATCTCCGTTCGCTGGGAGCGCAGCAGCCCCCACAGCCGCAGCCCCTGACGGAGCCCCGACGGGCCCCACAGGCTGGACAGCGGAAAGGCGTGCACCGGAATCCCGGCGTGTGCGTAGCGTTCCATGAGCGGGCCACTATCCCGTAGGCAGACGACGGACACGGAGAAGCGGCTCCTGTCGAGCCGCTCCGCGGTGCGGACCGCGTTCAGCTCGGTGCCCCCTAGCTGCATGTTGTCGATACAGTACACGACCCGGATCGGGTCAGTCGGCGGTCGGACGGCCAATCGTGCCTCGGAGTCGCAGCGCGCGGATAGTGGTCACGGACGAGATACCCACCGACGGCCGACTCGGACGGACGACGACGATTCCGACCAGTCTGGTGCGGCCTGAATGCAACTCCAGCGCCGCATGGCACGGTGGGTCGCGCGCGGAGTGAAGCACATAAGCTAGCATCGCGAGCCCAGCCACGCCGCGCTCCGCTTCGTCGTGCGAACCGACTGCCTTCGTGTCGGGTTACGCTCTACGTTCGCGCATGATTCACCGAGTACGCGACAATTCGCGACATTCCCCGCCCTGATTCGTCCTGCCCATGACACCGCGGGTCACTTCTGCTCGCCTGCCGGCTTTGACTGCTCTCGGCGTTCCAACGCAACGCCATGTGGCGCGCACGAGACAATCTCGATGAGGACGTCGTGGGCACTCGAGCACGGTACGATATGTAAACTTCTGTATCAGGCCAAGTTGGGAAATCCCGGCGCAAAGCACTCGTTCTTGCTATGTCTGAACACGGCCCGAGTCGCCGAGGCCGGTCACCCAACTCCGGCGACATCGCGGAATTTGCGCGTCCGGCGGCATGAAGCGCGCTCGCCGGACCGATTCGCCAAGAGAATCCAACCGAGGCTGACGGTCGCATGACTGACCCGACGATGGGTGAGATTTTGAGCGCGGCATGACCACTCCACCACGCGTATCGCGCGGCTCGGACGGAACCGGGCGAGCATCCAGTCTCGCCATCCCGCACCTCTCCGTTGTCGTCGCCTCCGCGAGCCCGGCCTCGACGCTCAGAGTGTGCCTCCGGTCGCTGCTCGACCAGCCCGAGCGCTCGCGCGCCGAGCTGATCGTCGCACGATCCACAGCACACGACGATCTCGAGGCGCTCACGAGCGCCTATCCTTCCGTCCGATTCGTTGATGTCCCGGGTGCGCTCTCCATTCCGGACCTGCGCGCTGCGGGCATGCGCGAGTGCACGGGCGACGTCGTCATCGTCATGGACGATGGATGCCTTCCCGGCCCACGATGGCTCGAGGAGGTCAGCCTCGGCGTCGACAATCTTCCCAGTGGCATCGCGGATCCCGGCTTGGCGGCCTCGGAGGACGAGAAGCTCGGCGAGAGCGATCAACCGCGTCCGCTGCTCTCCGTGATCATTCCCGTTCGGAACGGGAAGCGCTACCTCCCGCAGATGCTCGAAACGCTCAGCACGAGCAACTATCCACGCGAGCGCTGGGAGCTCATCGTCGTCGACGACGGCAGCTCCGACGACTCGGCGATTCTCGCCAGCCGGTTCGCCGACGTGATCATCAAGTTGCCCGGACGCGCGCGCGGTCCCGGATACGCCCGGAACCGCGGCGTCGAGAGAGCACGCGGGCAATGGGTGGCATTTCTCGACGCCGACGTGGTCGTGCGTCCCGACACGCTGCAGCAGATCACCGAGACGCTGACCTCACGCAGCGACATCGGCGCGGTGTTCGGATCGTACTGCGACGAGCCGTCCGCGGCCGGACTGGTCTCGCAGTATCGCAATCTGCTTCACCACTACATGCACGACCAGGATCCCGGTGAAGTTCACAGCTTCTGGGCCGGCTGTGGCGCGGTACGGCGCGACGTGTTCATCGATGTCGGGATGTACGACGAGTGGCGCTTCTCTCGTGCGCAGATCGAAGACATCGAGCTCGGATATCGGATGACGGCCCATGGGCATCGCATTCTGCTCCGTCCCGACATTCAGGTCACGCATCTGAAGCGCTGGACCTTCTGGGGAATGCTGCGGGCCGACTTCATCGATCGCGGCGTTCCGTGGGCGCGGTTGCTCGCCGAACAGCGTGCCTTGCTCGGCCCCGCGGCGACTCGGCTGGCCAGCCTGAATCTGCGCGCGAAGGAGAAGAGCAACGCGTTTTTCACCTGTCTCGGCGGCCTCCTGGTCGTGCTCTCGATCGCGTTGCAGCGTCCACGAATTGCGGATGTCGGACTCGCGTTGATCCTTCTCGTGATTCTGCGAGGCCTGTCGCTCTACGCGTTCTTCTTCCACAAGCGCGGGTTCATCTTCGCGGTCAGCGCCATCGTGCTTCACCTCATCTATTACGTGACTGCAGCAATCTCGGTCACGTGGGGCGCCATGCTCGCAGTCGTCGTCGGCGAGCCTCGGCCCGATCCCTCGATCGAGGCGTTCTCCGAGCTCAACTTCGCTGCCTGGCCGCCGGTGCCCAAGAATCCGGGCAAGCGCATCGAAAAGCCCGTGGTGGCGAAAGTGTAGATCGTCGATCACCGACGTCGTTCGACCGCAAAAGCGAGACGCCGCGAGCACGTGCTCGCGGCGTCTCTGCGTACGGCACCTCGGCCTCGCGCTTCTAGTGCGCGCCCTTCCGGAAGATCATCACGGGGAGCGTCTTTGCCATGATGCGCATGTCCTCGACGACCGAGCGGCGCTCGATGTAGGCCAGATCGTACTCCACCTTCCGGCGCACGTCGTCGATCGACGTGTCGTAATTCTGATTGATCTGCGCCCAGCCAGTGATCCCGGGCTTCGCTCGCTGCCGGAGCTGATACCGGTCGATCTCCTTCCGCAGCTGATGGAAGATGCTCGGGCGCTCGGGCCGTGGTCCGACGATGTTCATGTCGCCCTTGAGCACATTCACCAGCTGCGGGATCTCGTCCAGGCGCGTTCCACGAAGCAGGCCGCCGATCGGCGTGATGCGCGCATCGTTCTTCGCGGCCCACACGGCGCCCGTTGCTTCCGCGTTCACCGTCATCGTGCGGAACTTGTACATGGTGAAGGCGCGGCCTCCCACATCGACCGCGCGGCGGTCACCCGCACGACGGCCATCCGCGCGACGACCACGGGTGCCCGCGCCGGCACGGCGCTCCACCGCCTCGTCGGTCACCGGCGCGGCCGCGACGTCGGCGGCGCGACCATCCGTCTTCCTCGGGCCAGCGTTGCGACGCTCGCCGTCACCGCGGCGATCTCCGCCCGACAGGCGACGATCGACGCCGACGCGCGTCTGCCGATAGATGATCGGACCCTGCGACGTCAGCTTTACTGCGATCGCGATGACCAGAAGGACGGGAGCGAGCATCACCAGCGCGACCGCGGCGATGCTGAAGTTCAGAACGCGGTTCAGAGCGTCGGATGCCAGGACAGCTCGCAGCCGGCTGGAGCCAGGCTTGGCGGCCGGAGCTTGAACCGTTGGAACCGCTGTTTCGAAGACGGGGAAGGAACCCGTCACGAAGGGTTGGGTGTCAGCGCCGCGAGAGGCCATACGACAGTGCGAGAATAAGAGAGGTCGTGACACTTATGAATGACGCGATCGACTGCCAGCTTCTGCCGGACTGCGTTCCGACGACGATCTGGTCGCCTGACCGCAGAGAGAGCTGATCGAGCGTGAGACCTTCGGTGAATGCCGTTTGCGTATTGCGAGAGTCGTAGAGCTCGTCGGTGCCGCGCTTGATCACCGAACGCGCGAGATCGGCGCTGGAGCCTGGTCCCCCAGCACGCATCACCGCATCCGTGAGCGGAATGTCGGGCGGCATGAAGTAGAATCCGGGGCGGCCCACCGGTCCGAGCACGGAGACGCTCACGAGCGGCGTGACCCGCACTCGCGCGTCCTTGATGTACCTCGCGAGCTGCGTCTTCATGTGGTTCTGCAGCTCGGACCGCAGCACGCCGTTCAGCGGGATGTCCCCGATGTCCGTCAAGACGATCTTCGGTCCGGCTACCACCGCGGTCGTGTCGTTGATGAGGACGTTGCCCTCGATGATCAACAGGATGCGGTCGCCCGGGCGAAAGTCGCCCTCGCGAAGACGGGCGCGGAGCGCGGCGCCCTGATTGCGCTCGGTTTCGTTTCCCCGCTCGAGTCGCTCGGCCAACGCGGTGAGGTCCGCGCGCGTAGCCATCGGCTGCATGGCTTCAGTCGACTGCGCCGAAGCGGGGCGCGAGGCGATGAGCAGCGTGATGGCGATGAAACCGATATAACGGGACAGCGACCGAAACAGCGACGGCCGGAGGTGGGGCGCGGATGAAAGCATGCCGCACAGCAATGCAGTCGGCATGCTCAACTTCGACCCTCGGATGAGATTGCGTAACTCACTCTGTGACAATCACTTAAATGGGTGCGAAAAATGAGTGACCGCCCACGACGGGCGATTAGTGTGGTGCTCTATCAACAGATGCGTGCCAATTGACAACATGATGTGACCTGGGACACTCTGCAGCGCTGTCACTTAGCAAATTCGCGGCCTGTCGCACAGTCCCGGCGCTGTTGTGGTGCGATCGCTCCAACGATACCCGGCCGCATCACGAATCCAGTGATGTATCTGTAACGATTTCAAAGAGTTAGGATTTTTGCAGTCGCCGCATGCAACATGCAACACCACCTGGCTGGGCGTACCACGACGCCTCCCAACCTGGTTGCCCCCCGGCAGCACGACCCACCGAGCTGCTTCACCGCGACCGCCATGTACAGAGAGTGCAATGCCCGAGATGGACTCCCCACCGCCTCTCGTCCTCATCGCGAGCGACCAAGAGTGGTCGGGTCGATCGCTCGAGACGATCATCGGCCCGCGCGGCTATGCTGTCGTCCGCGCTTATACCGGCCACCAGGTGCTGGAGACGGTGCGCAGTACTCACCTGGATCTCCTGATCCTCGATACTCGGCTGCCTGACATCGACGGCATCACGCTGTGCCGGCGCCTGCGAGACGAGCGTGCCATCAGTGCGACGACGCCAGTGATCATCACGACCTCCATGCAGGCGACCAGAGCCAGCAACGTCGCGGCGTTCGCCGCGGGCGCTTGGGATTTCTGTCCGCAACCCGTCGACAGCGATCTCCTGCTACTCCGAATGGAGACGTTCGTTCGCGCCAAGCGGGAAGCCGACCGGGCCCAGGAGGAGAGCCTGCTCGACGAGGCGACGGGCCTCTACAACTTTCGCGGCATGGCTCGCCGAGCGCGCGAGACGGGTGCGGAAGCGCTCCGCGTTCGTGGGGCCATGGCGTGCGTCGCGCTCGCCCCCGTCATGGATGACGCCTACGAGGCAGGGGAATCCGCGGAGTCGCTCGCCAAAGGCGTCGGAGAGCATCTCGGCGTTGCACTCGCTCGTACCGCCCGTGCGTCCGACGTCATCGGGCATCTCGGCCGCGCCGAGTTCTGCGTGATCGCTCCAGCAACGACGCCCGAGGGCGCCGAGCGACTGATGGAGCGATTGCAGCAAGCCCTCGAAGCAATCGTCGTCCCGCTCGGACAGGGTGCCCGCGCGTTTCGCATGCGCGGCAGCTACTTCGCCGTTCCGGACTATTCCGAAGCGTCGATTCACGTCCTGGAGATGCTGGAGCGCGCGTCTTCCGCGTTGCACTCCCCAGCGGCGCTCGCGGACTACAGGCCGTCCGACCTCACGCCGGCGCCGCCCGCGGCACTCTGATCGCGCCGCTGTCCGGACGCTGACCATCCGCGAACGCGAAGGGGGCGACGGAATCTCCGTCGCCCCCTTCTGCTTGCGTCACCGACGAATCACACGGTGGCGACGGCTCGCTCCTCGGGCAGCGCACGATAGGTCGCATCGTAGCCGTAGTACTTGTAGTCGCCCATCGACTTGACGTCGTTCAGCACGACGCCGACCGTGCGAAGCGGAAGCCGGCGCAGAAGATTCAGCTTCGCCTTCGCCATGCGCATGTCGGTCTTGCCGTGGCGAAGAATCATCAGCGTGTTCTCGCACGCCGCGCCGATCGCGAACGCATCGATGCCCGCGGAGAGCGGGGGACCATCGACGATGACCACCGAGAACTCCTGCACGAGCTCCTGAAGGAGTCGCGGCAGCGCGGCGCTCGCCACGAGCTCCGGATTGGTGGTGCGACGGCCGCCGCACGGCATGAGCGTCAGACGCTCCTGGGATGTCGGATGCAGGACCTCCGCACGGGTCACCTCGCCCGAGAGCACCTCGATGAGACCAGGGCGACGCTGCAGGCTGAACACCTCGTGTAGCGCGCCGCGGCGCGTGTCGGCGTCGATGAGCAGCGTGCGGTATCCGGCCTCGGCGAACGCCAGCGCGAGGTTCGACGCGACGAGCGACTTGCCGTCACCCTGTTCGGGGCTGGTCACGCCGCAGATGAGTGGCTGCGACGTGGAGTACGCGTACTGGAGACGCAGCCGGATTCCGCGGAACGACTCGATGACCTCGGCCGCATCTTCCGGCTTCGCGCGGCGCGGTGGCTGCGCGATCTTCGGCACGGTGCCCAGCACCGCGAGCCCGAGATCGCTCGAGACCTGCGTGAGGTGGCGGAACTTGTGGTCGATCCTGTCGAGCAGCACCGACAGTCCCAATCCGAGACCGAGCGCCAGCAGGATGGCGGTGCCGACGATCTTCAGGTTCTGGAAGTCCTCGGCGCCGAGCGCCGGCGACGCTTTGTCGAGCACCGTGATGTCCGGCATGGCGCTGTCTTCCTCGAGCTTCGCCTGCGCATAACGAGCGCGCAGGTTCGCGTACATCTGCTCGGCGAGCGCCTTGTTGCGGTTCAGCCGCTCTTCCTCGATGGTGCGCGCGGGAATGCCGCGAAGATCCGTTCCCGACGCGGTGATCTGCTCATTGAGGTCGTTCTCACGCGCCTGGAGCTGAGCCAGGAGTGCGCGTGCCGCACGCGGGATGGCGTCGTTGCGCAGGTCGGCGATCTTCTTCTGCACCGCCTTCACCTGCGCGTGCTCGTCGGTATACATCGCCTGCTTCGTGCGTAGATCCGCCTGTTGCACGAGCAGATCGTTCATCGCCTGCTCGAGGCTCTTCGCACCCGGCAGCGCCGTGATGTTCGGGATGGACGCGATCGCGTCGGCGGCGCCGGGGCCGGACGCGATCGCCTTGGCGAGCGCCTCGCGGTTCCGCCGCAGCGCGTCGAACTCCTCGCGCTTGACGAAGAACGCCTGGATGACGGGACTCCGCGTCTCCTGAGTGCCCGGCGTGAGTGCCAGGTTCTCGTTCGGCATCGTGATGGTGCGCGTCCGGAAGGTCTCGAGCGCCGCCTCCGACTTCCGAAGCTCGTCGCCGGAGAACTGCAGCTGGTCCTCGAGCTGTCGCGAGAAGGCCGAGACGTTCTTGCGCTTCAGCATCGTCGCCGTGGAGACGAATTCGTCGATCCACGTGTTGAGCGTCGACGCCGCCTCGACCGGGTCATTTCCGGCGAGAGTGATCGACATGAAGTTGCCGTTCGGCTGCAGCATCGGCGGAGGATTCAGCTTCAGCAGCAGGGCGATCGACGCATCGCGCGGCGTCATCACGTTGAAGACGGAGATGCGCCGCGGCGTGAGCAGCTCGGGCTGCGGAGTCCAGCGAAAGCCGACCGGGCGGCCGATCGAGTCGCCGACGCTGCCCGTGTCGACCACCACGCCGTCTTTCTCCCGCTTGAGCTTGTAGTGCTGGCCCTTGGCGTCCACCTCGATGCGGTAGTCGCCGACGATTGGCCGTTCAGCGGTCGCGAAGCGCAGGAAGAGCGGGCGATCCTTGGGGTCCGCGGGAGTCGCCGCGAGACCGCGCTTGGCGACCACCGAGTCGGTGATTGCGAAGCTCTGGAACAGCTCCACCCACGAGTTCTGGGGCAGGAGCTCCTCGGCCCGGATCGGGCCGACGGGCGCCTTGGTGGGATTGTTCGAGAGCACCCACAGCTTGGCGCGCGCTTCGAAGGTCGGTGTGACGAATCGGGTCGCGATCCCGCCGAGAACTCCGCCGACGATCACGAGCGCGATGGTCAGCCACTTGTACCGCATGATCGCCCCGACGATGCGCGCGATCGGCGCGCCCGCTTCGGGGGTCTCATCGGGCGGCTCAGGAGCCCAGGCGGCGGGCCGCGGGGCATGGGCGCCGGTGAGCGGGGTGTGCGACGAGGTGACTACAGGATACTCGGCTGACATCAGGCTCTGGTCTCTATCGGATTGTGCGGACGTGAGACATCTGGAACTACGCCCGACGGCGGCCTCGAGGAGGGCCGCTCTGCTTTGCGCGGATCGAATGCAAAGAGGGAGCCGACCCCCCGCAGGGGCGTCGTGCCCGTGCGGACGGAAGAATTTCGGGGCCTGTGCCGAGCGAGCGCAACACACCTCGTTGAGCGGTCAACACACCAACATATATAGACTACCAGATCGTCAAGCGGTCACCGCCTGTCAACCGCTGCCAAATTCCGCTTGCGCGGCCACCCCATCCAGGTCACATTGACGACCACCGGGAGCAGCCATACCACAGCGTGTTGCGACGAAGCGGCATCCATTCCCGGACCTACGCATCGGCGTCGGCCGCTGTGAACCGTCTCATACCCGGTACGTCGGCGTGAGGTGGCAAATGCTCTTCCAGCCTCGGGCCGCCATGCCCGCTTCCTTCGCACCGCGCCCGTATGTCTGAGACTCTCGCCCCTCGGGGAGCGTTCGACGCGCTTTCCATCCCCCCGGAAGCAAAACCGACCATCCGGATCCTCGTCGTCGACGACGAGCGGACCCTGCGGGACGGCTGCACCAGCATGCTTCAGGCCGACGGCTACAACGTCAGCTCGGCGGGCAGAGGCGACGAGGCGATCGAGATGATGCGGCGTAGCCGCTTCGACATCGTGCTGGTCGATCTCCACATGACGCCGGTCTCCGGCATGGAGGTCGTGGCCGGGGCGATCGAGGCGAACAAGGAAGCGATCGTCATCGTCATCACCGGAAATCCGAGCGTCGCCACCAGCATCGAAGCGTTGCGGGCAGGCGCGTGGGATTATCTGCCGAAGCCATTCTCCGCAACGCATCTCCACATCCTCATCGGTCGGGCCGCGCACGTCATCCTCGTCGCCAGAGAGACGAAGGATCTGCGCCGACACGGGGTGGGAGAGACGGGCAACAGCGACAAGGTCACGTTGCTCGGAACCGCCCCGGCGTTTCGCAGCGCGGTGGATCTGGCCCGCCGAGTGGCCGAGACCGACGCGTCCGTGATGATCACCGGCGAGAGCGGGACCGGCAAGGAGGTTGTCGCGCAGTTCATCCATCGGCACAGCCGGCGCGCGTCGCGCTCGCTCGTGTCGATCAACTGCGCCGCGTTGCCCGCCGCACTGCTGGAGAGCGAGCTGTTCGGCCACGTGAAGGGTGCCTTCACCGGCGCGGACCGCACCAAGCCCGGGCTGCTCGAGACCGCGAACGGCGGCACGTTCTTCCTGGATGAAGTCACCGAGATGTCGCTTCCACTGCAGGCGAAGCTCCTGCGCGTGCTGCAGGATGGGCTGGTCCGCCGCGTCGGCAGCGAGCAGGAGCACGACGCCGTGGTCAACGTGCGCTTCATCTCGGCGACGAACCGCGAGCCCTCCGAGGCGGTGAGCAGCGGACTACTGCGCGAGGATCTCTTCTATCGTCTGCGCGTCGTACCGATCAAGTTGCCGCCGCTCCGCCAGCGGCTCGGCGACGTCGCGCTGCTCGCGAATCACTTTCTCTCGTTCTACTGGGAGCGTCATCGCGGCACCCGTACACCGCCGCCACCGCTCACCGAAGCGACGCTGGAAGCGCTGCGCAGCCGCACCTGGCGCGGCAACGTCCGCGAGCTGCAGAATGTCATCGAGCACGTCGCGGTGATCGCCGACGCCGACCACCCCGTGGAACCCGAGCATCTTCCGGTGTACGAGGACGAGGTCAAAGCGGCCACCGCGAGCGGCGTACCTCTCGCCGTGATGCGTGAGCCATATCACCTCGCCAAGGACAAGCTCGTGGCTGACTTCGAGAAAGAGTACCTCTCGCGGCTCGTGGTGCGCGCTGGCGGCAACATGTCGAAGGCCGCGCGTCTCGCGTGCATCGACCGCACGACCCTCTATCGGCTGATGGAGAAGCACGGCTTCCGCCGGGATGACGCCTCCGGCACGATGGAATGACGGCTCGTTCCTCGGGAGGTGCGCTGCTCAGGATGCCATACCGGGTGACGACTCGTCCGGTGTGGGAGGTGATGGCGCGCGCACTGGAGCGGCTGAAGACCGAGGGTGAGCAGAGTGTCCTGGTGCCGCGTGGCGGCGCGTCGATCGACTTCACGGCGGCATCCGCCTCGCTCGCGACGGCGATCGAGCACACCATCGAAGACGACGGCGCCGTGCGAGCGCCGGCCGATGTCGGCCTGGCCGGACACCAGCTCCTTGCCGTGCTGCGACGGCTGTTCGTCGAGGAGTTGACGCAGACGACCGACGTCGATCTCGTCGAAGTCGTTCGGGTGCTGGGTGCGATCGAGCGTCTGCAGACGGAGCTCGAGCGCAACGGGGCGCAGCAGTTCGCGAGCCGGCTCGCTGGGCCCGACGCGATGCAGCTACTCGTCGAAGTCGTGCACGACATGCGCTCGCCGCTCAATGCCATCCTGCTGCTCGCCGAGCAGCTCCGGAGTGGGCGCAGCGGCCCGCTGATCGACATCCAGGTTCGGCAGATGGACCTCGTGCACAGCGCCGCGTTCGGCTTGACGACTCTCGCCGACGACGTCATCGAGCTCGCGCACGGTGGCAACCGTCTCGTCGACGAGCGTCCGATGCCGTTCTCGCTCTCGAGCGTTCTCAAGGTGGTGGGCGATCTGGTGCAGCCGCTCGCGACCGAGAAGCGGATCGCGCTGCACAGTGGCGGTCCCGAGGCCGACATTCGCGTTGGTCACCGCGTGGCCGTTGGTCGGGTGTTGCTGAATCTCACGACGAATGCCGTGAAATTCACCGAGCAAGGCTCGGTCACGATCGCGTGCGAGCCGAGGTCTCGCACCAAGCTCGAGTTCTCGGTCACCGACACGGGGCGCGGCATTCCCCCCGACGCGCTTCCCACGCTCTTCGATCCGTTCCGCCAGCGTGCCAATCGCAGCGAGTACGCGTTCTCGAGCTCGGGGCTCGGGCTCTCGATCTGTCAGCAGCTCGTGCAGGCGATGGGCGGCGAGCTGAAAGTCGAGACGGAGCTGGGGAAGGGGACGCGATTCTCCTTCGTGCTGGACCTGCCGATCTCGCCGCGCGTCTCGGGCGCCTGGTAGCACGACGCCTCGTGCGCATCGATGACCGGTGTCGCGGTCGTCGGTGCGCGTCGAGTCCGCGCCCTCCATTCCGCCACGCACATCGAGCGAGCCGTACGACGCGCAGCATGGCTGGCGTGCTGCCGGATGCACCGTAGCTTCCGACCTCATGACCGACGACATGCCGCAGCAGCTCACCGCGCTCGAGACGCCCGCCGTCCTCGTCGATCTCGATCGCCTCGATCGAAATTTGGCGCGCGCGGCGGACTACGCGGCAAATCACGGCCTCGCGCTGCGCCCACACGTGAAGACGCACAAGTCGCCGTTCGTCGCCGAGGCGCAGCTCCGCCTCGGCGCGTGCGGCCTCACCTGCGCCACGCCGCGCGAAGCGGAGGTAATGTCGGAGGTCAGCGACGATCTTCTCGTCGCCTACCCACCAATCGGCGGACCACGCGCGCGACGCCTCGCGGCGTTGCCATCCTCGGTGCGGCTGACAATCGCCCTCGACTCGGAGGATGCCGCGATCGAGCTGGCGCGCGCCGCGCGCGACGCGCGTCGCGAAGTCGCGGTCTACGTGGAGCTCGATCTCGGCATGCACCGCGTCGGCACGGCGACGGTGGACGCCGCGGTGGCCCTCGCGCGCAGAGTGTCTGAATCCGAAGGGCTGCGGTTCGACGGCATCGCGTTCTATCCGGGGCACGTGAGAGAGCCCATCAGTGAACAGGATGTCCAGCTCCGCGCACTCGACCTCGCGCTCTCGCGCGCAATCGAGCGGTTCCACGATGCGGGCCTTCCTCCACGAGTCGTGAGCGGAGGATCCACGCCGACGCTCTGGCGCACGCACGAGCTGCCGGGCGTGACCGAGATGCGCCCCGGGACGTACGCGTTCAACGATCGTGGCGCGCTCGCGAGCGGCGCGTGCGAGTGGGACGATTGCGCACTGACGGTGCTCGCGACGGTAGTCTCGACGGCCGTGCCGGGGCAGGCCGTCATCGACGCGGGCACGAAAGCGTTGGGAAGGGAGCCGGTGCGCGGAGCAGAGGGTGAGGGGTTCGCGCAGCTGCTCGAACATCCCGAGGTGCTCGTGAGCCGCATGTCGGAGGAGCACGGGATCCTCGATCTGAGTCGCACCGCCTGGCGGCCGGTGATCGGCGAGGTGGTTCGCGTCGTCCCGAACCACGTCTGCGTCGTGGTCCACCTGAACGACGTCGCATATGGTATTCGAGGCGAGCGTCTCGAGCGCAAGTGGCCGATCGCCGCGCGAGGCCGCGAAGCGTCGTCACAGTAGACCGGACACTCGACCGGTACTCACAGGGAGGACGCACATGAGCACCGCAGCTTCGCCGTAGGCGCGCGATTCGTATGCGGCTTCACCGTCGACCACCGCGGATCCGATCGACGAGATGCACGAGCCAGCGCACGAGCCGACGTCACGACGCGGGCTCCTCGCGTTCGGTGTCGCCGCCGCGGCGGCCGCGTTGCTACCGGGCGCCGCCACCGAGTAATCCGGCCGGCGTCGCCCCCCACCGAAGACGGGAGACTTCAACACCATCCTCCCGAACGAGGTGCCCGTCGCCCCGGTCGAGTGGACGAGCGATACCACGCGCCTGCTTCGCCGCATCACGATGGCCGCGACCGAGGTCGAAGTCGCAATGCGCTACGGATTCCGCGGCTACCTCGAGCGGCAGCTGCACTATCGGTACGTCGACGACTCGGTGACTGACGCCTTCGTCGCGGCGAAGTACCCACTGCTCGCGCTTCCCGTCGATCAGCTCTTCGCGCAGAACTCGGGCACGATCCAGAATCGGCTCGCGTAGGCAACGCTCAATCGCGCGGCGTTCTCCACCCGACAGCTCTATGAGCGCATGGTGGAGTTCTGGAGCGATCACTTCAACATCTCGTTCACGAAGGTCAGCTACCTCAAAGCCGTCGATGATCGCGACGTGATCCGCAAGCACGCACTGAGGAACTTTCGCGATCTGCTCTTCGCCAGCGCGAAGAGCGCGGCGATGATGTCGCACCTCGACCAGAACCAGAGCCGCGACGGTGCGCCGAATCAGAATCAGGCGCGCGAGATCACGGAGCTCCATACCCTCGGCGTGGACGGAGGCTACTCGCAGAACGACGTCGCGGAGCTCTCACGCGTGTTCACGGGATGGACGATCGCCGGCGGCGGCGACTTCAGCTTCAATCCGTCGATTCACGATTGGAAGCTGAAGACGGTCCTCGGCATGACGATTCCCGCGGGCTCCAACGCGCTCGGCGCCGCCGGAGTGCAGGAAGGGGAGCAGATGATCAACGTGCTGCTCGACCATCCCAGCACGGCGAAGTACATCACGACCAAGATGCTCAGGTGGTTCCTCACCTACGATCCCACCCAGGCACAGATCGACGACGTCGCGGCGGAGTACACGCGCACCAGAGGCGAAATCAAGGCGATGATCCGCGCCGCGTTGAATTCCGCATGGCTGCGCACGCCACCGATGAAGCTCAAGCGTCCGCTCCACTACGTCGCGTCGGCGCTTCGTGCCGCCCATCCCGCGGTGAAGACGTTGGGCGCGATCTGAATGTCAGCGGGCGCGCCCGTCGTGGACCGATCGAAGATCACGTTGTGTGCGACGCCTCCGACGAAGGCGAACACGACCGTGGGCCCGAGGGGCACGTTCAGCAGATTGGGCACGAAGTCCTGCGGGAGCGTCGACACGGTGTCCTTTGCCGCGGTGACGTGACGACGATGGACGCGGCGCCGGTGACTCCCTCCACCTTCGCGCTGATCGACGTCGTGCCGGCGGCGAGCCCCATGACCTTGCTCGCACCATCGACGAGGCCACTGCGGGCACGCTCGAGGTCCAGGCAACCGGTCCCCGGGGCCGCGACGGAGTCTGCGAAGCGCTGACTGCCTTCGCGCTGAGCTGTGCGCTCTGACCAACCGGCAGAGTGGTGGGCGCGCCGTCGACGGTGACGCTCGCCACGACTGGCAGCACGATCGTGGGCGAGCCAGCATCGCCGCCGCATGCGACGGCGAAGAGCGCGACGAACGAGAGGGCGAGCGTTCGCATGCGACGAGATGGCTGGAAGGGATGCTGACGTCTGCCGAAACCGGCGCCATCGCCAGCCCATCCCACCGGCGCTCCGCGCGAATGAACGTTACGGCCGCCGCGGTCGCACGTCATCCGGTATCGTCGTCGCGGGCGTGCGGCAGTGCCACGCACCCATCAGTCCGCGGCAGCCCTTGGAGTTGCGCGTGTCGTCGGGCATCTTTCCGTGCACGGCCCGTGCGCTCGCCGCACCGCCGTTCCCACCACCCGCTGGTTCCGATGCCTACTACTCGCCGTCCAGTCGCCGCTCCGGCGGCGGATCCCATGTCGATCGTGCTATCCCGCGCGGATGCGCTGCATCGCGCTGCCGTCGAATGCTGCAGGCAACACGACCGCGCAGCAAAGCTGTTCGGCTCATCCGATCCGGAGCTCGAGCACAAGCACGCCGACGCGCTCTGCGCGATGTGCGACGGCTCCCTCGCCGAGCTCGCCGCCGAATACGAAAAGGCCGCGGCGCAGCTGCATCCGGAGAAAGACGAGCCGTGGTGGCACAAGGCGAACGCGCTCTGGCATGCCAGCCGCGAGTACGCGCGGCGGCACGCCGGCTGCGATGCGATGGCGAAGGGGATGTCGAGCAAGCACTCGGCGAGCGAGCTCGCGGAGATGCAGATGGAATACGAGCTGGAGGCGTCGGCGCTGCTCGCGCTCCGGCATGCGGCGGACGCGTATCACAAGGCGCGCCAACAGGCGTAGGGAGGCGGCGCGATGCGCGCCTTCCACGACGACGAGGGGAATCGCTGGCAGGTCGTACTCGGCAAGGAGTCCTGGGGAACGCTCGTGCTACTATTCACCCCAGACGGCGCGGGTGAATCGAGGACCAGCGTGCTCGGCGCCGAGACGATGCTCGCCGCCAGCGCGGAGCTGGACGCCATGACCGATGACGATCTCCGAGCGCGGCTCAGAGACAGCCGTCCCTGGACTTAACCGAACCAAGCGAGCAGATGGCCACGACCAAGGCGAAGTCGAAGGCGAAGGATGGGAAGAAGACTGGATCACGCAGCGGCACAACACGGAGCGCGTCGTCTGTAGCGAAGCGCGGCATCAGCGCTCGCTATCCGTGGAAGGAACAGCCGAATCCGTACTTCGAGCTGCGCACCTCGACGATTCAGGGAACGGGCGCGTTCGCCACCCGCACGATCAAGAAGGGAACGCGGATCATCGAGTATCTCGGTCAGCGCATCTCGTGGAAGACCGCTGACAAGCGATACGATGACGAGAAGATGGGGCGACACCACACGTTCCTCTTCACCGTCGACGACAAGACCGTGATCGACGCGGCGGTGAACGGAAACGAAGCGCGATTCATGAATCACTCGTGCGACCCCAACTGCGAAGCGATCACCGACCGCAAGCGGATCTTCATCGACGCAAAGAAGACGATCCCCGCCGGCACTGAGCTCGTCTACGACTACCAGTACGAGCGCAGCGACGACCACACGGCCGAGGATGAGAAGTTCTACAAGTGCCGCTGCGGGTCGCCGAAGTGCCGCGGTACCATTCTGGCGCCGAAGAAGGACGAGTGATCATGACGGCGGCCGCGCCGATACCGACCGCGCGCGTGCTGCTGCGCGCGCTGGTCGATTACGCGGGGCTGTTTCCGCCAGCAGCGCTCTCGATGCACGATGCGGCCGCTCAGTATTCGGCGCACCTCGGATCGCCCGACGCATGGATGCTCGGGCGATTCGTCGTACCGGTGGAGAGACTCGAGGAGCTCGCGCTGGTCGCGTGC
Organism: Gemmatimonadaceae bacterium; assembly: GCA_036008805.1. Classification (GTDB taxonomy): domain Bacteria; phylum Gemmatimonadota; class Gemmatimonadetes; order Gemmatimonadales; family Gemmatimonadaceae; genus AG11. Next base: position 56,843 of record DASYMZ010000139.1, read on the forward strand.
TCGTTCGAGGCGCCGCCCGAGCCGTGGCGGCTGAGTGTCCTGGTGGGTGACGATGTCATCTCGGCCGGAGCGCGGGTCCGCGAGTTCAATGCAGCGTACCATGCACGCTTCGTGGTCGACATGGTCGAGTGCCGACCGATGCCGATCGGCTCGGTGGTCCGATCCGTCGGGGCGCTGCCGGGTGAGCTCCGCAGCTTCGTCGAGCTCTCGGATCTCGACGATCCGCGACCGATGCTCGACGCGATCAACTCGGCGGGTGCATGGGCCAAGGTGCGCACGGGTGGCGTGTCCGTCCACGCGTTCCCCTCGGCGAGTCAGCTCGCGACGTTCATCTCGAGCGCGGCCGAGCTCCGCGTGCCGTTCAAAGCGACCGCTGGCCTGCATCATCCCCTCGCGGGAGAGTACGCGCTGACGTACGCGCCAGACTCGCCGACCGGTGGAATGTTCGGCTTTCTGAATGTGTTCGCCGCCGCCGTGTTCGCGCTCGGTGGAGCCACGGAGCCCACTCTCGTCGAGCTGCTCGTGGAGCGTGACGCCGAGTCGATTCGATTGGATGACGACGGTATCCACTGGCATGGCCTGACGGCGAATGCCACCCAGATCGCGAAGGCTCGAGACTCGCTGGCGCTCTCGTTCGGTTCCTGCTCGTTCGCCGAGCCTGTGGATGGTCTCCGCTCGATGCGCCTGCTGTGACCCGCACGGACGCGACGCACGACTCGACGCTGGTCTCGTGGGTGGACTCGGCTCAATCGGCGCGCACTGAGTTTCCGATTCAGAATCTGCCGATTGGCTTCGGCGGGCGCGCCGGCGGGCGCGCGGAGCCTCTGGTCGCCATCGGCGCCGAAGTGCTCCATCTCTCCGCAGCGTGCGCACTCGGCCTGTTGGACTCCGAGCTCACCCGGTTGATCGAGACGTGCTCCGAAGTCGGATCGTTGAATCCGCTCGTCGGCGCGGGGAGCGCGGTGCTCGGTGAACTGCGTGCGCAGGTCAGCCGACTGCTGCGAGCAGACACGGCGGAGTCGGATGTCGCGCGCGCGCACTCGGCGGAGCTGCTCTCGCTGCGCGCGGACGCAGCACTCGCGCTTCCCGTGCAGGTCGGCGACTACACAGACTTCTACGCGTCCATTCATCACGCGACGAACGTCGGAAGCATGTTCCGTCCGGACAATCCACTCCTGCCGAACTACAAGTGGGTTCCGATCGGATATCATGGGCGCGCATCGTCGATCGTCGTGAGCGGCAGCACCGTCCGCCGGCCCACTGGGCAGACGCGCGACGACGCATCGGCACCTCCACAATTCGGACCGAGCCGCCGGCTGGACTACGAGCTCGAGGTGGGAGCGGTGATCGGTCAGGGCAACGCGCTCGGGCAATCCATCGCGCTCGCGGACGCGGAATCGCACGTCGCTGGACTCTGCCTCGTGAACGACTGGTCTGCCCGCGACATTCAGACGTGGGAGTACCAGCCGCTCGGTCCCTTTCTCTCCAAGAGCTTTGCGACGACGCTGTCGCCATGGGTCGTCACGATGGCCGCGCTCGCGCCCTTCCGAGCGCCAGCGTTCGTCCGCGCGGAAGGCGATCCCACGCCGCTGCCGTATCTCAGTGATTCAGCGAACGAGCTCGAAGGCGGCGTCGCGATCACCCTCGATGTGCGGCTCTCCTCGCTGCGCATGCGTGACGAGGGGCACGCATCGATGCGGATCAGCCGAGGGAGCTTTGCTTCCATGTACTGGACGCTCGGACAGATGATCGCGCACCACACGAGCAACGGCTGCAACCTGCGTCCCGGCGATCTGCTCGCGAGCGGCACGGTGAGCGGACCGATCCCAGAATCGCGTGGGTGCCTGCTCGAGCGCACCTGGCGCGGCACCGAACCACTCCTGCTGCCCACTGGGGAGACCCGGCGCTTTCTCGAGAACGGAGACGAGGTAACGATGCGCGGTTGGTGCGAGCGCGAAGGGTACCGGCGAATCGGCTTCGGGGAATGCCGGGGCAGGGTCTCAGGGGACTGACGCGGAGGCGACCGGCCGCGCATCCGGCGCGCCTTCCGGCACCACACCAGGCGGAAACGGCATCGCCGCCCGGGTCCAGGGCTTCACGAGCAGCGTCTGGCCGACGCGAATCCGATCGCCAACGAGGCCGTTCCACGCGCGAAGCTGCTCCGAGGTGGCGCCATACAGCTTGGCCACCGACGACAGCGCCTCACCGCGCTTCACCGTGTGATACCAGGCGCGCCGTCCCTCGTACTGCTGCGTGAGCCGCGCCCTGTCGCGGGCGCGCCGTGCCTCGCGGCGCTGCCAACCGACTGAGCGGAGCACCGCGTACTTCTTCCCGATCGCCGAGCGCACGGCATCCGCGTCTTCCGATGCGCCGGCCGGGATGCCGACCACGAGCGCCGGCTCGCGTGGCGCGGCGATCGCGAGTGCGCGCGCGACGAAGAAGAACGTGCGCGTCGGCGTCACGCTGACCAGCGTATCGATTGGCCACTCACGCTGATCGAAGGTCGGCGGCGCATCGGGCGGGCTGAGGGGATCGCGAGGTTGAAGCCCCAGATAGAGGATGCGGCCGCCGACGGGCCGCGAGCTGTCCGGGGCGGCGTCGGTGACGACCATGATCCCGCGTGTGGCCCGGAAGTAGTCGATCAACGGGCGCTGCCAGACACTGACCGAAGCGACCACGCGCTCATTGGGGTGCAGGACCGTGAGCTGAAGCTCCCGCTCGGCGAAGACACGAGAGTCGCGAGGGTCGGCACGATACGCGTGCAGGGCGATCTGCGCGGCCGTCACGACGATCGCGAGCCCGATGCAGCTCGCCAGATACTTGAGCCAGATGGGATACGGCGCACGCCGCCGCTTGCGGCGGTTGCGCCGCGGCATCGCGTCCCAGTTGGGCAGGTCGGCCAGATCACCGCTCCACGCGCCTTCAGCGGGGATCGGTCGCGGAGCATCAGACACGTGCTGGAGTGGGTTGGGAGTCGTCGAAGTTACCAGACCGACGCGGTCCGGAACCAGCCGAGCAGGGCCTCGCGGAGGAAAGATGTAACAAATGTTGCGGCTGAGCTTGTCTGCCTTTGGTGATTCTTGTTACCATCTGTGGTCCCCAACGGCGCCAGTCGTCCTTCAGGCGCCCGCCTCGGCCATGTCGTTCCGCCCGACCGGAGGCAGGTATTCGTATTCCCCTCGTCGTTCGGCAGCTTCTCTTTGGCGCTGCCGCTGCGTGTACGGTCGCGTTCACGGCTGCCCGCGTGCATCCCGTGTTCCTCGGTCAGGCCCCTGTGGCCGGCCGAGTGCTGGCCGCCGCCTATCTCGATTCGGCGACGGTGCGCGCACCCTGGCTCAGCCTTCCCGAGCCGCTCGCGATGCGCCATCCGCAGTTCCTGCGCGACGTCGAGGCCTTCGCGGCGGACCTTCGCCTCACTGGCCAGATCGGCGCCGAGCGTGCCGATACGATCGCCCGTGTTGCAGTGCGGGAAGCATACCATCGCCGCATCCCGCCTGCGCTCGTGTTCGGCGTCATGCTGACCGAGAACGACCGGTTCGCGAGGAATGCCCGCTCGAAGGTGGGCGCGATGGGGCTGATGCAGATCATGCCTCGCATGTGGATGCCGAACCTGGGACCGATCCTCGGACGGAACCTGAAGGACGACGAGACGAACCTCCGCTACGGCGTCTACATCCTGAAGCACTTCGCGAAGCGCACGGCGGACTCGCTCGACGCTCGCGACGTGATCACGACGGCGCTGCTCAGCTACAATGGATGTGTGCGAGGCAGGAACACGCCCGACTGCCGAGCCTATCCCGAAAAGGTGCAGCGCCGCGTGAACGAGAGCGCGAAGACGATCTGCTCGGGACTCGGCTTCCACGAGTGCGTCGCGCTGCCGCTGTGGGCGGCGTTGCGTGACACCGCGCCGCCCCCGATGCCAGCCGCGGCGGTTGCCGCCGCTGCGCCGGCGAGCCCAGCTCCGGATAGCGCCGACCGCTCGCACGACGCACCCCGCACGGCTGCGCGCTCGACAGGGGTCGGCGCGTGGCTCGAGGACGCCGTCACTCTTCGCCGGGAGTAGCGCTTTCCCGAGACGCACACGGTCGACCGACGACGTAGAGAAGGGCGAGGCCGCTGGCCTCGCCCTTTTCGCATCTTACGGCACCGATCGGCCGACTGGTCAGGGGATGGGCTCGATCTTCGTCTGCGCGCTCTGTTTCATGCTGATCTCCGCGCCCTGCGCGAGGATCGTGAGCTTGAGGTTCACGTCGTCGTTCGAAGTGGCGCCGAGGAACACTCCCTTGCTGCTCACGAAAAACGCGCCGTTGCTCGTGCTCACCGATTCCATCGAGATCGGGGTCCCCTGAGAAGTGCCGCTGCCAGCGGCTTTCACGGAGGTGATCCGCGCGACCTTGAACGCCTTGGCGCCGCCGATCGTCGTGTCGCGCTCCACCGTGAAGTTCGAGACCACGGTGCGGTCCACCTCCATCCCCTGCTGGGTGACCTTTCCGCTCGTCGTGTCGGCCCACGCCATCCCGGTCTTGAGGTTCGCGCGGTAGGCCGGCAGGTAGCGGGTGATTCCCTCGGCGATCTGCGAGAGGAGCGGGTTCGCGCTGGAGGGAGCCTTCGTGGAATACACGTGGCCCGTCGGAGAGACGAGGGACACGAACCGCGCACCCATGAGCGAGCTCACATCGGCTCTGGCAGCGGCTCCGCTCATGGCGATGGAGTCCAAGGTGATCGTGGCCAGCATGGTGTCCTTGGTCTGCTTGGCCAGGCTGAGCGTGATCTGCTGTCTCATTCCCACTTCGAAGTTGCTGTCGCCCATCGGGCTCGACTGACTCCCCTTCGTCGTCGTCGAGACGCGATACCGCGTGGTGCCGGCGGCGTATTCGACGCTCTGGGCGCGGAGCGGAAGCGCACCGAGCAGAAGAGCGGCTGGGAGCAGTGCGAGTCGAGCGGTCATCAGGTCTGTCCTCGAGGCGGTGGGCGGCGATTTCGAACGCGCGTCGATCCGTATACGCCCGGGCTGCGGAAAGGTTACCGCATCGGCGGACGCGAGCGTACCGCCTTCGACTCGCGCGTGTTAGTGTGCAGCGAGTCAGCGCAGTACCACAAGCGACTTCACCTCCACTCGCGGCCCTTCGAAGCGATGTCGGATTCGACCCAGCGCACCTTCGCTCCCGACACACCGTCGCTGAACGGACTCATCGCGAGCATCGACCGACTGTATGACGACGTCGTGGTTCCGGCTCGCGCAACCGCGGGCTCGGCGGGATACGACGTCCGCGCATATCTGCGTGGCCGCCGAGTGCGATGCTCGGATGGTGTGAGCCAGTCGGATCGCGAGGCCGCGGAGCGTGAAGGCGAGTGGACGATCGCGCTCGCCCCCGGGGAGATGGCACTCGTTCCGCTGGGCTTCCGCACCCGGCTGCCGGCGGGGATCGAAGCGCAGGTGCGTCCGCGGAGCGGTCAGGCGTTCAAGCAGGCGCTGACGATTCCGAACGCACCCGGCACGGTGGACTCCGACTATGCCGAAGAGTGGATGGTGATCGTCCGCAACGATGCACCAGTGCCGCGCACCATCAGCCACGGAGAACGGATCGCGCAGGTGGTGTTCGCGCGATTTGCCGAGCTCGAGTTCCGCGAGGCGGACGTACAGCGGTCCACCGAGCGCGCGGGTGGCTTCGGCAGCACCGGATCGACGTGAGCCCTCGGCGGATCCGCGCGGCGAAGCGTACGGCTGAAACGACGAGAGCGGCAGCGCTGTTCGCGCTGCCGCTCTCCTTCATCGCCGCGGGTCTCTGCCCTGACAAGAGACCTCACGAAATGAGTTCGGACCACAAGACCGCTGATCCGCGTAAACCCGACTAGCTTAGCGGGCTACGGTGATCTTGCTGGTCCGAGGCTGACTAGACAATTGATCACCTCCTCTGATTTCGGGTTGCACATTGGGCGAACGAACACTCTACCCAAATTGTACGAGGGTGTTCCCCGATGCAAGTCCTCGCGTGATGGAATACGCGCGCCGATTTTCGTGGATGAAACATGCCCGTGACCGTTCGACGTACGGAGTGAAGTTCATGTCCATCGCGATCGATTCTTCTCTCGAGCGGCGCGCGCGCCGCTTCGCGTCCGCCCGGCACGCTCGCGCCTGTTTGAGTGCGCTCGTCGTCGCGCTCGCCTGCGCGAATCCGGCCGCCCGTCCGTCACCGAGCGTCGTCCCTCAGGGAGCGGTCGCAACAGCGGCACAGTCGCCGCCGACTCAGGACTACATCGCTCTGGTCGCGTCGGAGTCGGTTGATCAGATCGCCTTCGTGCGATTCGGGCCGTCGGGCATCCGGGTAGACCGTACGAACACGACGGGTGTGATGCCCGCCGACGTCGACGGACCACACGGCGTCTCAGTGTCGCCCGACGGGAAGTTCTACTACGTCTCGACTGCGCATGGCACGCCGTACGGGTACCTCTGGAAATACTCGACGGCGAACGACTCGCTGGCCGGACGCGTGATGCTCGGCAACTTCCCGGCGACGGTGCAGCTCACGCCCGACGGTGAGTTCGCGTACGTCGTGAACTTCAACCTGCACGGCGAGATGGTGCCATCGTCGGTGTCGATCGTCGCAACGGGTGAGATGATCGAGGTCGCACGCGTGACGACGTGCACGATGCCGCACGGCTCGCGGATCAACGTGCAGGGCACGAAGCAGTACTCCGCGTGCATGATGGACGACATGGCGGTGGAGATCGACACGCGCGGGCTCGGCGTGTCGCGGTACTTCATGCTGACGAAGGGAAAGGAGATGGGAATGGAGGGCGCTCCCGCGCAGCGCGGCGCGCCGAACGGGAGCCACGACATGGGCGGCCACGGTATGGAGCCGCCGAAGCCGGGCGACGTGAGCTGTTCGCCGACGTGGGTGCAGCCGTCGGCGGACGGCGGTCGGATCTACGTGGCCTGCAACAAGAGCAGCGACATCGTGGAGATCGATGTCGCCCGCTGGGCGATGACGCGTCGGATTCCAGCGGGCGATGGCGTGTACAACCTCGCCGTGACCCGCAACGGCAAGCTTCTCGTCGCGACCAACAAGCGTGGCAAGTCGGTTTCGGTGATCGATCTGGCGACGGGCGCGGAGTCGGCGCGGATCCCGACGACTCGCAGGGTCGTGCACGGAGTGGCGATCTCCACCGACGACCGCTTCGCGTTCGTGTCGCAGGAAGGGATCGGATCGGAGCCAGGTGCGGTGGACGTCATCGACCTCCAGGCGCTGAAGAAGGTTGCGACGATCGACGTCGGGCAGCAGGCGGGCGGGATCGATTTCCTGCGGGTGGCGCCATCGCACTGATCGCGCGCGCGGCGTCCGGCCGACGCGTATGAGACCGCGCTGATGGCGCCTGGACTCCGTGCGCAGGCGCGAGACTACTGGGCGACGAGCCGGTCGCATCGCCACAGTCTTCTCTTCGCGTTGCCGCTCCTCCTGTTGTACGAGCTGCTGGAAGTCGTCGCACCGATCCGCGCGTCGGGGGGCGTGGTGCGCAACGGCGCCGACGTGCTGCTCACCGGTCTCTTCTCCTGGATGCTCGGGCCTCGCGGTCCGCTGGTGTTCATGGCGCTGGTGATCGGCGGCGCGCTCTGGCTGATCATTCGGGATCGCAGTGGTGGACCGGTCCGCGTGAGCACGCTCGCCGCGATGCTCGGTGAGTCGCTCCTGTTGGCGCTGGTGTTCGGTCTCGTCGTCGGCACGGCAACCGCCCAACTCGTCGGTCCGCTCAGGTCGTTGACGGCCGGGGGAGGGTTGGATGGCGGGCCGCTCGCCAGACTGACGCTCTCGCTGGGAGCAGGGCTCTACGAGGAGCTGCTGTTCCGCGTGGTGATCGTGGCGCTGATCTCGAACGGGCTTCGCTTTCTGGGACTGGGGAGATTCGGCGCGGGCACGATTGCGGTGATCGTCGGCGCGCTGCTGTTCTCGGCGTTCCACTACATCGGACCGCTGGGAGAGCCGCTGCGACTGGAGTCGTTCGTGTTTCGCACGCTCGCCGGGCTTTCCTTCAGCGCGCTCTACCTCACGCGCGGGTTCGGGATCTCGGCGTGGACGCACGCGCTCTACGACGTCGCCGTGTTGCTCTGAGGCGCGCGGTGCCATCGGACGGTCCATCGGGCTAGCTTGCGCTCTCTGCACGCCTTTGCCTCAGTCCGCCGATCACATGCCTTTCGCTGTATTCAAGCTGCACCCCGACCTGCTCCGCGGGGTCAAGGAGCTCGGTTTCACCCGCGCCACTCCGATCCAGGAGCAGGCGATCCCCCCCGCGCTCGAGGGCAAGGACCTGCTCGCGTGTGCGATGACCGGCAGCGGGAAGACCGCCGCGTTTCTCCTCCCGATTCTCCACCGGTTGATGGGGAAGCCGCGCGGAACGACGCGGGCGCTCGTGATCACGCCCACCCGCGAGCTCGCGGCGCAGATCGAAGAGCACCTGCGACAGCTGGCCGTGCACACCCCGCTATCGGGTGCGGCCGTGTTCGGCGGGGTGGGAATGGGACCCCAGGAGCATGCCTTCCGCAGTGGCGTGGATGTGATCATCGCCACGCCGGGCCGGCTGCTGGACCACTTCAAGCAGCCCTACGCGAAGCTCAGCGGCCTGGAGGTCCTCGTCCTCGATGAGGCCGACCGGATGCTCGACATGGGCTTTCTGCCGGACATCAAGCGCGTCCTCAAGCATCTCCCCCCCAAGCGGCAGACGCTGTTCTTCTCGGCCACCATGCCCGGGCCGATCCAGGCGCTGACGCGGGAGCTGCTCCACAACCCGGCGACGATCAACCTGGAGCGGAAATCCGCACCGGCGGTCGGAATCCGGCAGGCCGTCTACGCGGTGCGTGAGGAGCTCAAGCCTTCGCTCTTCGTCGAGCTGCTCCGGCGCGGAGACATCGGCAACGTGATCGTGTTCACCAGGACCAAGCATCGCGCGAACCGACTGGCGGACTACCTGACGAAGGAGGGGGTGCCGAACGCGAAGATCCACGGCAACCGCTCTCAGGCCCAGCGCACGGAGGCGTTGGAGGGGTTCAAGTCCGGGCGCTATCGGTGCCTGGTGGCCACCGACATCGTGGCGCGAGGGATCGACGTCGAGCAGCTCGAGCACGTGGTGAACTTCGACGTACCGCATCTTCCGGAGGACTACATCCACCGGGTGGGTCGAACCGCGCGCGCCGACGCCACCGGCGACGCCTTCACCTTCGTGTCGCCGGAAGAGGAGCAGGACCTGGCGGCGATCGAGCGAGCGATCGGAAAGCGGCTGCCCCGGGTGGTGGTGACTGGGTTCGACTACGCGAGCAAACCGCAGCAGCGGTTCGAGGTGCCGATCGCCGAGCGCATCGCGGAGATCAGAGCGCGAAAGGCCGAGGAGCGAAAGCGCGCGAAGGAGAAAGCAGAGCGACGCGCCGCCAATTCGGCAGGCGGGCAGCAGCCGGCGAGAGCCGCGAGACCGGCGGGGCAGGCGCCTCGCTCGAGCGCACAACCGCCGCGCTCGGAGCCGGGCCGACCCGCCGGTGCAGGGGGAGGCGGCGGTGCTGGCGGCGCGCGCCGACGCCCTCGTCGGGGTGGAGGGGGACAGAGCGGCGGGCGAAGTGGCGGAAGTGCCGGTCCATATCGCTGAGGCGTTCGACGGCCAGTCCGGCGAGCGCTGTGGACAAAGAGCTGCTCAGGTGGCTTCTCAGGTGCGAAGAAACCCGATGCACTGTAAGCGGTTGGCCAACGATCACAATTCGTATCGACAGGTGTTCGTGCATGTTTCTGCGATGACCAGGACCGCGTTGTAAGGATCCCATCGCGCATTCGAAGGGGAGCGAAGGCTTCGGGATCGCGCGAGCACCTTGGCGTGTCAGAGAGGTTGCCGCGACTTCGGATTCCGGCCATCGGCGGTGCGGCTGGGTCGCTCGGTGAAAGGCGGTGGGCGACCGACGGACTCCATGTCGGCGCTCGGCCAGGAACGGGTCGGCGAGCTCCAGGGCCTGTCAAAATGTGCAAGGATTAAACAAGAGCGGCGACCTCGATCGAGGTCGCCGCTCTTCTTTCGTCGGGACGACAGAGGCCTACTGAACGGGCTTCAGCGAGGTACCGTACTTGGCGTTGATCACCCCGATGATCTCATTCGCGATCAGGATGTGCGCCGCGCCGGTCGGGTGAACGCCGTCCAGCGAGATGAGCGGGCCGAAGGTCGCCGTGGGGAGGTTGAGGCTCGGGAAGGGCGGGATCTCACCGCTGGCGCGCTTGGCGGCGAACAGGACATTCGGGTCGTAGTAGGCGAACCCGATCGCGTCCGCCTTGCCCTTGATGTACGTGTTGTACCCGTTGATGACGCCGGCCAGGGTGGCCTGCTCCTGCGGGTCCAGGACGAAGATGTCGCCGACCGGAGCCGGCGCGATCGGAGCGGCCGATCCGCAGGAGATGAGGGCGGGGTGGGTCTTGGCCCGGATGGCGCCGAGGAGCTGGGGCACGTTGATGAGTGCGGTCGAACCGGTGCAGTTCGGCAGAACCGTGACCGGAGTTCCCGCAGCCAAGCTGAGGCCAGCCAGAATCTGCGGCGACCCGGCGATGACCGCTCCGGCGCTCAGCGAGGGGAGATTCGCCACCTGCGCCACGCCGATCAGCACGCCCTTGAGGCCAGGGGCCCCGCCGGTGAGCTGCGAGATGAGCGAGTCGTAGCTGACCTGGAACTGCGCCTGGGTGCTGATGATGCCGTTCTGCCCGAGCGCGGGCGTGGGTACGAGGATGCCGCTCAGGCCGGCGACGAGCACGTCGTTGTTGCCGATCCAGACCGTCGCGAAGGTCGGCTTGGCATCGAGTGCGCGCTCGACCTGGGTCTTTCCACCGAGGATGAAGGTGGTGAGGGCATTCGAGGCGACCGTGCTGCGGCTGGCGGGATCGAGCACCCGCGCGCCGGGGACGGCCACGTTGGTGAGCACGTCGGTGATCGAGGCGGGATCTCGAAGGGAGCACGCCGTCGGCGCGGCGCCGGCCACCAGCGCTCCAGTCTGCGTGTTCGCGATCGGTGCGGTGCACCCCGGCATCTTGAGCGACGCGTACGCGTAGCGCGTCCCCATCTGTCCGGCGAGCAGGCGGGCGTAGCTCTGCCGCTGGGTCGAATCGTTGATCCCGTTGCTCTGGAAGCCGGCGGTGATGCTGTTGCCGATCGCCACGTAGCTGCGGAAGATGTCGCCGCCGCTCGGCGAGGTCGGTCCGATCGCGTCGCGCTTGCTCTCGCACGCGGCGAGCGCGAAGAGGCCGCCGACCGCCGCGACGCGGACGAGATTCGTCATTCTATACATCATGAAGTCTCCTGGCGCGGATTAGAGGGAAGCCTTGAGGCTGAGCGAGAGGATGTTGGCGCGCAGCGTATACGCACCGGAGTTGAGCTGATCGGCCGTCTGGGTCGGCGTCTGACGCTCGTCGATGCGTCCGCGGCGGCCAGGCGTGAAGATGTGCGCGTACGCCGCGTCGAGGCTGAACATGTGGTTGATCGGCAGGGTGCCGCCCAGCGTTCCGTAGGCGCGGTCCTGCTCGGGGAGCAATGGCGTGACGGTGACGTCGGGCGCCGCGGAAGCCGCCGCGGCGAAGCCGGCGCGGAGCGCGTAGCCGCTCGTGTAGCGATGCTCGAGCCCGAGACGAATCGACGAGGTGTTGTTGTAGTTCTCCAGCAGCTCTCGGCTGCTCGCCTTCGCCGGACCCTGGAACTCGACGGGCAGCGTCTTGAACGCCTTCCAGCCGACCCACGCGTAGTCGACGCTCACGGTGGTGTTCGGGAAGCCAGTGTAGCCGACGCCGACCTGTGCCTGCGCCGGATGCATGATGCGCGTCTTCACCTTCTGCGCCGTCAGCGCGCCGGAGCCAGCGAACTGCGGAGCCAGGAGTGCGTCGACCGGCGTACCAGCGGGAGCGCCGAGCGGATTGTTCGCTGCCAGCGTCAGTCCGGTGGACCGCTGCTCGAACGTCGCGTCGGCGTCGTCATACTTGAAGTAGAGCGAGGAGAGGAAGCGCGCCCCCATCTCCCAGTTCGGCGTGATGCGGCCGTGCAAGCCGACGTTGACGCCGTAGGCCATCGCCGAGCCCTTGAGCTGCGCGCGGGCGAACTCGGTGCGCTTCGCGATGCCGAGCTGGCCGAAGGTGGGCGCATTCGGCGTCGTCGTCGACGTCGGGAGAGCCGACAGGTCGGCGCCCTGGATCAGCTCGACGGTCGAGTGACCGATGACGGGACCGGCGCCGATCGACCAGCCGTCGCTGATCTGGAAGGCGATGTTCGGCTGAACGTAGATCGTCTGCAGCGAGGCCTTCTTGGCCGAGAAGCGGCCGGGGAAATCCTCGCCCCACTGAGACGTCAGGCCATAGGGGACGTAGACGCCGAGCCCGAGGGCGATGCGGCTGCCCGTGCGGTAGTTCAGGAAGAGATGCGGGACGACCGCAGTGGGAACGTCGGCGTTGTAGCGCTGGAAGGTCGTGTCGCGGGTGAAGTCGCCGTCGATCTTGATGACGGCCGCACCGGCGAGCGCCGTGAGGCCGCGCGCTCTGGGCATCGCCCCGGGGTTCCAGTAGATGGACGAACCGTCCTCGCAGGGCGACCCGGTGGTGGCGAAGGCGCGAGCGAGCGCGCACGACCCGATCTCGTTGAGGCCGAAGGCCTGGGCGCCCGCTGCGGCGGGGAGACCGAGCAGGGACAAACTAAGAGCAAACCGTGAGGCACGGTGAAGCGTCATCTGCATCCTCCTATGGGACGTCCGATCGGCGCTCGGCGGACGTGGGCCGGTGGCAGTCTGACGACGCGGCGCCGCGATGTGCGGGGCAGCGTCCGGCAGGGCGGTAATATAGAGCGGGGGCCGATGCGCGCCGCTAGATCATTCCCACGAAATGCGGCACGTCGTTGGCGTGTTCAGCCGACCATCTCGACCGATTGCTCCGGAGCTTCAATGACGACAACACCACGAGCCGCCACGAGCGAGGCGGCGACGGTCGCCGGCGCCCGCTCCGCGGCGTCCGACGCGCTGCTCACGAGCGACGCGCTCGAGTTTCTCGCCAGCCTCCATCGCGCGGCGAACGACCGGCGCGTCGAGCTGCTCGCGCTCAGGCCGGCGCGACGCGCGTCGCTCGCCTCGCATCCGGTCGGCGCGTCGATCGGCTTTCCCAAGGAGACGGCGGCGGTGCGAGCGGCGACATGGCACGTCGCGCCCGCCCCACCAGATCTCGACGACCGCCGGGTGGAGATCACGGGCCCGGTCGACCGAAAGATGATGATCAACGCGCTCAACTCCGGCGCGAGCGCGTTCATGGCGGATCTTGAGGATTCGTGCTCGCCAACGTGGGAGAACGTGATCGACGGCCAGCGCAATCTGTACGAAGCGGTGCGCGGCACGCTCGCGTTGGAGACCGGTGGACGACAGTATCGCCTCGAGGAGAAGCGCGCCACGCTGCTCGTCCGTCCGCGCGGGTGGCATCTGGAGGAACGGCACATCCGCGTCGGCGGGCAGGCGATGTCGGCGAGCCTCGTGGACTTCGGCCTGTACATGTTTCACAACGCGAGCGAATTGCTCGAGCGCGGCTCGGGTCCGTACTTCTACCTGCCGAAGCTCGAGAGTCATCTGGAAGCGCGACTGTGGAACGACGTGTTCATTCACGCGCAGGCGATGCTGGGCATTCCGCGCGGAACAATTCGCGCCACTTGCCTCATCGAGACGCTGCCCGCGGCGTTCGAGATGGACGAGATCCTGTACGAGCTGCGCGAGCACGCGTCGGGGCTGAACGCTGGACGATGGGACTATCTGTTCAGCTTCATCAAGACGTTCATCGACCGTCCGGACATGCTGCTGCCCGATCGCGCACAGCTCACGATGACGGTGCCGTTCATGCGCGCCTACGCGCTGCGCCTGGTGCAGATCTGCCATGCGCGCGGCGCGCACGCGATCGGCGGCATGGCGGCGTTCATCCCGAGCCGCAAGAACGCCGAGGTGAACGCACGCGCGATGACGCGCGTGCGCGAGGATAAGGAGCGCGAGAGCGGCGACGGCTTCGACGGAACATGGGTGGCGCATCCGGATCTCGTCCCGCTTGCGCGCGAGGTGTTCGACGCCGTGCTTGGCGATGGGCCGAACCAGAAGCACCGACTGCGCGACGACCTCCACATCGACGCGAGCCAGCTCGTCGACGCCAGCGTGCCGGGCGGACTGGTGACCGAAGGGGGCATCCGTACCAACGTGGAGGTCGCGATCCGCTATCTCGATGCGTGGCTGCGCGGCTCGGGTGCGGTGGCGATCCACAATCTCATGGAGGACGCGGCGACCGCCGAGATCTCGCGCATGCAGCTCACGCAATGGATCCGTCACGGCGCGGAAGTAGACGGCGCGGGCACGATGACGCGCGAGTTCTACCAGCGAGTGCGCGGAGAGGAGCTGGTGCGTATCGAGGCCGAGGGCTCCTCAGGTCGCGCCGCCGAAGCCGCGGCCCTGCTGGACACGCTGGTGCTCGGCGAGCACACCGACTTCCTGACGCTCCCCGGCTATGCCCTTCTGGGGTAGCCTCAGGGACGCAGCGTGAAGCTCACGTAGTAGCGCCAGCGCCCGCGCACCGGATCGTCGAGCGCACGCGCGAAGCCCGTCACGAGGTCGACGTCGGGCGTGCCGAGCGCGGCGACCGCGGGAACCCGCTGTCGCAGCTCGGCGCCGTAGCTGCGCAGCTGCCCCTGGAAGAAGTCCACGCTCGCACCCGAGTAGAAGATCTCGACGGGATCCAGGGGCACGCCGACCCGATACGTGGCGAAGGTGGCGCCAGCGGCGCTTCCAACCGGATACGCGGGCGCCTCGACGCGGCGTGCGTCGAACATCGGATCGACGAGTGGCGACCGGAAACCACCGACCGCGAACTGCTCGCGCACACTTCCGTTTCCGATGCCGACGGTTCCATACGCGAAGCGCGCGGTGACGAGCGAGTGATACCCGCGCGCAGTGCCGAAGAGCAGGGAGCTGCGCTGTCGCCCGTACCGACCCTCAGCCGTGCCACCGACCTCGCCGAGCCCCGAGAGCTGCAACACGTAGTGCACGTCCTCGTCGAACGCGGTCGCGGTGGCGACGAAGCTCCCAACCGCAGCGCCGCGAGTCGCCTCCGAGAGCAGCGTGGGCCGCTGGCGCTCGACCAGAATGGCAAGGCTCGTGGCGAGTCCGCCCGCGTCGCGGACATGGTCGCGATCGAATCGCAGCGCGCCGCCGAAGCGGGTGAGGTCGAGTCCCTGGCCGACCGCTTCGGGAAGCTCGCGCGATGGCGCCTCGTGTGAGAGCCATCCGGTGAGACCGACGACCGTGCGACGCGAGCGCGCCGTGACCGCCATCGTGCCTCCGGCGGGGAGCGTCGCGGCGCCGGCCGCGCCGAGCAGCGACGCGCCGAAGCGGCCGACCGGATCGCTGCGCACGATCGCGAGCGTCGTCGTGGAGCCGCCGTAGCCCGAGCTGGCGCTCGGGACGTAGCGCAGCCTCGAGGGTCCGTAGCCGTAGCGGCGCTCGACCGGCATCGGAGCGCGGACGGCCGAGGCCGCGCTGTCGCGCATACGCGAGCGCCGAGGCGGCACCACGCTCGACATCGAATCGCCGAGCACCATCTCGGGGAACGGGGTCGTGATCGCGATGCTGTCGGGAGAGAGCCGTCGAAGATCGAAGCCGGCGGCGCGAAGGTTGAGAAACCAGATCGTCCGATCGGGCGCGACGTCAGCCGCGACGGCCGCACCGGTGACGCGCGTGAGCGGCGTCGGCTCGCCGCCGTCGGGAGACAGACGCTCCACGTTCGCGAACCCATTGCGCTCGCTCGTGGCGATGATCGTGGTGCCGTCGGTGTCGAAGGTGGCGTCGAAGCGATTGATGCCGTCGTCCGGATCCGCATAGCGCGACTCGCCAGTCTCCGGCGAGACGCGTGCGATGCGCCACCGGTCGCCGAGCTGCTCGGCCACGACGATCTCACCGCTGCGGCGCGACACGCGTGGACGGTAGTAGTTGCGCTGCACACTTCCCGCGCGGAGCACGCGAATCGCGTACGTGGTGAGATCGATGCGCACGAGATCGCACCACCCGCGCTCGCAGCGCACCGCGGCGGCCCACCGTCCGTCGGGCGACGGATCGGCGTCGCGCAGCGCCGCACCGCGCGTGAGGCGGTCCAGGTGACCATCCTCCGCGTTCCAGATGAAGAGGTCCGGCCGGATGGTGCCGTCGTCGGCGGGCATGGGTCTCGACACGAGCAGGTGCCGGCTGTCGGAGAACCACCTCGGCGTCTCGTACGGGGCGCCGTCGCGCGCGACCAGCGTAGCGATGACCCGCTTCGCAGGCGGGTAGAAGGAGCGGTCGGGCACGTCCTCCGGGTCGCGACGCCGCTGGGCGGCGCGCCGCGCCTCGGCGAGGGTGTCCGGCTCGTCGGCGGTCCGCCAGACGACGAGCGCGCTCGGCGCGTCGGTCTTCCGAATCGTCAACGCGACGTGGCGCCCATCGGGCGAGACCGCCGGATCGCCGGTGGAACGCACCAGCCGCTGAACGAGCGTGCCCTCGGTGAGCTGGTGACTCCGGAGCTGACGCGCCACCTCCACTGCATCCGCGGTGAGCTCCACGGTGAATCTTCCGTACAGCTCCTGAGGCGAGCCGCCGTACAATCCGGAGAACGCCGCGTCGAAGGAACGGTCCGTCTTGGCGGTGAGTCGCCGCCAGAGCGCGACCACGCTCGAGTCTCCTTCTCGACGAGCGAGCCACTCGAGGAACGCCGAGCCGGCGAGATACGCGAAGCTGCCTCCGCGCCAGCCGCTCGAAGCGCTGAGCTGCCCATAGGTCGGGAGGCGTCCCTCGAGCGCGAACTGTCTCAGCACGGCGGCGCGCCACGCATGGTTGGGACGTCCCGACCCGCTGACGCGACCCTCGACGAAGGTGGCGTAGCCCTCGGTGACCCACCGCGGCGCCTTGGTTGCGATCGGCCCCAACGGAATGGGGGAGAGTTTCCTCATCAACTGCTGCCACCGGTTGCGCGACGGTCGGGTGAGATGCGCGACGTGCGCGAACTCGTGCGTGGCGAGCAGCTCCTGCCACACGCCGTAGTCGCCGATCTCCGATCGCGGATCCGGCGACACGGGCCACAGCACGATCGCCGGCCCATCGAGTGGTGTGAACGCGTAGCCGTTGGGATCGTTGACCGGGTCGTCGACGATGATGTGAACGCGCTGGGAGGGCGCGAATCCGACGACGGAGGTGACCTCGCTGCGGAGCGCTTCGATGCGCTGGGCGAGCGAGAGCGTCCACTCGCGATAGTCCGACGAATAGTGAAAGACGAAGTGCTCGGTCTCGGCCGTGTGCCAGGAAAGCCATGGCCGCGGCGCGGCGCCCTGCGGCCGTGCGGCGCTTCCGGTCGCCGCAGAGAGGGCGAGCGCGGCGAGAACGACTGCGGCGCGCCGCCTGAGCGAAAATGGAAAGGACGCGAGCCGAAAGCGCGCGTCCCGTTCCTGAACCTGAGTCGTGGTGTGCCCTACTCGATCAGCCACGCACCGGAGCCTTCCGGCGCACCCTGTCCATGAGCCAAGTGGCGGGAACGATGAACAGCGGTGTCAGGAAGAAGCCGAGCAGGGTGTTGATCCACACGAGCGCGATATAGAACGCGCAGAGGCCGAGACCAACCCACAAGGTGCCGAAGGGGCCGTGCGTTTCCAAAGGTGTCGCTCCGTAAGGCGTGAATGCCGAGCAGCGCCCGCAAAAGATAGCGAGGCGCCGAGAGGCGAGCCAGAGCAAGGGCGATTCCATCGTCTGCGAGGCGTCGAGTATACTTCCAGGCAATGTCTCACCACCCCGAGCGCGTCGTGTCGGAGAGCGTGCGCCGCGCCGCGCAGCTCGCCGATGCTCCGCTGCTGCTCGCCGTCTCGGGCGGGCTGGACTCCATGGTCCTGATGTGCGCCATGGCGTCGGCCGCGCGCGAGCGGATCGCCGCGGTGGCGACGTTCGATCACGGGACAGGGGACGCGGCCACGCGCGCAGCGGCTCACGTGGAGCGCGAGGCCGCTCGACTCGGCCTCCCGGTGATTCGTGGCGCGCTCGACCCGCGAACGAAGTCGCGTGGCGGTCTGGAAGCGACGTGGCGGCGAGAGCGTCATCACTTCCTTCGCGCGGCGGCCGCGAGGCTGGGCGCCCGGATCGCGACCGCGCACACGCGCGACGACCAGATGGAGACGGTGCTCATGCGCGTGCTCCGCGGGAGCGGGACACGCGGACTGGCGGCGCTGTCCGCACGGAGCACGATCGTCCGACCTCTGCTCGACGTCAGGCGCTCTGAGCTGGAGACGTTCGCCGCCACGCACGACGTGACGTGGATCGACGATCCGAGCAACGCGTCGCCGCGCTTCCTGCGCAACCGAGTTCGGCGGGATCTGCTCCCGGCCCTGCGCCGGGTATATCCGTCGATCGACGAAACGCTGCTGAGCATCGGGCGAGAGGCGGCCGCATGGCGCGACGCAGTGGACGTGCTGGTGGCGGCGAACATGACGGTCCGGCAGCCGAGCTCCGAGAGCGTTGTCGTTGCCACGTCGGAACTTGCGGACTATGATCGGAGTTCACTCAGTGTGCTGTGGGGAGCGATTGCCGGTCTGGCTGGACTCGCGTTGGACCGGCGCGGAACTCAGCGGTGCGCGACGTTTACAATGAAGCAGCCGCGCAACGGACACATTCCCCTGTCCGGCGGATGGCGGCTGGAGTCCCGCGGCGGCGAGCTCTTCCTTCATCGCTCGCGCGTGACGGAGCTCGATCCGGCAGCACTTCCAGACGAGGGCGCGTTGGAGTGGGGAGGGTTCCGCTTCACGGTTTCCTCCGAAGGGCCCGATGATGGGCGCTGGCAGGCCACACTCCCTGAAGGGCGCTCGATCCGAGTACGTTGCTGGCGACCGGGTGACCGGCTGGTCATCGCTCACGGGCGAGGTGCCCGCCGGGTGAAGCGCTACCTCTCGGACGCCGGCGTCCATGGAAGCGAGCGGGAGAGTTGGCCAGTTGTGACGTTCGGGGACGAGATCGTCTGGATCCCAGGAGTACGCCGCAGCGACGCGGCAACCGCGCCGTCCGGCGGATCGGCTCGACACTACCTCTGTGAGCGCACCGGCAGCTGACCCCCGACTCGAGGGACGAACGCTGCGCCGCGTCGTCTACGACGAAGCGGCGATCGCCCGCCGAGTGCAGGAGCTGGGTGCGCAGATCACCACGACGTATCCCGACGGTGATCTGCTCGTACTCGGGTTGTTGAAGGGAAGCTTCATCTTTCTGAGCGATCTGGTTCGCCAGATCAATCGCCCATTGCACGTGGATTTTCTCGTTGCCTCGAGCTACGGCGAGGGAACGGTCTCGAGCGGCAACGTCCGGTTGGTGTACGATCCGGAGACCAAGCTCGAGGGCAAGCACATCCTGCTGGTGGAAGACATCGTCGACACCGGCCGTACGCTGAACCGCCTGATGGACCTGTTACGGGCACGGAACCCGCGATCACTCGAGATCTGCGCCCTGCTTCACAAGCACATCGCCGAAGAGCTCAAGTACGAGACGAAGTTCGTGGGGTTCGACGCACCGCACGAGTTCCTGGTCGGATACGGGCTGGATCACGCCGAGAGCTTTCGGCACATCCCATACATCGCGAGCCTGCTGTAAATGCCAGTGCCAATGTCGCCGAAGAACGGCAACAAGAACAGCAACAACAAAGGCTTCAACTGGGGGCGCTTCTCCAAGACGCTCGCCTTTTGGGTCTTCATCCTGTTGATCCCCGTCGTGCTCATCCAACTTGCCGGACCGAAGTCCGAGCAGACGACGGACATCAACTACACCGAGTACAAGACTCAGCTCGCGGCGAACAACATCAAAAGCGTCACCGTCGCGGCGGGCAAGAACATCACGGGCGAGTTCCGGCAGCCGACCGCGATCTCGAACAAGGTGACCAAGCGGTTCAGCATCCAGCTGCCGGTCGCCAACTCGCAGCCTGAAGTCGACCAGCTCGCGGCGCGGGGCGTGGAGATCAAGTCCACGGACCCGAAGCCGAACTTGCTGAGTGTCGTCGTGAGCTTCCTGCCATGGCTGCTGCTCATCGGGTTCTACCTGTTCCTGTTCCGCCAGATGCAGTCGGGTGGCGCGAAGGCGTTCTCGTTCGGCAAGTCGAAGGCGAAGCTGCTGACGGGTGATACGCCGAAAGTCACCTTCGCCGACGTCGCGGGCGCGGACGAGGCGAAGCAGGAGCTCGAGGAGATCATCGAGTTCCTGAAGGATCCGCAGAAGTACACGAAGCTCGGTGGCCGTCTGCCGAAGGGCTGCTTGCTGGTCGGACCTCCTGGCACCGGCAAGACGCTGCTCGCACGCGCCGTTGCGGGTGAGGCGGGCCGTCCCTTCTTCTCGATGAGCGGCTCTGACTTCGTCGAGATGTTCGTGGGCGTTGGCGCGAGCCGCGTGCGCGATCTGTTCGAGCAGGGCAAGGCACACGCGCCGTGCATCATCTTCATCGACGAGATCGACGCGGTCGGCCGCCATCGCGGCGCCGGCCTCGGCGGTGGTCACGACGAGCGCGAGCAGACGCTCAACCAGCTGCTCGTGGAGATGGACGGCTTCGAGAGCAACGAGGGCGTGATCCTGATCGCCGCGACGAACCGTCCGGACGTGCTGGATCCGGCGCTGCTGCGCCCGGGCCGGTTCGACCGACAGATCGTCGTCGACGCTCCGGACCTCCGCGGCCGCGAGGGGATCCTCAAGGTCCACCTGCGCAACAAGCCGGTGGGCGAGGACGTGAACATCACGACGCTGGCGCGCGGTACGCCGGGCATGGCGGGCGCAGACCTGGCCAACCTGGTGAACGAGGCCGCGTTGCTGGCCGTGCGTCGCGAGCACGACAAGCTCTACATGATGGATCTCGAGGACGCGAAGGACAAAGTCATGCTCGGCGCCGAGCGGAAGTCGATGGTGATGAAGGAGGAGGAGCGCCGGCTCACCGCGTACCACGAGGCGGGACACGCGTTGTGCGCGATGAAGATCGTGGGCAACGATCCACTGCACAAAGTCACGATCGTGCCGCGCGGCCGCGCGTTGGGCCTCGCGTTCACGCTCCCCGAAGACGATCGCGTCTCGATCACCCGCCAGCAGCTCGAGGCGGTGATGGTGATGACGTACGGCGGACGTACAGCGGAAGAGCTGGTGTTCGGCTACGACCGCGTGACGACGGGCGCCTCGAGCGACATCCAGAAGGCGACGAGCATCGCGCGGCGCATGGTCACGCAGTGGGGCCTGTCCGACGCGATCGGACCGATCCTCGTCGGCGACAACGAGCAGGAGCTCTTCCTCGGCCGCGACATCCAGCACCGGCGCGAAGTGTCGGAAGAGACGGCACAGCTCGTGGACGCCGAGGTGAAGCGAGTGATCACCAACGCGTACGACCGCGCCAAGACGGTGCTGTCGGAGAACCTCGACCTGCTGCACACCATCGCGCAGGCGCTGCTCGAGCGCGAGACGCTCACGGCGGAAGACATCAAGATGATCGCGCGCGGAGAGAAGCTTCCGCCGCGCACGAGTGGGTTGCCGCCGGTGCAGCCGTCCGCGCCGACGGCGGTACCGAACCCGGTGCTCGAGCCGCGCCGCAATCCGCCGCTGCTCGGCGGACCGGAGCCCTCGCCGGCCTGACCCGAGATCGTCGCTACGCGCGACGAGCGAGAGATCGATCGGCCGGTGTGCACCGCGGTGCAAACCGGCCGATTGCGTTATCTTCTGCGCATGACCACCTCCTCCTGGCAGGTCCGCGGCCGCACGCTCTCGGTGGAGCGGCCGCTGGTCATGGGAATACTCAACGCGACGCCGGACAGCTTCAGCGACGGCGGACAGCTTCGGAACGTGGACGACGCCGTTTCGCGAGCAGAGATGCTGCTCGCGGATGGTGCCGATCTGCTCGACGTCGGCGGAGAATCGACGCGACCGAACGCGGCGGCCGTGAGCGAAGAGGAGGAGTTGAGCCGAGTGACGCCGCTGGTGCGCGCGCTCGCAACGCGCTTTCCCGACGTCACGCTCTCGATCGACACCGTGAAGAGCGCCGTCGCGCGTGCGGCGATCGAGGCGGGCGCGCACGTGGTCAACGACGTCTCGGGCTTTCGTCTCGATCCAGCCATGGCTCGCCTGTGCGCGGACGCGTGCGTCGGCGTGGTCGTGATGCATTCGCGCGGCCGCGTCGGTGAGATGGCGACGTACGCGCTGGCCGAGTACGACGGCGATCCGATGGATGCGGTGCTGGACGAGCTGCGCGATCGCGTGAACGACGTGACGGAGCAGGGGGTGTCGAGCCGCAGCATCGTCGTCGATCCGGGCGTCGGGTTCTCGAAGCGGTCGGCGCACTCGCTGCGCGTGCTCGGCACGCTGGATCGATTGGTCCAGTGGGGCTATCCGGTGCTCGTGGGCGCGTCGCGGAAGCGGTTCATCGGTGAATCGAGCCGGGTGAAGGACGCAGCCGCACGCGTGCACGGCAGCGTCGGCGCGGCGGTCTCCGCGTTCGAGCGCGGCGCGCGGATCTTCCGTGTGCACGACGTGGCCGCGACGCGGCAGGCGCTCGACGTCGCGGCGGACATCCTGGCCGCGGGCGCCGCATGAACGGGCTCGCGCAGCTCCGTCTCCTGCATCCTGGATGGCGGGATCTGCTCGAGGTCCTGATCGTCGCGTACGCGCTGTACCGAGTGCTGCGACTGTTTCATGGGACGAGGACGCTGCAGATCGTCACCGGACTCGGGATGCTGCTCGCGATCTACGCCGCGGCGTGGATGCTGAAGCTCGAGATGATCACCTACGTGCTCAGCTTCGTGTTCCAGTACGGCGCGATCGCGCTGCTGGTGGTGTTCGCGCCGGAGCTGCGCGCCGCGCTGGCGCATCTCGGGCAGGCGCGATTCGCTGGACTGTTCCGACAGATGGAGCAGCGCGAAGTGGCGGAGGAGATCTGCGACGCGGTCGAGCGGTTGAGCCGTTCGGGGATCGGTGCGATCGTCGCGATCGAGCGCGAGGTGCCGCTCGACGGCTACGCGGAGTCGGGCTCGCCGATGGAAGCGAAGGTCTCGGCGGATCTGCTGGCGACGATCTTCACGCCGTACTCGCCGCTGCATGATGGCGCGGTGCTCGTGCGGGGCGATACGATCGTCGCGGCGGGCTGCATCCTTCCCCTCTCTCAGAAATCGATTTCCGATCGCACGCTCGGCACCCGGCATCGAGCCGCGCTCGGGCTCTCGGACGAGACCGACGCGCTGGTCGTCGTCGTGAGCGAGGAACGCTCGACGATCTCGATCGCCGAGCGAGGGCAGCTGTGGCTCGACCTCTCGCCGGTGGAGGTGCGCGATTTGCTCGCGGGACGCGCACCGCAGCGGGCGGCCATGCAGCCGGCGGGAGCACCGGTCTGACCGCGCGCGCCGCCGCCTGTCTCGCCGGCGCGGCACTGCTCGTCGTGTACCTGACCACGCTCGCGCCGGGCGTGACGTTCTGGGACGCGGGTGAGCTGATCGCCGCGGCGCACTCGTTCGGGATTCCGCATCCGCCGGGCACGCCACTGTACATCGCCCTTGGGCACGCGTGGATCCTCGCGCTGGGCGGAGTGCTCGACGCCGCGCGCGCAATGAACCTGCTGTCGGCGTCGGCGACGGCGCTCGCCGGCGCGGGTACGGCGTGGCTCGTCGCGCGTCGCAGCGGTGGTGCACACGCGGGCTGGGCGGGAGTGACGGCAGCGCTGGCGGCCGGGACGATGATGTCGGTGTGGTCCAACGCGACCGAGACGGAGGTGTACGCGCTCTCGCTGCTGCACGCGGTGGCGATGCTCGCGGCGGCGTCGAGAGTGGAGGAGAGCGCACCGCCCAGAGACGAGCGGTGGCTGCTCGTCACGGCCTACCTGATCGCGCTCGCGCCGGCGGTGCACCTCAGTGCGCTCGTCGCCGCGCCCGCGGCGATCGTGCTCGCGAGCCGCTCGCGCTCGTCGCGCCGGATCTGGCACGTCGATCGGCTCGTTCTCCTGGGCGGTGCGACCATCGCGAGTGCCGGCATCGGACGCGCCGATTGGCGGCTGGCAGTGTTCGGCGCGGCGATCGTGCTCGCGCCGGTCCTGCGCCGGCGAGCGCCGGGCCGAGCGCGCGTCGGCGCGGTCGCGTTGCTCGCGCTCGCGGCGAGCGCGCTCCTCATCCTCCTCGTTCGCGCGCGGCACGACCCGGCGATCAACCAGGGAGATCCGCGCACGCTCACCGCGTTGGGCGACGTCGTTGGACGACGACAGTACGCCGTCGCGCCGCTCCTTCCCCGACAGGCACCGGTGTGGTGGCAGGCGGCCAACCTGCTGCAGTACGTCGACTGGCAGGCAGCGATGTCGTGGGGCGCGGGGTTGATGACGTCGCCCCTGCGCGTGTGCGCCGCGATCGCGTGGATCGTGCTGGGGTGGGCCGGCCACCGCGCGCTGAGACGCGATGCGCCCGCGCTCGACGACTGCTTGGTGACGCTCCTGCTGGCTGGCACCGTCGGCGTCGCGGCCTACCTCAACCTGAAGATGGGGGCATCGCTCGGGTGGGGCTTCGTGCCGGAGAGCACCATCCACGAGGCGCGCGAGCGCGACTATTTCTTCGTGCTCGGATTCTGGGCGTGGGGAGCGCTGGCGGGATATGGCGCGGTGTCGATTGCGAGAGCGCGCGGATGGTCGCCGGCGGTGGGGCTCGCGGCGGTCCTCCTTCCACTCGTGGGCAACTGGCCGAGCGCGAACCGCGCGAAATCTCCGGACGGATCCGCGGCGAGACAGGTGGCGCTCGCGCTGCTCGGGAGCGCACCGCGCGACGCCGTGCTCTTTCTCGACGGCGACAACGACAGCTATCCCGTCTGGTATCTCCAGCGCGTGGAGGGCGTTCGCCGAGACGTACTGCCGGTGACGATTCCGCTCCTGCCGGCGGAGTGGTATCCCGCCGAGATCGCGCGCCGGACCGGGTGGCGGTGGGATTCGGAGCGATCGATACCGGGAGCGACGACTCGCTCCGAGCAGCAGGCCGCGCTGATCGCCGAGACCGCTCGGGCAGCGCGCCGACCAATTGCCGCATCGCCCGCGGTCCGATCGCGCGAACGTGCTCTGCTCGGCGCGGATTGGGTGATGCGAGGACCGGTCTATGTCGCAGGATCTGGGCGACACGAGGGACCGGCGCAGGTGTCGATCGACAGTGCGGCGGCGGTGGAATGGCTCGCGCGCGCTCCCACGGTGCAGCGGGCGCGCGGGGCGACGGCGGACGACGTCGCGTGGATCATGCTCAGTCTGCTGCAGTGTCCGCGGTTGGCGCTCGCGAGCAGCGACTCGGCGCGCCGCGACTCGCTTGAAGTGAGGTGCAACCTTCGGTAAATTCGCGTGTTATGCCTTTTCAGGACCTGCCGGACCGCCTCGCCACCGTGCGGTCGTCAATCGAGTGTGCGCGGGAGCGGGGCGGGCACGGGCAGTCGGTGACGATCGTCGCGGTGACGAAGACGTATGGGCCCGAGGCGCCAGAGGCGGCATGGGAGGCCGGGCTGCAGGACGTGGGGGAGAATCGGGTCCAGGAGGCGCTCGCGAAGCTTCCGCTGGTGAGCGCTCCGCTGCGGTGGCATCTCATCGGTCATCTGCAGCGGAACAAGGTGAAGCAGCTCGACCCTTTCCACCTCATTCACTCGATGGACAGCGAACGGCTGGCCGACGCACTCGCGGCGTATGGGACGTCGCGTGGCAGGCCGCTCGAGGTGCTCGCGCAGATCAACGTGTCGGGGGAGGACAGCAAGGGCGGGTACGAGCCGGCGATGTTCGAGCGCGAGGCCGAGCGGTTACGCGGAGCGAGTGGGCTCGTCGTGCGGGGCGTGATGACGATGGCGCCGTTGGACGCGGACGAGCGGACTCTGCGGTCCGTGTTCGCCGGCGCGCGCCGGTGCGGCGAGATGCTGCGCGCGGTGGGCCATCCCGCCACCGAGCTGTCGATGGGAATGTCAGGCGACTTTGAAGTCGCGGTCGAGGAGGGCGCCACCCTGGTGCGCCTCGGAACGGTGCTGTTCGGAGCGAGACCAGCCTAATGGACGAGACCTTTCATCTCACGCCGCTCGACGTGCGGCGCTACGACTTCGGCAAGAGCCTGCGCGGGTACGACCCGGAGCGCGTGGAGCAGTTTCGCGCGCAGGTGGCCGAGGAGCTGGAGCGGTTGACGCGCCAGACGCAGGAGCTGGAGGCCAAAGCGAAGGGCTTCCACGAACAGCTCCGCGCGTTCCGCGAGCGCGACAAGGCGTTGAACGACGCGCTCGTGAGCGCGCAGCAGCTTCGCGGCGAGATTCGCGAGCAGTCGGAGCGTGAAGCGCAGCTGATCCTTCGCGAGGCGCGGTCCGAGGCGGATCGCTCGCTCGAGAGTGGACGCACGGAGATCCGGCAGATTCAGGCGCACATCGCGGAGCTCGAGCGGGCGCGGCGCAACTATCTCGCGCAGCTGCGCATGATGGCCGAGCGTCAGCTCGCCGACATCATGGCTGCCGAGAGCGCCCCGGTTCCAGCGATTCCGGCGCCACCCGTCGGGATCAATCCGCCGGACGAGGCGGGGCGCGCGGCGCAGCCCTACGCGAGCAGTCCGGCGCAGGGATGAGCCACTCCGCCGTGCTCCTCCCGGCGGCGACGTCGAGCGCGCACCGACTCGAGATGATCGAGGCGGCGGCCGATGTCGTGCGCACGCGATTCGGCGCGATGCCGGACGCGGCGATCGTGCTGGGAACGGGGCTCGGCGCACTGGCGAAGGAGATCGACGTCGCGGTGGCGATCGAGTACGCCGACATCCCTGGCTTTCCGCTTTCGACGGTGGAGAGCCACGCGGGCCGGCTGCTGTGTGGCACACTCGGCGGAAAGACGGTCGTCGCGATGCAGGGGCGCTTCCATCGCTACGAAGGCTACACACTGCAGCAGGTGACCTTCCCGGTGCGCGTGCTGCACGCGCTCGGTGCGCGAGCGCTGCTCGTGTCGAACGCGTGCGGGGGCATGCGCGAGGAGTGGGCGCCCGGCGACCTGATGCTGATCGCTGACCACATCAACCTGCTGGGCGACAATCCGCTCATCGGCGAGAACGACGACCGGCTCGGCACGCGCTTTCCGGACATGTCCGCGCCCTACGACGCCGAGCTGCGCGCGATCGCGCGCGAGGTGGCGACGGAGCATGGGATCGTGCTGCGCGAGGGAGTGTACGTGGCGGTGGCCGGGCCGAATCTGGAGACGCGCGCGGAGTATCGGATGCTGCGCACGCTCGGCGCCGACGTGGTGGGCATGAGCACGGTGCCCGAGGTGATCGTCGCGGTGCAGGCGGGGATGCGCGTGCTGGGAATATCGATCATCACCGATCAATGCATCCCCGAGACGCTGGTGCCCGCCGAGCTCGCGACGATCCTCGCGACGGCAGGTCGCGCCGAACCGAAGTTGACCGCGCTCGTGCGCGGTGTGCTGGAGAGACTGTGACGATCAGTGACGTGACGCAGCGATTCGCGCTCGTGCCGGCCGACCAGCCGGCCGACGAGCTGGAGCAGGCTCTTCTCGCGCGCTGGCGCGAGGAGGGGTTGTTCGCGCGCACGCTCGAGGCGCGCAGCGGCGCCGAGCCGTTCGTGTTCTTCGAAGGGCCGCCCACGGCGAATGGAAAGCCGGGCATCCATCACGTGTTCGCGCGCACGATCAAGGATCTGTTCTGCCGCCATCGCGCGATGAAGGGCTACCTCGTGCACCGGAAGGCCGGCTGGGATACGCACGGGCTGCCCGTGGAGATCGAGGTCGAGAAGCGGCTCGGGATCAGCGGCAAGCAGGACATCGAGAAGCTCGGCGTGGCGGAGTTCAACCGGCTCTGTCGCGAGAGCGTGTTCACGTATCGCGCGGACTGGGAACGGCTGAGCGAGCGGATCGCCTACTGGCTGGATTACGACGATCCGTATGTCACCTACACGCCCGAGTACGTGGAGAGCGTGTGGTGGGCGTTGGCGACGCTCTATCAGAAGTCGCTGCTGTTCCGCGGCCACAAGATCCTTCCGTATTGCCCACGTTGCGGCACGGCGCTGTCGAGCCACGAGGTGGCGCAGGGCTACGAGGACGTCGACGATCCGAGCGTGTACGTGGCGCTCGACCTCGGCTCCGTCGGAGGCGAGGTGGTGCCGGACGCGGACGACCTGCCCGGTCGAACGGCGCGCCGGATCCTCGTGTGGACCACGACGCCGTGGACGCTCGTGTCGAACGCCGCGCTGGCGGTCAACCCCGAGCTCACCTACGTCGAACTGCGAAAGACCGGCAGTCCGGACACGCGCACGATCATCCTGGCGGAGGCGCGCGCGCGTGCGGTGCTCGGCGACGACTACGTGACGCGATGGAGTCAGGTGGGCACGATCACGGGCGCCGAGCTCGTGGGTGCGCGCTATCGCCGTCCGCTCGATTGGCTGCCGTATCCCGAGGGCACGGCACACGAGATCGTCGTGGGTGAGAGCTTCGTCAGCGCGGACGATGGCTCGGGGGTGGTGCACATGGCGCCCGCCTTCGGGGCGGACGATTATGCGGCCGGGCGAAGGCACAACCTCGCGTTCCTGCAGCCCGTGAACGCGCGCGGAGAGTTTCCGGCGGACATGCCGCTCGTGGGCGGCAAGTTCGTGAAGGCGGCCGACGCGGAGCTGATCGAGGAGCTGAAGCGCCGTGACGTGCTGTGGAAGGCGGGCACGCTCACGCACTCGTATCCACATTGCTGGCGCTGCGGCACGCCGCTGCTGTACTACGCGCGCACATCCTGGTTCGTGCGCACCTCGTCGTACAAGGACGAGATGCTGGCGCGCAACGCGAAGGTGGGCTGGCATCCGAGTGCCGTGGGCACTGGCCGGTTCGGCGAGTGGCTGGAGAACAACATCGACTGGGCGATCTCGCGCGATCGGTACTGGGGCACGCCGCTGCCGGTGTGGGTCTGCGACCGCGACGCCGAGCATCTCGACGTGGTGTCGAGCTACGCCGAGCTGGCGGAGCGCACGGGCGCGCCGCTGCCCGCGGACTTCGATCCGCACAAGCCGCACGTCGATCGGTACGACTGGCAGTGCCGGGTGGACGGTTGCAGCGGCACGATGCACCGCACGCCCGAGGTGATCGACACCTGGTTCGACTCGGGCTCGATGCCGTTCGCGCAATGGCACTATCCGTTCGAGCATCGCGAGGCGCTCGCGTCGCGCTTCCCCGGCGACTTCATCGCCGAAGGGCTGGACCAGACACGCGGGTGGTTCTACTCGTTGCTCGCGATCGCGACGGGGCTGGGCGACGCACTGCCGAACAATCAGAACGGTACGGCTTCGCCCTATCGATCGGTCGTCGTGAACGATCTCGTGCTCGACGCCGAAGGACGCAAGATGTCCAAGAGCCGCGGCAACGTCGTCGATCCGTGGGCGGTGTTCAGCCGACACGGCGTGGACGCGGTGCGGCTCTTCCTGGTGAGCAGCAGCAAGGTGTGGGAGCCGCGCTCGTTCGACGAGGCGCTGATCCGCCAGGGCGCGGGGCGCTTTCTGCTCACGCTCAAGAACATCTACAGCGGGATGTTCGCGCAGTACGCCAACTTCGGCTGGTCGCCGTCCGACGCCGATCCCGCGCCGAGCGAGCGGCCGCTGATCGACCGGTGGATCCTGTCGCGGCTGGCGACGGTGGAGCGAAAGGCTGACGAAGCACTGCTCGACTACGACGCGACGGTCGCCGTGCGCGCTATCCTCGAGTTCGTCGACGACGACGTGGCCAACTGGTATGTGCGGCAGTCGCGGAAGCGCTTCTACGACGTGGACACGGCGGACAACCGTGCCGCGTTCGCCACGCTGCACGAAGTGCTGACGGTGGTGTGCCGGCTGCTCGCGCCGTTCGCGCCGTTCGTGACGGATTGGTTGCATCGCGAGCTCACCGGCGAGTCGGTGCATCTCGCATCGTACGTGCGCGAAGGGTGCGCCAGGTCGGACGACGCGCTCGAGTCGGTGATGGCGAGCGTGCGTACGCTCGCCACGCTCGGCCGCGCCGCGCGCGAGCAGGCGGGGATCAACGTGCGGCAGCCGCTGGCGCGCATGGTCTGCGTCGCACCTGGCGCGAGCGCCGAGGCGCTGGCGCCGCTGCTGCCGGTGCTCGCCTCGGAGCTCAACGTGAAGCGCGTCGAGATCGCGACGAGCGCCGACGCGCTGGTGACGCTCGAAGCGAAGCCCAACTTCCGCGCGCTCGGCAAGAAGTTCGGAAAGCAGACGCCGCTCGCCGCGGAGGCGGTGTCTCGGTTCACGAGCGAGCACCTTCGGCGATTCGAGCGGGGCGAGGAGCTCGCGGTGACGGTGGACGGCGACACGCACACGATCTCGCACGACGATCTCACGATCGTGCGCCGCGCGTCGGGCGAGCTGGTCGTGCAGGAAGAGCACGGCTACTTCGCCGCGATCGATCCGGCGATCACGCCCGAGCTGCGTGGCGAGGGGATGGCACGTGAGCTGATCAGTCGGGTACAGCGTATGCGCAAGGAGGCCGGCCTCGCCGTGAGCGATCGCATCAGGCTCGCGATCGGAGGGGATGCCGAGGTGCTCGAAGCGGCCGCGACGCATCGCGAGTGGATCGCGAGCGAAGTGCTCGCAACCGATGTCGTCATCGGCGGATTAGTGGGGAATACCATGCTGGCGAGGCAGCGCGTGGATCTCGATGGGATCCAGGCCGACCTCGCCCTAACCAAGGACGAGTAGCGATGCCCACTTCAGAGAACACGGCGAAGAAGTCCAAGCCGATGCCCAAGAAGCAGCTGCAGCATTTCGAGAAGCGGCTGATGGAGGAACGGCGTCGTGCCGTGAAGGAGCTCGGCCACTACGGCGAAGCGTCCCAGGACAACGACGGCGATCTGAGCAGCTATTCGTTCCATATGGCGGACCAGGGCACCGACGCGATGGAGCGCGAGAAGGCGTTTCTCTTCGCGAGCCAGGAAGGGCGGTTCCTCTGGCACATCGACGAAGCGTTGCGGCGGCTGTATCGCGCGCCGGAGACGTTCGGCAAGTGCCACAACTGTGGGAACGACATCGCGTTCGAGCGGCTCGATGCGCTTCCGCACGCGCGCTACTGCATCCAGTGCAAGCAGCGCGAGGAAGATGCAAAGAAGTAAGGCCTCGCTCTTCTGGCCGATCATCGCGGTGACCACGATCGTGGATGTGGTCACGAAGGCGATCGCCGAGCGGTCGCTGACGCCTCGCGGCATTCCGCACGAGGTGATCGGCAACACCGTTCGGCTGACGCTGGTCTACAATCCGGGCGCGGCGTTCGGGCTGAACCTCGGCCCCAACTCGCGCTGGATCTTCGCAGCGCTCACGATCGTCGCGCTCGTGATCCTGGCGCGCCTGTATCGCGCGACCTCGTCGAGTGACACGTGGCGTACGGTCGCCCTCGGCCTCGTCTGCGCGGGAGCAGTGGGCAATCTGCTCGACCGCGTCCGCTCGATCTTCGGCGTGGTGGACTTCATCGACATCGGCATCGGTGACTCGCGCTGGCCGACGTTCAACGTGGCCGACATGGCCGTGAGCGTCGGGGCCGTGCTGCTGGCGTGGGTGTTGTGGCAGGAGGACCGTCTGGCGATGGCGGCGTCCGCGCCCGTCGCATCGAACGCAGTCCCCGTTTCGGCGTCCGGCGGAGAGCCGGGCGAGATCGTCTGACCGCCACGCCACCGGTGGGGCGCAACAGCGCTCGATTGTTCTGGGGAACAGCGGCGACGGTCGTGCTGATCGACCTCGTCACGAAGGTGCTCGCCGAGCGGCATCTCGCGCCGAGATACGTGCCGCACCGGATCATCGGGGACTTCGTGCGCTTCACGCTGGCGTACAATCCGGGCGCGGCGTTCAGCATGTCGCTCGGTGAGTATTCCAGGTACATCTTCGGCGCGTTCGCGCTGGTCGCGCTCGCCGTGCTGTGGCGGCTCTATCGCCTGTCGGGTCCGGCCAAGCGCGCCGGCGACAGCGTGCGCATCCTCGCGCTCGGACTGGCGTGGGGCGGTGCGGCCGGCAACCTGCTCGACCGGATCCGGTCGCCGCAGGGCGTCGTGGACTTCATCGACATCGGCCTGCGCGACTGGCGGTTCTGGACGTTCAACGTCGCCGACTCGGCGGTGACGGTCGGCGCGCTCGTACTCGCCTGGTCGCTCTCACGCGAGGAGCGGGAGGAGCGGCTGGCCCGTGAGTCGGCCGTGGTGCCGGCGACGGACGTGCCGAACCGCGACGCCGCGCCGGGAGTGCCGGGGCAGGACGGGTGACCGGCGCTGGCGCCGGCCCGGCCGGCGCGCGGCACGAGCTCGTCACGCCGGCCGAGGCGGGCCGGCTCGATCTGTTCATCGCCGCCGCGCTCGACATCTCGCGCACCCAGGCCGCCACGCTGATCGCGAATGGGCACGTACGCGTGGACGAGCGAGCGGAGCGAGCGAGCTACCGGCCGTCGGAAGGTGAGCGAGTGGTCGTCGAGCTCCCCCCGCCTCCCACTCGGAGCGTGACCGCGGAGGACATTCCGCTCGTGGTGGCGTTCGAGGATGACGAGGTGCTCGTCGTAGACAAGCCGGCCGGGATGGTCGTGCACCCGGCGCCAGGGAATTGGAGCGGCACGCTCGTCAACGCGCTCAAGGGGCGCGGTGGGCCGCTGTCCGAGATCGGGGGCGAGGAGCGCGAGGGGATCGTGCACCGGTTGGACAAGGAGACATCGGGGCTCCTGCTCGTGGCGAAGACCGATCGGGCACACCGAGTGCTGGGCGCCGCGATGGGGCGCCGCGAGATCGTTCGGCGGTACGCCGCGCTGTGCTGGGGCCACCTCGATGGAGACTCGATCACCGTCGATCGGCCCATCGCGCGAGATCCGCGAGACCGAAAGCGTATGGCGATCGTCAGTACGGGACGGGTCGCACGAACAGACTTCGTGCGGCTCGCCCGCTTCGACGCCGTGGACCTGCTTCGCGCGCACCTGCACACCGGACGCACGCATCAGATCCGAGTGCATCTCTCGTCACTGGGGCATCCGGTGGTCGGAGACGACACTTATGGTGGCGGTGGTGGACGCAAGCTGGTTCCGCTGCCACCGAAGCGTCATTTTCTCCATGCTGCATGGCTCCGCTTCCGACACCCTGCGACGGGGAATCCGGTGGAGCTTCGTTCGCCGTTACCATCCGATCTCGTGCACGCGCTCGAGGGCGCCGCAGGCGCCGATCGTTCGTTTGCCGACACCGATCCGCTGGAGTACTTTGGCTTCTTCCGAGACGATTCCTGAATCGACTGCCGCGGCGCGGACGCTCCTGTTCCGCGTGGCGGGGAAGATGTACGGCTGCGACATCGACGCGGTGCGGGAGATCATCCCCTATCGGCGCGCCACGCGTCTGCCTGGCGCGCCGTCGTTCGTTCAGGGCCTGGTCAACCTTCGTGGCACGATCGTGACGGTGCTGGACCTGGGCGCGCGTCTCGATCCCGCACGGCCACCGGTTCGGGATGGGTCGATCATCCTCGCCACGCACGGCACGCGCGTGGTCGGGGTGGCGGTGGACGAAGTGATGGACGTGCAGGCGATCACGGAGGAGCACGTGGAGGCCCACGGCGGCGCGCGCGACGCGTTGATCCGTGGACTCGGGCACTCGGAGAGCGACGTCGTCGTTCTCGTCGACATTCACACGTTGGTCACGCAGGTCCTGCTCTAAGGGGGCAATCGAGTGAGTCATACGGTTCTCATCTGCGACGACGCGATCTTCATGCGCACCATGGTCGGCGACATCCTGCAACAGGCGGGATTCGAGATCGTCGGTGAGGCGGAGACGGGCGTGCAGGCCGTGGAGAAGTACAAGCAGCTGCGTCCCGATCTCGTCACGATGGACATCGTGATGCCGGACATGGGCGGGATCGACGCGGTCCGCGAGATCACGAAGTTCGATCCGAACGCGAAGGTGCTGATGTGCAGCGCGATGGGGCAGCAGGCCCTGGTCGTCGAGGCCATTCAGGCAGGCGCGAAGGACTTCGTCGTCAAGCCGTTCCAGCCCAGCCGAGTGCTCGAAGCCGTCCAGCGCGTTCTGGGGTGACGCCTCCGGCGTCGCCTCGCATCACCGTTTCCACTCCCCTCGGCGCACGCGAGCGCGCCGAGGTCCCGCCTCGTGGCCGCCTCGCGCGGCTGACTCCTCGATCCCAGCAGACTGCCGCGCGTGGATAGCGCCCAGTACGCCGAGCTCTTCCTGACGGAGAGCCGTGAGCACGTTTCCGCGATCAACCATTCGCTGCTCGAACTCGAGCGGGGCGTGGGGGGAGATCAGCCCGTGGGCGCGATCTTCCGCGGCGTGCACACGATCAAGGGGATGAGCGCGACGATGGGCTACTCCGCCGTCGCCGCGCTGTCGCACGAGCTCGAGACGCTGCTCGATCGCGTGCGCCGCGGCGAGCGCTCGGTGGATGCACGGCTGATGGATCTGCTCTTTCGCTCGGCCGATCTGCTGGAGCGATCGATCGAGTCGGCGGTGAGCGGCGTGGATGCGGTGGATGTGTCGCCGATGGTCGCGCAGCTCCAGGCCGAAGCGGGGAACGGCGGCGGTACGCCGGCACTGGGACAAACCGCCGTGCCGTCCGCGGTCGCCGAGAGCTGGACCGCCGCTGTTCCCGCGGGTCCAGGCATGCTCGTGCGCGTGCGCATCATCGCGGGTACGCCGCTGAAAGGGGTGCGCGCGTTTCTCGCGGTGCAGGCCGCACGGAAGCTGGGCGACGTCGGCGCCGTGTCGCCGTCGCTCGAGGCGCTGCAGATCGACGACTTCGATCACGACTTCGCGTTCCGTCTCGTGACGGAGCTGAGCGAGGACGACGTCGTGGCCGCGCTGCGGCGCGCCGGAGACGTCGACGAGGTGCGGGCTGGCGAAGAGACCTCGGCGATCCCCACCGAGACGGTCGAGATGGCGGTGCCGGTTCAGGAAGCGGGCGCCGGCGGCAACGGCAGCAACGGCACCGCGGCGGTGCGACAGCAGCGCAGCGTGCGCATCGACCTGCGCCGGCTCGACAACCTGATGAACCTGATCGGCGAGCTCGTGATCACGCGCGGACGACTCGTGCAGCTCGCCGGCCCGATCGACGATCCGGCGCTGGCCGAGACCGTCGCTCAGACGTCGCGGCTCGTGGCCGATCTGCAGGACGAGATCATGACCAGCCGCATGGTGCCGGTGTGGCAGGTGTTCGACCGTTTCCCGCGCCTGGTCAGAGATGCGGCGCGGTCGGTCGGCAAGCCGGTGGACTTCACGATCGAAGGGAAGGAGGTCGAGCTCGACCGCTCGATGTTGGACGAGGTGGGCGACCCGATCGTGCACCTGCTGCGCAACGCGGTGGATCACGGCATCGAATCGCCGGACGTGCGGCGCGCGGCGGGCAAGCCGGAGGCGGGACGTCTGACGCTCAGCGCGTTGCGCGACCGCTCGGCCGTGGCGATCCGCGTGACCGACGACGGTCGCGGCGTCGATCGCGACAAGGTGCTGGCGCGCGCACGGGACGCCGGTCTCGTGGATGCGTCGAAGACGGAGCTGAGCGACGAGGAGCTGTTCCGGATCATCTCCCAGGCAGGCTTCTCGACGGCGGACAAGGTCACCGACCTGTCGGGCCGCGGAGTGGGGATCGATGCCGTGTACAACCGCGTTCGTTCACTCGGCGGCTCGGTCGATCTCAAGACCGTCCCGGGCAAGGGGACGACGGTCACCCTGCGGTTGCCGCTGACGCTGGCGATCGTGCGGTCACTGCTGGCGATGATCGGCGACGAGACCTACGCGATCCCGATGACGCACGTGAGCGAGACGGTCGAGCTGCACCCCGACATCCTTCACACGGTGAAGGGCCGCGAAGTGCTGATGATGCGAGACGAGGTGCTGCCACTCATTCGGCTGCGGCATTTGTTGGGATTTCAGGGCGAGGCGAAGCGTGGCCTCGAGCAGGTGGTCGTCGTCGAGATGGCGGAGCGGCGCGCGGCGCTGGTGGTGGACGCGCTGATCGGACAGCAGGAGATCGTCGTCAAGCAGTTCGACGGCGTGCGGGAAGGGCTCGCGCTGTTCGGCGGGGCCACGATACTCGGCGACGGGGCCCCCGCGCTGATCATGGATGTGAGCAGTCTCCTTTAACGGCACTTCCTATGGATGACATTCGTTCTCTGAAGGCGCTGCAGCTCGACGCCCTGCGAGAAGTCGCGAACATCGGCGCGGGGCATGCTGCGACGGCGCTGTCGCAGATGATCGGCGGCACGATCATGATCAGCGTCCCGACGATCAACGTGTCGCGGCTCGAGGAGGTGCCACCGCAGGTCTCCGCGCCGGAAGAGCCGGTGGCCGCGGTGCTGATGCACATGCTCGGTGATCTCACCGGTCGCACGCTGCTGGTGTTTCCGAAGCCGACGGCGGTGCGACTCGCGGAGCTGATGCTCCGCCGTCCGGCCGGCAGCTCCCAGGAGCTCGGCGAGATGGAGCAGTCGGCGATCAAGGAGGCGGGCAACATCCTCAGCAGCGCGTACATGAACGCGCTGAGCGACTTCATGGGCATGATGCTGCTGCCGTCGCCGCCGAGTCTGGCGGTGGACATGAGCACGGCCGTGCTCACGACCGCATACCTGCAGTTCGGGAGCGACCGCGACTACGTGTTCTGCGTCGAGAGCGAGTTCTACATGACGGACGTCAACGAGAAGCTGCGCGGATTCTTCCTCCTGCTCCCCGATCCCGCCTCGCTGCAAGCGATCCTGCGCGCCGTTCGCGTCGCGTAGCACGGTCAGGCCCGGACCATGTCGCCCAGCCTGACTTCCGAGCGCGATCGCGACGTTCTGCGATCGTTCGCCCGGCGGATCGATCCGTCGGACGCAGGGGCGCACAACAATCTCGGAGTCCTCTACTACAACAAGGGACTCTACGAGGAAGCGGTCAGCGCGTTCATGCGCGCGCTGGAGCTCGACCAGAAGATGCAGGTCGCGCAACGCAACCTCGAGATCGCGTACTTCAACACGGGCTATTACGACAAGCGCGTCGCCGAGCTGAACGAGCGGCTGCGCGTCCGCCCGGACGAGCGTGACGCGCGCTGGGAGCTCGGACGCACCCACGCGCTGCTCGGCCAGACCGCGGAGGCGGTGGCCGAGTTCACCGAGCTGCTTCGCTACTATCCCACCGACATCGGTGCGCTGGTGCAGCTCGGGTTGGCGGAGCGCACCAACGGAGACCTCGACAAGGCACTCGGCTATCTCGAGCGCGCGCTATCGCTCGATCCGTCCAGCTCCGTGGTGAACTTCTACATCGGCGAGGTGCTCTACAACCGCGGCGTGAACGAGGGCGCGCTCGCCGCGCTCCGCCGCGCGGTGGAGCTCAACCCGCACAACCCCGACGCGTACTACCTGATGGGGTTCGTGCTCGGGGACATGGGCCGGCACGAGGAAGCGCGCGAGGTGACGCGCCGCGCGATCCAGCTCAACCCGACGTTGTCGCGCGCGCAGGCGAACCTCGCGATCGACCAGAATCGCAGCCAGCGCGCCGACGAGCGGGCCGCGGCGCGCGCCGACGGCCGCATGGCGCAGATGGAGGTGCACGCGGAGGGACAGCTCGCGCACTTCAATCTCGGCCTCGCGTTCCGGCAGAAGGGCTACTACGGCGAGGCGCTGCGCGAGTACGCGAAGGCGCTGGAGCGCGGAGAGGATCGCCCGCTCGTGCTCCAGGCCATGGCCGAAGTGCACCTGCTGCGCCGAGAGGCAAAGGCCGCGGTGGAGCTCTACGACGAGCTGCTCGCGAGCCAGCCCGACAGCCCGAAGCTGTGGAACGAGCGCGGCGTGGCGCTGCACCAGGACGGCCGGTTCGCCGAGGCCGAGGAGTCGTACCGTCGCGCGGTACAGTCGGAGCTGGGCTACGCGATCGCGCACAACAACCTCGGCGTCGCGATCTATCATCGCGGCGACACCGAGGAGGCGATCGCCGCGTTCCGTGTCGCGCTCGACGCGCAGCCGGCGTTCACGAAGGCGCGGCTCAACCTCGCGCTGCTGCTGAGCAAGGGAAAGCGCTTCCAGCTCGCGCTCGAGGCGTATCGCACCGTGCTGCAGACCGCGCCGGAAGATCCCTCCGCGTGGAACGGCGTAGGCCTCGTGCTGTCGGAGCTGCGCAAGTTCGAGGACGCGCGCAACGCGTTCGCGCGCGCGGTGCAGGCGCGACCCGACTACGCCGAAGCGCACTACAACCTGAGCTTCACGCTCTCGAACCTGGGCGACTTCGAAGGAGCGCTGCGCGAGACCAAGCGCGCCTTGGAGCTCGACCCGTACTACGTGGCGCAGAAGTTCGAGCTCGCGATCGACCTCGAGTACGAGGATCCCGACCTCTCCATCCAACCCGACCTCGGCGCGGTGCACCGCACCGAGGAGAACGTCGAGGACTTCTCCTTCGACGCGGGCGTGCTGGACTCGCTGTTCACGACGCTCGCCCCGACCGCCACCGCGTCCCAGAGCGAGACGGCAGAGGGCAGCCCGGACGCGTACATGATGGCGTCGGACTACCTCGCGATGGGTCTCTACGAGCGCGCCGCCGCGGAGGTGAGCCGCGCGCTGCTGCGCGGTGGGTCGCGCGTGGACGGCTATACGCTGCTCGGTGACATCTACGCGCGGCAGGGTGTGTACGGCGAGGCGCTGGAGCGCTATCGCGAGGCGAAGCAGGAGGCGACGAACACGCTGCGGCCCGCGATCGGCGAAGCGGCGGCGCTGCTCGCGATGGGCCGCGGCGACGAGGCGCGCCCGCTCGCCGAGACGCTGCTCGCGGCCGGACCCCCGCAGATCGAGCTGCTGATGCTCGTGGCCGCGGTGCGCGCCGAGACGGGCGATCCCGCGGCGGCGCTCGCGGCGCTGGAGCAGGCACGCCGGCTCGCACCGCTGCGCGCCGACGTGCACCAGAAAACCGGTGAGATCGCCGCGTCGCTCGGCGACTTCGACGGCGCGATCGCCGCGTACCGGCACGCGCTGGAGCTCGATCGGGATTTCGCCGTGGTGCGATATCAGCTCGCCAAGCTGCTGCGCGCGAAGGGCCAGCTCAAGGAAGCGGAGCACGAGCTGCTCGCGGCGCTCGACGCGGTGCCGACCTACGCCGAGGCGACGCTCGAGCTCAGCTCGTTGCGCCGAACGGCCGGCCGCATCGACGACGGGCTCGACCTGTTGATCTCGCTGCTCGAGCGCGATCCCTACCACTTCGACGCGCTGCTGGCGCTCGGCGAGACGCTGCTGTCGGTGGGACGAAAGCAGGATGCGCGCATGGCGATCCGGCGGATCCTCCGCTTCGATCCGTCGCACGTGGGCGCGCTGTACTACGACGGCATTCTCCTCACCGACCAGAAGCGCTTCCGCGACGCGATCGACCGGTGGCGGCGGGTGATCGAGCTCGATCCGGCGGGCGAGTTCGCGCGGCGCGCGCGCCGAGAGGCGCGCACGGCCATGGACCTCGACGCGATCTTCTCGGCGTCCGCCACCGCGGGGGTCTGACGATGGCGATCGAGGGACCACTCCGCGAGCTCGGCATCCACGACGTCTTCCAGCTGCTCGACCTGAGCCGGAAGACCGGCGCGCTGCGCGTCACGTCGGACCTTCGCGACGACGAGGGCGTCGTGCTGTTCGAGAACGGCCGCGTGATTCACGCGAGCGTGCGCAGTCATCCCACGTCCATCGAGCGCATCCTGCGTCAGGCGGGGAAGGTGAGCGACGCCGATCTCGTGCTCGCCGGCAGCGTGACCGTGGAGCCGGGCGAAGGGCTCGGCGACCGGCTCGTGCGCGCGGGCGTCATCACGCAGCGCGAGCTGGAGCGGCAGCTCCGTCTCGCGATCGAGAGCGTGGTGTTCGAGCTGCTGTCCTGGCAGGAAGGGTTCTTCTCGTTCGAGGAGCGCGTCGTCTCCGACGTCCCGCTCGACGCACGGATCCGCATCTCCACCGAGTCCCTCCTGATGGAGGGCGCGCGGCGCATCGACGAGTGGTCGCGCATCGCCGACAAGGTGCCGAGCCTCAGCGTGGTGCCGATGCTCGCCCCGGTCGAGGACGATCGCGCGTCGGTGCTCGATCTGCTCCCACACGAGTGGGAGGTGCTGATGATGATCGACACCTCGCGCGATCTGCGGGGCATCGCGGCGGCGTTGGGACGGAGCGAGTTCGAGATCGCCAAGATCGCGTACGGGCTCGTGTCGACGGGTGTCGTCGAGCTGTATCACGGCGAGCAGAGCGCGACCTCGGCGGACGCCGCGCAGGACGCGGAGCCGGCGCTCGCCCGCGCGCGCTCGGCGATCGAGGGTGGTCGTCCGGAGGAAGCGCTGTCGAACGCGCGTGCCGCACTGGCGTGCGATCCGACTTCCACCGAAGGACATCTGCTCGCGGCCCGCGCGCTGAATCGGCTCGCGCGCTATCATGATGCGGTCGATGAGCTCCGCCGCGCCGTTCAGACCGATCCGCTCACACCCGTCGTACATCTCGATCTCGGCTTCGCCGCGGTCCGCGTGGGCGACTTCGCGAGCGCGCACGCGAGCTGGGAGCATTTTCTGAGGCTCGCGCCGAACGCCGCCGAGACATCGCGGGCGCGCGCCGCGCTCGAGACGCTCACCCGGATGATGCACCTGCTCGAGGCACACGCCGATGGCTGACGACGTCCGCCGCCTGAGCGACGAGCTCGCCCGCGATCCGGCGAGCCGCGTCTTCGTGCCGCTGGGCGAGGCGCTGCGCAAGCAGGGTCAGCTCGATCTTGCGCTCAAGGTCACGCTCCGAGGGCTGGAGCGTCATCCGCATTTCGTGGACGGACACGATCTGCTCGCGCGCATCGCGGTGGACCGCGGCGATCTGGAGCGCGCGTTCGACGAGTGGGACATGGTGCTCCGCCTCTCGCCCGGACATCTCGGCGCGCTCAAGGGAATGGGATTCGTCTGCTTCCAGCAGGGACGCTTCGGCGAGGCGGAGAAATACCTCTCGGGCGCATCCGAGCAGGGCGACGAGGACGAGCAGCTCGCGGCAGCGCTGGTGCACGTGCGCGAGGCGCGTCGCGAGGCAGCGAGCAAACCGCGCGATCCGTCGAGGCTTCCGGCGGGTACCTCGCACGATCCGCGCTTCCTGTTCGCCGACGTGCTCGTCGAGGCGGAACAGACCGCGCTCCTCCTCGATCGGGAGGGACTCGTGCTCGCGGGCGCGTACATCGCCTGGGACGGGCGCGACGTGGGCCAGGAGGTCGGCGCGGAGCTGAGCGGGGTCACCGACGCCGCTCGGCGCGCCACGCGTCACCTCGCGCTCGGCGAGTGGACGTCGATCGTCTTCGAGACGGAGGTCGCGGTGGTCGCGATGGCGCCGGCGGCGAGCGACGGGCTGCTCGTGCTGGCCACGTCGCGCACCACGCCGCTCGGTCTCGTGCGCCGGCTGCTCGACCGGTGCACGGAGCGCGCGCGGAAGTGGATGGGGGGCCGGATATGACGGCCCGGCCGTTCGCGTCGATACTGGATAGTCTCACCCGGCAGCGCTGGGTCACCGCGGCGCTCGTGGTGAGCGAGCGCGATGGGATCGTCGTGGAGTCGAACCTCCAGATCGGCCAGTCGGGCGACCGGGTCGCGGCGCTCGCCGCGTCGCTCTACCGGAAGGCGCGTCTGTCGGCGAAGGCGGCCGGCCTGGGCGCCGTGTCGTTCATGCAGCTCGAGGCACCGGGAGGCCGGCTCTGCGCGGTGGGAGGCGGTGACCTGGTGCTGGTGGTGGTTGCCGAGCCCGCGGTCAACGTGGGGCTCGTGCGCGTGGAGCTGCTGCGCGCGGTGGGAGAGCTGCTGGCGGTTGGCGGCGAGGGAGAGCCGTAACGATGCAGATGACCGTGGTGGAGGAGTGGATCGAGGGACCGCTGAAGCGGTTCGTCGACGACGCGGGCGCCGAGCTCGCGCTGCTGCTCCATCCCAGCGGTCAGGTGCTCGCGCAGCACGGGTTCGCACGCGCCGTGGACGTGATGTCGGCGTGCGCGCTGGCCGCGGGCATCCATGCCACGTCGGCCGAGCTCGGTCGTCAGCTCGATGGGAAGCCCTTTCGAGGGTTGCACCACGTAGGACGTACTCGTCAGATATTTCTAGCGGAGGCAGTGTCGCCACGTGGAGCGTTCGTCTTCCTGACCGTGTTCGGTTCGGAGAGCTCCCTGGGGTTGGTGCGCCTCTATTTCGAAGAGCTCATCACTGGTCTGGCCGACGCGGCGCCTCCCGAGGCTCCCGCGACCGGTCCCGCTCTGGCCGAGCACTTCGAACGCGACCTGAACCGCAATCTCGCCGCTCTGTTCGGCCGCGCTTAGGCCCACCCGCGCCCTCCCGCCTGCTCCGTGTCGCTCGTCAAC
This sequence comes from Gemmatimonadaceae bacterium, assembly GCA_036008805.1. GTDB lineage: Bacteria > Gemmatimonadota > Gemmatimonadetes > Gemmatimonadales > Gemmatimonadaceae > AG11. The sequence continues at coordinate 99,185 of DASYMZ010000139.1, forward strand.
TACGCTACGCGCGAGATCACCTGCAAGATCGTCTACTACGGGCCAGGTCGCTCGGGGAAGACGTCGAACCTGCATTACATCTACGGGCAGGTTCCGGATGATCGGAAGGGCAAGATGGTCTCGCTCGCGACGCAGACCGATCGCACCCTGTTCTTCGATTTCCTTCCGCTCGACCTGGGGACGATCTCCGGCTTCACCACCAAGTTCCAGCTCTACACGGTGCCGGGTCAGGTCTACTACCAGACGACGCGGAAGCTCGTGCTGCAGGGCGCCGACGGCGTCGTGTTCGTCGCGGACAGCCAGTCGCGGCAGCTCGAGGAGAACATCGAGAGCTTCCAGGATCTCCACGCGAATCTCTCCGAGCAGGGGATCGATCCGCGTCAGATGCCGCTCGTGGTGCAGTACAACAAGCAGGACCTCCCGAAAGACCTGATCCTTCCGGTGGCCGAGCTGTCGGACGCGATCAACTTCCGCAACGTGCCGGAGTTCGCCGCCGACGCGCTGCACGGTCCGGGCGTGTTCGAGACCCTGCGCGGCATCTCGGAGCTCGTACTGCGGCGGTTGAGTGCGGCCGGCACGACGCCGGCCGGCGCCGGCAGCAAGTAAGGAATGCAAGTCGACTCCCGCACCCGGTTCGACAACTTCGTCGTCGGCTCCGCCAACCGACTCGCGGTGGCGGCGTCGCGCGCGGTGGCCGAGTCGCCCGGTGCCGTCTACAACCCGCTCTTCATCTACAGCGGCCCAGGGCTCGGCAAGACGCACCTGATGGGGGCGATCGGCAACGAGGCGGTGGAGCGCGCCCCGGAGCTCAACGTCGAGTACCTGCCGCTGGAGGACTTCGTCGAGCAGATCCACGCCGCGGTCGCCGTCGGCGAGATGGAGCGCTTCAAGCAGCGGTACGGCCGAGTCGACGTGCTGCTGATCGACGACATGCAGTTCCTCACCGGCCGGCGTGAGACGCAGAGCGAGCTGCTGCGACTGCTCAACGCGCTGCAGGGGAGTGGGCGGCAGATCGTGATGACGAGCGACCGTCCGCCCTCCGAGATCTCGGATGTGGACGAGCGACTGATCAGCCGATTGAGCGGCGGCCTGATCGTCGACATTGGCCTGCCCGACTTCGAGACGCGGGTGGCGATCCTGCGTGGCAAGGCGGACGAACGAAAGGTGTCGTTCGCGCCCGGCGTGATCGAGGAGCTCGCGCGGCTCGACGTGACGAGCGTGCGCGAGCTGCAGGGCGCGATGCACAAGCTCAGCGCGCAGCAGTCGCTCGACGGCACGCTCACGCCGGGCCAGGTGCGCGAGGTCCTGGGCATCGAGTCGCCGGCGCCCGCCCCCGACGTGCCGGCGCCGGCCGACGAGTTCTTCAGCTTCGTCACCAACATCGCCACCGCGGTCGCCGCGCAGATCGAGCCGTGGAAGGTGCGGGTCGGTGAAGCGATCGCGTACTGGAGCGGCGAGGGTTACCGCACCGCGGCGCTCGAGCGATTGATGTCCGAGCCGAGCGCGCCGCCGAACTACGAGGCACTGCTGCGCGGCTACGGCCACGCGGTGGAGCAGCTCCGCCAGCTGGAACAGAAGGTCACGAGCGTCGACGCGTCGCTCGGCGGTGACGAGCTGTTTCGAGATCCGCAGCGCCTCGCCGAAGCGGCGGCGTTCGTGGAGCGCGCGCTCACCGGCGAAGTTCCGCCGCACGGGCCGCAGGCTGCGTTCGCCCGCGCGAGCTTCCAGGAGAGCGCGTCGAACCAGATGGCCGTGCGCGCCGCCGACGCCGTGACGGCCGAACCGGGCGTGCGCTACAACCCGCTCTTCCTCTCGGGACCGAGCGGCGTGGGCAAGACGCATCTCCTCAACGCGATCGGCAACGAGCTCGCCGCGCGCACTGGTCGCTCGGCGCGCGTCGCGTGCGTTGGCGCGCAGCTGTTCATCGACGAGCTGATCGCCGCGTTGCAGGACGGGCAGATCGAGCGGTTCCGCGCGCGCTATCGCGCCGCCGATGCGCTCCTCATCGACGACGTGCAGTTCGTCGCCGGCAAGGAGCGCACCCAGGAGGAGCTGTTCCACGTCTTCAACCACTTCCACTCCGCCGGCAAGCAGCTCGTGTTCGCGAGCGACCTGCCGCCGAAGGCGATCGACGGTCTCGAGGAGCGTCTGCGCTCGCGGTTCGAGGGCGGACTTCTCGCCGCGCTGGACGCGCCCGACCGCGCGCTGCGCGAGAAGCTGTTTGGGCGCTTCCTCGCCGAAGGCGGCGGCGCGCCGGACGCGGAGCTGCTCGCCTATCTCGCCGAGCGTCCGCTCACGAGCGTGCGCGAGCTGATCGGCGTGGTGCACCGGCTGCGCGCGGCGGCCGAGGCGGGTGGGACGCCAGTGACGCTCGACGTCGCGCGCCGCGAGCTCGAGCCCGCGGGCACGACGACGATCGCGCCGCCCACGACCGTGCGCCATGCGGCCGACATGTTCTTCCTGGACGACGAGAAGATCGTGTGGGAGTGGCCCGACGTGGTCGGCCGGCTGGTGGAGGACATGCGCTGATGGCGATCAAGGGAAGTCTGAAGGAGGCGAGCCTCCCCGACGTGCTGCAGCTGCTCGCGATGGGAAAGAAGACGGGATGTCTCGCCGTCACCCATCGCAACAACTTCGGCTACATCTACTTCGACAAGGGTCGAATCTGCTACGCGTCGATCGTGAATCGGCGCGACCGCATCGGCGACATCCTCGTCAAGGCGGGATCGATCACCCAGGCGCAGCTGGACGCGGCGATCGCGTCGCAGGACGCGCATCGTGAGAAGCGGCTGGGCGAGCTGCTCGTCGCGCAGGGCGCGATCACGCGAGAGGAGCTGCACGATCAGATCCGGCTCCAGATCGAGGAAGCCGTCTACTTCCTCTTCACCTGGATGCTGGGGACGTTCAACTTCGAGGCGGACGTCGCGCCCGAGGAACAGGACTTTCTCGTCTCGATCAATCCGGAGTCGCTGCTGCTCGAGGGCGCGCGCCGTCTCGACGAGTGGTCGTTGATCGAGAAGAAGATCCCCAGCTTCGACCTCGTCTTCGACATCGACCGGAAGAAGCTCGCCGAGAGCGAGTCCGAGATGACGCGCGAGCAGGAGCTCGTCATCTCACTGCTGGATGGGCGCCGCGACGTGGCCGCGGTGATCGACGATTCGGGGCTCGGCGAGTTCGACGTCGGCAAGTCGATCTACGGCCTGCTGAGCGCGGGCTTCGCTCATCGCGTGGGCCGTTCGAAGGCCGCCGAGCCGGTCGTGAGCGACTCGCGCGTGGACGAGCATCGCAACCTCGGTGTCGCCTTCTACAAGACCGGCATGCTCGAAGAGGCGATGCGCGAGTTCCGCCGCGTCGCCGACCTGCGCGAGACGGATGCGCCGGCGCGCTTCTACATCGGGCTCGCGCTGATGCGGCAGGGGAAGTGGACCGAGGCCGTCACCGCGTTCAACGATTGCGTGGCGCTTCCGGGAGCACGCGCGTCGGCGCTGCACAACCTCGCCTATGCCCTGGAGCGGCTCGGGCGCTACGACGAGGCGCAGGTCGCGCTCGAGGAGGCGGTGCGCCGCGGCGGCGCGAAGGATCCGCGCATCCAGACCTCGGTCGGCGTGATCGCGCTGCGCTCGGGGGACGTGGCCGCCGCCGATCAGGCGCTGCAGGCGGCGCGTCCACTGTTCGGCACCAAGTCGCCAACCGCGCCCTGGTTCCACTACTCCGCACTCACCGCCGCGCTGCTCGGCGAGCTGGATCGTGCGGTCGCGCTGCTGGAGGAGGGAGTCGCGGCGCATCCCCACGCCGCCGCGCTGCACAACAACCTCGCGGCGGTCCAGGAGCGCCGGGGCTACTACCCCGACGCGCTGCAGGCCGCGGAGAAGGGCGTGCTCGAGGATCCGGGGCTCGCGCAGCTCCACAAGAATCTCGGCGACTGCCACTATCGCGCCGCCCGCTACGACGACGCGCTCGAGAGCTTCCAGCGCGCCGTGAAGATCAACCCGCAGCTCGGCGACGACGTGTACCTCAAGCTCGGCAACATCCGCTTCAAGCGGCAGGAGCGGGAGGAGGCGGTGCGCTGCTGGGAGCTGGCGCTCGCGCTCGATCCCGCGAACGCGATCGTGCGCACGAATCTCGACGCCGTCCGGCAGGTGCTATGACCGCGCCCGACATCTCCGATAGCGCCTTCATCGCGCTCACGGCGAAGATCGCCCGCGACAAGGGCTTCGGATGCGCGAGCTACAAGGACAAGTGTCTGCGTCGGCGCATCGCGGTGCGCATGCGCGCGCGCGGCGTGCACACCTACGCCGACTACGCGCGCGTGCTCGACAGCGACCAGGCGGAGTACGACAAGCTGCTCGACGCGCTCACGATCAACGTCACGAAGCTGTTCCGGAACTGGGATACCTACACGGTGCTGCAGCAGGTCGTCGTGCCGGCGCTGTGGGCGCTGCCCGATCCACAGATCAACGTGTGGAGCGCCGGCTGCTCGTCGGGCGAGGAGCCGTACTCGCTGGCGTCGCTCTTCCATCACCACGCCGAGGCGCACGGCGCCGCGCTGAAGTCCGAGGCGCGGGTGCGAGTGCTGGGCAGTGACATCGATCAGCGCTCGCTCGCCGCCGCGGATCGGGGGGAGTTCGAGGAGGGTGACTTCTCCGAGACACCGGCGAGCCTTCGCAAGCGGTACTTCGCACCCGCGGCGCCATTCACGATCGTCCCCGAGGTGCGTCGCATGGTCCGCTTCGAGCGGCGCGACCTTCTCGCCGAGGAGGCTCCGCCGGGGTCGTTCCATCTCATCTGCTGCCGAAACGTGTTGATCTACTTCGATCGAGAGACGCAGGAGCGTCTGTTCGAGAAATTCCGCGCCGCGCTCGCCCCGAACGGATTTCTCGTCCTCGGGAAGGTCGAGACGCTCCTCGGCGCGGCACGTACCCGTTTCGCGGCCGTCGACGGTCGTGAGCGCATCTTCAGGCCATTGTGAGCAGCCACATAGCGGACGTTCGAGTGAAGGTCGCCGATTACGCCGTACGTCGCGGGAACGACATCATCGCGACGATCGGACTCGGCTCGTGTGTCGCGATCGCGCTGTACGACCGGGACACCAAGGTCGGCGGGCTCGCGCACATCCTGCTGCCGAGCATGGCGATGTCGCGAGAGACGTCGAACCCGGCGAAGTTCCCCGAATCGATCGTGCCGATCATGCTCGCGGAGATGCGCGCGCTCGGCGCGCTCCAGACGGCGCGGATCAGCGCGAAGATCGCGGGGGGCGCGAGCATGTTCGGCCAGCTCGTCTCCGGCACGGGGATCAACGTCGGCGAGCGCAACATCGCCGCGACGAAGGAAGCTCTCGCCGCCGCCGGCATCCCGCTCATCGCCGAGGACACGGGGCTCGACTACGGTCGGAGCGTGTACTTCCATCTCGCCGACGGGCGGGTCGAGGTGCGGTCGCTCAAGAAGGGAGATCGTGTCCTCTAAGGCGATGACGACGGTGTTGGTCGTCGACGACAGCGCGTTCATGCGGCGTCTGATCGGCGAGATCGTGGATGGGTCGGGGGAGTTCCGCGTCGTCGGGACGGCGCGCAACGGACACGACGCGCTGCGGCAGATCCATGCGCTCGGGCCGGACATCGTCACGCTCGACGTGGAGATGCCCGAGCTCGACGGCGTGCAGACGCTCGGCTACATCATGAGCGAGCTGCCGCGACCCGTCGTGATGCTCAGCGCGGCAGCGTCGCAAGGCGGCGTCGATCTCACGCTCCGCTGCCTCGAGCTCGGCGCGGTGGACTTCGTGCGGAAGCCGTCGGGGCCGATCAGCCCGAATCTCGCCAGCGTGGCGGCCACGCTCCTCGACGCGCTGCGTGCCGCGCGAGAGGTGAACCTCAAGGGCGTGCAGCTTCTCGCGCGGCCCCGCTTCGTCACCGAACCGCGCGCGGTGCGCTCGCGTGCCCGCGCGACGACTGCGGTCGCCATCGCGTCGTCCACCGGCGGACCGCGCGCCCTGGCCGAAGTGATTCCCGGGCTGCCCGGCGATCTCGATGCCGCGGTGCTTGTGGTGCAGCACATGCCGCCCGGCTTCACGCGCGGCCTCGCCAATCGTCTCGACGGAATGAGCGAGCTGCGCGTGACGGAGGCCGAGCATGGCGACGCCGTCGTGATGAATCGCGTGTATCTCGCGCCCGGCGGGCTGCACATGCGCGTCGTCGCCGACGGCCCTGGAGCGTGGCGCATCGCGCTCGACGAGACCACCGCGGTGCACGGTGTGCGTCCGTCGGCCGATCGGCTCTTCCTCTCCGTCGCCGAGCAGTTCGGACGCGCGAGCATCGGCGTGGTGCTCACCGGGATGGGCAAGGACGGCGCGGAAGGGCTCAAGGCCATGCGCGGCGTGGGAGGGCTGGGGATCGTTCAGGATCGCGCGACGTCGACGATCTATGGCATGCCGCAGGCGGCGCTGCAGCGCGCGGGCGCCGAGCACGTCGTCGGGCTCGGGGAGGTTGCGCCGACGATCGTCTCCTCGCTCTCCACGCTGCGCACGCGCCGCGCATGATCGAGCAGCACTGGGCCTTGCAGCGCCGCGCGTTTGCCAACACGCCAGATCCGGATTTCGTCTATCGGTCGCCCGTCTTCGCCGAGGCGCTGGCGCGGCTGCTCTACGACGCCACCGAGCTTCGCGGCGGGCTGTCGCTCATCACGGGAGAGATCGGCTGCGGCAAGACGATGCTCGCCCAGACGCTCGCCGCGCAGCTCGCGGGTTCGCCCACCGACGTGATCGCGCTCGGCTACTCGAAGGTGACCTCCGCCCAGATGTTGGGCAGGCTGGCCGCCGGGATCGGCCTGGGGAGCCCTCCCCGGGGCAAATTGCCCCTGATCGAGGCCATCGGGGCGCAGCTGGCGGAGCTGCACCGTAACGC
>DASYMZ010000140.1:0-1594 GCA_036008805.1 Gemmatimonadaceae bacterium
CGAAGTTCGTCCTGACGTACGTCTCCCTCGCGTCGTTCGATGGCGCCGTCCGAATGGCCATCGAGGTGGTCGAGTCGAATGCGGCCCAGTCATTCGCCGTGACGGTGTCGCCGGTGGCGCCGAGCACCCGACGCACGAGCCCCCAGCGCCGGGTATCGGCCGGGGTGGAGAACTGCACGTCGAAGCCGGCGAGCGTGAGCGGCCGTGCGGTCTTCTTCGTCGACACCACGTACTCCATCAGCGGCAGCACCTCGGCGACGTTTCACACGGCGAACGGGCAGCTCGCCAGCAGCCCGGCCCCGCCCAGCGACTCGGCGCGAGCGTCAGCGTCCCAGCACGCGAACAGCGAGCTCTCGAACGCGATCACGTCGTAGCCGAGCTCCTCGTGCAGGAACTTGATCAGCCGCACCTTGGCCAGGCTGAACTCGCTCACGCCGTGCCCCGACTCGCCGAGCTGCACGAGCCGCTTGCCCTGGAGCGTGGTGGCGAGGAAGCGGAGGTCGGAGAAGTCGCCGTCATAGCTGAGCGACCGGATCGGGTGCGCCGCGCCCTTCACCCATGCGACGCGCGCGTCGGGCTCGGTCGGGGCGAGCGAGTCGATCGACGTCACGAGCTCCGCGTCGGTGAGAAGGCGGTCGGTCGGGATCGAGATCGGAGGCGTCGGCGTCGGTGGCGGCGTGGGCGTCTCGCGGGGCGAGGCCGGATCGGCGCCGCAGGCCGAAGCGACCAGTGCGAGCACGGCGATGGCGGTTCGGGCAGTGATCGGCACGTTCGGCACGTAGGAGTCGCGCCCCTCCCAACGACAGCGGCGTCGGCAGCGAATGGGCTCGTGTGCCCAAAGATGCGGCTCACGAGCGACGTGGCAAGATGGCGTCTACGCCGAGTACACGCTCGTGACAACGGAGCGGTTCGAACCGCTCGAAGACATCCCCTCGACCGTGCGGCTCACGACGTACCACAGCGGTACTCCTTCGGCGATGCGAAGCACCGTGGCACTTCAGGAGATCGTTGATGGAGTGGCGGCTGGGCGAGCGGACCGCGTCAGCGGCTAGCTCTCACGCTGGCGATTCGGAGCGCGTGGTGATCCGATCCAGCGCCCACCCAGCGTGCTCGCGCACGAGCGGCTCCGGATCGTCGAGCGCGCGCGTGAGGACGTCGACGTCGCTCGCCGTACCGACGTTGCCGAGCACCACGGCAGCGTTGCGCTTCAAGCCGCGCAGCTTCGCGCGCTTCATCGGCGAGCCCTTGAACGCGGCGCTGAACTCCTCCTGCGTCATCGCGAGCAGATCACCCGCGAGCGTCTGCGCATCCTTGCCCGCGAGCGCCTCGCGCGGCGCGAACGCCGGCTGCTTCAGCTCCTGCGCGAACTTCACGTTGAACGGGCACACCTCCTGACAGATATCGCACCCGTAGATCAACGCACCGATCTGCTCACGCAGCTCCACCGGAATCTCCTCGCGCAGCTCGATCGTGAGATACGAGATGCACCGCCGCGCATCGAGCTCACGCGGCGCGACGATCGCCCCGGTCGGACACGCGTCGATGCACCGCGTGCACGTTCCACATCGATCCGCCTCGAACGGCGCATCGACGG
>DASYMZ010000141.1:0-31067 GCA_036008805.1 Gemmatimonadaceae bacterium
TAAAGCAAGCGATGTGCCCGTTTCGTAAGGAGTTAGCGGGCTGGACCCATGGAGATCGGTGCTGCGGTTGATCAGTCGATCGTGCACCGCTGTTCGCGATCCACGGGGTAACGCGCACGGCTGTACGCGGGTAAACACGGGTGGAGGTAGGAGGATTGGCATATTACCCCTCCTGATTCGGGCCGCCTTTGGACGGATCGCTGCGCGGCTGCAACACGGGGACGGACTCCCTGGGACGGACTCCGGAGTCCGTCCCAGGGAGTCCGTCCCCGCTTCGTCTGCAGTACGCGGGTAAACACGGCAGGAAGGGGGAGGATTGGCATATTACCCCTCCTGATTCGGGCCCCGTTTGGAGGGCTGGTACGCGTGCCCAGCGCCTACCCTGCAATCGCAACGAGCCCAGAGATGGGAGGGCCAGCGCTGCGACGGTCAGAGGCAGTCGCCGCTCACAACCCTCCACGAATCAGGAGGGCTCGTATGCCAATCCTCCTTCTTCATTCCGAGGTTACCTGCGTACTGCCAGTGCCCGCCAGCGCACGGCCTTGCAAAAGATATATCGCACGATATAACTTCGCCCCAACGTTATATCGCACACAGCGGAGGCCCCATGTTCGAACAATTCTTCAACGCATCCTGCGGCCCACACGCCCCCGGCGCCGCGCGCGCCAAGTGGGGCTGGGACGCCAGCTTCATGAATGGATTCTTCGGCGCGGAGGGACGACCGCGCGGCCGGTGGCGCGGCGGTCGGATGTTCGAGCAGGGCGACCTGCGCTACGTCGTCCTCCGCCTCCTCGAGGAGAAGCCCCGCCACGGCTACGAGATCATCAAGGCGCTCGAAGAGCGGTTCGGCGGCGCCTACGCGCCCAGCCCCGGCGCGGTCTACCCCACCCTGCAACTCCTCGAAGACCTGGGCTACGCTCGCCAGGTCCCGTCAGACGACGGCAAGAAGGTCTACGAGATCACCGACGCGGGCCGCGCCCACCTCGCCGAGAACCAGACGACCGTCGACAACATCTTCGAGCGCATCAGCACCCTGGTCGGCCACTTCCTCGACGAGCCGATGGCCGAGGTCCACGCTGCCTTCCGCAACGTCGGCAAGTCTACCTACGGCCGAGCGACTCACGCGGTCCACGATCCGGCGCTGCTCAAGCGCATCGCCGAGATCCTCGCGCGGGCAGCGAAGGAGATCGACGAGCTGCCCAAGTGATGCGTTCGCTGAACTGCCGCTGACGCGTCGCGGTCGCTGGCGTATGTTTGTCGAGGGCCGGGAGAGAATCCTCTCCCGGCCCTTCCGTATCTCCACCCCACTGAATGTCTCACGAGCAGCCGCAGTCAGTCACGGAACTGAATTTCGAGGCGCAGCACCCCCCGGCCACGGGGAAGCGCCTGGCTCTGCTCACTCTGACGGCGCTCGGCGTCGTGTACGGCGACATCGGGACCAGCCCGCTCTACGCGTTCCGTGAGTGCTTCAAGCGCGAGTACGGCATCGCGCCGACGCCCGTGAACATCATCGGCGTCCTCTCGCTGATCGTCTGGACGCTGATCCTCGTCGTCAGCGTCAAATACATCGTCTTCATCCTGCGCGCCGACAACCGCGGCGAGGGGGGCATCCTCTCCCTCCTCGCGCTCCTGCTCCAGCAGAAGCGACGCGCCGACGAGTACGGGAAGCGCCTCGCACTCGTGTCGCTCGGCCTGTTCGGCGCGGCGCTGCTGCTCGGCGAAGGGATCATCACGCCGGCCATCTCCGTCCTCAGCGCGGTGGAAGGGCTCGAGGTCAGCAGCCCCGCGATGGTGCAGTTCGTCGTGCCGATCACGGTCGTCATCCTGTTCGCGCTGTTCATGGTGCAGCGGTACGGCACCGCGCGGGTCGGCACGGCGTTCGGACCGATCATGCTGGTGTGGTTCGTCACCATCGCCACGCTCGGCATCCGCTCCATCGCGGCCACGCCCGGTGTCATGCGCGCGATCAATCCGGTCTACGGCGTCCGCTTCTTCGAGATGCACGGACTCGCCGGATTCCTCACCCTCGGCGCCGTGGTGCTGTGCATCACCGGATGCGAGGCGCTGTACGCGGACATGGGCCATTTCGGAAAGCGCCCCATCCGGCTCGCCTGGTTCGGCGCCGCGCTCCCCGCGCTGATGCTCAACTACTTCGGCCAGGGCGCGCTGCTGCTGCGCGATCCGTCCACCGCGTCCAACCCGTTCTATCTGCTCGCGCCGCCGGGCTTCCACTGGCCCCTCCTCCTGATCGCCACGATGGCGGCGATCGTGGCGTCGCAGGCGCTGATCTCCGGCGCGTACTCGCTCACCCAGCAGAGCATCCAGCTCGGGTACTCGCCGCGCATGCAGATCGTGCACACCTCCGAGAAGCAGGCGGGCCAGATCTACGTCCCCGAGGTCAACAAGGCGCTCATGGTCGGGTGCCTGCTGCTCGTGCTGTACTTCCGCAGCGCCACGGCGCTGAGCGCCGCGTACGGCATCGCGGTCACCGGCGCGATGTCGATCACCTCCGTGCTGTTCGGCGTGGTCGCGGCGACGCGGTGGGGGTGGCCCCTGCCCCGCGTCCTGCTGCTCGTCGGCTGCTTCCTCGCGATCGACCTCTCGTTTCTCAGCGCCAACGTCGTGAAGCTTGAGCACGGAGGCTGGGTGCCGCTCGTCCTCGCTCTGGGCGTGTACACCCTGATGAGCACCTGGAAGCGCGGCCGCATGCAGCTCGGCGCGATTCAGGAAGCCGGCGCGCTGCCGCTCGATCTCTTCCTTCAAGGACTCGACCGCAACCCACCAGTTCGCGTGAAGGGGACGGCGGTGTTCATGACGTCGAGCCCGGAGGGAGTGCCCGTCGTCCTGCTGCATCACCTGAAGCACAACAAGATGCTGCACGAGACGGTCATCCTCCTCAGCGTGACGACGCGGGGGATTCCCGAAGTGCCGCCCGATCGCGGGCTGACGCTCGAGCGCCTCGGCCACGGCTTCGTGCGAGTCGTCGCGACGTTCGGCTTCATGCAGACGCCCAACATCCCCGAGCTGCTCGCGCGCGCCGCGGCGCAGGGCGTTCCCGTCCCGCCCATGGACACTTCCTATTACTTGGGACGTGAGCGGCTCGTCCTCACCGGTCACGCCAAGATGCACCGCTGGCGGAAGGCACTGTTCGCGCTCATGTCCCGAAACGCACGGTCGGCCACCGAGTTCTTCCAGATCCCGCCGAACCGAGTGATCGAGCTCGGCGCTCAGATCGAGTTCTGACGCGCTCGCCACGCGGCCACCCACGACCCTCCGGAGCATGCGCCGATCGATCGCTGCAGTCGCCGCGCTTCTCGCCCTCTGCGTTTCCTGCACGAAGGAGGAGGGACCGGTCCAGGTCCGCGGCGCCGGTCTCCAGCTCGCGACACTGGACGTGGCGCAGCAGGCCGCGGTGAACGCTGCCGCCGTGCGCGCGGCGTTCGACCCCGATCCCTCGCTCTCGCTGCTCGCGGACCCGGTCTACCTTCCGCGCACGGCCGGCCGTGATGGCGGCGGCTCGGTCGCACCGGCGCTGATCGCGCGGATGAAGCAGCAGGGCGTGGTGCGCGGCACCTGCCAGACTCCGCGAGAGGGCCCCAAGGCGGTGCCGGTCTGTCCGGCGGCGATGCCGGGCTACGTGGTGCGCTTCTCCGAGATCTTCCAGCTCGGGAAGGACTCGGTGGAGGTCTACCTCGGAGCCACGCGCTACCGCCGTGCGCCGAAGGAGCCCGCCGAGGTGCTCACCTTCGAGCGCGCGTACCAGCTCGTGCGGTCGCGCGGCGACTGGCTCGTGATGCGCGAGGCTCGACTGCCGAACACCCAGTAACGGGTCTTCTCCTCAGCGCGGCCACGACGTCGCGCCGCGAGCCTCTTTTGCGGCTAGATTGGCCGCATGCTCCTGTTCGCCAACGCGATGCTGTTCGACCTCGATGGAGTGCTGGCCGACTCGACTCCCAGCGTGAACCGCGCGTGGAGCGCGTGGGCGGTGCGCGTCGGGCTCGACCCCGCGGACGTGCTTCCCAAAGTCCACGGACGCCGCGCCGTCGACACGATCCGCGCGCTTCGCCCCGAGCTCGACCCCGAGTCCGAGTTGGCGCTGCTCGTCGCCGACGAGACGACGGACAACGCGGACGTCGTGGAGATCCCCGGTGCGCGCGCACTGGTCAGCATGCTGCCACCCGACGCGTGGGCCATCGTCACATCGGGGCTGCGAGCGGTCGCCACCGCTCGACTCCTCGCGGCCGGTATTCCGCTGCCTCGGGTGATGATCACCGCCGAGTCGATCGTGCGCGGCAAGCCCGATCCGGAGTGCTATCTCGCGGGAGCCGCCGAGCTCGGGGTCCCGCCGGACCGATGCGTCGTGGTCGAGGATGCGCCGGCGGGAGCTGCGGCAGCGCGCGCCGCCGGCATGCGCCTCGTGGGGCTCACCACCACCCACGCCGCCTCGGCGCTGCAGCCGGCGGACATCGTGGTCCCCGATCTCGCGCACCTCGGAGTGAGCATCATCGAGCGCACCGGGGAGTGGACCCCGACCGAGGCCCGCTTGGAGATCCGCGCCATCGCGTGACCGAATCGCGCCGGAGAAACAGTGCGTACCGAGCCCGAGAAATCCTTGACAGGGGAGCCCGGGAGGCGTACTCTGATTGAGACAGTATCGAAGCACGAGCCATCGCTCGAGCGAACTGCCCCGACACACCGTGATGCGCTCTTCCCTGGTATCGATTAACGCCGCCATTCCGACGACCTTGCCGAATCGCAAGGCCGCCATTTCGCGCGAGGAATCGAGGGGTTAGGAGCAACGGAGTACCGAACGGTGCAACGGCCCCTCCTGACCAGTGGTTAGGAGGGGCTTCTTCGTAAGTCGCCCACACGTGGGGAGCGCCAGGATCATGGACGACGGACTGACAGAGCAAGAAGGCCTGTACGATCAGAAGCGGGACGAGCGTGACGCCTGTGGCGTCGGTTTCGTCGCGCACGTGCGTGGCGCCGCCTCGCACGAGATCGTACGCCAGGGCCTGACGCTGCTCGAGAACCTCGCTCACCGTGGCGCGGTGGGTTGCGACCCCTGCACCGGTGACGGCGCCGGCATCGTCGTCCAGCTCCCGCACGAGTTCCTCAAGCGCGAGGCTTCGCTGCTCGGCATCGACCTGCCACGGCCAGGTGGCTACGCCGTCGGCATGCTCTTCCTCCCCACCGACGCCGGCGAGCGCCGCGCGTGCGAGCTGCTGCTCGAGAACATCGTCACGGAAGAGGGTCAGCACGTCCTTGGCTGGCGCGACGTGCCGGCGAACCTCGATCAGGTGGGGCCGGTCGCACGGGCGGCGGCGCCGGTGTTTCGCCAGGTCTTCATCGCGCGCGGCCGCAGCACCGAGAAGAAGGCGTTCGAGCGCAAGCTGTACGTCATCCGCCGGCAGTGGGAGAACGCGATCGGCACGCGAGGCGGCTTCTACGTCGTGAGCCTGTCGTCGCGAACGGTCGTGTACAAGGGAATGCTGATGCCCGAGCAGCTTCCCCATTTCTACCCCGACCTCAGCGCGCCCGACTTCTCGAGCGCGCTTGCTTTGGTGCACTCGCGCTTCTCCACCAACACGCTGCCCACCTGGTCGCGCGCGCATCCCTACCGCTTCCTCTGCCACAACGGCGAGATCAACACCCTGCGCGGGAACCTGAACTGGATGCGCGTGCGCGAGGCGTCGATGCAGTCGCGCCTCTTCGGGGACGACCTGCACAAGCTCTACCCGATCATCGCCGACGGGCAGTCGGACTCGATGTGCCTGGACAACGCGCTCGAGTTCCTCGTGCGCGGCGGGCGCTCGCTGCCGCACGCGGTCGCGATGCTCGTCCCCGAGGCGTGGGAGGGGAACCCGCACATGGACCTCGATCGCCGAGGGTTCTGCGAGTACCACTCCACGATGATGGAGCCGTGGGACGGCCCCGCGCTCGTCGCGTTCACCGACGGCCGCATGATCGGCGGTACGCTCGACCGGAACGGCCTCCGGCCGGCCCGATATGTCGTCACGGATGACGACTTCGTCGTGCTCGCCTCCGAGGCGGGCGCGCTCGAGGTGCCCGCGGAACGCATCGTCACCAAGGGGCGCATCAAGCCGGGCCGCATGTTCATCGTCGACACGGTGCGCGGCCGCGTGATCGAGGACGAGGAGATCAAGCGCGACCTCGCGGCGCGCCGTCCATATCGCGCGTGGGTCACCTCGAACCGCGTCGGCCTCGACGAGCTCCCCGAGCCGATCAGCATCGCGCAGCCCGACCCCGAGACACTCCTTCAGTTTCAGACAGCCTTCGGCTACACCCAGGAAGAGCTGTCGATGGTGCTCACGCCCATGGCCGTCACGGGCGAGGAGCCGATCGGCTCGATGGGCAACGACACGCCGCTCGCGGTGCTGTCGCACGAGCCGCAGCTCCTGTACGGCTACTTCAAGCAGCTCTTCGCGCAGGTCACCAACCCGCCGATCGATCCGATCCGCGAGCAGCTCGTCATGTCGCTCTCGGTGAACATCGGCCCGCGCACCAACGTGCTCGGCGAGCGTCCGGAGCACGCGCGGCGCATTCGCGTGCGCGGTCCGATCCTCACCAGCGCGCAGCTGGAGAAGATCCGCTCCGTCGGCGAGCGCGAAGGTGATCCGCACTTCCGCTGCACCACGCTGCGCACGCTCTTCCCCGCCGCCGGCGGCGCGCGCGGCCTGCACCTGGCCCTCGAGTCGCTCTGCCGCAAGGCGTCGCAGGCGGTGCACGAGGGGAACACGATGCTCGTGCTGAGCGACCGTGGCGTCGACGCCGACTGGGCGGCGATCCCCTCGCTGCTCGCGACGGCGGCGGTGCACCACCATCTCGTGCGCGAGGGACTGCGCACCGAGGTCGGCATCATCGTCGAGACGGGCGACGCGCGCGACGTGTCGCACTTCTCGCTGCTGATCGGCTACGGCGCGGGCACGATCAACCCGTACCTCGCGCTCGAGTCGCTGGTCGGGCTGGTGCGCTCCGGCAACCTGCCGCCCTCGGTGGACGAGTCCACCGCGGAGGCGAAGTACATCAAGGCGACCGAGAAGGGCCTGCTCAAGGTCATCTCGAAGATGGGCATCTCGACGATTCAGTCGTACTGCGGCGCGCAGGTGTTCGAGGCGATCGGCCTCGGCCCCCGGCTCATCGAGCGCTACTTCACCGGGACCGCGTCGCGCATCGGCGGGATCGAGATCGCGCAGGTGGCGGAAGAGACGCTGCGCCGTCACAAGGTGGCCTTCGGCGACGTGCCGCTGTCCGGCCGTCTCGACTTCGGCAGCAACTATCACTACCGGAGCCAGGGGGAGCACCACAACTGGAATCCCCTCACGATCTCCACGCTGCAGCAGGCGACGCGCAACAACGATCCGAAGACGTACGCCGAGTTCTCCAAGCTCGTGAACGACGAGCGGTGGCGTCCGACGACGCTGCGTGGGCTGCTCGACTTCGCCGAGGGCACCACGCCGGTGCCCATCGAAGAGGTGGAGCCCGCGGCCGAGATCGTGAAGCGGTTCGCGACGGGCGCGATGTCGTTCGGCTCGTTGAGCGCCGAGGCGCACGAGACGCTCGCCGTGGCGATGAACCGCATCGGCGGCCGCAGCAACTCGGGCGAAGGCGGCGAAGCGCCCGACCGCTATGGCAACGAGCGCGGGAGCGCGATCAAGCAGGTGGCGTCGGCGCGCTTCGGCGTGACGACGGAATATCTCGTCAGCGCGCGCGAGCTGCAGATCAAGATGGCGCAGGGGGCGAAGCCGGGCGAAGGTGGCCAGCTTCCCGGCCACAAGGTGGACGCGGTGATCGCGAAGACGCGCTACTCGACGCCTGGCGTCACGCTCATCTCGCCGCCTCCGCATCACGACATCTATTCCATCGAAGATCTCGCGCAGCTCATCTTCGATCTGAAGAACGTGAACCCGAAGGCGATGGTGTCGGTGAAGCTCGTGTCCGAGGTCGGCGTGGGCACGATCGCCGCCGGCGTCGCCAAGGCGCGCGCGGACATCATCCTCATCTCGGGCGACTCGGGCGGCACTGGTGCGTCGCCGCTCTCGTCGATCAAGCATGCCGGCTCACCCTGGGAGCTCGGTCTCGCCGAAGCGCATCAGGCGCTCGTGCAGAACGACCTGCGCGGACGCGTGCGCCTGCAGACGGACGGCCAGCTCAAGACGGGACGCGACGTGCTGATGGCCGCGATGCTCGGCGCCGAGGAGTTCGGCTTCGCGACGGCGCCGCTGATCGTCGAAGGGTGCATCATGATGCGGAAGTGTCACCTGAACACCTGCCCCGTCGGCGTGGCGACGCAGGATCCGGTGCTCCGCGCGAAGTTCACCGGCCAGCCGGAGCACGTCGTCAACTACTTCTTCTTCGTCGCCGAGGAGGCGCGCCAGCTCATGGCGCAGCTCGGCGTGCGCACGATCGACGAGCTGGTGGGGCGCACCGATCTGCTCAAGCAGCGCGACTTGTCCGATCACTGGAAGGCGTGCACGCTCGACCTCAAGGCGCTGCTGTGGAAGCCAAAGGTCGCGGACACCGTGGCCGTGCGGAACGTGCAAAAGCAGGTGCATCCCATCGAGCACGTGCTCGACCGGAAGCTCATCGAGGCGGCCGAGCCGGCGCTCGAGCGCAAGCGGTCGGTGCGCGCGTCGTTCCCCATCCGCAACGAGAACCGCACCACGGGCGCGATGCTCTCGGGCGAGCTGGTGAAGCGGTTCGGCCCCGGTGGTCTCCCCGACGGCACGATCCGCTACAGCTTCACCGGCTCGGCGGGCCAGAGCTTCGGCGCGTGGCTCGCGAAGGGCGTCACGCTCTCGCTCGAGGGCGAAGCGAACGACTATCTCGGCAAGGGGCTCTCGGGCGGACGGATCATCGTGCATCCGCCGAAGGCGTCGCGGTTCGATCCGGCCGAGGCGATCCTCGTTGGAAACGTGGCTCTCTATGGAGCCACGTCAGGCGATGCGTATCTCAACGGTGTGGCGGGCGAGCGGTTCGCGGTGCGAAACAGTGGATCGACCGCGGTGGTCGAGGGTGTCGGCGATCACGGCTGCGAGTACATGACCGGCGGCGTGGTCGTGGTGCTCGGCAAGACGGGGCGCAACTTCGCGGCGGGCATGAGCGGCGGCGTCGCGTTCGTGTTGAACCTCGATCAGAAGTTCGAGCGCCGATGCAACACGAGCATGGTCTTGCTCGAGGCGGTGGAGGACGAGGAGGACATCGCGTTGCTGAAGAAGCTGATCAGCCGGCACGCGAGATACACCGGCAGCGCGAGAGCGCGCCGAGTGCTGGCGAACTGGGACGCGATGCTGCCCAAGTTCGTGCGGGTGATGCCGACCGAGTACAAGAAGGCGCTGGAGCAGCGCGAACGCGAGCGACTCACGGAGGTCAAGAACGATGGCGGGAATGGGCGATCCACGAGGGTTCCTCACGATCAAGCGCGCAGAGCCGGTGCGGAGACCGGTGCAGGAGCGAACGAAGGACTGGCGGGAGTTCTACGTACCGGCGCCGGATGATCATTTCCGGACGCAGGGGGCGCGCTGCATGGACTGCGGCGTCCCCTTCTGTCAGGGCGACACCGGCTGTCCCGTTCAGAACGTCATTCCCGAGTGGAACGCGCTGGTGCAGGCGGGCCGCTGGCGCGACGCGTCGCTCGCGCTGCACGCGACGAACAACTTCCCGGAGCTGACCGGCCGTCTCTGTCCGGCGCCCTGTGAGTCGGCGTGCGTGCTCGGCCTCATCGAGCAGCCCGTCGCGATCAGGAACATCGAGCAGGCGATCGCGGACAAGTCGTTCCAGGAGGGATGGGTCGTTCCGTCGGCGCACGCGCCGGACAGCGGCTATCGCATCGCCGTCGTGGGATCGGGGCCCGCGGGTCTCGCCGCGGCGCAGCAGCTTCGCCGCATGGGGCACGCCGTCGTCGTGTTCGAGAAGGACGATCGCATCGGTGGCCTGCTCCGCTACGGCATTCCCGACTTCAAGCTGGAGAAGGAGGTGCTGGAGCTGCGCCTCCGGCAGATGGAGTCGGAGGGCGTGCTGTTCGAGACCGGGATCGAAGTAGGTCGCGATCTTCACGTGCAGCAGCTCCGCGACGAGTTCGACGCCGTGCTGCTCGCGGGCGGGGCGCAGGTCGCGCGCGAGCTCAAGGCCGAGGGCCGTGAGCTGGGGGGCGTCCATCTCGCGATGGAGTATCTCACCCAGCAGAACAAGCGCGGCGCCGGCGATCGGATCCCCGAGCACGAGTCGATCACGGCCGAGGGCAAGCGCGTCGTCGTGATCGGCGGCGGCGACACCGGATCGGATTGCGTCGGCACCTGTCATCGTCAGGGCGCCACGGAGGTCTATCAGTTCGAGCTGCTTCCGCAGCCTCCGAAGGATCGTGCCGAGTCGACGCCGTGGCCGCAGTGGCCGATGAAGCTGCGCAGCAGCCACGCGCACGAGGAGGGCGGCCAGCGCGACTGGAGCGTTTCCACGACGAAGCTGAGTGGCGAGAAGGGCAAGGTGACCAAGCTGCACGCCGTTCGCGTGGACCTGGAGAACGGCGCGAACGGTCCGAAGTTCGTCGAGGTGCCGGGGAGCGAGTTCTCGCTCGACGTCGACCTCGTGCTGCTCGCGATGGGATTCACCGGCGTGCAGACGGAGGGACTGCTCTCCAACCTCGGCGTGACGGTGAGCCCGCGCGGCGCGGTGGCGACCGATGCGCAGTACCGGACGAACGTGGCCGGCGTGTTCGCGGCGGGAGACATGCGTCGCGGCGCGTCGCTGATCGTGTGGGCGATTCGCGAAGGAAGAGATGCGGCGGCGGCGATCGACCGGCATCTGCGGCAAGTGGGCGCGACAGGCGCGACGACGCGGAGGAGCGCGGCGGCGAGTGCCTGAACGGCGGTGAGTTGGATAGTTGGTTCGTTGGTCGGTTGATTGGTGAGTTGATTGCCCTCTGCACAACCGGCGTGGAGACCTCTCGGTGAGTCTTCCACGCCGGTTTCTGCTTCAGCGGTCCTGCCGCGCGGAGCCAGGTGCAGATCCCTCGACACCGTGCTGCGTGGTCCGGTCGGGATGACGGGGCGGATCGGGCGAGAGCCTGAGCGTGAGCTACGAGCGATGAGCATCTCCAGCTTCCAGCTCGAGCTCGGGCTCGAGCTGGAAGCTGGAGATGCTCAGAGCTGGAAGCTCAGGCTCGAGCTCACCGACGCGCCGCGTCGCCTCGGCGCTTGATCACCCCGACCACGATCATCAAGCCGATCGTCGCGCCGAGCAGCGCGCCGCGGACGCCGTCGAGGAAGTCCTGCTGCACTGGTGGCGCGTACCGCGCGACAACGTTCATCGCGAAGAAGGCGAGCAGACAGAGCATGGCAATGCGCCATACGATGCGCGGATTCTTCTTCAACAGCATGCGACAGACTCCAGTATGCGGTGACGGTTGGGTGATCAATCGGTGCGGCGGTACCAGAAGAGGAGCGAGTACTTCACCACGACGAACAGGAGCCCGGTGGCGAGCAGATCCGTCCTGACTACATGGTCGTGGTAGTAGCGGTACATGAAGAGCAGCAGCGCCAGCACGGCAGTGGCGATGCCGGCGATGCTCGTCGCGCGGAGGCGATGCTCGAGGAAGCGCTCGTCGACGAATGCGGGAAGAGGAAGGCTCATCGCTTCTTCTCGAGTGTGAAGATGTCGTCCGTCGTGCGCTTGAAGACACGGGCGAAGGTCAGCGCGAGCGGCAGGCTCGGCACGTACCGGTCGTTCTCGATGGAGTTGATGCTCTGGCGAGAGACGCCCACCTGATCGGCGAGCTCCTGCTGCGTCCAACCGCGCTCGGCCCGCATCTCCAGACCCCTGCTCCAGTTGGCGCGATCAGGCCAGAGTTTTCTTGATCGTCTCGAAGCTCGCTCTCGCCGCAGCGATCGAGTCGCCACTGGCCGGCGCGGTGTCCTGCTCGACGAAGAAGTGCTGCATCCCCGCCTGGACCGCGCGCGCGAAGATGGGGCGGTAGTCGATCTCGCCCTGACCGACGGAGACGATCTTCGCCGCGCGCTGGCGCTCTCCCTGATTCGTAAGGCCCTGCAGCGCGGAGAGGCCCGCCATGTCCTTCACGTGCCAGAGCGGAAAGCGGCCCGGGTGCTTGGCGAACAGGTCGAGCGCGTTCTGCCCCGCCACCGTCGACCACCCGATGTCCAGCTCGAGGACGACACGCTCGGGGTCGAGCTCGGCGATCATGAGATCGAACGGCGTGCGCCCGTCGGTGAACGGCTGGAACTCCATCGTGTGGTTGTGCACGAGCACCTTGATGCCGTACGGCTTGGCCGCGGCGGCGATCTGGTTCCACTCGTCGATCTGGCGGTGCACCGAGTCGGGCGTCTGTGGCGGCGCGGGTGGACGCTGGGCGCCCGGGCCGGGAGGTCCGCCGGCAGTCGGGCCGCCAGCGGGCGGGCCGGGCCTACGTCCGAACACCGGACCACCCGCGGCGGAGTACTGATGCCCCATCGCCTGGTAGCCGGCGAGCTGCCTCTCGAGATCGGGGCCGAGGTGCAGCGCCGCATGGGTGCTCGGCGCGCGGAGCCCGACGCGGTCGAGGGTGGCGCGAACCTGCGCTGGTGTGCGATCTCCGTAGCTGAAGAACTCCACCTCGCGATAGCCGATCTCGGCGATCTTCGCGAGCGTGCCGTCGAAGTCCGTCGTCATCTGGTCGCGCACGGTGAAGAGCTGGATGCCCACGTGATCCGCAGTCGGCAGGATTCCGGCGGCGGTTCGCGATGCGGAACCAGGCGCCGACGCGCCGGCCCCGCCCGCGCTCGCGCAGGCGGCGAAGACCCAGCTTCCGGCGCCGAGCAGGGCGAGGTCCTTGAGGAAGTCGCGGCGTGTGGGGCTGCCCGAGTCGCTGGTGTGATCGTCCTGGCGCATGGATCTCCGTGGTGGTGCGTGACGTGATGAGTGTGAGAATGGCGATTTCACCATGACGGAGCTACGAGTCGAGCAGATGAATCGCCACAGCGGCCGACGCGCCGCGCATTCTTCCTGCCCCTCGAGGAGAGGGTTAGGTTCGGTGCGCGATCACCCTTCCTACCACCGGAGCCGTCATTGCGTTTGCAGTCTCCATGGGCATCACGCCTGCTCGGCCTGGTCGGGCTAGCCGTCGCTACGCCAGCGCTCGCGTTCGCTCAGACTCCCGCCTACCAGAACGAATCCCTCCCCTTCGACGCGCGCGTCGCCGACCTGGTCGGCCGCATGACGCTCGAAGAGAAGGTCTCGCAGATGAAGGACGTCGCCCCGCCGATCGAGCGGCTCGGCATCCCGGCCTACAACTGGTGGAACGAGGCACTCCACGGCGTCGCGCGTTCGGGGCTCGCGACGGTGTTCCCGCAGGCGATCGGCCTTGCCGCCACCTTCGACGACAGCACGATCTTCCGCACGGCGTCGGTCATCTCCGACGAGGCGCGCGCCAAGTACCACGACTACATCAGGCGCGACATGCACGGCCGCTATCAGGGCCTCACCTTCTGGTCGCCGAACATCAACATCTTCCGCGATCCGCGCTGGGGACGAGGACAGGAGACCTACGGCGAAGATCCCTTCCTCACCGGCACCCTCGCGGTGCAGTTCATCAGGGGACTCCAGGGGAACGACCCGAAGTACTTCAAGACGGTCGCCACGGTGAAGCACTTCGCCGTGCACTCGGGTCCCGAATCCGAGCGCCACGTGTTCGACGCGCAGGTGAGCGAGCGCGACCTGCACGAGACGTATCTGCCGCAGTTCGAGATGGGGATTCGCGAGGGCCACGCGTACTCGCTCATGTGCGCCTACAACCGTATCGGCGGCAACGCGGCGTGCGCGAGCGACCCGCTCGAAAAGGACATCCTGCGCGGCGATTGGGGCTTCAAGGGCTACATCGTCTCCGACTGCGGCGCCATCGACGACATTTATCTGAGGCACAAGGTCGCGCCCACCGCACCCGCGGCGGCGGCGCTCGCCGTGAAGTCCGGCACTGATCTCGACTGCGGCCGCGTGTACCCGAATCTCGTGGACGCGGTGAAGCAGGGGTTGATCACCGAGAAGGAGATCGACGTCTCGGTGAAGCGACTCTTCCTCGCGCGCTTCCGGCTCGGGATGTTCGACGCGCCGGAGCACGTGAAATGGGCGGCGACGCCGATCTCCGCACTCGACGCGCCGGCGCACAAGGCGCTCGCGCGCGAGGTGACGCGCAAGTCGATCGTGCTGCTCAAGAACGCAGGTAACGCCCTCCCGCTCCGCAAAGACCTCGGCACCATCGCCGTGATCGGACCGAACGCCGACCAGAAGGAGATGCTGCTCGGCAACTACAACGGGCTTCCCTCCGATCCGGTCACACCGCTCCGTGGCATCCGCGAGGCGGTCTCCAAGTCGACGCGCGTGCTCTACGCGCGCGGCTCGGAGCTCGCCGACAGCTTCCCGGTGTTCGAGGTCGCTCCCTCTACCGTGCTCTCAACGCCCGACGGCGCGCCTGGACTTCACGCCGAGTACTTCGCGAGCCGAGCGATGGACGGGACACCAGTGATCACGCGCGACGAGCCGACGCTCGACGTCGACTGGCAGGAGGGCGCGCCGCGCGCCGACCTCAAGCCAGACGACTTCGGCGTTCGGTGGGCGGCGGTGTTCCGTCCGCTCACCTCGGGCACCTATCGGCTCGGTCTCGTGGGCACGATGAAGTATCAGCTCTTCCTCGACGACAGCCTCGTCGCGCGCTCCACCTACGCGCAGCGCGAGGACGAGTATCCCGATCCGCGCATGCAGCAGAGCCGCGCGATGCAGCTCGAGGCGGGGCGCAGCTACCGCGTCCGCGTCGAGGCGCGCGAGTCGTACGGCGACGCGCAGCTCCGACTGGTGTGGTCGTCACCGAGCACGACGCTGCAGTCCGACGCGGTGAAGGCCGCGCAGCAGGCCGACGCGGTGGTGATGTTCCTCGGCCTCACCGCTCGGCTCGAGGGCGAGGAGATGCCCGTGCAGATCGAAGGATTTCGCGGCGGCGATCGTACGACGCTCGATCTCCCCGCCGCGCAGCAGCGATTGCTCGAGAGCGTCGTGGCGGTCGGCAAGCCGACCGTGCTGGTGCTGATGAATGGCAGCGCACTCGCGGTGAACTGGGCGCAGGAGCACGTGCCGGCGATCGTGGAAGCGTGGTATCCGGGCCAGGCGGCGGGCAGCGCGATCGCCGACGTGCTGTTCGGCGACTACGATCCGGCGGGCCGGCTGCCCGTCACCTTCTATCGGGATACGACGGACCTTCCGTCGTTCACCGACTACTCGATGCAGCACCGCACCTACCGCTACTTCGCCGGCTCGCCGCTCTATCCGTTCGGGCACGGGCTGAGCTACACCACGTTCGCGTACAAGAATCTCCGCGCGAGTGCGCCGAGCGTGAGCGCTTCGGGCAGCGTCACCGTATCGGTCGACGTGACGAACACCGGCGCACGCGCCGGCGACGAGGTCGTACAGCTCTACGCGCAGCACATGGGCTCTCGTGTCGCGCGGCCGATCAAGGAGCTGCGCGGCTTCAAGCGCGTGACGCTCGAGCCGGGCCAGACGCGGACGGTGCGGCTGCCACTCGCCGTGTCGTCGCTCGCCTACTGGGATTCCGCCAGCAAGGGGTGGATCGTCGAGGGAGAACCGGTGAGGCTTCTCGTCGGCGCCTCGTCGGCGGACATCCGGCTCGATCGGACGATCCGCGTGCAGGCCGGCCGAGTGAAGCGCTGAGCCGACCCATCCGACACTCCCCGATGCAACGATTCGCTCTCGCCGCGCTTGCCGTGATGCTGGCCGTGCCCGCGCGCGCCGCACTCGCGCAGTCCGCACCAGTGCAGGCGCCCCCTCCGCAACGCGACGACGCGCGGTTCTCGTTCTACGACCGCGGACCATATCGACCGGGCGTCCCTCGCCCCGATTCGATCCTCGGTTACGCGATCGGCGAGAACAATACACAGTACGCCGGCCAGGAGCGCGTGCTCCTCGCCATCGCCGACGCGGCGAAGGATCGAGTGCGCGTCGAGGAGTTCGCGACGACGTACGAGCGCCGCCCGATGCGGCTGTACATCGTCTCGTCGCCGGAGCACATCGCTCGGCTCGACGCGATTCGCGCCGATCTCGACCGGCTCGCCGATCCGCGCGGCATCTCCGCGGCCGATGCCGACGCGATCGCCGCGCGCACGCCGCCAGTGGTCTGGATCTCCGGCTCGGTGCACGGCGACGAATCGCCCGGCTTCGAGACGAGCATGCAGCTCCTCTATCAGCTCGCGGCGAGCGACGAGCCAGCCACGCTCGCCGCGCTGCACGATGCGATCGTCATCATCAACCCCAGCTCGAACCCCGACGGCCACGAGCGCTTCGCCGTCTGGTACAACTCGATGAGCGTCGCGTCGCCCGAGCCGCGCTCGCAGGAACATCTGGAACCGTGGAGCATCGTCGGCCGGTACAACCACTACCGCTTCGACATGAACCGCGACCTCATCGCGACGACCCAGCGCGAGGTGCAGGGGATCGTCCGGATGATGCTCAAGTGGCATCCGATGGTCGCCGTCGATCTGCACGGCCAGGTCGCGACGTACTTCTTCCCGCCCGCCGCTCGGCCGGTGAACACGAACATCGTCGGCGACGCCGGCAAGTGGCTCGACGCGTTCGGCAAGGCCAACGCGCAGGCGTTCGACAGGTACGGCTGGATGTACTTCTCCCGCGACGTGTTCGACCTCTACTACCCGGGCTACTACGACACCTGGCCGTCGCTCAACGGCGCGATCGGCATGACCTTCGAGACCGATGGCGGCGGCTGGAAGGGATTGCTCTGGCGTCGTCCGGACGGCTCCCTGCTCTCCTTCCGCGACGGGATCGCGAAGCACTTCGTCGCGTCGCTCGCCACGATCGAGACGACTGCGTCGCGCGCGGCCGAGCGGGTCCGCGACTACGTGTCGTTTCGCCGGCAGGCGGTGGGCGACGGGCGCAGCGGTGACCTGAGGCGCATCGTGCTCGTGCCGGGCAAGGATCCGGCGCGCGCGGCGGAGCTGGCGACGACGCTCGTGCGCGCGGGTATCGAGGTGCGCCGCGCGAGCGGCCCGTTCGATGTGGCGCACGCGCATGAATACGCGGGCGAGGCGAGCGGCTCGCGCCGCTTCGACGCGGGTGCGTACGTGATCGACCTCGCGCAGCCGCAGGGAAAAGTCGCGCGCGCCATCCTCGAGCCGTCGCACGCGCTCGATCCCGTGTTCGCGAAAGCGCAGGTCGAGAAGTTCCAGCGCAATCACCGTCGCGGAAAGAAGGGGGAGAGCGAGGGCTACGAGTTCTACGACATCACGGCATGGTCGCTGCCGGTGGCGTTCGGTGTCGAGTCGTACTGGACCGACGACGTGAGCGCCGTGAGCGGAGAGCTGCTCACCCTGCCGAGCGAGACGGCGACCTCGAGACGCGTCGGCGGCGAGCTGCTCGTGACCGACATCGGGGGTGGTGTCGTCGCCGGACGCAAAGCGACGTCGGGCTATCTGTTCGGTCCCGAGCGCAATGGCGCGTCACGACTGGCGTATCAACTGCTGCGCGAGGGATTTCGCGTCTCCGTCGCGTCGCAGCCGCTCGAGGCGGGCGGACGATCATGGCCGCGCGGATCGTACGTCGTGCTCGTGGCGCGCAACGACAGCACGCTCGCGACGCGCATCGATGCGCTCGCGCGCGAGAGCGGCGTCGACGTCACCGGCGTGAGCTCGGCCCAGGCGACCAGCGCGCAGTTCGGCATCGGCTCGGAGCCGGTGCTGCCGATCCCCGCGCCGAGCATCGCGGTGGTCGCCGACGACGGCGTGTCGCAGACGTCGTACGGCGCGATCTGGTACACGCTCGAGCGGCGCTACGGCGTGCGCTTCACGCCGATCGGGATCACCGCGCTCGGTGGCGATCTGTCGCACTACACCGCGATCCTGCTGCCGTCGGGCAGCTATGGCACACGCATCTCGAAAGAGACGGTGGAGCGTCTGAAGACGTGGGTGCGCGGCGGCGGCACACTGGTGACGATGGGGAGCGCGACCGAGTGGGCGGCCGACGAGAACGTCGGGCTCACGACGGCGCGAAAGGTCGGCGACGGCGACACCAAGCCCGACGCGCCTGCTCCTGCGGCCGGCGCGGCGAGCACGACGCCCGCGACCGCACCCAAGTCCGCGCCCGCGGCGCAGCCCGATCGACTCGCCGAGGAGCTGATCCCGTTCCAGAGCACCTCGGCGAACGCGAACACACCGGAAGCGGTGCCCGGCATTCACGCCGACGTGCTGCTCGATCGCACCCACTGGCTCACGGCGGGCTACGACGCGCCGCGGCTGACCGTGCTCGTCGAGGGTGATCTGTTTCTCAAGCCGTCGAAGGAGGGTGAGAACGTCGCGACCTTCCCGATCAGCGGGACGCTGGTGCGCGCCGGCTTCACCTGGCCGGGCAACACCGAGCGCTTGCTGCGCGGCACCTCACTCATCATCGACGAGCCGACCGGCAACGGTCATGTGGTGCTGTTCACCAATGAACCCATGTTCCGCGGCTGGTGGCGCGCGATGGACCGGCTCGTGATGAATGCGCTGGTGGTGGGCGGAGCTTTCTGAGAGGAGATCTCAGAGGGTGAGCTCCACTCCGCCCCTTCTCTCCCGCACCCGCTCGATGATCCGCGGCATCTCACGCTGAAGGCGGTCGAGCTCGGGGCGCATCCGCTCGAGCTCGGGGCGCATCTTCTCGAGCTGCGGGCGCGCGCGGTCGAGCTCCATGCGAAGCTCGTCCATCCGCTCTCGAAGTCTCGGCTCGAGCTCGAGGCGAATCGGCATCACCTCGTGAATTCCTTCCATGCGCGGCATCGGCGGCATCGCGGGCATCGGAGCCATGCGGTTCAGCGGAGCCGCGGGCGGCATCGGGGGCATGCCGGGGAAATACCACGGGCCCACCCGTCCGAAGCGGGTGCGTGGAAGGTCGGCGGCGCGCGCCACCTTCATCGTCACGTCGCGGAACTGTCCGTTCGCGTAGACGCGCAGCGTCACGTTGCTGCCGGGCTTGAGCTGCGACACCTCACGCTGCAACCGCTGCGCCTTCGCGCTGCCCACGCTCGGATCGCCTGCATCTTCGCGCGCAACGCGAAGATTCACCCCATTGATCGCTGCGATCCGGTTCCCCTCCTCGATCCCCGCGCGCGCCGCCGGCGTCGAGTCCTGCACGCTGATCACGAGCACGCCCAGAGTGTCTCGGCGACTGCCCGAGCTGCCGATGCCCAGACCGAGCACGGGCCGATCGTCGAACTCCGCGCGCGACGCCGTGCGAATCGTCCTCGAGCGATGGAAGAGCGAATCGGAATCGACCGTCTTCACCTTCACGGACTGGGAGTGGCCGTCGCGATAGACGCGCAGCTCCACCTCGTCGCCGGGCTTCGCCTTCGCGAGCTCGCGGACGAGGCGACGCGACAAGGTGCTTCCCGCCTCGTAGTCCTCGAGATCGGCCGCGTTCGCGCGCAGGCTCACGCCGTTGATCGCCGAGATCCGGTTGCCCTCCTCCAACCCCGCCTTCTCGGCCGGGCCGCCGTGAGTGACGGAGGTGATCATCAGGCCGAGGGTGTCGCGTGCCGTTCCGGTCGACGACGTGCCGACCCCGAGCGCCGCTCGTGCGCCCTGCCACTCCGACCCTTCGAACGTGAAGGTGCGCCCGGGAGCGAGTACCGCGTCGCCGCTCCGCTCCTGCGCTCCAACGGACGTCGCCGCGGCGAGCGCGGCGGCGGATAGCGCCAGCAAGTTGATGTGTCTCATGGGTTCCTCGAGTGCGGTGAGTCTTCACCCGATCTGACACTGCCGGTTCGACAAAGGGTTTCCAGCTCGGCACCCGCGCACCACGGGCCTCGACCGGCCATATTTCACCCATGGCTACCATGACTCCACCGGACGCGCCGACGGTCCCGGACGTCCACAGCTTCGAGCATCACTGGCAGGACGAGGCGGACGCGGCGTACCTGTATCGACTCCTCGCCGACGCCGAGCCCGACGAAGCGAAGAGCGACATCTACCGCCGGCTCGCCGACGTCGAGGACCGCCACGTCTCCGTCTGGGCCGAGCTGTTGGAGAAGCACGGGCACCAGATCGGCCCGCACCGCCCCACCGCCCGCACGCGATTGCTCGCGTTCCTTGGCCGCCGCTTCGGGCCGGGCTTCCTCCTGCCGATGCTTCTCGCCGAGGAGGGGCGCGAGGTGAAGGCGTATCTCGACATGCATCGCACGACGCGCCGCGGCGTCGCCGGACGCGACGAGGCGCTTGTGCTCGCGAAGGAATCGGCGGAGCACGCGACCACGCTCAACGCGATCGCGGGCCGCACCGGCGAGCCGTGGCACAAGACCGGTGCTGGCGGCTTCCTCCGCAACGTGGTGTACGGCTTCAACGACGGGCTCACGGCGAACTTCGGCCTCGTCGCGGGCGTGCTCGGCGCGTCGACGACGCGGCAGTATCACGCGATCATCGTCGCCGGCGTCGCCGGCCTCATCGCCGACGCGCTCTCGATGGGATCGAGCGGCTATCTCGCCGCGCAGAGCGAGCGAGAGGTGTACGCGCACGAGATCGCGATGGAGCGCGACGAGATCGCGCTCATGCCCGAGATCGAGCGCGACGAGCTCGCGCTCATCTACGAAGCGAAGGGGATGGACCGCGAGTCCGCGCACCGCATCGCCACCCAGGTCATGGCCGACCCGGAGCGCATGCTCGCCGAGCAGGTGCAGGAGGAGCTCGGCATCTCCGAGTCGGGTACGTCGCCGTTCCGCGAGGCGTGGATCACCGGGCTCGCCACGGCGATCGGCGCGCTGATTCCCGTGCTGCCGTTCTTCTTCTTCGCGGGCGCGACCGCTGTGATCGTCTCGTTCGCGGCCTCGATGCTCTCGCACTGGCTCGTCGGCGCGGCGCGCTCGGTGTTCACCGGACGCGGCGTCTTTCGCTCGGGTCTCGACATGTTCGTCGTTGGACTCGGCGTTGCGGTGGCGGGCTACTACGTTGGTGAGTGGGTGGGGAAGCTGCTCTAATCACCCCGCTCGCTCTCGAACTACTCCTCACTCTCGCGACATGCGACTCCGCACTGCTCTCTCGTCTCTCGCGTTCGGCATCGCGCTCTCCAGCGCAGCCGTCGTCACCGCCGGCGCGCAGGTCTCCGGCCCATCCACCACCGACGCGACGACCGCGCAGCCGGCGTCGCCGACTCAGTACTATCCGCAGTACGGCGTGTCGGGATCGATCGCGATTCCAGCCGGCCGGCTCGGCGACGATCACGCCGCGGGCTACGGCATCGGCGGGTTGGTCGAGTTCGGCTTCCCCAATCAACCCTACGCGCTGCGAGCGGAAGCGATGTTCCAGCGCTTCTCACTCAAGTCGGGGCGCACGACCGGCAGCGACGTCAGTCTCTTCAACCTGGGACCGACGATCGTCTACCGGATGAACCAGACACCGGCCGAGACCTTTCTCACCGGCGGCATCGCGATCTACCACGCGACCGACGAAGGCACGCGGCCCGGCTTCAACCTGGGCGCGGGCATCGGTTTCCCGCTCACCGACTTCTCCGCACTCGCCGAGATCCGGTTGCACGTGATGCTCGCGGACGGAAAGCCCGTGCTTGCTCTACCGTTGAGCGTGGGCGTGCGGTTCTGAGTCCGTATTCGTTCTGACGGAATCCAGGTCTTGAGTTACCGGTAACGGGTTGGTGGTTTCGGGTTCAACGGCGAACGCAGTAAAACCCGTCACCACCAACCCGACACCGGTCACCCAGAACCTGGATTCCCTTTCACCATACGGGAACGTCCGACTCAGACGAGTAGGTTGAGCAACCTGCCGGGCACGAACACCACCCGCTTCACCGGCCCCGTCACGAAGCGCGCTACCCCCGCCTCCGCCATCGCCGCCGCCATCGCGGCGTCCTGCGTCGCCGCCTTCGGCACCGAGATCGTGCCGCGCGTCTTGCCGTTCACTTGCACGGCCATCGTCACCGTGTCCTCCACGACGAGCGCTTCGTCGTAGCTCGGCCAGCCCGAGTCGAAGATGCTCTTCGTCTCGCCGAGGATCGACCAGAGCTCCTCGGCGATGTGCGGCGCGAACGGGCTCACGAGCTGGATGAGTGGACGCACCTCGCCGAGCTGCGGCGTGCGCTCGCCGGCACGCAGCGTGTTCATGTACTCCATCATCGCCGCGATCGCCGTGTTGTAGCTGAGACGCGCGATGTCCTCGCCGACTTTCTTGATCGTCTGGTGCAGTTTGCGCTCGACGTCCGCGTCGGGCGCGCCTTCGCGCCGCGCGTCGTGCACCGAGCGCCACAGCCGGTCGAGGAAGCGCTTCACGCCGGAGATGCCCTTGTCGCGGAAGTCGCCGCCTTCCTCGAACGGACCGAGGAACATCAGGTAGGTGCGGAAGGCGTCCGCGCCCCACTCGTCGATGTACTGGTCGGGGTTCACCACGTTGCCGCGGCTCTTCGACATCTTCGCGCCCTCCCGCACGATCATCCCATGCGCGCGGAAGCGCGTGAACGGCTCCTCGAAGTCGACGTGTCCCGCGTCGTGCAGCACCATCGTGACGAACCGCGAGTACAGCAGGTGCAGCACCGCGTGCTCGTTGCCGCCGATGTAGCTGTGCACTGGCAACCACTTCTTCGTGAGCGCCTGGTCGAACGGCACGTCGTCGCGATCCGAGCTGGGATAGCGCAGGAAGTACCACGCGCTGTCCAGGAAGGTGTCGCTCACGTCCGTCTCGCGGCGCGCGCGCTTGCCGCAGCTCGGGCAGGGCGTGTGATACCACTCCTCGTGCCGAGCGAGCGGGCTCACCCCCGAGTCGTCGGGGCGGAAGTCCTCGATGTACGGCAGCACCACCGGTAGGTGCTCCTCCGGAACGGGCACCGTGCCGCAGTCGTCGCAGTACACGATCGGGATCGGCGGCCCCCAGTAGCGCTGGCGCGAGATGCACCAGTCGTGCAGCCGGTAGTTCACCACCGGGATCGCCGCGTGGCGCACCGACAGCTCGGTCACGATCGCCGACTTGCCCTCGTCCACCGTGAGCCCATCGAAGCGGCCCGAGTTCACCAGCCGGCACTGTGCCGTCTCGGTGTACGCCTCGCCGAGCGGCGCGTCCGCGGTGTGCTCTGGACCAGCGATCACGCGCACGATCGGCAGATCGTGTGCGCGCGCGAACTCGTGGTCGCGCTCGTCGTGGCCCGGCACGGCCATGATCGCGCCCGTGCCGTACTCCATCAGCACGTAGTCGGCGATCCAGATCGGGATCGCGTTGCCGGTCGCCGGGTTCAGCGCGTACGCGCCGGTGAAGACACCCGTCTTCTCCTTCGTCGTCTTGCGCGCCACGAGGTCCTGCTTGGACGCGCGCTCGATGTAGGCCTCGACGGCGTCGCGCTGCTCGTCGTCGGCGATCTGGCGCACGATCGGGTGCTCGGGCGCGAGCACGAGATAGGTCGCGCCGAACAGGGTGTCCGGGCGCGTCGTGAACACGCGGATCTCCACCGGCGCCGCCGTCACCTCGCCCGACAGTCCGGCGTTCACCGTCGCGCTTCCGGCCCAGGTCATCACGTCCTGCACCGGGAAGGAGATCTCGGCCCCCTCCGACTTGCCGATCCAGTTCCGCTGCGCGGCGAGCGTGCTCTCCGACCAGTCGAGCTGGTCGAGGTTGGCCAGCAGCCGGCTCGCGTACGCGGTGATCCGGAAGAACCACTGCTCCAGCAGCCGCTGCTCCACCGGCGTGCCGCACCGCTCGCACTCCCCGCCGATCACCTGCTCGTTGGCCAGGACGGTCTTGTCGAAGGGGCACCAGTTCACCGCCGCCTTCTTCTTGTAAGCCAGTCCCTGCTTGTAGAGCTGCAGGAAGACCCACTGGGTCCAGCGGTAGTAGTCGGGGTCGGTGGTGGACAGCTCGTGGCTCCAGTCCACCATCAAGCCCGCCCGCTTCAGCTGCCGCCGGAAGTTGTCGATGTTCCGCGGGATCAGCTCGCTGGGATGCACTCCGACCTTCAGCGCGAAGTTCTCGGAGTGGATCCCGAACGCGTCGTATCCCATCGGCTCGAAGACGGTGTGCCCCTTCAGCCGCTGGAATCGTCCATAGATGTCGTTCCCGGTGAACGCGAAGAGGTTGCCCACGTGGAGCCCCTCGGCGCTCGGGTACGGGAACATCATCAGTGCGTAGAACGGACGCGCCGCGCCGGACAGGTCCGCCTCATTGGTGGCCTCCGACTCCCAGCGCGCCTGCCACCGCCGCTCGACGGCGGCGGGGTCGTAGCCAGCCGGCGGATCGACAGCGGGCTGGGATGCTGCAAAATCGGTCATGGTCTGACGGCTCGGCGCTCGGACCTCGGGCAGGACGAAGCTCGACGCCTGCAGGCGGAAGTGGGTCTCTGATCGCAATTTAGTTGGGTGGGAGGGGCTATCAAGCACGTTGCCGCGCGTGCCGTTCGCCCCGTCCGCTCGACGCCTCCCTCGGCTCGACACATCATGTCGTCGTTCTCCTCGCCGGATTCGTCCGTCGTCCGCTCCGCCTCCTCGCTGCAGCGCCGCTTTCTGCTCGGCGCCGGCATGGGTGGCACGGCGCTCATCCTCCTGATGGCATGGGGCGTCGATCTCGCGCTCGACCGCTACGCGCGCCGGGAGACCGACGCGCGGCTGATGAGCGCGGTGCAACGAGCCCAGGCCCTCGTCACCCAGGCCCTCGCGGACCGCGAGCGCCAAGTCGCGATCCTCGCCTACGCTCCCGCCGTCGTCGAAGCGGCGCGGCAGGGGAACGAGCGCGCGTCGAGCCTCGGACTGGCCGCTGTTCCCCAACCCGACCTCGAGCGCCGGTTCGACGCCGATCGCTCGCTCCAGGTGGCGCCGGTCGCGCACACCTTTCTCGTTGGCGTGCTCCCCCGGCTGGACGCGGCCGAGATCTCCGTCACCGAGCAGCACGGCTTCAACGCCGTCACCACCGTGCGCGAGCCCGACTTCGTCCAGAGCGATGAGCCCTGGTGGCGGGCCGCCTGGCAGGACGGCACCTCCACCGTCGGCACGGACTTCGACTCGACGTCGCGCAAGTCGTACGTCACCGCCGCGGCAGTGATCAAGGAAGGCGAGACGCGCATCGGGGTCCTCTCCCTCTCGTTCCAATCCGCCCCCTTCGTCGCCGTGCTGGCCCAGGCGGGCGACGGGATCCGCGTCGACGTCGTCGATTCGACCAATCGAATCGTCCTCAGCTCCGACACGGTCGCACTCGGGCACTACCTCACCGGCCTCTCCGGCAACCGTGCATCGCAGGGCTCGGCCAGCGTGTTCGACGCCGGCTCCGAGCGCGCGATCGACGCCCGAATCAACCGCGGCCGCTGGCGCCTGCTGGCGCATCAGTCGTCCAGCGCGCTCAACTCTCCGTATCGGTCGGCTCGGGGCGCGCTCGCCTCCGCGGTCGCCGTACTGCTCGTGATCCTGTTCGGCGTGCTCGTCGCCGTCCACCAGTTCCTCGCGCGGCGCATCTCCGGGCCGGCCACGGAGCTCGCCGTCGCCGCCGAAGCGGTTGCCGCCGGCGACTTCTCGGTGCAGATCGCCCACGCGTCCGCCGACGACGAGATCGGCCGCTTGGGCCGAGCCATCGCCGCGATGATCCTCGAGCTGCGCCGGTTGGCCCACGCCCTCGCCGGCTCCGCGCTGGAGACGACGAACATGTCGGCCGAGATCACCGCCGGCTCCGAGGAGATGGCCGCGACGGCGGGTGAGATCGCCAACACCGCGAGCGACCTGTCCGCCCAGGCGACGACGATGGCCGAGTCGATCGCGTCGCTGGCACAGTCGGCGAGCTCGCTGCGAGAGCTCGCCACCACGCTCGACGACGGCGCACGCGGCGGCGTCGCGCGCAACGAGTCGCTTCGCGCGCTCGCCTCGGAGAACCGCGCCGGTCTCGACGCCAGCACGGCCTCCCTCACCACTCTCTCCGTCGACGTCGCCGACAGCGCCGCCGCGATCGAGTCGCTCGGCGCCGCGTCGGAGGAGATTCGCACCTTCGTGGGTCTCGTGCGGAAGCTCGCGCGCCAGTCCAAGCTGCTCGCGCTCAACGCGGCGATGGAGGCCGCGCGCGCGGGCGAGCACGGTGAGGGCTTCGCCGTGGTCGCGAGCGAGGTGCGACGGTTGGCCGCGATGTCGTCGGACGCAGCCGAGCGGACCGAGGAGATCGTCGGTGGCGTGCTGTCGGCGATTCAGCAGTCGCGCGAGTCCGCCGCGCGCGCCGTGACGACGGCCGAAGAGGTGCGCGCCGCGACGGCTCGCGCGACTGACTCGTTCACCGAGATCGAGATGGCCGTCGTCGAGGCGGAGGCGTGGACCGCGTCGGTGGAGCAGACCTCCGCCGAGACGAGCGCGCTGGTGGAGAACATGACGGCGCGGCTCGATTCGCTCGCGGCAGGCACCGAGTCGTTCGCCGCCGCCATGGAGCAGGTCGCCGCGTCGAGCCAGGAGCAGAGCGCGAGCACGCAGGAGATCGCCGGCGCGGCGGCCACGCTGGCGTCCGCCGCCGACAGGCTGTCGAAGCTCGTCGCCAACCTGCGGCTGGGTCAGGAAGTCTCGCCAGCGGCGGCGAAGACCGGGGACACCCCCGCGCCGGTGCGTCTGGCGACGAGCCACCGCGCACGAGCCGAGCTCGCAAAGGCGAGCTGATCGCTCGAGCGGCGGCAGCTGGACCGGTGGCAGCTCGGAGCAGATGCGAGAGGCCCGGATGGCTGGCCATCCGGGCCTCTCGCGCGTCCGCGATGTCCGTGACGGGAATAACCTCGCGCGCGGCGCCGTCTACCAGATCGTGAACCGGTTCACGACCGTCGTTCAGGTCGCACCGCACGATCCAATGAGGCCAGCCCTCGGTCGGGTATGCGTCCCATCGCTGTGATAACCACTTACCAGGAGTCCCGATGCGGTCTCGTCTGATTGTCCTCCCCCTCGCCGTGCTGATGGCGTGCGGTGGCAGCTCCGATTCCACCAGCCCGACCCAGCCTCCTCCCGTCGGCGGCGGTGGTGGCGGGACGCCGACGCCTGTCGCGACCACCTCGGTAGAGTTGAAGAACTTCGCGTTCACGCCGACGGCCATCAAGGTGGCGCCCAGCGCCACGGTCACCTGGACCAACTCGGACAACATCGCGCACAACGTCACGTTCGACGGTGGCGCGATCACCGGATCGGGCAACTTCTCGACTGGTTCCAAGTCCCTCGTGATGCCGGCGACGGCAGGCACCTACGCCTACAAGTGCTCGATTCACCCAGCGATGACCGGAACCGTCCAGGTGCAGTAGAGGCCCCACGGGCAGGGGCAGCAGACGCGGGGGGTGCCGGGCTCGTCCGGGTGCCCCCCGTGGCGCGTTCAGGGGTGGCGATCCGCCCCGCTCGCCCGGTTAGCTTTCCCTCCCCATGTCCAGCGAAATTCGCGACCAGCTCCGAGCGCTGTCCTTTCTCGACGGGCTCACGGACACCGCCCTGCATCAGCTCTCGCACCTGGTGCAGCCGGCGCGGTACGAGTGCGACGCGGTGCTCTTCGTCGAAGGATCGGAACGAGTCATCCTCGCCCTGGTCGTGAGCGGCGCCATCGCGATCGAGAAGCACGTCAACGGGCGGCCGGTCCGCCTGGCCACGCTCGGCGCGGGGGAAGCAGTCGGCGAAGGCCTGCTGCTCGACGACTCCTCGCATGGCACCAGCGCGCGCGCGCTGACCGACACCAGCGTCCTGCTGCTCTCGCGCGAGCAGGTGGCCGGGATCATCCGCGAGACGCCGACGCTCTACGCCGCGCTCGTCGGCCGCGCGGCCAAGGCCATCTCGCAGCGGCTCGCCGCCGTCGACGCCACGCTCGTGGGCCGAGGGCGCGCGCTCGGCTTCGGAGGCGCGCGCACCCGAAGGGAGCACGACCTGCTCGGCGAGCGCGAGGTGCCGGAGGACGCGCTCTACGGCGTGCAGACCCTTCGCGCGCTGGAGAACTTCCCGATCACCGGCGTTCCGCTGCGCGAGTTCCCCGCGCTCATCGAGGCGCTGGGCGCGGTCAAGGAAGCCGCCGCGCTCGCGAACGCGGAGCTCGCGCTCATCCCGCAGGCAACGGCCGAGCTGATCGTGAGAGCCGCGAGCGAGATCCGCGGCGGGCGGCACCACGAGCACTTCCTCGTCGACATGATCCAGGGCGGTGCGGGCACGTCGACGAACATGAACGCGAACGAGGTGATCGCGAACCGTGCGCTCGAGCTCTCCGGTCACGCGCGGGGCGAGTACCAGTACGTGCACCCGAACAACCACGTGAACCTCAGCCAGTCCACCAACGACGTCTATCCGACGGCGATGAAGCTGGCGCTGCACACGGAGATCGAGGGCCTCTCGCTCGCGATGAGCGCGCTGGCCGCCGCGTTTCTCGCGAAGGGTGACGAGTTCGCGCCATTCATCAAGATGGGACGCACCCAGCTCCAGGACGCGGTGCCCATGACGCTCGGGCAGGAGTTCACCGCGTTCGGTCATACGATTCTCGAGGACGTGCAGCGGCTCGGCGAAGCGCAGGCGCTCATCCGCGAGATCAACATGGGCGCAACGGCGATCGGCACCGGGATCAACGCGCCGGCCGGCTACGCGGAAGCCGTGCGCGCGCACCTCTCGCGCATCACCAACCTCGCGCTGATCACCGCGCCCGATCTCGTCGAAGCCACGGCGGACACTGGCGCGTTCGTGCAGTTGAGCGGCGTGCTCAAGCGCTGCGCGGTGAAGCTCTCGAAGATCTGCAACGACCTGCGGCTGCTCAGCTCCGGGCCTCGCGCGGGATTCGGCGAGATCAACCTGCCTCCCATGCAGCCCGGCTCGTCGATCATGCCGGGCAAGGTCAACCCTGTGATTCCCGAGGTGGTGAACCAGGTCTGCTTCGACATCATCGGCGCCGACCTCACCGTCACCATCGCGGCCGAGGCCGGGCAGCTTCAGCTCAACGTGTTCGAGCCCATCATCGCGTTCCGGCTGCTCGGCGGGATCAGCGCGCTGACCAACGCGTGCACCGTGCTGCGCGAGCGATGCGTCGTCGGCATCACCGCGAACGCCGACCGGATGCGGCAGTTCGTCGAGCAGTCGATCGGCATCGTGACCGCGCTCGTTCCGGTGATCGGATACGAGACGTCCACCGAGATCGCGCGCGAGGCGCTCGCCACCGGACGCGGCGTGTACGAGCTCGTGATGGAGCGCGGACTGATGACGCGCGCCGAGCTCGATCGGGTGCTCAACCCGGAAGCGATGGTCCAGCCGTCGGCGACGGCGACCGCAGCGGTCGCGCGATAGTCGCATGCCTCCACGCCGAAGAAAGCGGATCGACCCGGCTCTGTTCGCGCTGCCGGTCGAGCAGATCCGGGCGGGCTACTACAGCGACGCCTACTTCAACAGCAGCCGCGCCGCGCTGCGCGCGGCTGGGCGCGTGTCGCACGTGACCTGGCAGGTGTCGGCGAAGAACGCGGGATGGCTCGGCGGGATCGACGAGGCGATCGCGCTGCTCAGGCTGTGCAGCGACGACTTCTCCGCGCTCGAGGTGCACGCGCTGTACGAGGGCGATCGCATCGAAGCGTGGGACACCGTGCTGGTCGTCGAGGGCGACTACGCGACGTTCGCTCACCTGGAGACGCTGATCCTCGGCGCGCTCGCGCGACGGACGCGGCTGTGCACCAACCTGCGCACACTCGTCGAGGCGGCGCGGCCCAAGCCCGTCTACTACTTCGGCGCGCGGAGCGACCATGCCCTGCTCCAGCCCGGCGACGGGCTGAGCGCGCAGCTCGCCGGTGTCGCCTCCGTCTCGACCGACGCGCTCGGCGCGCTCACGGGCAAGTCGGGTGTCGGCACGATCCCGCACGCGCTCATCGCCGCGTTCGATGGCGACACCGTCGCCGCCACGCTCGCCGTTGCCGCGGTGACGCCGCCGGAGGTGCCGATCATCGCGCTGGTGGACTACGAGAACGACTCGGTGAACACCAGCGTCGCGGTGGCGCGCGCGCTCGAAGGCCGCCTCTGGGGTGTGCGGCTCGACACCTCCGAGTACATGGTCGACCGCTCGGTCATTCCGCAGATGGGCGCGTTCCAGCCAACGGGGGTGAACACCGCGCTCGTGTGGAACGTCCGCAACGCGCTCGACGCGGAGGGCTTCGGTGACGTGAAGATCGTCGTGTCGGGCGGCTTCAACCTGAGCCGCATTCGCGCGTTCGAGGAGGACGGCGTTCCAGTCGACGCCTACGCGGTCGGCGCGAGTGCGCACGAGGGCCGCTGGGACTTCACCGGCGACGTCGTGCGGCTGAATGGCCACGCCCAGAGCAAAGCCGGCCGAGAGATGCGGGTGAACGCGAAGCTGGAGCGGGTGAAGTAACGCGGACGCGCGATGCGCGATGTGATCGGTGATCGGTGATCAGTTGCGGCCTCGGGACGCATGGACTTCCCGAGGCCGACCGATCACCGATCACCGTTAACCGAAAACCCGTTCAGTCGTCAACCTTCGTCACCACTCAGGATCATACCATGGCCGCAGGTCCCAAGCTCGATGGTGCTGGCATTCAGAAGATGAAGACGATCGAGGAGGCGGTGACACAGATGCAGCGTCTCCACGGGATCGTCGAGCACTACGCGCTCGCGCTCAAGAAGAAGAATCCGACGATGAATTACGGCATGCAGATCAAACGGTCGCTGCCTCCGCTCGTCGGGCTGCTGAAAGGGCAGTTCGGGATGATCTCGGATCAGGTGGCGGCGCTGCATCTCGTCGTGAGCCGAGGCTCGAACGAGGAGACCCGGGTGCGCGTGCTGCGCGAAGGAGTCGGCTCGATCCGCCAGGCGCTCGACATCGCCGCGGTTCGGGTGAAGGAGAACCACGCCGAGAAGGAGAAGGAGGCGGCGCCCAAGGCCGGCTGAGCGGACCGAGCAGGCGAGTGAGCCCGAGCGTGAGCGTCCAGCACTGAGCAGCACCAGCTCGAGCTGAAGCTCAGAGCTCGAGCTGGAGAGGCTCAGCGCTCGAGGCTCACGCTCAAGCTCAGTATCTCGTAAGCTCGTGTCGGGAAAAATCCTACAGCACGCGAAGTGCATGTGGTTG
>DASYMZ010000142.1:0-31757 GCA_036008805.1 Gemmatimonadaceae bacterium
TCGTCGTTCTGCACCTCCGGCGCCTTGCCAGCCGCGTAGAGCAGACGACCGATCTCCTCGGAGGGCGGAAGCTGCGACAGCACCAGCACCGCGGCGAGCCGCGTGTGCAGGTCGGGATCTTCGAGCAAGCCAGCCGAGCGAAGCGCCGCGAGCGTCGTCGCGTTGGCGGGCAGCACTTGCACCGCCGCCTTGCGCACCGCCGCCGACGGATGCTTCAGCGCCGCGATCGCGGCGTCGGTCGCCGCGGCGTTCGACCCGTCGAGCTGTCGGAGCCCGTGCAGCGTCCAGAGCGCGTGCAGCGCGCCGGCGTCGAGCCCGAGCTCATCGACGCTCCGCTCGCGCGCGAGCCGGATGAGGCGAGGCACCACGTCCAACTGCTTCCGCTCGACGAGCAGCCGCTGCGCGGTGAGACGCCAGAACAGGTTGTCGTTCGTGAGCGCCTCGACCAGCTCGTTCGGACGCGACGCGCTGAGCGACATCCGCGTCGCCGGTCGCGCGTTCTTGTAGACGACGCGATAGATGCGGCCGTGCTTCTTGTCGCGCAGCGGATTCTCGTACGCGTTGCCCTTGCCGTTCTCGAAGCCGGGCGGCGTCGGGTTGTGCTGGATGATGAAGTTGTACCAGTCGGCGACCCACACCTGCCCGTCGGGACCGACCTGCGCATCCACGGGGCCGACCCACTCGTCGTCGCTCGCGAGCAGGTTCCAGCCGTCCCTCTCGGCGTAGCCCGCACCCTTGGGCTCGAGGATCGCCTTGTGGAGCAGACGCCCCGTGGGCTCGCTCACGAAGGCGACCCGATTCCAGTACTCGCGCGGATAGCTCCGCGCCGTGTAGAGGTTGAAGCCCGCCGCCGCGGTGAAGCCGCCGAACACGTCGACCTGGCGCACGTTCGGCGTGATCGGCGTCATCGCGTAGTGGCCGTCGATCTTCGTGCTGCCCGCGCGTGGCGGCAGTCCCTTCACGTCCTTCTGAAAGCGGTGCGGGATGGCGACGTACATCGCGTGGGTGTTGTTCGCCGTCGAGCCGAACACGTCGTTCGTCTCGGAGAAGCCGAGGCCCCAGGTGTTGTTGCTGAAGCTGGCGACGTGCTCCAGCGAATCGTACGTCGCCGGACGAAAGCGATAGATCGCCTGGCCGAACTTCGTCGTGTCGCCGTTCGGACCGACGATGATGTGATTGCTGTAGCCGACCGCGCCCCAGATGTGATTGTCGAAGCCGTAGCGCAGGTTGCTTGGGCCGGCGTGGGTGTCGCCGTAGCCCCAGCCGCCCAGCACCTTCTCGCGCACGTCGGCCTTGTCGTCGCCGTTCGTGTCCTTGAGGAAGAGGAAGTCGGGCATCGTCGCGACGATGATCCCGCCGTTCGAGAACACGATGCTCGTCGGGATGTTCAGCGAGTCGGCGAAGATGGTGAACTTGTCCGCCTTGCCGTCGCCGTCGGTGTCCTCGAGGATCTTGATGTGATCGCGGCCCGGCCGCCCAGGATGGATGTCGTTCGGGTAGTCGACCGTCTCGGCGATCCAGAGCCGGCCGCGCTCGTCCCACGCCATCGAGATCGGCTTCACGATGTCCGGCTCGGAGGCGAACAGCTTGAGCTCGAAGCCCGGCGGCACCTGGATGCGCGTCATCGACGCCGCCGGCTCGAGCGGCTCCTGCAGCTTGAGCGGCGGATTGCGGCGCTCGTAGTTCGGAATGCGGCTGCTCTCGACGTACGCGAGCGGCGCCATCTTCTCCTGCTGCCACTGTCCGCGGACGCGGTCGCCCACGGCCCAGACGATTCCGTTGCGCACGAGCTGC
This sequence comes from Gemmatimonadaceae bacterium, assembly GCA_036008805.1. Lineage (GTDB taxonomy): Bacteria > Gemmatimonadota > Gemmatimonadetes > Gemmatimonadales > Gemmatimonadaceae > AG11. Next base: position 1,795 of record DASYMZ010000142.1, read on the forward strand.
TGGAACGCGGGCTGGGTCCAGGTGCGCTCGTCGTGGCCGTAGGCCGTGTAGAAGACGCGCCCCTTTCCTTCATTGCGCACCCACGTCCACGCTTCGTGGTGATCGCCCTGCACGCGCTCCTGCAACACGACGCGATCGGGGTTGTTGTTCTTGTGGATGTACGTCTCGTCCCACGTCTGGAAGGGTGTCAGCCCCTTCATCACCTCGTGGTCGGGCTTCACCGTCACCGCGGTGAACGTGGCGGTGTCGTGCTTGTCGAACTGGCCGCCGATCATCCGGATCACGTTGGCCGAGTTCCGGAAGCTGTGCGACGCGGAGTGGATGGGAACGAAGCCGTGCCCCGACTGCACGTAGTCGAGCAGCGCCTTCTCCTGCGGCGGCGTGATCGAGTCGTGGTTCGCGTACAGGAGCACGGCGTCGTACTTCGCCAGGTTCGCCGCGTTGAGGTCGTTGGGGTTCGTCGTGTACGAGAAGTTGATTCCGTCCTTCGCGAGCGCCATCGCCAGGATGGGGGCGTACTTGTTGGACGGATGATGCTCGGCGTCGTGGCCGAGGAAGAGCACCTCGATCTTTCGCGGGCCCGTTGCCGGCAGAAGCTCCGCGGTGGGCGAGGAGCTCGTTCTCGCTCCGGCGCATGCGGCCAGGGCGCCGACGACGAACAGGGTGAGGGCGCGACCGGCGCCGCGCCGTGCGATGAAGGCGATCGAGTGCAGGGAGTTCATCAAATTGAAATGACGACGGTGAGAAGAAGAGCCTCGGACATCGGGCATCCGCCTCGAGCCAGAGCTCACCGGCCGCGCGGTCTCATTCGCCACGGGTCACGGCGAACCTAGAATACGAGCCGACGTGGGGGTGGGGAAGGTCGCTCCGCGGGGCAGTCTCGATAGCGGTCGAGCCGGCGGAATCGTTGAGATCTGGCGCGCCGATGCGCGACGCCACCATCGAGCGAAGGTCTGTCCGACTCCGTCCGGAGTCCGTCCCTCGGGAATGGTTTTCGCGCCCGTGTCGCCCACTCTCACCGAGCGAGCACATGGCGGCACCGGCGAATGGCACGGGTACCGAGGAGCGGGGAGCTCGCGAGGCGTCGGGCTCGCCCGGTGAGCACCAGGAAGACGGCCACACGGAGAAGCAGGTCCAGGAGGCGCAGTCGCTGGACGCGAAGACCACCTACGAGGTGGTGCGCCGCGAAGGGCTCCAGGAGCTGGATCGCTCATCCAGCGCGCTGTTCTGGTCAGGCCTCGCGGCGGGCCTCTCCATGGGCTTCTCCTTTCTCGCCGAAGGACTCCTCCGCACCCACCTGCCGGACGCCTCCTGGCGGCCGCTCGTGGCCAAGCTCGGCTACAGCGTCGGATTCTTGATCGTCATCATCGGGAGCCAGCAGCTCTTCACGGAGAACACCCTGACGCCGATCGTCCCGCTGCTCGCGCACAAGACCCGCGAGATCCTGCGCAACGTCGCGCGACTGTGGAGCGTCGTCCTGATCGCCAATATGATCGGCGCTCTTCTGTTCGCGCTGGCGCTCGCCAAGCTCGCCGTCGTCGCACCCGAGGTGCAGCGCACGCTGAGCGACCTCTCGCACGAGGCGCTCGAGCACGACGCCCTGACGACGATGCTGCACGCCGTGTTCGCCGGATGGCTCATCGCGCTGATGGTCTGGATGCTGCCCGGCGCCGAGAGCAGCAAGCTCGCCGTGATCGTGGTGATGACCTGGCTCGTGGGAGTGGGCGGCTTCGCGCACATCATCGCTGGCGGAACCGAGGTCATGTACGGCGCGTTCCGCGGCGAAGCGTCCTGGTCCGAGGCTGTGTCCGGCTACCTGCTGCCCACGCTGGTCGGCAACGTGCTCGGCGGAGTGACGCTGGTTGCCGCGCTCAACCATGGACAGGCCGTCTCGGGCGAGTGAGCGGGAACTGCCCAGGCCGGTGACGCCGAAATCGGCGCGTGGTTTCGTGCGCCGCGACACCGAACCTGCGCGATTCCCACCATAACTCCAGAGCGACCATGCGTCATCGCGGCCGCGATGACGCACGGCCTGGAGTTCGCATCGACAATCGGTCCGGACCACTGCGACGAGCGCTGCTCGTTGCGGTCCGGATGCGCACGGATGATCCATCCCAGCATCAGCGAGGACGTACCATGACCAGTGAGTCCCGGTCAGAACCCACTCTCATCGAGCCGCTCGATCTGCAAGCGGTCGCGGCCGCACTCTGCTGCCGGTTCGGCGAACCCTCTGCCGAGGCAAACCGGCTGTCCACGCTCCACGAGCTGCTCGACACGTCACGCGCGCTCGCGCGAGCGTTGGACGAGTTCACGAAGGTCGCCAGCGCGCACTACCGCGGCGTGCACTGCACCTCCGACATGCGAAGCGACGCGCAGCACCTCCACTCGGCACTGTCGGCGTGGTCGGACTCGGTGTTCGCGGCCGGTCTCACGTACCGGGCGTGGAAGGACGGCGAGCGTGTCGCGCTGCGGAATGACCGCGCAACGGACGAGGCCGTGGTGCTCTCGCCCTATCGCGGCCTGGCCGACGTGAGCGTGGCGCCCGTGCAGGCGCCGCCCGCCTGATCGGCCCGGGGTTCCGTGAAGCTCTCACTACGGTTCATCGTTCCGCTCATCCTCGTCCTCGCGGTGCTCGCCTCCGCCGCGATGCCGCTCGTCGATCGGTTGACCTTCCGCTGGTTCGTGAAGGATCTCGACCTGCGCGCGAACCTCATCGCGAACACCGTCGAAGAGCCGGTGCGCCAGCTCGTCGCCGCGAACGACCGGGCGGGGCTGCGCGCGCTCTTCTCGCGCATCACGCAGGACGAGCGACTCTACGCCGTGGGCGTCTGCGCCGGCAGCACGGATCGGCCGGAGGGCACCGCGACGATGCCGCTCAACGTGCGCTGCGATTCGCTCGCGGCGTATCGCGCGCCGTCGGGACACGTCGTCACCGACCTGCACGGGCCGCTGCTCATCTCCGCGCGCACGCTGCGCATGGCGCCCGACATGCCCGGTGCGCTCGTGCTCGTGCAGGACATGAGCTTCGCGGCGCGCCGCAGCGAGGAGACGAAGCGCTACCTGTTCTACTTCTTCATCGGGCTCGGCGCGGTGATCTCCGTCGTCACCGTGGTCGTGGCGCAGCTGAGCTGGCGCGGCTGGGTGCAGGGCATGCGCGCGCTGATGCGCGGCGAGGGACTGCTGCGCCCCACGTCGCGAAGCACGCGTTCCGAGCTCCAGCCGATCGCCGACGATCTTCGCACGCTCATCCGCGATCTCGAGTCCGAGCACCGGCTGCGCGACGACGAGCGGCTCTCGTGGACGCCCGAGACGCTGCGCGAGATCCTCGATCGCGAGCTGCGCGGCGCGGAGGTGATCGTCGTCTCCAACCGCGAGCCGTTCATTCACGTGCGCGAGGACGGCGACATCACGATCCAGCGTCCCGCGAGCGGGCTCGTGACCGCCGTCGAGCCGATCATGCGCGCCTGCTCCGGCACCTGGATCGCCCACGGCAGCGGCTCGGCCGACCGCGACGCGGTGGATGCGAACGACCGCGTCGACGCGCCCGTCGAGGAGCCCGGCTACAAGCTGCGACGGCTATGGCTCACCAAAGACGAGGAGGCCGGCTACTACTACGGCTTCTCCAACGAAGGGCTCTGGCCGCTCTGCCACATCGCGCACGTGCGCCCGACGTTCCGCACGTCGGACTGGTCCGCGTACGAGCAGGTCAACCGCAAGTTCGCCGACGCGGTGGTCGAGGAGGCGAGGAGCACGGATCCGATCGTGCTCGTGCAGGACTATCACCTCGCGCTCGTGCCCCGCATGATCCGCGAGCAGCTCCCCGACGCGACGATCATCACCTTCTGGCACATCCCCTGGCCGAACCCGGAAGCGTTCGCGATCTGTCCGCAGCGCGAGGAGCTGCTCGACGGCCTGCTCGGCAGCAGCATCCTCGGCTTCCACACGCAGTTCCACTGCAACAACTTCGTGGACACCGTCGATCGCCAGCTCGAGGCGCGCGTCGACCGCGAGACGTTCGGCGTCTCGTATCGCGGCGAGCGCACGCTCGTGAAGCGCTATCCGATCTCCGTCGAATCACCGCCCGCCGAAGCCGTGCTGGCGCATCCGGTGGACGTCTGTCGCGGACTCGTGCGTTCGCAGCTCGATCTCCCCGCGGACCAGGCGATCGGCGTCGGCGTCGACCGGCTCGACTACACCAAGGGGCTCGAGGAGCGATTCCGCGCCGTGGAACGGCTGCTCGAGCAGTACCCGGAGTGGATCGGCCGTTTCACCTTCGTGCAGATCGCCGCGCCGACGCGCTCTCGCATCGAGCAGTATCAGTCGTACGAGCATCGCGTGCGTGAGCTCGCCGGCGGCATCAACGCGCGCTTCGCGAACCGGCGTGCGCCGGCCATCATCCTGCTCGCGCAGCATCACGACGCGCATCAGGTGTTCGAGTACTACCGCTCGGCGGAGCTCTGCTTCGTGAGCAGTCTGCACGACGGCATGAACCTGGTCGCCAAGGAGTTCGTCGCCGCACGTGACGACGAAGCCGGCGTGCTGCTGCTGAGCCAGTTCACCGGCGCCGCGCGCGAGCTGCCCGAAGCGCTCATCGTCAATCCGTACGACGCCGAGCAGTGTGCCGCCGCGCTCGACGCCGCGTTGACGATGCCGCTGCGCATGCAGCGCGCGCGGATGCGATTGATGCGCGGGCTCATTCACGAGTTCAACGTCTACCGCTGGGCGGGACGCATGCTCCTCGACGCCGCGACCGTGCGCCGGCGCGGCCGGTTCGCCAACCGCCCGCTCTGGCCCATCAAGCGCACGCGCGTCTCCGACGGTGCGTCGTCGTCGTCGTCGTCGGCCGCGCGCGGATCCGCGATCGGGAGGCAGCTCTGACGTCGCGCGGCGACGAATGCCTCCCTGCGCCCGACCTGGCGTGGGCGTACTTTCTCGATGTCGACGGCACGCTGCTCGAGCTGGCGCCTTCACCCTCCGCGGTGCGGGTGGAGCCGGAGACGAAGGACCTGCTGCACGGTCTCCACCTGGCGACCGGCGGTGCCCTCGCGCTGATCAGTGGCCGATCGCTCCGCGATCTCGATCTGCTCTTTCCCCGCGCGGCGCTGCCCGCCGCGGGTCAGCACGGGCTCGAGCGCCGAAACGACCGCGGCCACGTGTGGCGGCTCCACGTCTCCAGCGATTCGATGTCGCTCGCGCGCGCGCGGCTCGCCGCGCTCGCGAGCCGCTATCGAGCGCTCGTCGTGGAGGACAAGGGGCTCTCCCTCGCGCTCCATTTTCGCGCCGCGCCGCAGCTCGAGCGGCTGGTGCACGACACCGTGCGCTCCATCGTCGCGGAGCTCGGCGATGGCTACGTCGTGCAGACCGGAAAGCTGGTCGTCGAGCTTCGGCCCGTCGGCGCCGACAAGGGTGAAGCGATCGCCGCGTTCATGAGCGAAGTGCCCTTTCGCGGCCGCGTGCCGGTGTTCATCGGCGACGACGCCACCGACGAGCATGGGTTCGCCGTCGTGAACGCGATGGGTGGGCACTCACTCAAGGTCGGCGACGGCGCGACGATCGCGCGCTGGCGGGTGCCCGACGTGCAGGCGGTGGAGCGCTGGCTCACGCGCGCCGACGATGCCTCGCCCGGAGCAGCACCGAGCTAGCCTCGCGAGGTCCTAGAAGGGCGCGCGCAGGATCGCCGGAGCGCTCGCGTTCCCGACCCGATCGATCATCGTCACGCGCACCTCGCGCGGCGCCGGCGCACCGCGTCCGCCGAGTTGCCTCGTACGATCGGTGCCCGGCACGATCTCCGTCGTCCAGCCCGACGCGCCGCGCGTCTGCACGACCCAGAGCCAGGGCGTGGACGCGAGCGTCGACGAGCCGCCGAACCCGATCGGCACCGGCGGCAGCGCGGCGGGACGCACGTCGAGCAGCATCGCGCCCGAGGCTGTATCGGTGCGCATCGCGACCACCGGCGCCGCCGGCGTGCCGACGCCGAGCCACGGCGTGGCGGGTGGCAGCGCCGGCTGTGCGTACGGACCAGCGATCAGCCGCTCGTCGAGTGCGTCCGGATTCTCCTGGAACACCTTCATGCTGAAGTGCACGTTCCCCGTCGCGCCGGGCTGCGCGCGCGTCAGCCGGATCTGCTCGATGATCTCGCTGGCCGGCCAGCGGAAGCTCGGCAGCGACATCTTCCCCGTGTAGTTGCCCGGCCACATGTGCCGGCTCATCACGTTCTCGTCCACCCACCACTTCAGCAGCTGATCGTAGCGCTGCTCGGGCTTGTCCACCGACCAGTAGAGCTGCGGCGTGAAGTAGTCCGCCCAGCCCTGGCGCAGCCACTTCCGTGCGTCGGCGAAGATCTCCTGGTACTGATCGAGCCCGCGCACCGACGGTGGATTGCCCGGACGCCAGATGCCGAACGGGCTGATGCCGAAGCGCACCCACGGCTTCACGTTGTGGATCGCGTCGTTGAGCTGGCGGACCAGCAGGTTCACGTTCTCGCGACGCCAGTCGTCCCGCGCCAGCGTGCCTCCATCGTCGCGATAGCGCGCATACGTCGCATCATCGGGAAACGGAATCTCCCGCCCGCGCGACGATTCCCGGTACGGATAGAAGTAGTCGTCGATGTGCAGCGCATCGATGTCGTAGCGCCGCACGATGTCGAGCACCACGCGCGTCGTGAGATCGCGCACGCGCGCATCACCCGGATCCATCCACAGATACGACCCGTAGCGCCGCACGAGCTCCGGATGCGTGCGACTCACGTGGTTCGCCGACGCCGGCCGCGTGAGCGAGTATCGCGCGCGATACGGATTGATCCACGCGTGCAGCTCCATGCCGCGCTTGTGCGCTTCCGTGATCGCGAAGGCGAGCGGATCGTAGTACGGCTCGGGCGCGCGGCCCATCTCGCCCGTCAAGACCTCCGACCACGGCTCGAGATCGGACTGGTACAGCGCATCCGCCGCCGGACGCACCTGAAGCACCACGGCGTTCATGCGGAGCCGGACGAGCTGGTCGAGGATCGCGATCAGCTCCGCCTGCTGCTCACTCGTGCTCAGGCCCGCGCGCGACGGCCAGTCCATGTTGTCCACCGTCGCCACCCACACGGCGCGCAGCTCCCGCGCCACCGGGGGCGGCGCGGTATCGGTTGCGATGTTGGTGGTGCCCGACTGCGCGCGCACGGGCGCAGCGGCGGCGAGGCTCAGCAGAACGCCGAGCAGCGCGGAACGTGAGAGCATGATGGAGAGTCGGGAGTGGACAGCCATGAGACGACGGCGCTCGAGTCGTCGAGCGCCGTCGTCTTCGAAGCTATACTCCGGCCGCGACCGTACGATCCTGCCGCACCGCGGGAAGTCCGAGCACTCGGCGATACATGCTGAGATAGCGCGCCGCGCTCTTCTCCCATCCGAAGTCGCGGGCCATCGCCTCACGCATCATCTCCCGCCACGCCTCGGTCTCATTGTACTGGTCGACGGCGCGCATCGCGGCGCGCATGAAATCGGTCGGCGTGTAGTCGTCGAAGAGGAAGCCGGTCACGCCGTCCTCGATCGTGTCGGCCAGGCCGCCGACGCGCCGCGCCACCGGGATCGTGCCGTACCGCTGCGCGCGCATCTGAGTGAGACCGCACGGCTCGTACTGCGACGGCATCAGGCACAGGTCCGCGCCCGCGAGCAGCAGATGCTCGAACTCGTCGGTGAAGTCGAGCTTCACCGCGATGCGGCTCGGCGCCCGCTCGGCGAGATCGGTGAGCATCGCCTCGTAGCGCGCGTCGCCATGGCCGAGGAAGACGTACTGCGCGTCGAACGCGAAGTAGCCCGGATCGCCGAGGATCAGGTCGAGCCCCTTCTGCGCGACGAGCCGCGCCGTGAGCGCGAAGATCGGCGCCTGCCACCGGCTCAACCCCGTGGCGCGCTGCAGCGCCAGGCGGCACCGCTTCTTTCCCGCCATGTTCTCGGCTGAATAGCGCCGCGGGATGATCGTGTCGCGCGCCGGATCCCAGATCTCCTGGTCGATCCCGTTCACGATGCCGACGAGCCGGTCGCGCAGCGCGACGAACACGCCGTCCAGACCGAAGCCGCCCTTCTCCGTGCGCAGCTCGTGCGCGTGGGTGGGGCTCACCGTGATGACGAGATCGGAGAAGACGAGACCGCCCTTGAGCAGGTTCACCCGGCCCCACCACTCGAGCTGCCGCGAGTTGTACAGCGACAGCGGCAGACCGATGTCCGGCAGCGTCGGCTCGGGGAAGTGGCCCTGGTAGCCGGCGTTGTGCACGGAGAGCACCGCGCGAATCCCCTCGTAGTACGGGTGCGCGAGGAACTCGTTCCGGAGATAGATGCTCGCGAGCGCCGTCTGCCAATCGTGCGCGTGCACGATGCTCGGCGGCTGCGGCAACAGGCGCGGCAGCGACACGAGCACCGCGCGCGCGAACAGCGCGTAGCGCCGCGCGTTGTCGGGATAGTCCCCGGCCTCGTCGCCGTAGAGCCCCGGCCGGTCGAAATACTCCTCGCTCTCCACGAACACGACGCGCGGCTGGCCTGGCTGGTGCCCCATCACCGGCTCGTACAGTCGCGCCGTCTCCGTGCGCGGACCGACCGTCACGGCGAACGCGGGGCCGACCGGCTGCAGCTCCGTGCGCTCACGGACGGCGCTGTACAGCGGCATGAAGATCGTGACCGGAATGCCGGACGCCGCCTGATACTTCGCGAGGCTGCTGACCGCTTCCCCGAGTCCACCAGTCCGCGCATACGGCGACAGCTCGGGCGCGAGGTGCACCACCGGCGCTGGCGTGCCGTCGGGGCGCGTGAGCGGCGCGGCTGGCACGGTCGCCGTTGGAGCGACAGGCGCTGGCGCGACTTTCTTCTTGGCCGTCTTCCGCGCGCGCGGCTTGCGCTTCGTCGCCGGTTCGGTGACCAGCGAGCTGCTGTCGCTCGTCGCGTCGGCAGGCGATGCAGCGGACGTTCCGTTCTCACCGCCGTGCGCGGAAGGCGCATCGGTCATCGGTGAGACAGACGGCTCGACGCCGCGCAGGGAAGCTCTCTCGGGAGAAGGAACGTTGTCGTCCATTGATTACGAACGGAGGCGGGGCATGGGAGGGCGCCTCGACGCAAGAATATCGCCCACGAATCATGCACCGGATCGTGCTGAAGGCCAGCGTCGCCCGGCGCAGACACCATCTCGGTGACGCGTCTGATTGATGAATGATACGACAACGCCGCCAGAAGTGGCGGCGTTGAGGAATGTCAGTCGAGATGACAATTGCCGGCGCGCGGACCGGCGGCGCATGCGTCGCTCGGCCACGCGATTCGCCGAGCGTCAACCGCCCGCGGCACCAGCGCCGAAGGTGTCGCACGCGCGCGGGTCGCCCGAGTCGAACCCCTTCCGGAACCAGCTTGTCCGCTGCGCGGACGAACCGTGCGTGAACGCGTCGGTGTTCACCTGGCGGCCGCTCTGCTTGAGGATGCGGTCGTCGCCCACCGACGCAGCGGCAGCGAGCCCTTCCTCCACGTCACCCTCGCTCAGCTTGTCACGCTGCTGGGAGGAGCGGCCCCACACTCCGGCGTAGCAGTCGGCCTGCAGCTCGAGCCGCACCGAGTACTGGTTGGCGGACTGCGGGTCGCGCTGCATCGCACGCCGCACCTGCGCATCGGTGCCGAGCAGATGCTGCACGTGGTGACCGAGCTCGTGCGCGATCACGTACGCCTGCGCGAAGTCGCCCGACGCGCCGAACTTGGTCTTGAGCTCGTCGTAGAAGCCGAGGTCGATGTACACCTTCTCGTCCTGCGGACAGTAGAAGGGCCCCATCGCCGTCTGTCCGACGCCGCATCCGGTCTGCGTCGCGCCGCGGAACAGCACGAGCTTCGCGTCGCGATACGGCGTGCCGTACTTCGGAAGCACCTGCGCCCACGTCTGCTGCGCGTCGTCGAGCACGAACGAGACGAACCGCACCTCCGGCTCCTCGCGCGCCGAGTCCGCCGGCGCCAGCGCACCGCCCGACGTCTCCGTGGTGGGAGTCGTGCCGACCTCGTCGAACAGGTTGCGTCCGAAGAGAAGGCTCAGCACCAGCAGCACCGCGGTGCCCCCGATCCCCATCCCCATCCGGCCGCCACCACCGCCGCGACGGTCTTCGATGTTCGAGCTGCGTCCCTGATCGCTCCACTTCATGGCGGCCTCGTCGCTGGGGTCTACCTGCGAAAAAAAGCAAGAAGCCGGCCGAAGTGCGTCGTGGCGCCGTCACGAGCCGGCGCCACGAGATCGGATTCAGGTCAGGCGGCCCGCGTCCCGGCGTCGCCGTAGCTCTTCTTCACGTCAGCGAGGACTTTCCGCACCTCGGCGTCCGGCGCGGCGTTGTCCTTGGCGACGGCAAGATACTGGCGCATCTTCGCGAGCGGGATGCGCCCGCCGCGCGCGTCGGAGCCGAGCGTCCGGAGCAGCTCCATCAGCTCCTCGTGCGCGGTCGTGGCGGGATCGAAGTCGTCGAGCCCCGCCACCTTCGGCGCGGCACCACCGAGGATCGGCGCGAGATCACGCGCCGCGTCGTAGCCGCTCACCTTCTGGTCCTTCCCCCACGCGCGGTAGCGCGACTTCCGCACGATCACGTCCGACCGCGACGTCTTCTGCACGATCAGGTCGAACGCGTGGGTGAACTTCTTCGGGGAGAGCGACGACTTCGCGCCATCCTCTCCGTCGCCCGGACGGTTGCCCACGAACTTCGTCCGCTCCTCGGCCACGACATAGATGTGCACGCCGAGCGCGCTCACCTTCCGGATGAGCCGGGTGAGCTCCTTCGCGATGCGCGCCCAGTCGGCCTGTGCGCGCCCCTGTTCCGCGATCGCGCGGCTGCGCGATGCGCCCTGCAGCTCCTCCACGTGCGCCGTCGGCGCCGCCGACGAGTTGTCGATCCCCAGCTCGGCCACTTTCGGATCGACGAACTGGGTGAGGCTGTCGATCAGCAGCGACTTGTAGCTGCGATACCAGCGCGGATCGCTCGTGAACTCGTCGAGAAAGGCGACGAGCGTCTCGAGGTCGGGGATCTTGTCGGGGCCGAGCCGCTTGAACCCTTCGAAGCGGTCGTCGTTGAACAGACCGGCCGACACGTCGGAGTCCACGACGATGAGCGGTCGCGGCAGGTTCTCGTAGGCGTCGTGGCTCTTGCCGGTCTCGGGGCCGCCCCAGATCTGGATCTTGGCGCCCATGGCGAGCTGGGCGCTGTCTTCGACCTGATCGAGGAAGCGCGGGGAGCGAGCGGGATTGGTCATGTCCTCATCCATCCGGGTTGTCGTCGCGAGTCGGTATCCAATAGCATGCAGCACCGAGCATGCAGCACCGAGACTGCTCCCTCCCGCGACGGCATCGAGGGAGTTGTTCGGCATTTGTTCGGGCAGTACAATCTATTGGGACCGGCCGAGCCGCGAAAGCGCCGGACCGCTAGTATGCAGCCTTCCTATCGACGCATCGCCATGACCGAACAACAGCAGCCCGACGCGGAATCCGCGATCCCCACCTGCCCCCGCTGCCAGGGGCCCATGTGGGACAACCGAGAGGGGAAGCGGAACCCCAAGGCTCCGGACTTCAAGTGCAAGGACCGCGAGTGCGACGGGGTGATCTGGCCGCCGCGCGGTACGGCCGCGGCCACGCCCGGCGCCAGCGCCGCGGCAGCCAGCGCAGTCGCGCCGCAGCCACCGGCCGACGGCATGCCGGCGTGCCCGATCTGCGGCGGCGCCATGTGGGACGACCGCCTGAGCAAGCGCAACCCGCGCGCGCCCGACTTCAAGTGCAAGAACAAGCCGCGTGAGCGCGGTGGACCGGGCTGCGAAGGCGTGATCTGGCCGCCGCGGGACGGCTCGCCCAGCCCGTACCCGGCTTCGGCGCCGCGCCGGTCGGCTTCGGCCGCTGCGCCGTCGCGCTTCGACGCGCCGCCGCCGTACGACGCACCTCCGCACGACGACGACGACCTGCCCTTCTAGGCGCGTGGATGGCGCGCGTCCGCCCGGCGGACGCGCGCGGCCACTGGTTTGCGCCCTGCCGCGGGCATGCTGACACTCATCGAAGGGGGCGACGTCTACGCGCCCGAGCATCTCGGCCGGCAGTCGATCCTTCTCGTGGACGGCAAGATCGGGCGAATCGGCGACGTCGATCGCAACGCGGTCGACGCGCTCGGCATCGACGTGGACTACATCGACGCGTCGGGGTGCATGATCTGCCCCGGCTTCATCGATCCCCACCAGCATCTGCTCGGCGGCAGTGGCGAGGAGGGCTTCGCCACCCAGAGCCCGGAGATCCATCTCTCCGAGATCATCCGCGCCGGCGTGACCACCGTGGTGGGCACCCTCGGTGTGGACACGACCATGAAGACCATGGCCGGTCTGCTCGCCAAGGCCAAAGGGCTCAAGGAGGAGGGGCTGTCGGCGTACCTCTGGTCGGGCGGCTACAACGTGCCCCCCGTGTCGATCATGGCGTCGGTGCGCGAGGACATGATGTTCATCGACGAAGTGATCGGCGCGGGCGAGATCGCCATCGCGGACGAGCGTTCCACGGAACCTTCCCTCCGCGAGCTGGCCAGGCTCGTCGTCGATACCCGCATGGGCGGGATGCTGAGCAAGAAGGCGGGGCTCACCCACTTTCACGTGGGCTCCGGCAAGCGGCGGATGAAGTGCCTCGAGGAGCTGCTCTCGTGCGACACGTTCGAGATCGATCCGTCCTGGCTCTATCCGACGCACGTGGAGCGCAACGAGCGGCTCATGCTCGACGCGATCGCGCTCACGAAGCGCGGCTGTCAGGTGGACATCGACGTGCAGGAGGAAGATCTCGCGAGGTGGCTCACCTTCTACGTGGACCACGATGGCGATCTCACCAAGCTGACCGTCTCCTCGGATGCGTCGAAGAAGGGCCCGGGCACGCTGTTCGAGCAGATCCGCAACTGCGCACGCGGGCACCGGCTGCCACTCCCCCAGCTGCTCGCGCTCGTCACGCGCAATACGGCGGAGGTGTTGAAGCTCGAGAAGAAAGGGCGGCTCGAGAGCGGCGCGCACGGCGATCTCCTGGTGTTGGAGAAGGACGAGTTCGAGATCGTGCACCTGCTCGCCCAGGGCAAGCGGATGATCGACGATGGGGCGATCGTCGCGCGCGAGCGATTCCTCGAGGACAGCAACCGCGAGATCGAGCTGCACGGCCGGAGCTGATGGAACGCCCGAGCGCGAGTCGTGGCGCGTGCCGGTCTCGAGCCAGGGAGTTCCCTGTCGCGCTCGTCTCGAGCATTATGTCGCAGCCAGACTCCACGGGTCCCATGCCAGGCTACAAGCCACTTCCCCAGCAATACGACGGATTCGCCGCGGAGCAGGTGCGCCTTGCCGAGGCGCTTCAGCGTGCCGGCGCCGGCGAGGAAGCGGCGCACCTCCTCGAGGCGGCGCTGGAGGTCTGTGCGGCCGCCAAACCCGAGCTTCCGGGCTGGCTCTGCGGACGACTCGCCGCGGTGTATCGCGCGCTGAAGCGATACGATGACGAAGTGATGCTGCTGACCCGCTATCCGAGACCCGCATGCTCACATCGGTTCGCACCGCGCTCAGCCGCCGCTCGTCCGGTCCAACGGGAGCGCAGGACATTCCGGAGGACGAGCTCGGCTTCCCCCTAGACGTGCTCGACGCGCTCCGCGAATCGTTCGTCGCCGCGACGCGCGGAGACCATCTCGGCCTCAACGCCGCGCCCCTCCATCTGGTTCGCGATGCCCGGCTGAACGGTACCCCTCCCGAGCGGATGGTCGCGGCACTCAAGCAGGTCTGGCGGGGTACGCCTGTTCCGGCGCACGCCGACGCCGAGGCATGGAACGCGCTATACCGGGCTAGGCTCACTCGCTCACTGGCGCTGTACTTCGGCGAAGAAGGAAGCCCATGAAGAGTCCGTCCGCTGACTTCACGCATCTGTTCGACCGGGCGGTCGCGGCGTGCGCCGCGGCGCAGAGCCTTGCCGCCAAGTCCGCGGAAGCCGTGGCGCGTGCCCGCGCGACTCGCGCGTCCTCGCGACGGGTGCGGGCGCTCGTGACGGAGACGCGCGAGGCGTGGGCGATCGCGGATCTCGTCAACGCCGACATGCGAGGTGAGGTCGAGCGCGTAGCGCGGACGTTGCGCGAGTCGGGAGTGGACAACTCGGCCGCCGCCGCGACCGTCCGGGCGCACATTCGCTTCGTGCTCTACGACGGCGGGCTGACCGAACGAGATGCAGAGCCGGTCGTGGCACGCGCGAGCCACTGGGTGGATCAGGTGTACGCCGCGGCCTGAGGTACTCGAGCGCGCCGAGACTGCTCGGGGCTCGCGCGCCCGCTTCCGTACGCTCGTGCCCGAATCCTGCATTGTGGCGAGATCATGAACGACCGCACCGTTGGATCGAGAGCCACCGCTGGCGCGCGCCCGCGCGCCGCCACCCTGCTGGCAACGCTCGCCCTCACGCTGAGCGCCAGTCTCCCATCACCGCTCGCCGCACAGGTCCGCAGCACGCCGGACACCGCGGCCGATGGCCGCATCGTCGTGCCGAGAGACACGGCGCACGCATCGCGGCATCAGACCCTCTTCACCTACCGAGACGCCGCGATGGCGGCGGGCTTCGTCGGCCTCACGGTCGTGATGTTTCCGGTGGACCGGCACATCGCCGAGCAGCTCCAGGACGAGGATCTCCAGGCCCAGCGCTTTCTCGACCGGTCGGCGACGGGCGTCGAGTGGATCAGCAGCCCGGGCGCGTTCTTCATCGGGGGCGGGTTGTACGCCGTGGGCCGTCTGGCCAAGAAGCCGAACCTGGCCGACCTGGGCTGGCACGGCACGGAGGCGGTGCTGATCTCGTCGGGAGTCACCGGCCTCCTCAAGGGAGTGCTCGGGCGAGCGCGCCCCTTCGTCACGAGCGACACCCTGGCGCACGACTTCAAGTTCGGCGGTGGATTCGGCAACGCGGATCGCCAGTCGTTCCCATCCGGCCACACCACGACGGCGTTCGCCGCGGCCTCCGCGGTCACCAGCGAGGTCCAGCGGATGTGGCCGAAGTACACCTGGTACGCGGCGCCCGTCTTGTACGGCGGCGCGACGCTGGTCGGCCTCTCGCGGATGTACCACAACAAGCACTGGGCGAGCGACGTGGTGCTCGGTGCGGCCGTCGGCACCTTCAGCGGCCTCAAGGTGGTGCGCTACTCGCACGCGCATCCCGACAACCCGATCGACAAGGCGATGCTGCACGCGACCATCGCGCCCGACGGCCACGGCGGCGGCTATCTCGGCTTCACCTTTCCGGCGCCCTGACCCACGCTCCGGTTTCGCTGGCGGTCGGCAGCGGAGAGATCCGGGCGCGCCGTCTGGCCGCGGGCCCGGAGCGAGGATAGATCTGGTCGTGTAACCCGATCGTCCTCTCCGTCGTACTGACGACCATGCGCGCACCGCTCCAGCAGCCGCCCACCCCACCAACGCCGCCCACCCCTCCCGCGTCGCCCGGTCCGTTCATCGTGCGCGGCGGCGATCTCGTGACCCCCGGCGCGCCGATGACGCGGCAGGATGTGATCGCGCTGCAGGCGCGCCGCTCGGAGCTGAGCGGACAGCTCGAAGGCGCAACGCGTCAGCGCCGACAGATCTCGGATCAGCTCCGCCGCGCCGATGGAGTGGACAAGGCGGGACTCGAGTCGCGGATCGGCGTCATCGACGCGCGAATCACGCGGCTCGAGGGAGAGATCGACCAGGTCAACGAGCAGATCGCATCGACGGCCGCCACGCGCGCGATGGCCGGCACCGTGGTGAACCCGCGAGGCATGGGACCGAGCTTTCGGGGCAACATCAGTCCAGAGCCGATCCTGTTCGCGGTCATCTTCTTCGTGATGACACCCATCGCACTCTCCATCTCGCGGCTGATCTGGAAGCGCGGCTCGCTCAGGTCGCAGCCGGCCATCACGTCGGACTCATCGCAGCGGCTCGAGCGCATGGAGCAGGCGATGGACGCCATCGCGATCGAGGTGGAGCGCGTCTCGGAAGGCCAACGCTTCGTCACCCGGCTCCTGTCCGAGCGAAACGCCGGCGCGCTCGGCATGGGCCAGCAAGCGGCCGAGCCGGTGCGCGTGCCGCTGAGCGACGCGGACCGCGTGCGCTGATCTCGGCGTTTCGGTCCCCGTGGCCGGCATGATGCCATCGACTCGACCGCCAAGCTCTCGATCATGCCGCGCACCGCGAAGCCTCATCAGATAGCCACCGACCTCGACGAAGCGCACGACGCCGGCTTCGCCGCCGCATCCGAGCGCGCGGCTCGCGCGCTCGAGCGCATCGCTCCGGAGCAGCTCGGTCGACCGATCCGCTCTCCTGCACCGAGTGCTGGCGAGCTGCGGATCGGCACCGCGTCGTGGACCGATCCGACGGTCACGAAGGGAGGCGTGTTCTATCCGCGCGGTGTGAGCTCGAGCGAGGACCGGCTGCGCTACTACGCGAGCCAGTTCTCCACCGTCGAGGTGGACTCGACCTATTACTCGCTCCCCGAGCGCGCGATCGCGTCGCTCTGGGCGGCCCGTACGCCGGATGATTTCGTCTTCCACGTGAAGGCGCATGCGCTCATGACCGGACAGCCGACGGAGGTGGCGCGACTCCCCGAGCCATTGATCGATGCGCTGCCCACCGCGCTCGCCGAGAAGCCGCGCATCTACGCGAAGGATCTTCCGCTCGAGCTATACGATGCGGTGTGGGCGCACTTTCTCGACGCGCTCGAGCCGCTTCGCGCCGCGGGCAAGCTCGGTGGCGTGCTGCTGCAGTACCCGCGCTGGTTTCTGCCCACGCCGGAGAACAAGGATCATCTCGCGGAATCGGCCGCTCGGCTCGCGGGAACGCCGGGCGCGGTGGAGCTGCGGAACCGCCACTGGTACGGCGGCGCCGACGGCCACGGGAAGGCGACGCAGTGGACGATGGACATGCTGCGCGATCTCGGCCTCACCTACGTGATGGTCGACGGGCCGCAGGGTCTCGAGAGCAGCGTGCCTCCGATCATCGGAGTGACGACGCCGGAGCTCGCGATGGTGCGGTTGCACGGTCGACGCGCGGCGACCTGGGAGGCGGCGAAAGTCCCTACGGTGGAACGCTACCGATACCTGTACACGCCGCAGGAGCTCGACGCATGGGTGCCACGAATCGACGAAGTCTCGGCGCAGGCGCGTCGCACCACGGTGTTTCTGAACAACTGCTACGGCAACTACGGCACGACGAACGCGCGCGAGCTCATGGCGCGACTCACCGAGCGCTGATTCGAGTCGTTCAGCTCTTCCAGCTCAACGCCGCGAGGTCCGGCTCGGAGAGCGCGAACCAGTCGTCCGGATAGTCGCGCACTCGTCGCACGGCCAGGTCGCTCATGAAGATGAGGGAGTGGCCGCGCCGCCGGTCGTATTCCGAAAACGGCTGCTCGAAGACGCGCCAGATCTGGCCGTCCTCGTCGATGTATGTCCGCGAGCGCGTCTCGGGAGCGTGAGACGCGGTCTCCATCTGGTCGCCCAACTTGCTCATGGTGACGAGATCGGCGGCATGTTTGGGGGGGTGCGTGGGCGCATCGATGCGTGGGGGCCCGCGCGACGACCAAAATTGTTCGAGCGACGCGCGCCGGTCAACGCGCCCACGAAAATTTTTGCTGCGCCGAGCAGGCCGCCGCTGGCGGGCTGCCTTCCGCGCACTCGCGATGCGGGTGGGGCACATCCCGCAGCGCCTCTGACGAGCGACGTGTTGTCTCAGCTGTCAATAATTGAGACGGCGCTCTCTGCTGTGACCATCGCGATGCAGGAATGTCTTCATGCGACGTCCGGAAGCGGCAGATAGAGGCGGAAGTCTTCGCAAAATGCCCGATTATTTGCAAACTGCTAGACGCTGTTTAGAAACGAGACAGGAAGAAGCGCCCGAACGAGCCGGTCGACATGACGGAAACCGCGTTCGTGAACAGTGGGATCACGGGCATGATGACCGCTTCTCAGCCGACTGAACAGTCTGGCCTTGGCGTTGCCTAGGGAGGGCCTGCCCGGCGCACGTTCGTGCACGGGGAAGCTGGCCAGCGGAGCCACTGGATGCGCGACGTCGCATCGATGCACTGCGAAGCCGAAATCAGGTCCTCCCATCCGGGTCTCGCGCCCGACAGGAAACGTCCCATGAAGATCTCGAAGCGAGTACGCGTTCTCGCGGTGATCCTGGGCTCGGGCATCGTGGTTGCCTCGAGCGCCTGTGGCACCGATGTGACCGCGCCGACGCCGGCCGTACCGCTCACCACCTCACAGACCACGGAAGCACGTTCCCGCTTCGTTCCCTCCGAGGCCAGCAAGGCGCTGATCGGGGTGACGGACGGGGTGTACAGCGTCACCTTCAACCCGGCCGTCGACCAGGTGTTTGCCCTCGGGCCGAACCGCCTGGAGATCCCCGCCAACGCCGTCTGCAACCTGACGACGTCCGGCTATGGCTCCGCCTACTGGAATCGCCCCTGCTCGCCCGAGACCAAGCCGGTCACGCTGGTGGTCACGGTCAAGAATGCGTCGAGCAGCAATCCGCAGGTCGATTTCCAGCCGGCCATGCGCTTCAATCCCAACACGACGGTCTCGCTGTACTTCTACGTGAGGGACGTGTCGAAGAAGAAGGCGAAGGACTGGACCATCCTGTACTGCCCGGTTCTCACGACCTCGGGCAAGGACTCCAACGGATGCGTCAACGAAGCCTTCACGGACAGGGATCTCACCTCGTACGTGGACTTCAAGGCCAGTGTGCTGTTCCGGCGCATCAAGCACTTCAGCGCGTACAAGGTCACGGACAATGGCGGTTACTTCGGTACAGAGTGACCTGACGAGTTGCGGTAGCAGTAGAGTGACGGTCTGACGGGCGGCTTCGGCCGACCCGACGGTAACGGGGGTCGGTGGTGAGGCGTCCTTGACGCAGCACCATCGGCCCCCGTCACTCGCCACCCCACCGGTGTTCCCGACCCACCCAGTGCAGGCCTCCTTCGCGCTCCCCCGTGGCATCACCTGAGGGTTTCGGCGCTCGCGCCGCCCACCTCCGTCTCGTCGATCCGACCGAGAACCAGCCTTCGGTTCGTGCGTTGATGGACGAGGCACGTGCGCTCGACAAGCTCGGGCGGCGTGCCGACGCGCGGCTGCGCTACGAAGAGGCGCTGCGGGCGCTCGATCAGCCGTCGCCCAGTCTGGCGTCGATGCTGCTGCGCTGGATCGCGCGGACATATGAGGTCGATGCGGACTATGCCGCGGCGGCGGACTGCGCCGAGGCCGCGGTTGCGACAGCCGAGATCGGGGATGATCGAAACGCCCTGGGGCACGCGCTGAACGTGCTTGCCGCAGTTCGCTGGCGGCAGGGCGATCTGGACGAGGCGGAGCGACTGTTCCACGAGGCGCTCGAGCGCGGCACCAGCGCGACCGATCCGCGACTCCAGGTCGATGTCATGACCAACCTCGGGTCGCTGGCGAAGATCCGCGGCGACTTCCGGGAGGCACTCCGCTGCTACGAGGAGGCGCTGGCCCACGGCCGGCTCCATTCGCTGCTCGACAACATCCTCGGCACGCTCAACAACCTCGGCATCGCGAACATCGCGCTGCGCCGCTTCGACGCCGCGGAGGACGCCTTCAGCGAGGCACTGACGATCGCCAACGCGCTCGGCGGACTGTCCATCCGGATCCAGCTCGAAGTCAACTGTGCCGAGCTACAGATCGAGAAGGGGGACTACACCGAAGCGCGACGCCGCTGCGACCGCGCGATGAAGCTCGCCGCGCACCTGGGCGACACGCGCGCGAACGCGGAGGCCGAGAAGGTCTACGGCGTGATCGCCCGCGAGACGGGTGATCTCGTCACGGCCGAGACGCATCTCACGCGGGCGCGGGAGATGGCGAAGGCGGTGAACGACCTCGAGTTCGAGGGAGACGTGAACCGCGAGCTCGCCGAGCTCTTCGATCGGCTGGGCCGAAGCCGCGAGACACTCCAGGCGCTCAACCGAGCGCACTCGTGCTTCACGCAGCTCCGTGCCCGGCACGAGCTCGCCGACGTGGGCCGGCGCATGGCGCGCCTCGAGGGCGATTTCCTCGACGTCGTGCGGCAATGGGGCGAGTCGATCGAATCGAAGGACGTGCACACGCAGGGTCACTGCGAGCGCGTCGCCGATCTCGCGGGGGCGTTGGCGGCGAAGGCGGGGTTCGACGAATCGTCGCTCTTCTGGTTCCGCATCGGCGCGCTGCTCCACGACGTGGGCAAGCTGATCGTGCCGGCGGAGGTGCTCAACAAGCCCGGCCAGCTCACCGACGCCGAGTGGGCACTCATACGGCAGCATCCCACCGCCGGCGTCGAGATGCTCGCCGAGGTGGACTTCCCGTGGGACGTGTCGCCGATGGTGCGGAGCCATCACGAGCGCTGGGACGGCCATGGCTATCCCGACCGTATCGCCGGCACCGACATCCCACTCGCGGCCCGCGTCCTCTGCATCGCCGACGTCTATGATGCGCTGACGACGCAGCGCAGCTACAAGCGCCCGTTCTCGCACCTCGAGGCGATGGAGATCATGCGCCGCGAGTCGGGGAAGCAGTTCGACCCGCAACTCTTCGCGAAATTCGAGGAGCTCGTGCGCCGCGGCACGTTGAACCATGCTCCCGCGTTGGAGCGCGCCGCACCCCTTCGGAAATCGGGCACGTTCAACGCCGTCCCCACCGCCGAAGAGGACGATCTCACCGGTGCGCTGGTGCGCCGCGCGTTCGTCGACGTCACCTCCGCCGTCGTCGCCGAGCGACGCCGAACCGGCGCGACGGTGTCGCTGCTCGTGATCGACGTGGATCAGTTCAAGTCGGTGAACGACAACTACGGTCATCTCACCGGGGATGACGCGCTCCGCCTGGTCGCCGGCGTGATCCGTGAGCAGCTCCGGCCCGGACAGTATCTCGGGCGATACGCGGGCGACGAGTTCGTCGTTCTCCTTCCCGGTCTCGATGGGGACGCAGCGCGCACCGTGGCGGATCAGGTACGCACGACGACGTCGAGCATGCCGATCCCGCTGCGCGAGTCGTCGGGTCAATCGATGCACGTGACGCTGTCGATCGGCGTGGCGACTGCTCCCGCGCACGGAGAATCGTTCGAGGCACTGTTCACCGCCGCCGACCGAGCGCTGTTCGAGGCCAAGCGCGAGGGACGAGACAAGGTGGTCCTCGCCGGTGCGGAGCTCGAGGGTCCACCGCAGCTCGTATTCACCCGCTTCGTCGGACGCGCGGTCGAGGTGCGCTCCCTCGTCACCGCGCTCGACGAGAGCGTCCAGGGCAGACCGCAGGCCCGGCTCGTGATCGGAGAGGCGGGCGTCGGCAAGTCGACCCTCGTGCGACAACTGCTTCCGGAGGCACGGCTGCGTGGCGCGGTGATGGTGACGGGGCGCGCGCTCGAAACGGAGAGCCGCGCGCCGTACGGAGCATGGGCGGAGATCGTCCTCGCCATTCACGAGCTCGGGATGATGCCATCGCGTCCGTGGCCACTGCTCGAGCGGCTCGTGCCCGCGCTTCAAGCGAGCGGTGCGACCGCCGGTCCGCCAATGCTCGACGCGATGCAGGGTCATCATCTGATGCAGGAGCTGATGGCGTTCCTGCGCAGTGCGAGCGATGTGCGTCCGATCGGACTGCTGCTGGAAGACATGCACTGGGCCGACGCGGCGAGCTGGGACGTCCTGGAGTACGTGCTGGCGCAGCTCGCGAGCGAGCGCATCTTCATCGCGCTCACCATCCGCAGCGAGGAAGCGAGCTTCGGCGCGGTACGAGAGCGGCGACAGCGGCTCTCGCGCGACGAGCGCGTTCGCGAGCGGCGGCTGGAGCGGCTCACGACCACCGAGGTTCGCGAGTGGCTGCAGGGGTCGCTGCACCGCGCGGAGCTTGGCGACGATCTCCTGGACTTCGTGCTGCGCCATACCGAGGGCAATCCGTTCCTCGTGATGCAGCTCATGCGTGCCCTGACCGAAGAGAACGTCTTCACGCACAATGGATCGGCGTGGGCGTGGACGCTTCCACCTTCGCTGACGCTGCCCGCCGGCATGTCGGACCTGGTCGGACGTCGACTCAACCGACTCCCTCCCGAGGCGCTTCGCATCTTCGTGACGGCGGCGGCGATCGGACGGGTATTCTCGCTGCCCGTGCTGGCCGAAGCGGCCGGGGTAACGATCGACGCGGTGCTCGACGCGATCGACTGCGGTCTCACGGCCTCCGTGCTCGAGCCCGCGCGCGAAGCCGATGGCGACACCTACCAGTTCGCCCACGCACTGCTCGTCGACGCGGTGCTGAAATCCGTGAGCCCCGCGCGCCAACGGCTGACGCACGAGCGAGTCGGCGACCTGCTCGCGGAGCGCACCCCAAACGCGGTGGACCAGATCGCGTTGCTGTACGCACGTGGGGGCGACTCGGCCAAGGCATTCGCGTGGTGCATGCGCGCGGCCGAGCGCGCACTCCAGCTACACGCGCTCGATGTGGCGACGGCGTTCCTGGCGTCTGCGGACGCGCACGCGCGAACGGACGAGCAACGCTACACGGTGCACAGCGAGCTCGCACGCGCCGCGGAGCTGTCGGGCCGATGGGTAGAGGTGGAGCGCTCGTGCGACGCGATGCTCGCCACTCCAGGGGTGCTCGAGGACCACGTGCGCGCGCTGCCGGTGCAGCAGCGCCGCCTGCAGGCGCGCGTTCGCCTCGCGCCGCCGACGCGTGAGATGGAGGGCGAGTGCCGCGATCTGCTCGCCGTCGCCGAGCGGCTGGGTACCCCGGCCGACGTGGTGCGCGCTCGCTCGCTGCTGGTTCAGACGCTGCAGCGCCTCGGACGAATCGACGAAGCGATCCAGGTTGCCGAAGAGTCGCTCGACATCGCCGACCGGAAGGACGACGCGGCGATCGTGGGCGAAGCGCTGCACCGCCTCGCCCAGACCATTCTTGCCGTGCGTCCGCCCGATGCGATGGAGCCGCTGTTCAGGCTCATCGCCACCGCACGCACAGCGGCCGATCCCGTTCTCGAGGCGCGAGCGTTCCTGCTGCTCGGTGTCGCGCGGCTCCGGACACGTGACGATCTCGCGGGCGTAGAGGCGTTCCGCGTCTCGCTCAAGCTCGCCCTCGACGCGCAAGCGTTGGACGTGGCGGCCACCGCATCGATGAACCTCGGCGTGGTCGAGCTGCGGAGCGGAGACTTCCCCAAGGCACACGTCTCGTTCAACGAAGCGCTCCGGCTCTACACGACGCTACGAAACAACACCAGCCGCCTCGCTGTCCTCTACAACCTGGCGAACCTGGAGTGGGAGCGCGGCGACACCGACGCCGCGTCCGCACTGTACCGCGAGACCAGCGTGCTCGCCGAACAGCTCGGCGCCGACGACATCGCGATCGGCGCGCACGCGGGCATGGGGTTGGTGGCGCTGCGGCTGCACGACGGCTCGGGCGCGCGCTCGGCGCTCGCCGCGGCGCAACGGTTGCTCGGTACCCGCGCCGACTGGTGGTTTCAGGGACGCGAGCGGCTCGAGTCGCTCACGATCCGGCTCGCGACGCGGAGCGGAAACCACGACCTGGCCCGTACTCGCTTCGCCGCAGCGGTGAGCCGCCTCGAGGCGATGGATGTCTACACCGTCGCGTGGCTGGTCGCCGACTGCGCCGCCGAGCTGGCCGAGCACGACGACGGGATCTGGGACGTCGTGGCGCGCTTCGCCGAGCACAACACGGTGCAACAGTTCGTGCCGCTCACGGCCCGCTACACGGCGCTGCGCGACATGTCCGACCGGCGCGTCACCGAGCGCCTGCGCGCGGGTCGTGGCGAGACGGTCGGAGCGGCGCGCGACGGATAGATCAGGTCGTTCGCTCGCCGCGGTCAGCGCCTCGCTTCCCAGTCGACCAGCGGCGCGTCGTGGATCGCGGACTGCACGGCGTCGGCCAGGTCGCGGCGGAGCTGGGTGTGGCGCGTGGACTCGCCATGCGAGTTGACGCGGTTCGAGAGAATGATCACGAACAGCGAGCGCTCGGGGTCCACCCAGATCGACGTGCCGGTGAAGCCAGTGTGGCCGAAGCTGCGCGGCGAGAAATAGCGGCCCGCGCTCGACACGGCAGAGGGCGTGTCCCACCCGAGCCCCCGACTGGAGGTCGGATCCTGCACGGCGGTCCATCGCGCCAGCGTCTGTTGCTTCACGATGCGGGTGCCGGCGTAGGTGCCGCCGTTCAACATCATCTGCGCGAAGGTGGCGAGGTCGCGCGCCGAGGCGAAGAGACCGGCGTGGCCGGCGACGCCGCCCATCGCCCACGCGTTCGGATCGTGCACCACTCCGTGGATCAGGCCGCGCACGGAGTCCATCGCCGTGACGGCGACGTGCCGGAGCAGCACGGCGTCGGCGGTGTCGGGCGTGAAGCGGGCCGACGACATGGCGAGTGGGCCGAACACGCGTGACGCCACGAACGCGTCGAGGGTGGTGCCGGTGATCCGCTCGACGACGGCCTGCATGAGGATGAAGTCCCAATCGCTGTAGACCATCTGCGTGCCCGGCACCGAGGTGAGCGGCCGCGCGTTGATCTGCGCGAGATACTCGGCGCGGCCGCGGAACTGTCGATGCAGCGGCGCGAACGCCTCGAAGCCGCCGCGATGGGTGAGGATCTGACGCACCGTGATCCCCGCTTTGTCGGGTGCGTCGAGCTCGGGCACGTAGCTGTGGACCGGACGCGAGACGTCGAGCTTCCCTTCGTCCTCGAGAATCATCGCCGCGGTGGTGGTGGCGACGACCTTGGTGAGCGACGCCATGTCGTACAACGTCGTCGGGTCCACCGCCGGCGCACCGGCCGCGTAGTCGATGGCGCCGTAGCCCTTGAGGTGAACGAGCCGGCCGAACCGCCCCACCGCGACCGCGGCGCCCGGCGCGACGCCCTCGTTGATCGCGACGGCCACGATGCTGTCGATGCGAGCCGGAAGCTCGGGATCCATCCCGACCGTGGCGGGCGACGCCGGAACGAGCGCATCGATGGGCGCGAGCCGGGCGGCCGGCTTCGATGCCGCGCGAACGGTCCCTCCAGCCGGCGACGGCGCGGTGACGACGGAGCGTCCGCAGGAGATGACGAGCGTCGCGGCGGCAACGGAGGTGATACGCACGATTCGCATTCGCGGAGGGAGCGAGTCAGGCCACCGGAGTGGCAGATGGCGCGGCGACGATCCCAACGGGACGGCAGCCGGACGAGTATGCCTCGAGAATGGATGATAGCTCGCAACTCGACCAGGGCTGGCGCGCATCGTGCTGAGGAGGTGCGCACGCCACCGTCCGAAGAGAAGCGCGACGGACATCGGCGCAGAGCCCGCCGGAAGGAGTCTTCCGGCGGGCTCGCCCGTTTGCGGACCTGGCGGTGCGCGGACATGCGGGTGAAAGGTTCGGTGCGCTATCTTGGCCGAGGTGGCAGTAGCATCTTCCGCGCTCAGCTCGACATCGGCTCGATGCGTCCGTCGGATCAGCGCCGATCACCCGTTCCCGCATCCGCGACGTGCACGCCGGCTCCTCGATCCAATCCAGAATGCGGCGAGGCCGCCCGAGATCGCCACGGCTCGCCGAGCCCGCTCTCTCGATCCCGGCGCGTACATGCCGGATCGCCCTGATCCTCGCGCTGCTGGCGACATCGCGACGAGCGCCGTTGCAGGCACAGCGGGCGGTCACGCGCGCCGAGGCCCAACGAATCGCACTGGCGGGCGGCGCGCGACTCGCGCTGGCGCGCGCCGACTCCGCCGCGGCGCGCGCACGGCTACTGACCGCCCGCGCGCTTCCGAACCCATCGCTCGCGGCGAGCTACTCGAAGTCGACGCCGCAGAAGCACGTGTCGCTGGAGATTCCCTTCGACACGCCATGGTCGCGCGGCCCGCGCGTCCGAGCGGCCGCTGCGCTGAGCCGCGCGGCACGACTCCGCATGTTGTCGGAACGCGCGGCCGCGCTGGTCGAGGTGGATACCACCTACACGCAGGCGTTGGCGGACGACGCGCGCTTCCGACTCTCGCGCCAGTCGGCGCGCGATGCGGACAGCCTTCGGCTCATGACGCAATCGCGTCGGGACGCCGGCGACGCGAGCGATCTGGACGTCGATCTCGCGACGGTGACGGCGGGACAGCAGTGGAACGTCGCGTCCACCGACTCGCTCACCTACATGAGCACGATCCTCACGCTCCAGACGCTCATGGGCCTCTCGGCCGACAGCACCCCGATCGTGCTGGCGGATTCGCTGCGACTCGACGTGGCCGACACGGTGCTGGTCGCTGGGGTTGCGACAGTGACCGGGGTGGGAGCACCGCCGCTCGACCGCAATGCGGCCCTGGCCACGGGGGGAATCACGACTAGCGCGGCGACTCCGAACGTCGTCGCCGCCGAGGCGTCGCTCCGCGCCGCGGAGCTGGCAGTGGCCCGCGAGCGACGCAGCGTGTTCTCCCTGCCGGCGTTGAGCGTCGGTGTGGAGTTCGGCGACCCATCGGAGCCCGGTCTGCTGCCGACGGTCGGCGTGGTGCTGCCCCTTCCCCTGCTCAGCCGCAACCAGGGCCCGATCGCCGAGGCGTCGGCGGAGCGCGCGCGCGCGCTGGCCGAGCTGTCGGTCGCGAGGCTCGAAGCGCGGCAGCGTCTCGTCGAGGCGCTGCGCGAGCGCGAGGCGCTGCGAGTTCGGGTGGCGCGAGACACCGACCTCGTGGCTCGAGCCCAGCGTGTCGCCTCGCGCTCGCTCACCGCGTATCGCGAGGGCGCCTCGGCGCTGCCCGCCGTGCTCGAGTCCCGCCGCAGCGCGCGCGAGGTGCTCGCCCAGTACATCGACGATCTCGCGGCGTTGCTCAAGGTGAACGCCGAGCTGCGCGCGCTCACTCAGACCGTGCCCTCCGCGCCATGATCCCACTCTCCGAGCTTCCGCGCCGCATCACGGCTGGCGGCTGCGCCGTCTTCTTTCTCCTCGTCGGCTGCGGCAAGGGCGGTGCGGCCGACGCGGCCGGTGGAGGGCAGGCCCCCAAGGCGACGGTGGCCGCGACCACGGCGGTCGCGAGCGTCGAGCCATTCACGCGCACGATTCCCGCCATCGGCGAGGTCGTCGCGCGGCCTGACCGATTCGCCGCGCTCAGCGCGCCGGCGCCGACGCGCGTCTCCCGCGTGTACGTCGCCGAGGGGCAGCGCGTGGCGGCGGGCGCGCCGCTCGTGGAGTTCGAGCAGGTCGGGTTCAACGCCGCCGCCAGTGGAGCGCAGGCGGCGCTCACGGCGGCACAGCGCAACTACGAGCGCGCCGAGCGGCTCTCGCAGGAGGGGATCGTGCCGCGGCGCGACGTCGACCAGGCGGCGGCCGATCTGGGCGCGGCGCGTGCGGCGGCGGTGACCGCGCGGCGTGAGCAGCAGCTCTCGGTGCTGCGCTCGCCCGTCGCGGGCGTCGTGACGCGGATGTCGGCCGTGCTCGGCGCGTCGGCGGATGCGGGCCAGACGCTCGTGGAAGTGGCCGACCCTTCCGCGTTCGACGTGGTGCTGTCGCTCGGGCCGGGCGAGTCGGGCGACGTGCACGCGGGCGCGCGCGTCGCAGTGTCGGCGGGAGAGAAGTCGGGCGGCGAGTCGCTCGGCGCGGGAACGGTGGCGTCGGTGGCGGCGACGGTGGACAGCGCGGCGCGCTCCGTCGCGATCCGGGTGTCGCTGAAGTCACCGCGCCGCTCGCTCAAGCTCGGCGAGAGCGTGTATGGCGAGATCGCCGTGGAGACGCGGCCGAACGCGGTGGTCGTCCCCGCCGAAGCGCTCGTACCCGAGGGTGACAGCTACAAGGTGTTCGTGGTGGACAAGTCCGGCATCGCGACGTCGCGCGAGGTGAAGATCGGCGGGCGGACCGAGACGAAGGTGGAGATCCTCGAGGGGCTGAGCGGCGGCGAGACGGTGGTGACCCAGGGCGCGTACGGGCTGGAGGACAGCGTGAAGGTAGTGCGACCCGAACCCGCGAAGCCGTGAGCGAGCCGGTGCAGCCGAGTGACGCGGGCGCGTCGCGCCGGAGCTGGTCGATCGCGGGTGCGGTCGCGAGTCAGCGCCGCTTCGTCTATCTCGTCGTCGCGCTGCTGTGCGCCGGCGGAATCTGGGCGGCGCTGCGACTGCCGTCGGCGATCTATCCCGAGCTGCAGTTCCCGCGTATCACCATCGTGGCGCAGGGCTCGTCGCTCGGCGCGCGCCAGGTCGTGTTCGCGATCACCCAGCCGATCGAGGAAGCGATCGGCGTCGTGCCGGGCGTGACGCGCGTCGCGTCGCGCTCCATCCGCGGCGCGAGCGAGATCTCGGTGACGTTCGCGCCGAACACCGACATGGCGTACGCGCTGCAGCAGGTGCAGGCGCGGGTGAACCAGCTGCGCGGCGATCTGCCGACGGGTCTCGACATCGAGATCGAGCGGTTGTCGCCGTCGTTGTTCCCGATCCTCTCGTACAACCTCGAAGGGGGCGACCCCACGACGATGTACGACATCGCGCGCTTCCGCATCCGGCCCGTGCTCTCGCGGGTGCCGGGTGTGGGGCGCGTGGACGTGCAGGCGTCGGACGTGCGCGAGATCGAAGTGATCGCCGATCCGGTGCGGCTCGCCGAGCAGGGGCTGTCGTACGACGATCTCGCGACGGCGATCCGGAGCTCGACGTCGGCGAGCGCGGTCGGGCGAGTGGCGCAGGACTACAAGCAACTCCTCGTCGTGACGGCGCAGGAAGCGACTAAGGCGGAAGACGTCGCCAACGTCGCGGTGGGACGCGGCCTCCGCGTGCGCGACGTCGCGAGCGTCGAGGTGGGAACGGAAGACCACGTACGCATCGTCGCCGGTGACGGGCGGCCGGCGGCGTTGATCAACATCACCAGACAGGTGGGCGGCAACACGGTGGCGATCGCCGACAGCGTCGAGCAGGCGGCGGCCCAGCTTCGCGCCACGCTGCCAAAGGGCGTGACGCTCAAGGCAGTGTACGATCAGGCGTCACTCGTGCGCGACGCCACGAAATCCGTGCGCGACGCGATGCTGATCGGCGCGCTGCTCGCCGTCGTGATCCTCTTCGTCTTCCTGCGAAAGGGCCGCATCACCGCCATCAGCGCCGCGTCGATCCCGCTGACCCTCGCGATCACGGTATTCGTGATGTGGCTCGTGGGCCAGACGTTCAACCTGATGACGCTCGGTGCGATGGCGATCGCGATCGGGCTGGTGATCGACGACGCGGTGGTGATCACCGAGAACATCGTGCGTCATCTCGGCCTCACCTCCGATCGGGATCTCGCGATCCGGGAAGCGGTGCAGGAGCTGATCCTTCCGGTCACGACCTCGACGATCACGACCGTGGTCGTCTTCCTGCCGCTGCGGCTGCTCGAGGGAGTGGTGGGACAGTTCTTCGCCGCGCTCTCGATCACGCTGACGATCGCCGTGCTCGTGTCGCTCGTGCTGGCCGTCACGATCATCCCGCTCATGGCCGAGGCGTTCCTCACGGGCGAGGATCAGGCAGCCGTTGCCGCGCCGGAGACGCCGGCATCGGCGCCGAGTGGCGGACGCGGACAGCTCGCGCGGATCGGGGCTGGCGTGGGCCGCGCGGTGGACGCGCTGTCCGATCGGTATGCACGCTCGCTCGACCGCGCGCTGCACCACACCCGCCTGATGATCGTGGGCGCCCTGCTGCTCGTCGCCGCTGGCGCGCTCACCTACCGCTTCGTCCCCACCGGGTTCCTCCCGGAGATCGACGAGGGCGCCTTCGTGCTCGACTACTTCACGCCAGGCGGCACGGCGCTCGTCGAGACGGACCGGCAGGTCCACATCGTGGAGCGGATCCTGATGTCGATGCCCGAGATCACCGGCATCTCGCGCCGCACCGGCGCCGAGCTCGGGCTGTTCGCCACGGAGCAGAACACCGGTGACATCGTCGCGCGTCTCTCACCGCAGAACACCCGCGACCGGTCGAGCCAGGAAGTGATCGACGACGCGCGCACGAAGATCGAATCGGCCACGCCGCGCATGCGCATCGAGTTCGTGCAGATCCTC
>DASYMZ010000143.1:0-22640 GCA_036008805.1 Gemmatimonadaceae bacterium
CCAGCGTTCGCGCCTCCGCGACCTGTGCGACGAGGTGCTCGCTTCGTTTCGCGTCGCGTCGAACCGCGAGCCGATCAGCGAGCAGGACCGCGCGGCAGCCAGGCAGATTCTGCCGCAGCTGACGCAGCTCTCTCGTTGACTGCCAATGCCCGGTAACGGGTAGTTCGTACCGTGTACCGTGACTGGATTACAGGCTCCCAGCAGTAGGGGTCGAGATCTCGCCCCTGATCGCGCACGGCCGTACCCGGTACCCTGGACAGGTATCTGGTGCGGCCGTTTTGGCGCTCAGGCTGAGCGCGTTGCTACTACTTCCGGGTAGTCGCACGCGAGTCTCGGTCGAGGTGCGACGTACGCACTACCGGGAGTGGCAGCCACGGACAGCCATCCATTTTCGTGATTGAGGCGTATATAGAGCATCCCACAACGCGAGCTCTTCCAACATGCTTCGCTCCTCATACCGCGGCCTCGCCGCTCTCGGCACCGGTCTCGCGGTCGCTCTCCTCTTCGCGACGCGCGCCGTCGCGGGTCCGACCGTCACGCGCGAGCTCCCTGATCCGTCGCTCGACCAGCCTCTGTCGACAGCGCCCGGCCAGCAGAGCATCGTCTTCGCCGGCGGCTGCTTCTGGGGCGTGCAGGCGGTCTTCCAGCACGTGAAGGGCGTGGTGAGCGCCACGTCGGGCTACGCCGGCGGCACCACGGGCGGCAAGGTCAGCTACGACGACGTGAGCTCCGGCAACACGGGGCACGCGGAGTCGGTGCGTGTCGTGTACGACACGTCGAAGGTGTCGCTGGGCCAGCTGCTCAAGGTGTTCTTCTCCGTCGTGCACGACCCGACGGAGCTCAACCGCCAGGGCCCCGACGTCGGCACGCAGTATCGCTCGGCCGTCTTCTACTCGAACGACGCGCAGCGCGACGTGGTCAAGTCGTACATCGCGCAGCTCACCGCCGCGAAGGCGTTCGCGAGGCCGATCGTCACCGAGGTCGCGCCGCTCAAAGCGTTCCATGAAGCCGAGTCCTACCATCAGGACTACTTCAATCGCCATCCCGACCAGCCGTACATCGTGATCAACGACCGGCCGAAGGTGGAGGCGCTGAGGTCGCAGTTCGCTGTTCTGTGGCAGTGAGAACCGCGGTGAACGGGTTGGGTGTTGCGCTGTAATCGCGAGGGATGACAGCCGACTCGCCGCACCGCTGTGGTCCCGAGCGAGCGCGGCGAGTCGAGGGACCTGCACTCAGTTCATCATCTCACCCGAGAGACTGGACGAGCTCCACCAACCGCTCCACATCGGACGCGTTGCTCGGCACGCCGAACGACGCGCGCACCGCGCCGACCGCGCGCGACCCCTCGCACCGCCGCATGCGCTCGGCGAAGCCGGCCAGGCTCCACCCCGCCCGACGCGTCTCGTCGAGACAGCGCACCGCGCGGTCGGCCACGAACTCGAACGCGGACTCCGACGCGCCGGGGTTGCAGAAGCAGCCGCCTCGCACCGAGATCCTTCGCTCGCGCGCCGACTCCTCCACCATCGCGTAGGGCATCGCCGCGCCGCGCCGGTCGAGCACGTTGAAGGCGACGGTGCCGCCGCGATCGTAGTGATCCTCCGGTCCGTACACGTGCACCAGCGGCGCACCGTCGTGATGCGTGAGTGCTCGCAGCTCGCCCACCAGCCGGCGCGCGAGTGCTTGCGTGTGCCGCTTGATGCTCGGCAGTCCGGCCTCATCGAGGAAGTCGAGCCCCTGCACCACTGCGCCGATCGCCAGGAAGTTGGGGGTGCCGTCCTCGAACCCTTCGGCGCCGTCGCGCAACAGGTGCGAGCCGTGCTGCACGGACACGTACTCCACCGTGCCGCCCGAGAACCACGGACGCCGTAGACGACTGAGCGCCGCACGTCGCGCCACGAGTGCGCCGATGCCGGTGGGATAGCCGAACATCTTGTAGAACGAGCAGGCCACGAAGTCCGCCGGCACCGCGCGCAGGCTCAGTGGCGACGTCGCCGCGAACGCCGCCGCGTCGAGCAGCACGGTGTAACCGAGCGATCGTGCCTTGCGCACGAGCGCGAGCGGATGCTGCACGCCCGAGAAGTTCGACTGCGCCGGAAACGCCACCAGCCCCGCGCCGACATGGCTCTGTCGCAATACCTCCAACCGGCTCGCGACGTCGTGCAGGCGCAGCTCGGCATCGAGCGGGAGGTAGTGCACCGGCGCACCTGCGCGCGCGGCGTGCTCGCGCACACCGTTGACCGAGTTGTGATTGTCGGCCGAGAGGATGAACGGCGCATCCGGTCCGAACGCGAAGCCGGAGCCGACGAGCTGGATCGCGCCGCTCGTGTTGGCGGTGAAGCAGACGACGTACTCCTCCGGGTCCGCATCGAAGAAGCGCAGCACCCGCGCGCGCGCCTCGGCGATGAGCGCCGTGCTCGCGAGCGACGCGGGACTCTCCGAATGCGGGTTGCCGAGCACGGCGCCGCGCAGCATCGCGGCATGATCGGCGACGAGCCGGTCGGGATAGAGCGCGCTTCCCGTGTAGTCGAGATAGGTGTGGCCGCCCGCGTCGAGCCGTCCGAACTCGCGCGCGCGGAGCTCCGCGAACGGTGGATGCAGCGTGGCTTCCCACGATGCTTCGCTCCGGCTCGTCGTCAGCATCCCCGCCTCCGCACGCGTGCGACGGCGCTCGCGGCAGCGTCTCGGGGTGATGGCGCGGGAAGCATGGGCGTCGCGCCCGGCGCGCCGCTCGGCGCGCGAGGCACGCCGCCGAAGTATCGGCTCAGCGCGGAGAAGTGCGCCGCGGAGTCGCCAGAGACGATCGGGTTCATCACGTCCTCCATCCAGTCGAGCAGGCCGCCGCGCAGGAAGTAGACGTGCTCGTGGCCCCGAGCGCGCAACAGCACCCACGCCTGTGCCGCGTGCGCACCGCCCTCGGAGTACAGCACGAGCGTTTCACCGGCGGCCGGCGCGCGCGACGCCACCTCGGGCAGCGACATGCGCTCGGCCGACGGGATGTGATACGTCGCGAACTCCGAGTCCGAGCGGATGTCGAGCACCCGGAGTCCGGGCTTGTCGGCGCGGATCCATTCGGCGAGCTCCCGCGCCGTCACGTGATCCTCCTCGTGCTCGATCTCTCGCGCGAGACTCGCCGCGTCGAGCGATGCGGCCGATGTCGAGCGCGACGTCGCGCGGTTCGGCGAACCGGCCACCGCCGCGAGCAGCGCGAGCACCACCGCGACTGCCGCGAGCATCCGCAGCTGCATCGGTCCATTCACGACGTCACCTCCGCCGCGCGGGTCGCGCGCCACCGCTCGACTCGCTCGGCGGCCACGAACCCCGCCAGCGCGATCGCGGCGATCGCGGCCACGACCACTCCCTGCGGCACGCCGAACAGTGTCGCCAGCGTGTAGCCCCCGCGCGGCGTGCTGAGATAGAACCGCTGCATCGACGGAAGCAGCACGCCGCTTCCCAGCACGCCGATGAAGAATCCGGCGACCACCGTCAGGCCATCGACGCGCCCCGTCACCGCGGCGACGCACGACGTCCCCGGGCACAAGCCGGCGAGCGCCATTCCCGCACCGAAGATCACGCCGCCCGCGAGCTGCGGGACCAGGAACGTCTCCGGGAGATAGACGCGGTCCAGATCGAGCACGCCGAGCCACGACAGCCAGAACAACCCGAGCATCGCCGTCACGATCGCGGTGAACATCACCTTGAACACGGTGAGATCGGTGAGCTGGAACTGACCCATCAGCTTGCGCGCGCTGCCGAGCCCCGAGCGCTCGAGGCACCAACCGAACGCGAGGCCGATCGAGAGCGCGACGAGCATCGCCGGCGCGCTCGAGCTCTCGGCGAGAGGCAGCGGCGCGCTCACGTCCAGCTCCGGCGCGTCGTGAACGCGACGACGTATGCCGCCGCGAACGTGCCGATGACGAACAGCCAGCTCCCCACGCTCAGCATCGCGCCGCCGGTGAGCGCCTGCCCGCTCGTGCATCCACGCGCCAGCACGGCGCCCACACCCATCACGGCGCCGCCGGCCGCCGCGCTCATGAGCCGAACGCGCGCGCTCACGTGCGGTCCGCGCTCGACGCGCAGCGCGATCCGTCCCGCGAGCGCCGCGGAGATCAGTCCGCCGAACGCCACCCCGATCACCTCGACCACGAGCCAGTCGTGCAGCATGCCATCACCGAGATGCGCGGCGAAGAACGCGTTCCGCTGCGCCGCCGCCGGCGCGGCCACCGTCGCCGCCGAG
Organism: Gemmatimonadaceae bacterium; assembly: GCA_036008805.1. Lineage (GTDB taxonomy): Bacteria > Gemmatimonadota > Gemmatimonadetes > Gemmatimonadales > Gemmatimonadaceae > AG11. The sequence goes on from DASYMZ010000143.1 coordinate 4,235, forward strand.
GCGGCGGCACTGGCGAACGCGCCGCTCGCGCCCAACCCACGACCCGCGATCGCGAATGACGCGAGCAGCACGAGCCCGAGTAGCACGCCGGTGCGATACGGATCGGCGTACGGCGCGGGCGCGCGCTCTCGCCGCGACTCGCTCACTGCGCCCTCCTCATGCCAGGACGAGGATCTTCGACCGGCAGGTCGGGGTTGCGCGACCACTCCTGGTACGAGCCGTCGTAGAGCAGCACGGGATGTCCGACCAGCCGCGCGGCGAACAGCACGGCGGTCGCCTGCTGGCCGATGTGGCAGTACGCCACGACGGTGTCGCCCGGCGCGATGCCCGCCTTCGCGAACAGCTCGCGCAGCTCGGCGGGGCTGCGCAGGAACAGCTTGTCGTCGGTGATCTCGGTGTACGGGATGCTCCGCGCACCGGCGACGTGCCCCTTTCGCGGTCCGCCCGATTCCACACCGTCGTAGAAGGATGCGTCACGCCCGTCGACGAGGTGAAATCCCCTCGTACCGAGTCGCGCCTTCACCCACGCTGCGTCGACGACGATCGGGTTCACGTGCAGCGCCGCGAGCTGTCCCTTGCGCGCCGCGGCCGGATCCTTCGTGAGCGAGTGACCCGCCGCTTTCCACGCCGGCATCCCACCGTCGAGCAGCGCGGCGCTCTGGCCGAGGCCCGCGTAGTCGAGTGTGAAGATCACGCGCGTCGACGGCGAGACCCAATCGTTGCCGTAGTACACGATGACGCGCGACTTGTCGGAGATGCCGAGCGTCTCGAGCCGCGCACGCAGGCTGTCCGGCTGCGGCATCTCGAGCATCAGCCCTTTGCCGTCGTGCGAGGAGACGGAGATGTCGTCGAGCTTCACGTACCGCGCGCCGGCAATGTGGCCGGCGTCGTACTCGGCACGGTCGCCGACGTGCAGCAGCACGAGGTTGGGATCCTTCAGGTTCGCCGCGAGCCACGCGACAGAGACGCTCACCGGCGCGGCCGGCGCGACGTACATCTGGGCGGACGCGGTCGACGAGACGCCGATCGCTACGACGAGCAGCGCGAGGCCAGCCAGCGCGCGCGGTGGGATGAAGTGGGAGGGATGCATGGGTCTCCTGGTGGGTGCACGGTCGGCATCGTGCCGAACCTGGAGACACAGTCGCGCCGGAGACGCACGGAGTGATGGCCGATCCGTGCCGGGGATGTGCGGGAACTATGAAGGCTCGAAGCGGTAGCCCACCTTCCACACCGTCACGATGTGACGCGGCCGAGCGGGATCCTCTTCCAGCTTGCGGCGCAGCTCCGCGATGTGCGAGTCGACCGTGCGCGAGAGCACGAACGCGCCGTAGCCCCACACCTCCTTCAGCAGCTCCTGCCGCGTCGCCACGCGGCCGCCGCGCCCCACGAGCGCGAGCAGCAGCTCGAACGCCTTCGGGGTGAGCGCGCACGGAACGCCATGTCGCAGCGCGGTGCGCGCGTCGACGTCCACGACCACGTCGCCGAACCGGATCGACTCGTGCGGCGCGGCCGCCGCGCCTCCCGCGCGCGACGTCGAGCGCCGCAGCAGCGAGCCGACGCGCTCGAGCAGCTCCAGCACACCGAATGGCTTCGTCACGTACTGGTCCGCGTCCAGCCGGAAGCCGCGCACCTTGTCCGCTTCCTCGCCGCGCGCCGTGAGGATGATCACCGGCACGTCGTTGCGGTCGGCGCGGATCGCGCTCAGCACGCCGTAGCCGTCGAGCCGCGGCAGCATGAGATCGAGGATCACGAGCGAGGGCGACCATGCGCGCGCTTCGGCGAGCCCGCTCTCGCCGTCCTCGGCGATGCGCACCTCGTGCCCCTCGTGCCGCAGGTTGTACGCGACGCCCTCGGCGAGCGCGAGGTTGTCCTCGACGACGAGGATGCGCGCCATCACCTTCGCACCGGCTCGGTGTCGGACGGCGCGGCGAGCGGCGCCGGGAACGCGTCGACGCTTCCGCCTTCATCGGCGGGCGCTTGCGTCATCGCAGGCAGAGTGACGACGATGCGCGCGCCCTGCTCACCCGCCGGCGTCGGCGCTACCCACGCGCGCCCGCCGTGCGCCACGGCGAGATCGCGCACGATGGAGAGGCCAATGCCACTCCCCGCGGTGTGTCCCGCCGTGGCGCCGCGCTGATACGGCTGCCAGATGCGCTCGCGATCGGCTTCGGGAATGCCAGGCCCTTCGTCGGCGAGCTCGAGCCGCACGTCACGCCCGTCGCGCTGAAGACTCGCGCGCACCGTCTGGCCGCGCGGCCCATACTTCACCGCGTTGTCGAGCAGGTTGAGTGCGATGTGCCGCAGTGCGTCCGTCTGCAGTACGACGCTCGGCACCTCGCCGGCCCGTATCTCCACCCGCGCGCCGCGCGCCTCGGCGATCGGCCGGAACTCGTCGACGATCCGTTCCAGCTCGGCTGCGACGTCCACCGGCTGTCGAGGGTCGGCGTCGGCGCGATTGGCGCGCGAGAAGCGCAGCACTCGCTCGACCAGGTGGCTCAGACGCGTCGTCTCGCGCTCGACGTTGTCGAGCGACCAGCTCCGCTGCGCTTCGGTGGTGAAGCGGCCGAGTCGCAGCGTCTCGAGGTAGAGGCGCATCTGCGCGAGCGGCGTACGCAGCTCGTGCGAGATGCTGGCGACGAAATCCTCGCGCAGCCGCGCGAGCTCGCCCTCGCGACGGATCTGCTGGATCGCGACGAACGAGAGCGCCGCGGCGATGCCGAGCAACGCGAGCAGGAAGGGTAGCCGTGAGCGTGGCAGCCCGCCGATGATGAGCTGGTCCGCCATCGATGCGCGGATCTGCGCGCGCACCCGAAGCGCTCCGAACCCTTCTCCGAGCGACGCCGAGTCGTCGAGCATCCAGCGTGACACCGAGTCGGACGTGAAGAGCGGCCGTCCGCTCGCGTCGGTGACCTCGAGCTGCACGAGGTCGCGCACCGGCCGGCCACTCGTGAACGCCGACGGGAGCAGGTCGCTGTCCGTCATCGTCGACGCGAGGATCTTCTCGAACGCCTCGGGCTCGTACTCCGCTCCGTACACGATCGTGTCGCCCGCGAGGCGCGGCATCACCGTGTAGGTGAAGAAGCGTCGCACCGAGCCGCGCGTCGCGACGATCACCGGGAAGCGGCCGACGTCGTGCTTCGCGCGCACCTGCGCCGTGATCGTGTCGTTGATCCAGCGCCGCACTTCCGCCGGAAAGCGCCGGTTTCCCTCGATCACCATCGGGATCGGGACGGGACGGTCTTCCACCCACCCTTCCTGCGGCCTCGGATACGCATTGAGCGCGACGCCGAGCGTGTCGGTGCCGAGCTGGAAGGCGACGAAGGCGAACGGGCTCGGACCGCGCTGCGTCTGGTGGCACTGGCAGAGCTGGTCGAAGTAGATGTAGTGCGGAATGGTCGTGACCGACGGCGTGTTCATCCCGCGGTGCACGTCGTGCCCGTGGTTGAAGGCGCCGAGCACCTCTTCGGTGGCGCGGGCGAGCCGGTCGCGCAGATGCTGCTGGTAGCTCCACGCCGCGAACCCCGCGTAGTCGCGCAGCGCGTGCTCGGCCACGGCCCGCTGCGACCGCACGGAACGACTCGCCTCCACGACCCCGATCGTCGTGAGCGCGATGCTCGCGGCGAGAAGGAGCGTCGTCCAGCGGAGCGGCGGAAAGCGGAGGGACATCGCGGAGGGGCGGGTATGTCGCGCTGTGGCTGAGCCTCACGATGCCACCACCCACGCCGCCGGGACAATGGCGGGCTTGTGCGAGAACTGTGAAGTCCATGACGCCGGCAGCTGCCACCCGCTCCCGGCAACCACCAGGGACGGACTCCTCGGGACGGACTCCTTGGGACGGACTCCTTGGGACGGACTCCTTGGGACGGAGTGAGCGACGGGTAGGGACCGTGATCACCGGGCCAGAACGGACCGTTCCTCCACCCGTCTCGGCGCTGATTGGGGGGCCCGACCCCACGATCCGAGCGGCATCCAGTATGCCCTATGCCACCCCCATGACTTCGCTTCCGACAGAGACCGCGCGGCTCGAGCGCCGCGCAACTACCGACCGCCGAGCCCAGTCGAATTCCGATGGCGGATCCAGTGCGCACGTGCTGCAGGTGGTGCAGCCCGGGCTGCTCGGGCTCATGGACGGCTCCGTCTCGACACTCGCCCCACTCTTCGCCACCGCGGCGATGACCGGTAAGACGTCGAGCGCGTTTCTCGTGGGCCTCGCCGCGTCGGTGGGCGCGGGGATCAGCATGGGGCTGGCCGAAGCGCTCTCCGACGATGGCCGAGTCTCCGGCCGTGGTCGACCACTCGCGCGCGGCGCGATCACCGGTGGCGGCACGGTGCTCGGCGGGATGCTGCACACCCTGCCCTTCCTGCTCCGCGACCTGCACGTCGCGCTCATGCTCGCGTACGCCGTGGTCGTCGTCGAGCTGCTCGCCATTGCCTACATCCGCTACCGGTGGATGAAGAGCCCACTCGGCAGCACGATCGTGCAGGTCATCATCGGCGGCGGGATCGTCTTCGCGCTCGGCATCTGGCTGGGGCGGTTCGGAGCGTCGTGACTCTGACCCACGACGCCGTCGCCCGGCCCCTTGTCCGGCTCACCAGGTCGAGATAGTGTATACAACATGGTATCCATAAGATTGGCCGATGAGCGGTCGGACGACGCGGCGCCCTACTATCTCCCCGTCGGCAACGAGGTCGAGCTGTTTCGCGCGTGTCACGCGCAGAAGCTTCCCGTCATGCTCAAGGGTCCCACCGGCTGCGGCAAGACGCGCTTCGTCGAGCACATGGCGCATCTGCTCGGGCGACCGCTCATCACCGTCGCCTGCCACGACGATCTCTCGGCGAGCGATCTCACGGGGCGCTACCTCATCCAGGGGAGCGACACGGTGTGGACGGATGGGCCGCTCACCACCGCGGTCCGCACCGGCGCGATCTGCTATCTCGACGAAGTCGTCGAGTCGCGCCAGGACACGCTCGTCGTCATCCACCCGATCACCGACGAGCGACGCATCCTTCCGATCGAGAAGACGGGCGAGCTCCTCACCGCAGCGCCAGGGTTCCAGCTCGTCGTCTCGTACAACCCGGGCTATCAGCACGCGCTCAAGGATCTCAAGCCCAGCACTCGCCAGCGCTTCGTCGCGCTCGAGTTCGACTTTCCCGCACCGGCGCTGGAAGCGGAGATCGTCGCGCACGAGAGCGGCGTGCCGCGCGCGACGGCGCGCGCGCTGGTGGAGCTCGCGGTGCAGGTGCGCCGTCTGCACGACCAGGGGCTCTCCGAAGGACCAGGCACTCGGCTGCTCGTCTCGGTCGGACGTCTCATCGCGCGCGGCATCGCGCCACGCGATGCGTGCCGCACCGCGCTCGCCGCGCCGCTCACCGACGATCCGGACCTGCTCGCGACGATCGACGACCTGGTCGTGCAGACCATCTAGCACACACCGCGAGCCTCGCGCGTGCGCCTGCATCGCTTTCTCCGCAATCGCGCGATCCGTATCGCGCGCCGGATGTCTTCGCCGGTGCACTCGTGGCGCGCGAGTCACGCGCCGCGGGTGGTCGCGCTCGCGGAGGTACAGCGACGGCTCGAGCTGCTGCTCGCCGCGATGTATGGCCGACCGATGCGCGTGGCCAGCCTGCCCGGCGCGAGCGTGGGCGACGTGGTCCTTCCACCGCAGCTCGGCGCCCGCGACGGACGCGACGACGCGATCACACGCTATCGCGCGCTGGCCATCGCGCAGGGAGAGCGGCTCGCGCGCGGCACGTACGACGCGACGCTGACCGACGCGCTCACGCGCGACCTCTATCTGCTGGCCGAGTGCGCGGCGGTGGAGCGCAGCGTGGTCGAGCGCGCACCGGGAATCACGCCGACCCTGCGCGCGCTGCGCGCCGCGGAGCTCGACGCTCGGCCGGCGCGCGACCGCATGAACGACGTCGAGCGCCCGGTCGAGCAGCTCCTCCGCACGGTCCTGGCGGCCGATCCCGGCGCCATCCCCTCGCCGCTCGCGCCGAGCGATTCTCCCGAGTCCTCGCGGGAGTGGGCGATGGCGATGGCGAATGCGATCCGCAGCACGACATCGAAGCGCGCCATGCCCTACCGCTCACTGCGCATGATGTCCGTCTGGGGCACGGCGTGGTCGCCGTTCGGCGTCGATGAGAAGTTGGCCTACGGCGGAACGTCGGGCCTGATCTCGTCCGCGCAGTCGGAGACAGACGACGAGGGCGAGCAGCGCGCGGACGACGGCGCGGCCGGACGCGACGCCGATCGCGAGGTCGACGCGGACGACGACTCGAGATCGGCGAGCACGCCGCGCGGCGCGATCGACGCGCGCGGCGGCGGATCGGATGAGCAGCGCGCCGACCCTGACGATGCTCCGGCATCGGCGTCGCCGGCGCGCGCCGATGGCGACGACGATCCGCGCGCGCCCGCGGCCGGACTGCACTATCCCGAGTGGGACGAGGATGCGGGGCGCGTGACCGCCGATGCGACCTCCGTGCACTGCTCGGTCGCCGAGGGAGACGACGATGCCTGGGCGTCGGGGGTACTGCGCGAGCACGCTCCGCTCGTCCGCCAGATTCGCGACCGCTACGCGTCGCTCCGCGCGCGGCGCCTTCGCCTCCGTCGCCAGCGCTCGGGCGACGAGCTCGATCTCGATGCGTGCGTCGACGCGCACACCGACCGCCGCGTGGGGAACGCGCCGAGCGATCGGTTGTACGAGCTCTCGCGCCCAACGCGACACACCGTCGCCATCCTGCTGCTGGTGGACGTGAGCGGCTCCACGCGCACGAAGCTGGCCGACGGCCGCACGATTCTCGACGTCGAGCGCATGACGATGCTCCTCGCGAGCGAGGCGCTCGCGACGCTCGGCGATCCATACGCGATGCTCGCCTTCTCCGGTTGCGGGCGTCACCACGTGCGGATGCGCACGGTGAAGTCGTTCGACGAGCACGACGATGTCGCGGTGCGGCGGCGGATCTCCGCGCTGGCCGCGAGCGAGAACACGAGACTCGGCGCCGCCGTGCGCCACGCCACGGCGGTGCTCGCCGCGCAACCCGCGCAGCGTCGCGTGCTGCTCGTGCTGTCCGACGGCCGGCCGAACGACGTCGACCGGTATCAGGGCTCGTTCGCGATCGAGGACTCGCGCCACGCGCTGCTCGCGGCGCGAACGTCGGGTGTGCATCCGTTCTGCCTGACGGTGGATCAGGAGGAAGAGGAGTACCTGCCGCGGTTGTTCGGCGAGCACGGGTATCTCGTGCTGCACGAGCCGGCGCAGCTGCCGAACGCGCTGCTCAGGGTGGTGGATCGGCTGTTGAGGGCGTAGGACGAGACCGTTCGCCGCCGTCGAATCTCGTACCGTTCGCTACTCGTACTCGAACGCAGTAACCGGCGCATCGTGGCTCTCGCCGCGGTACTCAGGGATTCGTGACAGTATTCGGTACTCGAGTACCGAGGTGCCGGTACCCTGTACGCCACCCACGCGCGCACCACGAGCGTCACTCGCCGCGAGAGCGCGCGCCCGGCGCGCCGTACAAAGTACCGGTACCTGAGTACCGAAGTACGAGTACCGCTGGGAATCCCATGGTACTCTCGTCACGCACTCGTGCGCGGGGCCCAACGGCACACCCATAGAAACACGAACGGCCGGGCGACATCGGCGCCCGACCGTTCGTCCAGTTCGAAAGCTCAGTTCAGCGCAGGGGTCACTGCACGCTCGTCCCGCTCTCTCGTCCTGATCCTGTAGATGCTCTCCACCGGCATGACGAAGATCTTGCCGTCGCCGACTTCGCCGGTGCTGGCCCCTTCGAGAATCGCGTTCACCGTCGCCTCGACGAACGAGTTCGACACGCCGATCTCGATGCGGACCTTCTCCTGGAGCTCCATCTTCACCGTCGTGCCGCGGTAGGTCTCGACCGATTCGCGCTCGCCACCGTGGCCGAGCACGCGCGACACATTCAGTCCACGGACGTCCGCGCGATACAGCCGCTCGAGGACGTCGTTCAGCTTGTCCGGTCGGACGATTGCCACGATGAGCTTCATGCGACCCCCGTTGCGGCCAGCGGGGCGCGACGCGCCGCCGGTGCGGCCTCGGTATCGAGGACGAGCACCGCACCTTCACCGTGCGTGTATGCCTCCTCGCCGTGCTGCGTGATGTCCATCCCGACTCCCTGTGCCTTGGCCGTCGCGGTGAGAGCGCTGACCGCGCCGATGATCTTCAGCAGGGCGAAGCTCGCGACCGCGCTGTAGACGATCGTCGCGGCGACGCCCGTCGCCTGCAGCACGAGCTGCTTGGGATTGCCATACAGCAGCCCGTTCGTGCCGCCCCACGCCGCCTCGGCGAACACGCCGGTGAGGAGCGCGCCCGTGATGCCGCCCACGCCGTGACCCGCGAGCACGTCGAGCGAGTCGTCGAGCCGCGTGCGCGAGCGCCAGACGATCGCGTAGTAGCTCGGGATGGCGCCGAGCGCGCCCATGATGATGGCCGACGTCGGCGAGACGAAGCCCGCCGCCGGCGTGATGACGACGAGTCCGATCACGATCGCCGTCGCGGCGCCGACCGCCGTCGCGCGCTTCGTGCGCATCGCGTCGAGCGCCATCCAGACGCAGAGCGCCGCCATCGGGGCGAGCATCGTGGTCGCGAACGCCTGCGCGGCGCTCGTGCTCGCGGCAAGGGCGCTGCCCGCGTTGAAGCCGAACCATCCGAAGTACAGCAGCGCGGCACCGAGCAGCGCGAAGGGCACGTTGTGCGGCAGCATCGCCTGACGTCCGAAGTCCTTCCGCTTGCCGACGACCATTGCCGCGACCGTGGCCGCGATACCGGCGTTGATGTGCACCACCGTGCCGCCGGCGAAGTCGAGCACGCCGAGCTTGGAGAGCCATCCACCGCCCCACACCCAGTGCGCGATCGGCGCGTAGACGACGACCGTCCACAGCGTGATGAAGGCGAGGTACGGACCGAAGCGCATGCGGTCGACGACCGCGCCGGCGATCAGCGTCGCCGTGACGACGGCGAACGACGCCTGGTACGCCATGAACAGGATGTGCGGGATGGAGCCCTTCGCTTCCATGCCGACGCCGCGCAGCGCGACGTAGTCCAGACCGCCCAGGTAGTTGCCACCGGCCGAGAACGCGAGGCTGTAGCCGAGGAGCGCCCAGACCACGCCGCAGACGCCGAATGCCGCCATGCACATCATCATCGTGTTGAGCGCGTTCTTCGCGCGAACCAACCCGCCATAGAAGAACGCCACGCCAGGCGTCATGAGGAGCACGAGCGCCGTGGCGACGAGAATCCAGGCCGTGTCGGCGCCCACCACGGTCGGCGGAGGCGGCGGCGCGGCGGCAGCGGCGTCGGCCGCTTGCAGGGTGGTCGCGAGAAGTGCCGCGAGACTACTGACGGACGGGGCCACGAGAATCTCCATGCTGAGGGTGGGGGCAACCTTCGATGGTGCGACGACGACGGTGCCGTGTGACGCGAGGGGCGAATGCGACGCGTGCCCGTCAGGCTCTTCTCCCGGCGGGCACGCTCGCGTGGAAGGCGCGATCGGCCCTAGCCAGCACTCCGCCAGGAGTTGTTCGGCTTCTGATTCTTTCGATTCAGGCGCGCGTTGAGTCGGGTCGGCATGAGCGCTCGGCGGTCTGGCAAGTCTTCCTTCGAGAGAATATGCAACAAAACGAGCAACGTCAAGCGTCAGAATTACACTTTTCTCATGCTATTCGTGCCTGTTGATGCATTTTTTAGGGCAGAATTGCATTTTGTTCGCGCACTGTTCGGTGATGCGTTAGAGTTGACTTAATTATCTCCGCACCCCAATTTCACCGAATGTCATCCTTCTCCGCCCTCGCCGACCCGACTCGCCGCCGCATCGTCGAGATGCTCGCCCGGGGTGCCCTCTCCGCCGGCGACATCGCGCAACGGTTCGCGATCAGCCGATCCGCCGTGTCCCAACACCTCAAAGTCCTGCGCGAGGCCGGTCTGGCCTCCGTCAGCGCGGCGGGCCAGCAGCGCATCTACGAGCTCGATCCGGGCGGACTCGTGGAGCTGGAGGAGTGGCTCGACCGCATTGGACCCGTCTGGCAGAAGCGCCTCGAGGCACTGGAGCGCGAGCGACACGAGATGACCGCGGCTCAGCCGAAGCGTTGGCACCCCGCGCGCACCGACAGCGGCTGACCAGATCGGGACCTCTCCTCATCAGGATCGGGAAAGCGCGCTGGTGCGACCTGCGCGGGACCCGCAGTTTGCTGGGCATTCTCCAGGACCGGTCCATGCCCGAGCTGCCTGACGTCACCGTCTATGTGGAAGCGTTGGAGCGACGCCTCGTCGGCCATCCCCTCACCGGCTTCGCGATCCTCAACGTCTTCGCCCTTCGCACGGTCGAGCCACCGCTCGATGCGCTCGTGGGGCGGCCGGTGCTGGCCGTGCGACGGCTTGGCAAACGGATCGTGCTCGCGTTCGACGAGGAGCTGTCGCTCGTGATCCACCTGATGATCGCGGGACGACTGCGCTGGATCCCGGCTGGCGCGCGCGTTCGCGTCCCGAAGCGGATCGCGCTCGCCGAGCTGGCGTTCGCGACTGGAGCGCTGGTGCTGACCGAGGCGGGGACGAAGCGGCGCGCCTCCATCCACGTGGTGCGCGGCGCGGACGCGCTCGCGCAGTTCGATCGCGGCGGTCTGGAGGTGCTCGACGCATCGCGAGACGCGTTCGCCGAACGGCTGGCCCGGGAGAACCACACGCTCAAGCGGTCGCTCACCGATCCGCGGCTGTTCAGCGGCATCGGCAACGCCTTCTCCGACGAGATCCTCCACCGCGCCAGGCTCTCTCCACTCAAGCTCACGAGCCGGCTCGCCGACGACGAGGCAACGCGGCTGTTCGAGGCTTCACGGAGCGTGCTGCTGGATTGGACGGCCCGGCTGCGCAAGGAGACAGGCAGCGGCTTCCCGGAGAAGGTGACCGCCTTTCGAGAGGGGATGGCGGTCCACGGCCGCTATCGCGAGCCCTGCCCCGACTGCGGTACCACGGTGCAGCGCATCCGGTATCGCGACAACGAGACGAACTACTGTCCGCGCTGCCAGACGGAGGGCCGCCTGCTCGCCGACCGGGCTCTCTCGCGATTGCTGCGCGAGGACTGGCCGCGGTCGGTCGAGGAGCTGGAAGCGTAGCCGAGCGGTGGGCGCGCGCTCGGCGGTTGCGTCTACTTCGTGGAGTCGACGGCGGGAGCGACAGGCGCCGCCGCCGAGGCGGACGCCGAGCTCGCGGGCACCACCTCGATCGCACCGTAGCGATGCTCGACGCCCCAGCGGCGCCTCGCATCGCGCGCATCATACAAGCGCAGCTCGGCCAGCTCGGGGATCGCGATGTCCCGCAGCGTCTCGATGCCACCGACCCGCTCCTCGCCCACGTAGACCACGAGCGAGATGGACTCGACCGGGCCCGTGCGCGGCGCCGTGCCGTGCTTGGCCTCGTCGTCCCGCTGCTGCTTGATCCACTCGGGCCGGTCGAGCTCGACCGCCTCGAGCGCGTTGGTCGCGATCGACCGCCGAAGCTCGGACGACGCGAGGAGCTGGCGACCGGTGCGGGCCGGAATGTTCATCGGCTGCGGCAGACCGCCGCGCGCGTGCGCTTTCGGACGCATGAAGTAGCCGAGCAGCGCACCCACGCCCACTCCCGCCACGGTATAGCTCTGCCGCAGGCTCGTCTTCTCACCCGTGGGGACCTTGTCCCAGTCGCTCCGGCCCACCTGCGCGCCAAAGTAGCCGAGCCAGCCGCCGACGAGCGCGCCGGAGCCGACGCCGACTACCGCGCGAAACACGTTGCCCGCCGCACTGGGCGCTCCGTCGTCGTCCGCACGCGGCGACGGCGCGACGGGAGTCATGTGCACACCGAACCGCGCCGACTCGGCATCCGGACGAACCGACACGAGTGGCCGGAGGACGAGGCTCGTATTCTGGGCGGGTGCCGCCTGCTGCGCCCGCAGTGCTACGGACGGCACCATCCCCACGACGACCAGCGCAGCGGCGACGAGCGACTTCACGCGAGTCACTGCTGCCCCTGGGGCTGCTGCTGTCCCTGCGTCATCGGCACGCGCGTCCAGAGCACGAGGACACCGCAGCTCGCGTTACCGGTGCGAAATCCCGGCGGCGTGGAGGAGATGTCCGAGTAGTACTCGACCGCCATGTAGTCGTTCGTGATCAGGTTGGAGACATCGAAGTCTCGATCCGACCCGACGTGCAGGGTGTTGAACGTGCCGCGCTGCCCCGCGCCCGTGGGCACCGCCAGATCCATCGACGAGTTGGGGTCGGAGAGGAGCATGCCGTCCTGCCAGACCTGCACCTGGCACGCCTTCACGTTGGTGCTCTGCCGCAGCGACGACGGGTTGAGTGACCGCGCGCTGACGATGACCATCTCGCCCCGCGCATTGCGCTGAAATCGCGCGCCCAGCAGCAGAGGCTTCAACAGCTCCTGAAGCGGCTTGCCGTTGTACTTCGCGACGTCGTCGGGGCCGAGGAAGCGACCCATGCCCCGCGCGCGCCGCACCTCGAACTCGGCCAGCTTGAGCGGCAGATGCTGCCTCGCACGCGCGCGCACTTCCACGTTGGCCAGCACGCGAGCGTTCGGGAGCAGGTTGAACGACTGCTCGACGCTGCCGTTGGCCGGCACGGTGACGTCCGCGCGCTTGCCGCTGAAACCAGGCGCCTCGCCGACGATCGTCACGCTGCCGGTCGGCAGTCCCTCGAAGCGATAGCGTCCCGTGGAATCGACGCCGGCGACGCGCTCCAACTTCGGGATGCGCACGCTCGCGCCCAGGATTGGCGCGCCCGCGGAGTCGAGCACGCGGCCGGTGAGAGCGGCCGTAGCCTGCGCCCCAGCGAGCACCGGGACGCCCAGCCCGAGAGCGGCGAAGAGAAAGCGCGACGCAACGGTGCGGCGCATGAGTGTCGGAAGCATGCAGCCAATCCAAAGGAGGGAGATGAAGTTTACGGACTTGTCGCTGTCACGACAATGATCCGTCTACAGGGAACACCAGACTGGTCCATCGGGTTCGACCCGCTCCGCCGGGGCCACGTCACCGAGCCGATCGAGACGGCCGAACGGCTCCTCGCGACGCAGGCCGCAACACGCTCGGCTCGCGAGAGATAGGCGAGGGATCACGGAGCAGCAGGATCGTTCACACGCGGGCGATCACGGACGCGCGCGGGCCCATCGACAGCGTGACGATCTCGTGGCACGACGCCAACGTGACTGGTATGCGCGTTGCTCTTCTTGATCGTCCGGCAGCGCGCGTGCGCACCCGCCGACGTCAGCCGTCCACCGACGAGGTCGAGCTCCCATGCGCGAACATTCGACCGACCAGCAAGGCGACGTCACCGCCAGCTCGCATGTGGTGGTCTTCTCACGCTCGGCGGCCACCGCGCTCGGACGCGTGCTCAACGCGATGCGCGATGGTTGGTTCCTCGAGCGCCGCGTTCGGCACGTCGCCCGTATGATCGCCGAGGAGGCACACCGTCAGCGGCTGGACGCGGACGAGATGCTGGCGGCGATGCGCCGAGAGTGGCCGACGGTGCTTGGCCAGCGCGGTGTGCCCGACGAGAGCGGGCTCCGGATGCTCGTCGAGCATCTGGTGCGATTCTGCCTGGAGGAGCTTCGGGCGATGCGCGGCGCGAGCACCCCAGCGACGAGATAGACGCTCAGTCGCCCAGCGCGGGCATCGGCGGCTCGCCGTGGACCGGCGTCGCGCTCGTCTGGCGACGCCGCCGGAACCGTGCGCCGGCCTTCTCTCGCCAGTCGTCGAGGATCTCGTAGACGGTCGGGATCACGAAGAGCGTGAGGATGGTCGAGGTGATCGTGCCGCCGATCACCGCTCGGCCAAGCGGCGACCGGAAGTCGGCGCCTTCGCCGCGGCCCAGCGCGACCGGAATCATTCCCGCGATGAGCGCGAGCGTCGTCATGAGGATGGGGCGCAGCCGGATCGCGCCCGCCTCGATCAGCGCGTCGCGCATCGGGATCCCTTTCTGCTCGTGCGTCCACTTCGCGAAGTCGATCAGGAGGATCGCATTCTTCGCCACGATGCCCATCAAGAGGATCACTCCGATGAGCGACATGATGTTGAGCGTGTCGCGCGTGACGATCAGCGCGAGCACGACGCCGATCAACGACAGCGGCAGCGACGAGAGGATCGCGATCGGATCGAGGAAGGAGCCGAACTGGATCACGAGGATGAGATACATGAGCATGACCGCGACGCCGAGCGCGGCGAAGATCGACCCGAACACCTCCTGCTGGTCCTGCGTCTGGCCGCCGGCGGAGAGCTGGTAGCCGGGTGGCAACCGGAGAGCGCTCACGCGGCGCAGCACGTCCTGCGACACGTTCCCGAGCGAGCCCTCGACGTTGGCGCCGATCGTGACGACGCGCATGCGATCGAGGTGATCGATCTGCGCGGGGCCGGTGCTCTCGGTGATCGTGGCGACTTGTCCGAGCGGCACGACCGCGGGTGCGCCGCCCGTGGTGGCGAACGCGCCAGGCAGCACGATGGGAATACGCGCGAGATCGGCCGGGCTCTCGCGCAGGCCGGCGGGCAAGCGCACGCGGACGTAGCGCGTCTCGCCGCTCGGGTCCACCCAGGTGCCCGCGTCCACGCCGGCGAACGCCGGCCGGAGCGCCTGCGCGATCTGTCCGACGCTCACGCCGAGCGCGCCCGCGAGGCCGCGCTGGATCACGACGCGCAGCTCGGGCTTCTGCCCCTTCGTCGACAGTCCCACATCGACGGCGCCGGGCGTGCGGCGCATGATGCGCGCGATGGAGTCGGCGAGCAGGGAGAGCGTCGTCGCGTCGGGCCCCTGGAGCTGGAGCTGCAGCGGCTTGCGCCCGCCGCCCGGTCCGCCGGACTCCAGCAGGTACGCGGTGGCGCCGCCGATCTGCTTCAGCTCGCGCCGGAGCACGACACCGAGCGCCTGCTGCGAGACGCTGCGCTGGGAGCGCGGCGCGAGCCGCGCGTAGACGGAGCCGACGTCGACGCCGCCGGAGCCCGAGGCGCTTCCGACGGTGGCGTACGTATAGGCGACCTCGCGGTGCGCGCGCACCTGCCGCGCCACCTGCTCGGTGACGACGCGCGTGTACTCGAGGCTGGAGCCCGGCGGCGCTTCCACCATGACGGTGAGCTCACTGCGATCGCTCTCCGGGACGAAGCCGAAGCCGCCGACGAGCACCTGCAGCGCGATCGCGGCGACGAACGATGCGACGGCGAGCGCGATCATCGTCTTGCGATGGTCGAGCGCCCAGCCGACGCCGGCGCGATAGCGAGTGGCCTGCCGGTCGAACCACCGGTTGAACCGGTCGATCGCGCGCGCGACCGGGTTGCCGCGCTCATGCCCTTCCGTCTGTGGGTCCGCCCAGTACGCCGACAGCATCGGGTCGAGCGAGAAGGAGACGAACAGCGACACCAGCACCGCCGCGGCGATCGTCAGCGCGAACGGCTTGAACCACTGCCCCGCGAAGCCGCTCATGAAGCCGACGGGCACGAACACCGCGACGATCGAGAAGGTCGTGGCCGCGACGGCGAGCCCGATCTCGTCGGTGCCTTCGTGCGATGCCGCCAGGTGGTCTTTCCCCATCTCCACGTGGCGCACGATGTTCTCGCGCACCACGATCGCGTCGTCGATCAGGATGCCGATCGCGAGCGAGAGCCCGAGCAGCGACATCGTGTTCAGCGTGAAGCCGAAGATCCAGAGCGGCACGAACGACGCGAGCACGGAGATCGGCAGCGCGAGGCCCGTGATCACGGTGGAGCGCCACGAGTTGAGGAAGAGGAAGACGACGAGCACCGTGAGCAGCGCGCCTTCCACGAGCGCGCCCTGCACGTCGCGCACGGACGCACGCACGCGAGGTCCGGCGTCGCGCACGACCTCGATCGTGGTGCCCTGGGGGAGCTGGGCGCGCAGGGCTGGGAGCCGTGCGTTGATCGCGTCGCTCACCGTGGTCGTGCTGTAGCCCTTCGATTTCACGATGTCGAGCCCGATCGCCTCGCGACCGTTGTACAGCGCGGCCGAGCGCCGCTCCGAGGAGCCCGCCTCCACCGTTGCGACGTCGCCCAGCCGGATCGTCGTGCCGCCACGCTGCGTGATGGCGAGCTGCGCGAAGTCCTCCGGTCGCTCGAGCCGGCCCTCCAGCCGGATCGCACGCTCGGTCACGGGACCGGTCACCTGCCCCACGGGCGCGGCGAGATTCTGAGAGCGCACCGCGGCGACCACCTGATCGACGCCGACGCCGGCGGCGGAGAGACGCGCCGGGTCGAGCACGACGTTGAGCGTGGCGCTGTCTGCCCCCGCGATGTTCACCTGCGCCACGCCGGCGATCGCGCGCAGGTCGCCGCCGATCGTCTGGTCGGCGATCTGGGTGAGCTGTGCCGGCGAGAGCGTCAGCGACGACAGCGCGAGTGAGACGATCGGCAGCGCCGATGGATCGAACCGTTGGATGATCGGCTCGACGATCTCGGCGGGAAGCTGCGCGCGCACGGCGGAGATCGCGTCGCGCACATCCTGCGTCGCCTCGTCGGTCGGCTTGTCGAACTTGAATTGGACGATGATCTGCGCGAACCCGTCGGTCGACGTCGACGTGAGCTGATCGAGGCCCGAGATGCCGGAGATCCGATCCTCGAGACGATCGACGACCTCGCGCTCGACCTGATCGGGCGATGCGCCAGGATAGACGATGCCGACGAAGACGATCGGCGCGTCGACGTCGGGAAACTCGTCGGTCTGCAGTCGCGAGAGCGCGGCGATCCCGAACACCGCGAGCGCGATCATCACGACGATGGTGATGATCGGCCGGCGGATCGCGAAGTCGGAGATGAACATGCGTCGATGGCACGGTGACGGGCGTGCGCCCACCATCGGATGAGTGCCGCCAACGCCGGCGAACAGGCAACTGGCGCGCCATCGATGGCGCCCTCGCGCCGGTGCATCCCCGCGGCGTCAGCCCACCATCGACCACACCACGGCGATCCCCACCAGCACGATGATCGCGAAGGTCGTCCAGCCGAGCACGTTGGCCAGCCGACCGTTCGTCTTGTCTCCCATCACCCCGCGGTCGTTGCACAGCCGCAGGATGAGGAACACGAGCGGGATCGCCACGAGGCCGTTGAGCACCTGGCTCAGCACGAGCGCACGGATGGGATTGATCCCCAGCAGATTGCCGAGCACCGCCAGCGCGATGCAGCCGACGATCACCCCGTAGAACTTCGGCGCGCGGCTCGCCTCGCGGCCGAGCCCGCGCTTCCACCCCAACGCCTCGCCGATCGCATACGCGACGCCGCCGGCGAGCACGGGCACGGCGAGCATCCCCGTCGCGAGGATGCCGACGGCGAAGAGGACGTACGCGAGCTGGCCCGCCGCGGGGCGCAGCACGTCGGCCACCTGGTCGACGGTCTCGACGTTCGTCACGCCGCGCGCGTGCAGCGTGGTGCCGGTGATCACGAGCATCGACCAGGTGACGAGATTCGCGACGATGCTGCCGGCGATCACGTCCACCTGGATCGCCTTCACCTCGCGCCGGGTCGCGCCGATGCGCTCGGCGAGCCGCACCTTCCCCTCTTCGATCTCCTCTTCGACGACCTGCGCCGGCTGCCAGACCAGCACGTACGGCGACAGCCTGGTCCCGATCACCGCGACGACGCCCATCACGAAGTCGCGGTCCCATCGCACCGTCGGCAGGACGGTGGCGCGCAGCACGGCCGACCAGTCCTTCGGCACGAGGAACGCCGCGACGACGTACGCGAACAGCGAGAGTGCCAGCAGCTTGAGCACGGTGGCGTACCGCGGATACGGCACGAAGAGCTGCAGCGCGGCGGAGACGACGGCGAGCACCACGAGCCAGAGCCGCGCCGAGCCGCCGGCGATGATGCGCACCGACTCCGCCATCGCCCCGATGTCGGCGGCGAGGTTGACGACGTTCGCCACGGTGAAGAGCGACACCGCGCTCCACATCACCCAGGGCGAGTAGCGGAAGCGGAGGATCGTGACGAACCCGCGCCCGGTGACGTTGCCGAGCTGCGCGCACATCTCCAGCACCACCGCGGTGAGCGGCAGGGTGTACGGGGCGAGCCAGTAGCTGGCCGCCCCGAACTGGGCACCGACCTGCGCGTGGGTGCCGATCGCCCCGGGATCGTCGTTCGCCGCGCCAGTGACGAGGCCGGGCCCGAGGCGCCGCAGATAGTAGCGCAGCCCAGCGGCGCGCGGCACGTCGCCACGTCGGCGCGAGGCGGCCGCTACGTCCTCACGGATTCGCCGAGCCGGGCTCGGAGAGCTTGCGGTGCATCTTCGCCTTCGTCGATTCCGGCATCACCTGACCGAGCACCACGTTGGCCTTCTCCATCGCCATCGCCGCGACGACGTGGTCCTTCCCTTCCATCAGCGCTTCGAACCCGAGGC
>DASYMZ010000144.1:0-24560 GCA_036008805.1 Gemmatimonadaceae bacterium
GGAGCGGAAGTGGGAGCTCGCCTACGAGGGCAAGCGCTGGTTCGATCTCGTGCGCCAGGGCTTCCCCGTGTTCCAGGCGGCGGAGACGACGGATCCGACGGTGATCCCGGCGAACGTGCAGCCGACGCGCATGGTGTGGCCAATCCCGCAGGCGCAGATCGACCTCAACCCGAGCCTCACCCAGAACCCGGGGTATTGAAACGACTGACGACGACCGGACCCCTCCAGCGCCGCACTTGCAGCGCCTAGACAACGAGCTTCGCGTGACAGAGAATGGCGCTCTCCCCACCCACTCATGCGAGGCTCGTTTTCACCACTGGAGGAACTCCTGTCACACCTCAGCAATCCTTCGCCGATCCGCTCTCTGATCCCGCAACGGCTGAGCGCGCAGCTGCGTATCGTGGGAAGGGCCAGCCTCGCGGCCGCCCTTCTCTCGAGTTGCGCATCCGGAGGCGTGGGTTCGGCCTCCGCGTCGCGCGATCCGGACGCGAAGGAATGGATCGAGCTGTTCAACGGCAAGAATCTGGACGGATGGACGGCGAAGATCGCGAAGCACGAGACGGGCGACAACTACGGCAACACCTTTCGCGTCGTGGATGGGATCATCCAGGCCCGCTACGACCAGTACGGCGGGGCCTACAACGCGCAGTTCGGGCATCTCTACTACAACCGACCCTTCTCGTACTACCTGCTCGTCGCGGACTATCGGTTCTCGGGCGAGCTCTATCCGGGGGCGCCGAGCTACACGCTGCGCAACAGCGGGATCATGATCCACTCGCAGGACCCGCGCACCATGCCCCGCGATCAGAACTTCCCGATCTCCGTGGAGAATCAGCTGCTCGGCGGGCTCAGTGACGGGAAGTCGCGGCCCACGGGCAACATGTGCTCGCCGGGCACCGAGGTGGACTTCAACGGCAAGCCCGATCCGAGGCACTGCATCAACTCATCGTCCAAGACCTACGACGGCGACCAGTGGGTGCACTCCGAGACCCTCGTGCTCGGCGACTCGATCGTGAAGCACATCATCAACGGCGATACGGTGCTGACGTACACGCGCCCACACCAGAAGCTCGGGGTGGTCACCGGCTACGACCCGGCCCAGCTCGAGGACGGCAAGGTGCTGTCGTCCGGCTTCGTGGCGCTCCAGTCGGAAGGGCACAACGTCGACTTCAAGAACGTGCGACTGCTCGTGCTCGAGGGATGCACGGATCCCAAGGCGAGCAACTACAAGCGGTACTACATCAAATCCAAGCCGGCCGCGTGCCGGTAGCGTGCGCCGAGAAGCGACCGAACGGCGCGCGATCGTCATCTCAGTCGCTTTCTCCTCGCATGTCATGACAGTCATCGAGCAGTCTCTCCGCGTCTCTGCGCGGCGCGCCATTCGGCGCACCGCGCACACCGCTCACACACTCTCCGTCGCCCTGCTCGCGCTCGGCGCACCCGCCGCACTGCGCGCGCAAGGGCCCGGGCAGAGCACCGCGCGCCCCTCGACCATTCCCAAGAGCGGGAGCGTCCCGCGTGAGCCGACCGTCGAGCAGAAGCTGCAGGCCAGCTTCAAGGCGCCGTCCGGGTTCAACGTCACGCTGTTCGCCGGACCGCCGGTGGCGATGTATCCCACCTGCGTGAACGAGTCGCCCGACGGTGCGGTGTTCGTCTGCGTCGATCCGAACCTCTCGCTCTCGACGCTGCGCGGCGTGGGCCGCGTGATGCGGCTCGTCGACACCGACCACGACGGCCGCGCCGACACGTATACGACATTCGCCGAGATGGACAGCCCGCGCGGCGTCGTCGCGGACGGCAAGACGGTGTACGTGATGCATCCGCCCACGCTCACCGCGTATCGCGACACGAACGGCGACGGCATCGCCGACACGTCGGTCGACATCGTCAAGGGACTCGGCTTCGATCTCGACTTCCGCGGCGCCGACCACACGACCAACAACATCGAGCTCGGTCCGGACGGCTGGCTGTACGTCGCCGTGGGCGACTATGGGTTCATGAAAGCGGTCGGCACCGACGGCAAGACGATCTCGCATCGCGGCGGCGCCGTGGTGCGCGTGCGCCCCGACGGCACGAACCTCGAGATCGTGACGGTGGGCACGCGCAACATCTACGACGTGGCCATCGATCCATTCGCGCGCGTGTACTCGCGCGACAACACGAACGACGGCGACGGCTGGGACACGCGGCTGCACTACCTCGCGCCGGGTGCGAACATGGGCTACCCGTCGCTCTACCAGAACTTCGCGTCCGAGCATTTCCCCACGCTGCACGACTACGGTCCGGGCTCCGGCGTGGGCGGGCTCTGGCTGCAGGATCCGGCGTGGCCGGCGGGGTTCAACAACACGCTCTACACGGGCGACTGGACCACCCAGCGCATCTACAAGCACTCGCTCACGCCGAAGGGGTCGATCTTCGACATCACGCAGGACGAGTTCATCAGCCTGCTGCGTCCCTCCGACCTCGCGATCGACGGGAGCTCCAACCTCTACGTCGCGAGCCTGGCGGGCGGACAGTTCACCTACAACTCCGACACGGTCGGCTACGTGGTGCAGGTGCGGCCCAGCACGGCCACGCCCGCGCGCGAGACCCCGGTGCTCGGCGCGACCGACACGCAGCTCCTCGTGGCGCTCGGCTCGCCGAACATGATCCACCGTCTGCACGCGAGCGTGGAGCTCGTGCGCCGCGGCGGCCGGCCGGCGACGATCACGCGGCTGCGCCAGGCGATCGCCGACACGAAGCGCAGCGCCGACACGCGCGCCGCGGCGATCTTCACGCTCAAGCAGCTGCAGGGCGCCAGGGCGAACGACGCGCTCGTGAAGGCGGCGAGCGATGCCGACGCGCGCGTGCGCGAGACCGCGCTGCGCGCGCTCGCCGACCGCACCGACCAGCTCCAGGGCGCGACGCCCGCGCTCTACGTGAAGGCGCTCGGCGACGCCGATCCCCAGGTGCAGGTGCAGGCGATCCGTGGGCTCGTGCGCCTGGGCGCGCGCGACGCGGCCGGCGCGATCCTGCCGCTCACCGGCAGCGCCGATCAGGGGATCTCGCACCTGGCGGTGAACGCGCTCGTGAGCCTCGGCGCATCGAGCACGGCGCTGAAGGGAATCGACGGCACGCCCGCGGTGCGCGCGGGAGCGCTGCGCGCCCTCGCGCAGATGTACGACGCCGCGACGGTGACGGCGTTGACCGACCGTCTGAGCAAGGCGAGCGACGCGCCGACGCGTGCGGCGCTGGTGCATACGCTCGCGCGGCTGGCGAATCGTGAAGGGCCCTGGAAGGGCGACTGGTGGACGACCAAGCCGGCGCACCTCGGCCCGTACTTCGACCCGGCCGGCTGGGAGGAGAGCCCGCGCATTCGCACCGCGCTCGCGAGCACGCTCAAGAGTGTGAGCGGTGACGAGTTCGTCGCGCTCGCCAACGATCTGGCGCTGAACGAGGCGCTGCCACGCGGCGCGCAGCCCCTGCTCGCCGCGGTGCCCGCCGGTGATCCGCTGCGCGCGCAGCTTCTCGATGCGCTGGTCGGACGCGCCCAGCTCGACGCCCAGACGGTCGCGATCGCGACGACGCTCGACGCGAGGAGCCCCGCGCTGCACGCGGCCGTCGCGCAGCTCCTCGCGGGGGAGAGCGCGTTGGGCGGCAGCTCGCTGCCGCTGGCGCGCACCGCGGTGCTCGACCCCAAGCTGGATCCGACGCTTCGCGGCTCGCTGCTCCAGGCGATCAGCCAGGCGCCGGGCGAGTCGTCGCTCGACGTCGCCGCGGAGGTGTTCGCTCGGTTGAACCCGGTGCCCGGAATGCCGGCGGTGGCCACGCCGGCCGCGGCTGCCGCGGCGTCGCCGACGCAGGCGGGCAACGCCGCGGCGGCAGGAGGCGCGGATCCGGTGGAGACCGCGTGGCGCCGCTTCGTCGGCGACCGTCGGCGGATGAACGAGCTGGACTACTTCATCAAGATGGCGACGTCGGCGCAGCCCTCGCAGCGCACGCTCGCGTACGCCGTGCTGCTCCAGAGCATCCGGACGCCGCGCACTCCCGCGCCGGTGCGCGCGAAGGTTGCTCCGGTGGTGGAGGCGGCCTGGGCCGATCCTGCGTCGGCGCCGA
The DNA here is from genome assembly GCA_036008805.1 of Gemmatimonadaceae bacterium. GTDB lineage: Bacteria > Gemmatimonadota > Gemmatimonadetes > Gemmatimonadales > Gemmatimonadaceae > AG11. The sequence goes on from DASYMZ010000144.1 coordinate 4,096, forward strand.
GTCTCGTGCAGGCGATCAGCCTGATGCGGCTCGAGGGCCAGTACACGGACAAGCTGGCCGCGTACAACCAGAACAATCCGAGCAAGTCCAAGGGCAACTAGGTCAATCACCGCCGTCAACTCCGAGGAGGAGCCGTGGCCGAGCACGACGAGATCGAGACCATTGTGAACCGTCGCACGTTCCTGCTGCAGATGGCCGCCATCGGCATCGGCACCACCGCGTTCGCCGCCTGCGCGAGCGGCATGAAGTCGGGCGGCGGTGGAAAGAACGACGTGAATCTGATCGGGCTGCAGCTCTACACCGTGCGCGACCAGCTCGAGAAGGACTTCGAGGGCACGCTCACGAAGGTGGCGGCGATCGGCTACAAGAACATGGAGTTCGCCGGCTACTACAACCGCACGCCGGAGCAGGTGCGCGCGCTGCTCGACAAGCTCGGCCTCGTGTCGACCAGCACGCACATCGGCGGGCAGCTCCTGCAGCAGGACGCGGCGGCGCAGATCCGCGCGGCCAAGATCATCGGGCAGGACTACATCACGATCCCGTCGTACAACTTCGGCCGCGAGGGGCTGGCCGGATGGAAGAAGGCGGCCGCGCAGTTCAACCAGTGGGGCGCGATGTGCCGCGACGCGGGGCTGCGCCTGGCGTATCACAACCACAACTTCGAGTTCGCGCCACTCGACGGGACGACGGGCTTCGCGGTGCTCGCACAGGAGCTCGATCCCAAGCTGGTGGACTTCGAGCTCGATCTGTACTGGGCGTCGTTCGCCGATCAGAAGCCGCTCGAACTGTTCGCGAAATATCCCGGCCGCTTCCCCATGTGGCACGTGAAGGATCTGCTGCTCACCAACGGGACGAAGGGGATGGCGCCGGTCGGGAGCGGCACGATCGACTTCAAGTCGTTCTTCGCGCATCGCGCCGAGTCGGGGCTGCGGCACTTCTTCGTGGAGCACGACAGCGCCGCGCAATATCCCGGCGGATCGTTGGCGAGCATCCAGGCGAGCTACACCTATCTTCATCAGCTGCTCGCGTGAGCAGCGTGAGCGGCTCACGCGGTCACAGGCGCCGCACGCCATCCGGTGCGTGCGGCCAGCGCTTCTTCAGTCACACGAGAGATCACATGCGCGTCCCATCGTCCACGCCGCGGCGCCTCGCCGCGCTCGTCCCCGCGCTCTCGCTCGCTCTGGCCGCCGCGTGCGCGAGCGGCGGGGGAGGCGCGGGGGGTACGGGAGGTCAGGTGTTATCGGCGCCGCGCGCGAGCTTCGCGACGGCGCCCAAGTCCGACTGGATCCAGATGTTCAACGGGAAGGATCTCTCCGACTGGCAGATCAAGTTCGCCAAGCACGAGCTTGGCGATAACTACAACAACACATTCCGCGTCGAAGACGGACTGCTCAAGGTCCGCTATGACAAGTGGACGACGTGGGGCGGCGAGTTCGGCCACATCTTCTACAAGCGGCCCTTCACTTACTATCTCGTCGCCGCCGAGTATCGCTTCAATGGCGTGCAGGTACCGGGGGCGGGTCCGGCACTGGCCTGGGCGATCAGGAACAACGGGATCATGGCCAATGGACAGTCCGCCGAGAGCATGGGACTGAACCAGGACTTTCCCATCTCGCTCGAGGTGCAGCTCCTCGGCGGCCTGGGCGACGGAAAGCCACGCTCCACCGCCAACCTGTGCACGCCGGGCACGAACGTTCATTTCGGCGACAGCCTCGTCACGCGTCACTGCATCAACTCCACGTCGAAGACGTACGACGGCGATCAGTGGGTGCGCGTCGAGTTCCTCTCACTCGGCGATTCGGTGATGAAGCACATCGCCAACGGCGACACGGTGCTGACGTACCGCAAGCCCGAGATGGGCGGCGGCTCGGCGAACAACACCAAGCCCGGCGTGCTCGTGTCGGGCAAGCCGATCGTCGGCGGATCGATCTCGCTGCAGGCGGAAACGGCGGAGATCGACTTCCGGAAGGTGGAGGTCCTGAACCTCGAAGGGTGCATGAACCCGTCGTCGAAGAGCTACAAGCCGTACTTCATCAAGCACGATCCCAGCGCCTGTCGCTGACCGTTCTCGGCGACCGTCCGCGACACTTCTCCGAGCACCACCCAACCCACGACACATGAAATCCCTCGGCACGCGCCTCGGCGCCATGATGTTTCTGGAGTTCTTCATCTGGGGAGCGTGGTACACCACCATCGCCGTATACATGAGCAACCACGGCATGGCGACGCTCAACTCGTGGCCATTCAGGGTGAACCCGATCGCCGCGATCGCCGCGCCCTTCTTCGTCGGGCTCGTCGCGGATCGCTACTTCGCCACGCAGAAGGCGCTCGGGGTGCTGCACCTCATCGGTGGGCTCGTGCTGCTGGCTACCCCGCGCGCCGCGGGTAATCCGACGCTGTTCGTCGTGCTGCTGCTGATCTACAACCTCTGCTACATGCCGACGCTCGGGCTAACGAGCTCGCTGGCGTTCCACCACATCGAGGATCAGGAGAAGCAGTTCCCGCGCATCCGCGTGTGGGGAACGATCGGCTGGATCATCGCGGGGCTCCTCATCAGCTTCGTGCTGACCCGCATGCTCCCGGCGGGGGTGACAGCAGAGCAGACCGCGTGGCCGCTGAACCTCGCGGCCGTCACGAGTCTCCTGCTCGGAGTATACAGCTTCTCGCTTCCACACACGCCGCCCTCGGCGGCGGGGCAGCCGGTGTCGTTCCGCAGCATCGCGGGCCTAGACGCGATGAAGCAGCTCGGCAGCAAGTCGTTCTGGGTGTTCATCATCAGCGCGCTGCTCATCTGCATCCCGCTCGCCGCGTACTACAACTACACCCAGCTCTTCCTCGAGGCGGCGCAGGTGAAGAACATCGCCGCCACCCAGACGCTCGGGCAGATGTCGGAGATGCTGTTCATGCTCGCGATGCCGCTGATGTTCCGGCGGCTCGGCGTGAAGTGGATGCTCGTGCTGGGGATGTCGGCGTGGGTGGTGCGCTACGCGCTTTTCGCGAGCGCGGCGCCGAACGCGGTGTTCTGGATGATCGCGCTCGGCATCCTGCTCCACGGCGTGTGCTACGACTTCTTCTTCGTCACCGGACAGATCTACGTCGACAAGAAGTCGACGCCGGCGATCCGCGGCCAGGCGCAGGGCTTCTTCGTGCTCGTGACGTACGGGGTCGGCATGCTCATCGGTGCATCGATCGCCGGCAACGTCTTCAATCGCTTCCTCGTCGCCGGTGCGCAGAACCTGACACTGGCGCAATGGAACCGGTTCTGGTGGATTCCAGCCGGGTTCGCGCTCGCGGTGACGCTCTTCTTCACCCTGGCGTTCCACGACCGCGTGGATGATACGAAGGACGCGGCCAAGGCTCGGGCCGCTTAGGCCACGGTCCTCCCGAGCGAGCGTAGCGAGTCGAGGGATCTGCACCTCCGAGGTGCGGATCCCTCGATTTCGGTCGGGATGACCGCCGAGGGACCCTGCCGGCGGCGCACCAAACATGCTGGACTGGTGTATGCAGCTCGAGCCTGATGCTACGTTGATCGAGCCATTCACCTCATTCGACCACTGTCGCACCCATCACTCATGCATCGACGACACGATTCACGCCGCCGCCGCGCGGCTCTGATCACCTTCGGCCTCGTGGCGGCCGCGAGCGCTGGCACGCTGCGTACGCTGTCCGTCGCCGAGGCTCGCTCGACCGGCGGTCATCCCGTGGTGCGGACGTCTGCGCGTGCAGCCGATGGCAAGCAGGTCTACGCGACCACCTGCGCCGCGTGTCACCAGGCGACCGCGCTCGGTGTGGAGGGCACGTATCCGCCGCTGGCGGGGAGCGAATGGGTCACCGGCGACGAGGCCAAGCTCGTCCGCATCGTGCTGAACGGGCTCACCGGTCCGGTTGAGGTCGCGGGCGAGACGTACTCCGGCGCGATGCCACCCTGGGGCGGCGTGCTGAAGGATGCGGACATCGCGGCGGTCACGACCTATCTGCGCAGCTCGTTCGGGAACAAGGCTGCGCCGGTCACCGAAGCGACGGTCGCCTCGATCCGCGCGGCGACGAAGGCGCGCACCGCGCCATGGACGGCGGCGGAGCTCGCGGCGCTGAAGACGAAGTAGCGGTTGATCGAGACTGCGGTTGATCGAGACTGCGGTTGATCGAGACTGCGGTTGATCGAGACTGCGGTTGATCGAGACTGCGGTTGATCGAGACTGCGGTTGATCAACCGCTTCATCGTTCAACCGCTTCATCGTTCAACCGCTTCACCGCCTCACCGCGCACCCGAACCAGCTGCACGCCCATCCACAGGTACACCAGCGCCAGCACGAAGCCGAGCGTCGGTTCCAGATCCAGCCAGTCGAACGGCTTGCCGACGTACACCACGACCACGAGCGCCGAGACCGCGAGCTGCACCGCGCCGAGCGCGCGCCATCCGTCGAGCCTCACGAGCGTGAGCCCGGTGGTGCCGAGCCACACCGCCACCAGCAGATCGGCCAGCAGCCGAAGTTGAAGTCCGAGCCCGCCAGCGAGCTCGCTCTGCAGCCACACGCTCGGCAGGAGTGATGGCGCGAGCGACACCGACGCGACCGAGAGCGGCGGCGCGGTGGCGGCGTTCACCTGCGCGGCGACCATGCCGACGACGGTGCCCGCGATGCCGGCCACTGTCGCCGCGCGAATCGACGCGCGCTCCGAGCCAACGATCGCGGCGAGCCCGCGCGGCGCGGGGAGCAGGCAGAGGAAGTGGAGGGTGTAGATCCACCACAGCCCCACGAACGCCACCGTGTTCGCGTGCACCCACGGCAGAAGCTGCGCGGGGACGTTGAGCATGTCGGTGCTCAGCCCACGCGCGAAGAGAAAGCCGAAGGTGTAGGCGATGGTGCCGAGGAAGACGATGCCCGAGAGCAGCGCACCGCGCCCGCCGACTCGCACGGCGTCCGCCTCCGCACCATCGAGCGGTACGCGAGAGGCGGACGCTGGACTCACGGCGCGATCACTCGCGCGCGAACGCCGAGTCGAACGCCTGACCGGCCGGCGCGAAGTCCACCGACTTCACGAAGTCGCACGCCTCGGCGGCGCCGTGCTCGCGATCCATGCCGATGTCTTCCCACTCCACCGAGAGCGGGCCCGCGTAGCGCGCGGCATTCAGGTGGCGGATGATCTCCTCGAAGTCGATCCGGCCGCGGCCGAGCGAGCGGAACTCCCAGAAGCGGTCGGCGTGGCCGAACGGGAGGTGCCCGCCGAACACGCCCGACGGCTTCGGCACGTCCGACCACCACACGTCCTTCATGTGCACGTGGTAGATGCGGTCGGCAAAGCGGTCGATGAAGCCCGTGTAGTCCACGCCCTGGTAGCCCAGGTGACTCGGGTCGTAGTTGAACCCGAACGCCTTGCGTCCGCCGATCGCGTCGAGCGTGCGCTGCGCGGAGGACGTGTCGAAGGCGATCTCGGTGGGGTGCACCTCGAGCGCGAACCGCACGCCGACCTCGTCGAACACGTCGAGGATCGGATTCCACCGCGTGGCGAAGTCGGCGTACCCCGCGTCGATCTGGGCGTCGGACACCGGCGGAAAGCTGTAGAGCAGCGGCCAGATGGACGATCCGGTGAAGCCCGGCACCACGGTGACGCCGAGCTTCGCCGCGGCGCGCGCGGTGTCCTGCATCTCCTTCGTGGCGCGCGAGCGCACGCCTTCCGGGTTGCCGTCGCCCCACACGTGCGGCGGGATGATCGACTTGTGGCGCTCGTCGATCGCGTCACACACCGCCTGGCCGACGAGATGGTTGCTGATTGCGTGGACCTGCAGGTCGTATTTGGCGAGCAGATCCCGACGGCCCTGCACGTAGCCGTCCTCGCTCAGCGCACGCCGGACGTCGAAGTGGTCGCCCCAGCACGCGAGCTCGAGGCCGTCATAGCCCCACTCGCTGGCCTTCTGTGCCACGGTCTCGAGGGTCAGATCGGCCCACTGGCCGGTGAACAGGGTGACGGGTCGCGTCATGAGTCGGTGTGTGTCGGCGTCGACGGTGAAGTGAAGCGAGGTGCGGCGAACTGCGGCGAAGTGCAGAGCGAAACGACCGATGAACCGAAGAACTGAAGAACTGAAGAACTGAAGAACCGAAGAACCGAAGAACCGAAGAACCGAAGAACGCAGGCCGTCAGGCGCCGGGCGGCGTGTACTTCGCGTCCACCCAGCCATTCTTCTTCCCGCTCTCGATCGCCTTGTGAATGAAGTGCACGCCGCGCGCGCCGTCCTGCACGGTGGGGAAGTCGGTGTCGAACTCGCCCGGCTTCTCTCCCGCAACTTTCGCCGCGATGGTGCGCGCCACGTTGAGATAGATGTTCGCGAACGCCTCGATGAACCCCTCGGGATGCCCGAACGGCAGTCGCGAGTTGTGCTTCACGATCGGATCGAGGTAGTCGTTGCCGCGCTTGTAGGTGCGGCTCGGCTCGTTGGCGTACAGGAGATCCAGATAGTTGGGGTTCTCCTGCTTCCAGTCGAGCCCCGCCTTCGTGCCGTAGATTCTGACACGCAGCCCGTTCTCCTCACCGACCGACATCTGCGACGAGTAGACGATGCCGCGCGCGCCGCCCTCGTAGTGCACGAGGAGGTTCGCGTCATCCTCGAGCTCGTAGCCCTTGCCGAACGTCGTGAGATCGGCGCACAGCGCTTCGACCTCGAGCCCGCTGATGTAGCGCGCGAGATGCCAGGCGTGCAGCCCGATGTCGCCGACGGCCGACGACACGCCCGCCACCTTGGGATCGAGCCGCCACATGCTGATGCCCGTCGCACCGGCGAGCCACCCTTGAGGATACTCGGCGACGATCTTCCGGATCTCGCCGAGCTTGCCCTGGCGCACGAGCTCGCGCGCCTGCTTCACCATCGGGTAGCCGGTGTAGTTGTGCGTGAGCCCGAACACGGCGTCGTGCTTCTTCACGAGCGTGCAGAGCGACTCCGCGTCCTCGAGCGTCGTCGTCATCGGCTTGTCGCACACCACGTGGAAGCCGCCCTCGATGAACCCGCGCGCGATCTCGTAGTGCGCGACGTTCGGCGTGACGATGGTGACGAAGTCGATGCGGTCGCCCTCGGGGAGCTTCCGCTCGCCCTCCACCATGTCCTGCCACGAGCCGTAGACGCGCTTCGGGTCGAGGTGCAGCGTCTCGCCGTGCTGACGCGACTTCTTCGCGTCGGAGGAGAACGCGCCCGCGACGAGCTCGATCTCGCCGTCCAGCGCGGCGGCCTTCCGGTGCACGGCGCCGATGAAGGCGCCCGGCCCGCCGCCCACCATCCCGAAGCGAATCTTCCGTTTGAGTGGCATCAGTGCGAAGAGCGGTTGGTGCGGCGAGTCGGTTGACGACGGACTGGTGACTTGCCGATGGAGCTCACCCGGCGATTTCCGCGGCATCCGCAAGATCCGCGTGCGCGTCGTTGCGACGCCACGATCGACGGATCTCGGGACTCCAGAGCGAATCGGACGCTAAGGTTACCGAGCCGCCATGGACGGCTCAAGGTCGCACGACGCTCACGACGCGCGGCGAACGAGCTCCTCGGCGGTGTCGTGATCGGTGATCAGGACGTCCACCATCTTCGACTTGAGCGCGGCGAGGATGGCGTCGACCTTGTCGGCTCCGCCCGCGACCGCGACGACTCTCGGCACTTTGTGAAGTTGCTCGGCGGTGATGCCGAGGATCCGGTCGTCGAGCGACGTATGGACCGGAGCGCCGTCGGCGTCGAAGAAGCGAAGGGCGATGTCCCCGACCGCACCGGCCTCGACCAGCGAGGCGTGGGTGTCGGCCGGCAGCGAGCGTCCATCGTTCAGCACGGGGTTCGTCCCGATCGCGCCGATGCCGACATACACGGTATCGAGCGTGTCGAAGTGCTTGAGCGCCGCCTGCACGTGCGGATCGTTGCGGAGCACGTCGCGCACTTCGGCCGTGGCGACGACGCCCGGCGTCGGAAAGAGGATCGGCGCCGCGCCGAGGAGCTGCGCGAGCTTTCGCACGAGCTCCGCCGCGTACGCTTCCGCCGCCGGCGGGCCGATGCCGCCGAGCGTCTGCACCACGTGCACGTTCTCGGTGGCGAGCGGTGCCATCGCCTGCACCATCGCGCTCAGCGTCGTGCCCCAGGCCAGCCCGATCGTCTCGCCCGGCTGCACGCTCCGCGCGAGGAAGCCCGCCGCGGTCGCACCGATCTGCCGGCGCAGCAGCTCGGCGCTGGTGCCGGTCTCGACGGGCACGACGCGCGCGACGCCGAGCCCGAACCGCTCCTCGAGGCGCGTCTCCAGCTCGAGGTGCAGCCCCTCGGGAGGCGAGATCGTGATCTGGACGATCCCGTGGGCCTGCGCGTCGCGCAACAGGCGCGAGACGGCGGGGCGCGAGAGCCCGATGCGCTCCGCGATCTCCTGCTGCGTCTGATCGCGGAGATAGTACAGGGTGCTGACTTTGCTCAGTAGATAGAGATCGGGCGCGGACCGCGGTCGTGGCATGGGCGACAACTTATCATCCGACATCGCGGCGGCAACACGGAGCGTCGCACCCGACGCCGGGTTCGGCCGATGGATGCCACGGCGCACGAACTTGACAGCGTCCGGGCCTCCGAGTCTTCTAGCCGACCGACTTCCCCTCGCCAGCCGCGCCAGGGGTGCACCAGGGGCGGCCGCGCCGAATCGGTGCCGCTTTCCCGCCGGGAGCCGAGATGCACATCCACGAACTCTTCCATCGCACGGTTCTGGGCGCCTTGTTCGGCGTCACCCTCGCGGCCGCCGCGTCGGCCTGTGCCTCGACGTCGCAGCGCCCGCCCGAGCCCGCCGGCGGTCACTACCTGTTCGCCTACTTCAAGGGGAACGGTGAGGACGGGATGCACCTGGCGCACAGCGAGGACGGCTTCACCTGGCGCGCGCTCCGCCACGACAGCGCGTTCTTCAAGCCGACCGTAGGCAAGGAGAAGCTGACGCGCGATCCGTCGATCGTGCGCGGGCCCGACGGCACCTATCACATGGTGTGGACCGCCGGCTGGAACGAGCACGGCTTCGGCTACGCGCACTCGAAGGATCTGATCGTGTGGGAAGGGGAATCGTACATCCCATCGATGGCGCACGAGCCGGCGGCGCTGAACACTTGGGCGCCCGAGCTGCTGTACGACGCGCCGAACGAGCGCTTCATGATCTACTGGGCGACGACGATTCCCGGCCGCTTTCCGCAGACCGACGCGGGCGGCGGCGGTGGGAAGTACAACCACCGCATCTACTACGTCACCACGACCGACTTCAAGACGTTCACGCCGGCGACGCTCCTCTACGAGCACGGCTTCAGCGTGATCGACGCCGACATCGTGCGCGACGGCTCGCGCTACGTGATGTTCCTCAAGGACGAGACGGAGAAGCCGGTGGCGCAGAAGAACATTCGCCTGGCATTCGCCGATCATGCCGAGGGCCCATGGTCCGCGCCGAGCGCGCCGATCACCGGTGACTACTGGGCGGAGGGACCGACCGCGCTGCGCGTGGGCTCGCGGTGGATCGTGTACTTCGATCGCTATCGCGAGCACCGCTACGGTGCGCTCGCGTCGACGAACCTCGAGCAGTGGACCGACGTGAGCGCGAGCCTCGCGCTGCCCGACGGCATCCGGCACGGCACCGCCTTCGCCGCGCCCGCGGCCGACGTGCGTCGGCTGGTCGAGCGGTTCGGGCGGTGAGCGCGTAATGGGCGGTATGATCCGGAAAGCCTTCCGCATGGCGGTGAACCCGGGCGAGTACGCCGAGTACGAGCGGCGCCACTCGCCGATCTGGCGCGAGCTGGAGGACGTGCTCGCCGCGCACGGCGCGCACGACTACTCGATCTTCCTCGACCCCACCGACGGCAGTCTGTTCGGCTACGTGGAGGTGGAGGACGAAGCGCGCTGGGACGCGATCGCGGCGACCGACGTGTGTCGCCGCTGGTGGACGTACATGCGCGACATCATGCCGACGAATCCGGACAACAGCCCGCGCAGCGTGGAGCTGCGCGAGGTCTTCCACCTCGATTGAAGCACGAATGACGTTCCAGCGCCGCCGTCGGCTCGCCGCGCCCGTCGCGCTCCTCGTCGCGCTCTCGCTCGGCTGCGCCGGCGGCGCGCGCCAGACGCAACCCGCGTCCACGCATCCCGCACCCGCGCAACCCGCGCAGTTCGACGTGCGTGCATTCGGGGCGAAGGGCGACGGCGTGACGATCGACAGCGACGCGATCAACCGCGCCATCGACGCGGCGGTCGCGGCGGGCGGCGGCACCGTGCACTTCGCCGCGGGCACCTACGCGAGCCACTCGATCCAGCTCAAGAGCCACATCGGCCTGCACTTGGACCAGGGCGCCGTGCTCCTCGCCGCCGACACGGGCGGCGGGCGCGGCTACGATCCGGCCGAGCCGGGCGCGGGCAACGCGTTCCAGGACTTCGGCCACAGCCACTGGCACAACAGTCTGATCTGGGGCGAGAACGTCGAGGACGTCTCGATCACGGGGCCGGGCCGCATCGACGGCAAGGGGTTGAGCCGAGGACTCGGCGGGCGCGCGGAAGACGTGAGCACGCGGCCCGGTCAGGCGAACAAGGCGATCGCGCTCAAGCGCTCGCGCAACGTGCTGCTCCGCGACTTCACGATCTACCGCGGCGGCCACATGTCGATCCTCGCCACCGGCGTGGACAACCTCACGATCGACAACGTCACGATCGACACGAACCGCGACGGCATCGACGTGGACGCGTGCCGCAACGTGCGCATCTCGAACACGAACGTGAACGCGCCGAACGACGACGCGATCGTGCTCAAGAGCTCCTACGCGCTCGGCGAAGCACGCGCGACCGAGAACGTGACGATCACGAACAGCATGGTGAGCGGCTTCGACGTGGGCACGATGCTCGACGGCACGTATGGTCGAACGTCGGTCGCGGCACCGGACCGCGACGGCCCGACCGGACGCATCAAGCTCGGCACCGAGTCGAACGGCGCGTTCAGGAACATCACGATCTCGAACGTCGTGTTCCATCGCTCGCGCGGGCTCGCGCTCGAGACGGTGGACGGCGCGACCCTCGAGGACGTGACGGTGTCGAACGTCACGATGCGCGAGACCTCCAACGCGCCGATCTTTCTGCGGCTCGCGAGCCGGATGCGCGGCCCCGCGAACACCCCGGTCGGCGCGCTGCGGCGCATCTCGATCAGCAACGTCGTGGTGTACGACGCCGACCCGCGCTACGCCTCGATCATCTCCGGGGTGCCGGGACACCAGATCGAAGACGTGCGGCTCACGAACATCCGCATCATGTATCGCGGCGGGCTCTCGCTCGAGACGGCGGCGACGCAGCCGCCCGAGCTCGTGAACAACTTCTTCCGTCCGCCCGGCGGCAACCCGCCCCGCGATCCGTACGCCGTGCCCGAGCGCGAGCAGATGTATCCGGAGCCGAGCCTGTTCGGCGTGCTGCCGGCGTACGGCTTCTACGTGCGGCACGCGAACGGCATCCGGATGGACGGCATCGAGGTCGGCTTCATGACCCCCGACACCCGGCCCGCGATCGTGCTCGACGACGTGCGCGACATCGAGCTGCATCGCGTGCGCGCGCAGAAGGCGCCCAACGCGCCGACGCTCGTGCTGCGCGACGTGGACGAGCTGCGCGCGTCGCACTCGCAGCCGATCCCGGACACCTACGTGAAGCACGCCGCACGACAGAGCTTCTAGCATTACCGAGCAGACTCTCACCCGACCAGCGATGCACTCCGTCCCATCGTCGTTCTCCACACCTCGTGAATTCTCCGCGAGCGCCGCGCGAAACCCAAGCCACGGCGCGCGCCACGCGATCGTGTCGACGCTCGCGTGCGCCGCGCTGGTCCAAGCCTGCTCGAGCGCGCCGGCACCGAGCACGACGAGTGCTCCCGTCGCCGTGAGCAGTCCGACAGCGCAGGCGGCGCCCGCGCGTCCGCTCGTCGCGCGCGTGCAGCCGACCTTCCCGCTCTGGGCCAACGGCGCGCCAGGGGCGCTCGGCACCGCGCCGACCGATCAGCCGGACATCACCCCATATCTCCCGCCGGCCGGCAAAGCCAACGGCACCGCCGTCGTCGTCTTTCCCGGCGGCGGCTACACACACCTCGCGATGGACCACGAAGGCAGCCAGATCGCGAACTGGCTCGCCGGCAACGGAGTCACTGCGTTCGTCGTGAAGTACCGGCTCGGTCCGCAATACCATCACCCCACCATGATCACCGACGCGCAGCGCGCCATCCGCACCGTGCGCGCCCGCGCGACGGAGTGGGGCGTCGACCCGAACCGACTCGGCATCATCGGCTTCTCGGCGGGCGGGCATCTCGCGTCCACCGCGGGCACCCACTTCGACGCGGGCGGGACGTCGGGCGGCGACGCGATCGACCGCGTGAGCTCGCGCCCCGACTTCATGATGCTGATCTATCCGGTGATCACGATGCGCGACTCCGTGACGCATCGCGGCTCGCACGACAACGTGCTCGGCCCCAACCCGGATCCCGCGCTCGTGCGGCTGTTGTCGAACGAGACGCAGGTGACGCGTGCGACGCCGCCCGCGTTCATCGTCCACAGCACCGACGACCGCACCGTGCCGGTGGAGAACGCGATCCTGATGTATCGCGCGCTGCGCGACGCGGCCGTGCCGGTCGAGATGCACATCTTCGAGCACGGCGGCCACGGATATGGCATGGCGCCGAAGGACCCCGTGCTCTCCGTGTGGCCGACGCTCGCCGAGGGCTGGATGCGCCGCCACGGCTGGCTCGGCGCGGCACGCTGAGCGACCGCCGCTCAGCTCACTTGCCGAGTGGGGATCTTCCCGGCAACCTTCGCGGTACCATGGGTTTCCGTCGTCCTGGAGTCTCTCTGCGCCACCCTCCGCACGATCCCGACGATCCCGCGCTCGCGCGACGCGAGTTCATCGGTCGGTCTGCCGGTGCCCTGCTCGCCGCGGCGCTCGCGCTGGGCCGGCCGTCGCCCGCGTGGGCCGGCGTGCTCACGCGCGCTCGCGCGAGCGGACCGCACACGCATCCGACTCCGAGGCCGGGGATCGACGCGTCCAAGGTACTGACGAAAGGCCAGCTCAAGGAGAACCCCGACGCGGCGCCGGTATTCGACATGGTGCGGCAGATCCCGCAGGTGGTCGACGGCGTCCGCTGCAACTGTGGATGCGCCGAGCTGCCGGAGTTCTACTCGCTGCTCTCGTGCTTCGAGACCGATGGCATGGCGCAGCACTGCATGATCTGTCAGGGGCAGGCGCGACTCGCCTTCCGGATGCACGGCGAGGGAAAGACGCTCGACCAGATCCGCACGGCCATCGACGCGAAGTTCGGGTGAATCGCGACGGGTCACGGTGCGGCAACAGGTGCAGCGCCCTCGACTCGCTCCGCTCGCTCAGGATGACGGTTTCACCACGCCGCATGCGCATCCGCTCCGCTCTCGTCGCCTCCGTTCTGTCCATGACGCCGGCCCTCGCCTGCGCGCAGATCCGCGCGAGCGAGCACGGCACCGTGACCCAGCGGGTGAGCGGGACGACGATCGCCGTCGAGTACGATCGGCCCGTCGCGCGCGGTCGCACCCTGTTCGGTGAAGGCGGAGTGGTGCGGTGGGGCGACAAGTGGACGCCCGGCGCCAACTGGGCGACGACGATCGACGTCGACACCGACGTTCGCGTCGACGGACAGCCGCTGCCGAAGGGGAAGTACTCCATCTGGCTCGTTCCCGCAGCGGCGCCCGCGCCGTGGACGATGATCTTCTCGAGGGCGGCGAGGCGCTTCCATACACGTCCGCCCGGCCCCGAAGACGATCAGCTCCGCATCGCGGTGAAGCCGGAGCAGGGGATGCACATGGAAGCGCTGACCTGGTACTTCCCGATCGTCACCCCCGACGGCACGACGCTTCGCATGCACTGGGGCACGACGTACGTGCCGGTCCAGATCGGCGTCGAGCTGCCGCGGATGGTGTCACTGCCGGCGGACGAGCGGCCGGCGTACGTCGGGACCTACCATCTGCATGTCACCCCCACTGGTGGCCGCGCGTCCTACGACACCGACGTGACGATCCGCGAGGTGAACGACGCGCTCAAGGTCGTCGCGCGCCCGATCGATGTGTTCGGCAATGAGGTGGAGCTCGTTCCCGTCGGCGACCGCCGCTTCCACATCACCTATCCCGCGTCGGGCAAGTTCAGAGGTCAGTTCTACACCGAGCCCGGAATGATCTTCGTGTTCGACCTCTCGGGCGGACACGCGCAGGGGGTGCAGCTCATCGGGTATGACAACTCGGTGATTGGACGCGGCGCGCTGGCGAAGTGAACTCCGAACGGCGGGTAGTGGGTACCGTACACCCGTATCTTCGTACGCCGTACGGCGACCGGCATCCAACCAACGCCCAATGCTTGGATGCCACGTGGTTAGGCTGGCACCAAGGTGCAGATCCCGCGAGTCGCTCCGTTCGCTCCGGGAGGACCGGAGTGGCGCAGCGATCCGTCCGAAGGCGGCCCGAATCAGGAGGACCCGTATGCCAATCCTCCTACCTCCCCCCGGGTTTACCCGCGTACTGCAGTGCGAGCCGCGAGCGGACGAAGTGGGGACGGACTCCTTGTTGCACCATCACCGCACTCCACATCCACGCGAACACCCGCAAGCACGGCACCGGCAGTCGCACCAGCCGTCAGAGCGCCACCGGCAAGTACACGTGCACCGACGTCCCCACGCCGACCGCACTGTCGATCCAGATGTAGCCCTGCGACTGCTTCACGATCCCATACACCGTCGCGAGCCCGAGCCCCGTTCCGCTGCCGGGTTGCTTCGTGGTGAAGAACGGCTCGAACACCCGCGCCCGCGTCTCCGCCGACATGCCGTGGCCGCGATCGCTCACGGTCCAGCGCACGAACGGGCCCGGCACCACGGCGATCCCCGTCACGTGCTCGCGGAAGGTCGACTCGGTCACCTGCTCCGCTTCCGTCTCCAGCGTGATCAGCCCTCCCTCCGGCATCGCGTCGCGCGCGTTGACGAGAAGGTTCATCAGGATCTGCTCGACCTGACCGCGGTCGGCGAGCACCTTCGGCACCTCGCCGAGCCGCCAGTCGATGGTGATCGCGGGGCCGAGCAGCCGTGAGATCATCTGGCCCGCCGTGCGCAGCGTGTCGTTCAGGTCGAATGGCCGCATGTCGAGCGGCTGCGTGCGACTGAACGCGAGGAGCTGCCGCGTCAGCGCCGCCGCGCGGTCGCACGCGGCGAGGATCGCGCCCAGATCCTCGTGACTCCCCTCCGACAGCGGTAGATCGCCGATCACCAGCTCGGCGTTGGCCCGAATCACGGTGAGCAGGTTGTTGAAGTCGTGCGCGATGCCGCCCGCGAGCTGGCCGACCGCGTCCATCTTCTGGCTCTGGCGCAGCCGAGCCTGCAGCAGCCGGTCTTCGGTCACGTCGCGCGCGATCGCCAGCACGCAGCGCGCACCCTCCAGCTCCAGCGCCTCGGCCGAGACGAGCGCATGGCGCCACTCCGTGCCGGCGGACTGGCGATACTGGATCGCGAGGTCGCGCAGCCGACCGTCGTGCTCGATGCGCGTGAACAGGTCGCGCTGCTCCTCGGGCTTGAGCACGATCGGCAGCTCGCGCAGCGACGTGCCGCTCACCCCCGCGCGCGACGTGCCGGTGAGCTCGCACCACGCCGGGTTCGCGTTGACGATGCGCAGGTCGCCGAGCCGCACGATGACGATCCCGTCCGGGCTCGCCTCGAACGCCGTGGCGAACTTCTCCTCCGACTGAGCGAAGGCCCGCGCCACGCGATCGCGCTCGGTGACGTCCAGCGCGATGCTCTGTACCACCCGTACGCCGCCGACGGTGACGGGCACGGTCATCACCTCGACGTCGAACAGCGTGCCGTCCACGCGGCGACAGCGCGCGTGGCGAAGCGGTGAGATCGCGTGCGCTTCGGACGCCGCGCCGATCCGCGATTCGACGATCGGATGCTCGTCGGGCGCGACGAAATCGAGCACGCTCCGGCCAACCACCTCGTCGAGCGATCGCACCCCCACGCTCGCCTGACCAGCGCGATTCAGGTAGAGGTACCGCCCGTTTCGATGCAGCGCGACCATCACGGGCGCTTCACCGAAGCACTCGTGATACCAGGCGAGACTCTCCGGCGGCAGCAGTTCAGCCACACCCTGATAGTCGTCAACCATCTCTCTGAGTCTCCCGGAGCGGCGCGAAGGTGTCGTGCCCAATACTGGAGCGCAGGCGATGCGTCTTCGGCCGCGCCCGGCACTGCCTCAATACGGCGGAACCATTTGTTGTGCTGCTCGTCTCTCTAGACCGGCGCCACGCGCGACCGGCACCTTTGGCACGCCTGCCCCCCTTTCTTCATTCCGTGCTTCCCAAGCTCGCTCCCTACGCCGTCGCTCTCGTCATGCTCGGCGCGCTGCCGGTTCACCGGCCCACGCCGGCGTTCGCGCGCGTCGCGCCGGCCACGCCGAGCGCCTCGTCCGGCGTGCCGACCGGCTCGTACGTCGCCGTGCTCGCCAATGGAGAGAAGCTTCCCTGGACCACGAAAGTGCCCGCCGTCCAGGGACTGGTGCACTGGGCTCGGCTCGACCTGGCCGTGCTCCGGCTCAGCGCCGACGGCCGATACACGCTCAGCTACCGCTATGCGCAGGACGTGATCGACAGCCGCCAGCCGATGAAGATGCCGCCCGCGCGCGACGAGCTCTCGGTCGGCCGCTACGCCGACCGCGGAAGGACCCTCACCTTCGTCCCGACGCCGGCCAAGGACCGCCGCGCCCAGACGGTGACGGCCGAGGTGGTCGGCGCCGACATCTTCCTCGACAAGACGGTGTTCGTCGGCGAGCGGCCGTTCCGTGTCCGGCTGCTCTTCCGCCGCGATCCCTCGCTCTGGTGACTCGCTCCGTGACTTCGTACTCGCTCGCCCCGCGTCTCGCGCTCGTCGCGGGCGTCGCGCTCGCCGCGCTGCCGCACATGCTCGCCGGCGATCCCGCGTCCGTCCGATGGATGGCGATCGGGTTCGTCGCGTCCGTGGTTCTGGTCTGGCTCACCTCGATCGCTGCTCGCGGCGCGCAGTCCGACACCATCGCCATCCTCGGCGATGCCGCGGCGCTCGGCGCGCTCGCGGTCGGAGTCTCGTCGCCCGCGCTGGCCGCCGTCTTCCTGCTCGCGATCACCGTCCACGGACGGCGCGGCACATCGCTGCTCGCGCTCGCCGCGCCGGTCGGCACCTATGCGATCGCGCTGCTCGTGCGCGCGATGGCCGGCTTCATCCCCGCCGGCTCGCGCACCGAGACGCTCAGCGCATTTCTCCTGCTCGTCGTGAGCGGCGTCGCGGCGATCGCGCTCGGGCAGACGGGTGCCGACGCCGCCGCCGCGCCGGGCGCCGACTCGCGCGCCAGCTCGGACGATCTCTCGGCCACCGTCGCCCGAGAAGCGGCGGAGACGAGCGCGATCGCTCGCGACCTCACCGGCGCGGTGAACGAGCTGGACGAGCTGGGTCGCAACTTCACCGCGACGCTCGACGAGCTCTCCGTGGAGATGGAGCGCCAGCGCAGCTTCACGCGCGACGGCACGCGCCAGGTGCGCGACGCGCGCGACGCGGCGGAGCGGCTGCACGAGCGCGCGCAGGCGATGGAGCAGGCGATCGGACAGCTCACCACCGCGGCCGGCTCGAGCCGAGATGCGATCACACGCGCCTCGGCCACACTGGTGAGCGTCGGCGAGCGCGTGCGCGCCAGCGCCGAGCGCGTGCGCACGCTCGACGAGGTCTCCGACCGCATCGGCGGCTTCGTCGAGCGGATCACGCGGCTCGCGCGCCAGACCAACCTCCTCGCGCTGAACGCGGCGATCGAGGCGGCGCGCGCGGGCGAGCAGGGGAAGGGGTTCGCCGTCGTCGCTGACGAAGTGCGCAAGCTCGCCGGCGAGAGCGAGCGCGCGGCGCGCGAGATCCAGGGCACCGTCGGCGACGTGCGCGCCCACATGGGCGAGGTCGCGCAGCTCATGCTCACCAACGAGCAGGAAGTCGGCGACGTCGGCGCGGTCGCGCTCCAGGCGACCGAGGCGCTCGACGCGATCTCGTCGAGCATCGAGCGGGTGACGTCGATCGTCGCCGAGACGGCGGAGGTGTCGCGCCGCCAATCGCAGCGCATGACGACGCTCTCCGAGGCGATCATCGGACTCGAGACGGGCGCGCACACCGCGTCGGGCCGAGCGGAGGAGACCGCTGCGCTCCTGCGCACGCGTGCGAGTCAGGCCAACGGCTTCCGCGACTCGGCACGGCGCATCGCCGCCGTCGCTTCGCGACTCTCGCGCGATTGAGCTAGACTGGGGGCGTGAACATCGCCCCCGTCGCCCTCGTCGTTGCAGCACTCTCGATCTCCGTCGCGTGTGCGCCGCACACGATGCACGAGGTCTCGCCGGCGAGCGCGTCGCCCGGCGAATGGTCCGCATACGGCGGCGACGTGCTCGGCGGCCGGCACTCGCGCCTGACCCAGATCGACACGGCGAACGTCGCGCGGCTCGCCGTCGCGTGGACCTATCACACCGGCGAGCTCGCGCCGACGGTGCAGACGAAGCGTCCGCGCTCGCTCGAGGCGACGCCGATCGTCGTCGATGGAGTGATGTATCTCATCACGCCGCTCGGGCGGGTCATCGCGTTGGACGCGGAGTCCGGCGCGGAGCGCTGGGTGTTCGACGCGCGGCTCGATCGCACGATCGGGTTCGGTGATCACACCAGCCGCGGCGTGTCGACGTGGCTCGACCCGTCTCGCGCGGCGGGCCAGCCGTGCCGGCGACGCATCGTCGCCGCGACCGTGGATGCGCGGCTGCTGTCGATCGACGCGGCGACTGGCACGTTGTGCGACGACTTCGGCGACCACGGCATCGTCGATCTGCGCGTGGGACTGCGCAACACACCGCTCGAGACGAGCGACTACGAGGAGACGTCGCCGCCGGTCGTGGTGAACGGCGTGATCGTCGTCGGCTCCGCGACGGCGGACAACCAGGCGACCGACGGTGCGAGCGGCGAGGTGCGCGCGTTCGACGTGCGCACCGGCGCGAAGCGGTGGACGTGGGATCCCGTCCCGCAGGATTCGACCGATCCCGGTTACGCGACGTGGCGCGGCGTGCGCGCGCACCACACTGGCGCGGCGAACGCGTGGTCGGTGCTCGCGGCGGATCCGGCGCGCGATCTCGTCTTCGTGCCGACTGGGAGCGCGAGCCCCGACTATTACGGCGGCGAGCGGCTCGGCGCGAACCGCTACGCGAACTCGATCACCGCGCTCCGCGCGAGCACGGGAAAGGTCGTGTGGTCGTTCCAGACCGTGCATCACGACCTGTGGGACTACGACAACGCGTCGCCGCCGTCGCTCGTGACGGTGCAGTACGGCGGCCGTGCGCGTGACGCCGTGCTCCAGGCGACGAAGACCGGCCAGCTCTTCGTGCTCGATCGCGAGACGGGTGTTCCGATCGTGCCGGTGGAGGAGAGGCCCGTGCCGCGCTCGACGATCGCCGGTGAGGAGGCGTGGCCAACCCAGCCCGCGAGCGCGATCGGTCCGCTCTCGCCGCAGGGTCTCGTGGCCGACAGCGTGTGGGGCGCGAACGACGCGGATCGTGCCGCGTGCCGAGCGCGCATCGCGGGGATGCGCAACGAAGGGCCGTTCACGCCGCCGAGCGTCGAGGGCTCCATCGTGCGCCCGTCGAACATCGGCGGCGCGCATTGGGGTGGCGTCGCGTTCGATCCAACCGCGCAGATCGCCGTCGTGCCGACGAACACCGTGGCCGCACTGGTGCGGCTGATCGCGCGCGCGTCGCTGGATTCGGTGCGGCGTGGCGCGCCGGCGAGCCGGATCGGCGCCGAGTACGCGCCGCAGCGCGGCACGCCGTACGGGATGTATCGCGAGCTGTTCTTCCTGCCGAGCCTCGCGCCGTGCACGCCGCCGCCGTTCGGCGCGCTGGTGGGAGTGGATCTGCGGCGCGGCGCGATCGTGTGGCGAGTGCCATTGGGATCGATGCCGGGCAGCGGTGCCCCGACTGGTGCGCCGAATCTGGGAGGGGCGATCACCACGGCGGGCGGCGTGACCTTCATCGGCGCGACGATCGATCGCACGTTCCGCGCATTCGAGACGCGCACCGGGCGCGAGCTGTGGCACGCGACGCTGCCCGCGTCGGGCAAGGCGACGCCGATGACCTATTCCGCCGGCGCGGCGGGGCGTCAGTTCGTGGCGATCAGCGCCGGTGGGGATGGTGGGCCGTTCGGGGTGTCCGATGCGATCGTCGTGTATGCGTTGCCTCAGGGCGGGCGCTGAGAGGAGAGCTCCAGGTGGCGATCCAAGAGCGGGATCACGGATCGCAGACGGATGACACGGGAACGGCCGGATGAACGGCAACAGCCACGGCAACTGCAACAGCACACACAGAGGCGCGGAGAACTGCAGAGAGCGCAGAGAACTGCAACGGCAACGAGATTTGGGGGTGTGGCGGAGAGATCTCT
>DASYMZ010000145.1:0-47452 GCA_036008805.1 Gemmatimonadaceae bacterium
CGTCGTGCGGAGGATGCAGACGTTCGTCGGATTGATGTGCTGGTTGGACGCGAAGGTGACGCGGTCGCCGTGCCTGGCACGGTTCACCGCATCGGCCAGCGTGCCAAGCCCGTGGAGGTCCCCGGTGCGGAACAGCGTGACTCCATCCGCCGGAGTGAGGCGCTCGCCCGCCGAGACCTTGTCGGCGATGGGCTGCAGCGCCGGGTCCGTGATGCGCGAGCGGTCGAACACGACAGCGAGAGGCACGGCTACTCCGTGAAACGCTTGACGACGAGGGCGACGTTGTGTCCGCCGAAACCGGCGCTGTTGCTCAGAGCGGCGCGCACCTCGCGCCGCTTCGCCTGATTCGGCGTGAAATCCAGATCCCCACACGAGGGATCCGGAGTGCAGTAGTTGATCGTCGGTGGAACGATCTGATCGCGGATGCTGAGCGTCGACGCGATGAACTCCACCGCGCCCGCCGCACCGAGCATGTGCCCGGTCATCGACTTGGTCGAGGAGATGCTGATCTCCTTCGCCGAGTCGCCGAATACCTTGGCGATCGCCGTCGCCTCGTTGGAGTCGTTGAGCGGCGTGGAAGTTCCGTGCGCGTTCACGTAGTCCACATCGGCGGGCGACAGGCCCGCATCGGCGAGCGCGCCGCGCATCGCGCGCTGCAACCCTTCGTGCTCGGGGAGCTGGCCGGTGAGGTGGTACGCATCACCCGAGGCGCGATAGCCTCCGACCTCGCCGTAGATGCGCGCGCCGCGCGCCAGTGCGTGCTCGAGCTCCTCGAGGATGACGATCCCGGCGCCCTCGCCCATCACGAAGCCGTCGCGGGTCGCGTCGAACGGACGGGACGCGGTCTCCGGGCTGTCGTTACGCTCCGAGAGCGCGGTCATGTTCGCGAAGCCGCCGATCGCCATCGGCGTCACGGTCGCCTCGGCCCCGCCGCTGATCATGATGTCCGCGTCGCCGTACTGGATGGAGCGGAACGCGTCACCGATCGCGTGCGCGCTCGTCGAGCAGGCCGAGACCGTGGCGTAGTTGGGTCCGCGCGCGTTGAAGCGCATGGACACGACGCCCGCGGCGATGTCGGCGATGAACATCGGGATGAAGAAGGGGCTGATCTTGCTGGCCCCCCGCTCTCGATAGACGTCGTGCTGCTCCTCGAAGCTCTTGAGGCCGCCGATCCCGCTGCCGACGATCACGCCCGTGCGGTCCACGTCGTAGCTCCCCTGCGAGAGCCCCGCGTCCGCCATCGCCTCGACCGCCGCGGCGACGGCGTACTGGGCGTACTGGTCCGCGCGCTTCGCCTCCTTGCGATCCATCGTCTTGAGCGGGTCGAAGTCCTTGACCTCGCACGCGAAGCGTACCGGGAACTTCGAAGCATCGAACTTGGTGATGCTCGTCGCGCCGGACACGCCCGCCTGAAGCGCGCGCCAAGTCGTCGCCACATCGTTGCCGATGGGCGTCACGGCGCCGAGCCCCGTGACGACGACCCGACGCCGCATCAGGCCGAGACCTTGTTGTTCAGGTAGGCCACCGCATCGCCGACCGTACGCAGCTTCTCCGCGTCCTCGTCCGGAATGTCGATGTTGAACTCCTTCTCGAACTCCATCACGAGCTCGACGATGTCGAGGCTGTCCGCCCCGAGGTCTTCGATGAAGCTCGCCTCATCGGTCATCTTGTCGCGCTCGACGCCGAGCTCCTTCTCGATGATGTCACGGACCTTCTGGGCGTTGTCGGCCATTGGGCTTGCTCCTGTAAGTTTTGAACGCGGGAAAGTTAGCGAAAGTTCGCCCTGAATGTCACTTCTGTGGGGTCATCTCCCACGTCACATCACCATCCCGCCGTCCACCACGAGCACCTGCCCCGTGATGTACGACGCGTGCTCCGACGAGAGAAACGCGACCGCCGCGGCCACGTCCGCCGGCGCACCGAGGCGCTCGAGCGGAATCATCCCCGACAACGCCGTGCGCGCTTCCGGCGTCATCGCGGCGGTCATGTCGGTCTCGATGTAGCCGGGAGCGATCGCGTTCACGAGGATGTTGCGTGAGCCCAGCTCCTTCGCGACCGACTTGGTGAGGCCGATCAGCCCCGCCTTGCTCGCCGCATAGTTGGACTGACCCTTGTTGCCCGTCAGCCCCACCACGCTGGCGATGTTCACGATGCGTCCCCAGCGCCGCTTCATCATGCCGCGCGAGGCGGCTCGGATGGCAACGAACGCGCCGCGCAGATTCGCGTCGAGCACCGCGTCCCAGTCCTCGTCCTTGATCCGGAAGAGGATGTTGTCGCGCGTCAGGCCGGCGTTGTTGACGAGGATGTCGACCCGACCGAAGGCCTGCTCGACGCTCTCGACCAGCGACGCGACGGACGCGGCATCAGCGACGTCGCACGCGAACCCCTGGGCGCCTCCGCCGACGGCGGCGGCAGTCTCGGTGGCGCGCGCCAGATCGCGTCCCACCACGGCGACGCGCGCTCCCGCGCCGGTGAGCGTGTCGGCGATGGCGCGGCCGATCCCGCGAGTGCTCCCCGTGACGAGCGCGGTGCGCCCGGTCAGATCGATCTTCACGCGTTCACGAGAGTGAGAAGTGCGTCGACGTCGGCGCCGGTGCCGCAGCTCACGACGGTGAGAGCGGGCGCGATCTTCTTCACGAGACCCTTGAGCACGGTCCCCGGTCCCATCTCGACGTACAGTGCGTCGGGATGCAGCAGCGCGAGCGCCTCGATCTCGCGAATCCACTGCACCGGCGACGTGAGCTGGTCGATGAGCAGACGCCGCGCAAGGGCCGCATCCTTGACCGGTTGCGCGTTCACGTTCGCGTACACCGGGAAGCGAGGATCGGCGAGGTGCGCGCGGTCGATCGCCTCCGACAGTCCGATCGCCGCACTCTCCATCAGCGGTGAATGAAACGCGCCACTCACGTTCAGCCGCTTCCCTTTCGCGCCGGCCACCTTCGCCAGCTCCATCGCGCGGTCGACGCCCGCCGGATCGCCGCTGATGACGATCTGGCCAGGGCAGTTGAAGTTCGCGGGCACGGCGAGGCCGCCTTCCGAGGTGGCCTCCTCGCAGATCTCCTCGATCGGCACGCTCAGGCTGCCGAGAATCGCCGCCATCGCGCCGGGCCGCTTCACGCCGGCTTCGAACATGAGCTCTCCACGGCGCCGAACCAACTGCACCGCTTCGGGCAGCGGGAGCGCGTCGGCCGCGTGATACGCGGTGAACTCGCCGAGCGAATGGCCCGCTGCAGCGACGACGCGCGAGCCCAACGCATCGCGCACGACCGCCCACACGGCCGCGCCGTGGGTGAGCAGCGCGGGCTGCGCGTTCAGGGTGCGCGTGAGCTCCTCGGCGGGGCCCTCGAAACAGAGCCGAGTGAGCGGTGCGCCGATTGCGACATCGGCGGCCTCGAACACCTCGCGGGCGACCGAAAAGCGCTCGGCGAGATCTTTCCCCATCCCCGGCACTTGCGAGCCCTGGCCGGGAAAGAGCAGGACGACGTTCTGCATGGCGTTAGAAGCGGACGACCATCGAGCCCCAGGTGAATCCCGCACCGAAGGCGCAGAGGAGCGCGGTGGTGCCTTCCCGGATGCGCCCCCGCTCGACGGCCTCGTCGAGGGCGATGGGAATCGAGGCGGACGACGTGTTGCCGAAGCGGTCGACGTTCACGTACACCTTCTCCATCGAGATCCCGGCGTGCTTCGCGGTCGCCTCGATGATGCGGTTGTTCGCCTGATGCGGAATGAGCACGTCGATGTCCGAGCCCGTCAGCTTCGCGCCGTCGAGCGCGCGATCACACGCCTCGCTCATCTGCCGCACCGCGTGCTTGAACACCTCGCGGCCGGCCATCTTCACGTACGACGAGCGATCCTGCAGCACGGCGTCGCTGAACGGGACCGCCGCGCCGCCGCTCGGGCGCCACAACAGTTCCGCGAGCGTTCCATCACTGCGCATGAAGGTGCTGAGGATGCCGCGCTGGCTGGCCGACGCCCCGCGCTTGAGCACGACGGCACCGGCACCATCGCCGAACAGCACGCACGTGGAGCGGTCCTGCCAGTCGACGATCGCGCTCATCTTCTCCGCGCCCACGACGAGCGCCGTCTCGACGACGCCGGACTGGATCAACCCCTCGGCGACGGTCATGCCGTAGAGCCAGCCGGTGCACGCCGCGGAGAGATCGAACGCGGCCGCACGGGTGGCGCCGAGCTGCGCCTGCAGATCCACGGCGGTGGACGGCAGCAGCCGGTCGGGCGTCGCCGTGCTGAGCACGATCGCATCCAGCTCGCCCGCCTGGACACCGGCGCGGGTCATCGCCTGGCGGGCCGCCGTCGCGGCCATGCTGCACGTGGACTCACCGTCGACCGCGATGTGCCGCTCGACGATTCCGGTTCGCTCGACGATCCAGTCGTGCGACGTCTCGAGCCCGAGCGCGGCGAAATCGTGGTTGGTCATCACTTTCGCCGGGATTCCACGACCGGTGCCGGCGACGTACGCGACGGGGCGCTTCATGCCGCGGTCTCGGTTGCGGCGGCGAGTCGTTCGCCGATCTGGTCGTTCATGCCGCTCGTGACGGCCTGCGCGGCGACCTTGATCGCGTTCTTGATCGCGCGAGAGGTGGATTTCCCGTGGGAGATGATGCTGACCCCCTTCACGCCGAGGAGCGGCGCGCCGCCATACTCGGAGTAGTCGAGATGCTTGAGCCCCTTCTCGAGCTGATCGGCGCTCACACCCGCCTTCCGGAGCGTGCCGATCATGAAGGGCGCGATGGCCTCGTAGAACTTGAGCACCACGTTCCCGACGAACCCGTCGCAGACGACGACGTCGACCGCGTCGCGCTCGTTCCCTCCGGCGGGCAGGTCGCGCCCTTCGACGTTGCCGATGAAGTTGAGCCCGGAGCTCTGAAGCAATTGATGCGCCTCCTTCGTCACGGAGTTCCCCTTCTCGGGCTCCTCGCCGATGCTCAGCAATCCGACCGCAGGGTTCGCGCGGCCGAGCACGCACTGGGCATACGTCGCGCCGAGGCGGGCGAACTGGATGAGCTCATCGGCGGAGCAGTCGACGTTCGCGCCCGAGTCGAGCACCGCGACCGGATTGCGTGCCGACGGGAAGAGCGTGACGATCGCGGGCCGTTTGAGGCCGGCGTGCAGGCGGAGGAGGACCATCGACGCGGCCATCTGTGCGCCGGTGTTGCCGGCGGAGACGAACGCATCGGACTCGCCCTCGGCCTGCATGCGAATGCCGACGGTCATGGAGCTGTTCGGCTTGCCCCGCACCGCGGCGCTGGGCTTGTCGGACATCTCGATGACGTCGGGCGCCTCGACGATCGTGAGGCGATCGCGGTGCGCGGCGTGCGACGACAGGTCGCCGTCGAGGAGCGCGCGTAGCTGCGCGTCCACGACGGCGGTGCTGCCGACGAGTTGGATCGTGTGAGCGGGATCGAGCTCGGCGAGCGCGAGGAGCGCGCCGGCTACGGTCGCCTGGGGAGCGAAGTCGCCTCCCATGGCGTCCAACGCGATCCGCGCCAAGGTCAGGCTTCCTTGGCGGCTACTCGCTGCTCACCGGCGTAGTACCCGCACTCCGCACAGACGTGGTGCGGCCGCTTCATCGCCTGGCAGCGGGGGCACTTCTGAATCGCGATCGCGGGAGCGGTCTTGTGCGTGTTGCGGGCGCGCTTCTTTCGCTTCGATGTTCTGCGCTTCGGGACGGCCATGGGTCAGGACGAAAAAATGGAGTAAGGACCGGACGACTCAGCGCTGTTCTTCGCGCAGCTTCCGCAACGCCTCCCAGCGAGGATCCGCCGCGGAGGTGGCACAGTCGCACGGGCCGGCGTTCAGCTCGGCCCCACACGTCGGACATAAGCCCTGACAATCGTCCCGGCACAACGCGTAGCCGGGGACATGCAACAACCACTGCTCGCGGAGCGCGGGACGGAGGTCGAGCTCCGCCTTGCGATCATCGAGCAGATAGACATCGGGATCGTCCTCCACACCTTCGGTCCCCGCTTCCGCGAAGATGAGGTGCGCCTCCTCGGACACATGGCCCAACGCATCGCCCAGACAGCGACGACACTCGAGTGCCACGTCCCCTTCGATCGTGCCATGCCAATAGAACTGGCCCGGCCCGGCCGAGGAGAGCCGCCCCTTCACGCGGAGCGGTGACGACGGCTTCGGGTCGCCCTCCGCCCACACCGGATCAGTCGTCGGCAACACATCGTCGACGGTGACGGCGCGCTCGGTGAGCGACCGAATGTCAAAGGACAGCATAGCCTAGAAAACTACTTGTCTCGCTTGCACTTATCAAGTCTGGCCCCACGGCGGGGGAGAGGCCCGCCCCCGTGGCGCCGGACCACTTCGTCAACCCCAGAGGAGCTCGGTCTCGGCGAAGAAGAACCGTGCCTCGCGGGCCGCGTTGTCGTCGGAATCGGAGGCGTGGATCGCGTTCCGCCCCTTCGACTCCGCATAGAGCTTCCGCACCGTGCCCGCCGCCGCTTCCGCCGGGTCGGTCGCACCGATCGCGTCGCGCAGCGCCGCCACCGCTCCGGCCTTCTCGAGCACCAGCGGCATGCATGGGCCCGACGTCATGAACTCCACCAGCTCGCCGTAGAACGGACGCTCACGATGCACGGCGTAGAACTCGCCAGCCTGCACCTTCGTGAGCTGCAGCACGCGCGCCGCCTTCACCTTGAATCCCTTCTCCTCGAGCAGCGCGATGATCTTTCCCGCCTTGCCCGCGCCAAACGCGTCGGGCTTGATGATCGTCAGCGTCGTGTTGCCAGCCATGGTTCCTCGTTGGGTGCTTGGGTGCGCGGGACGATTCCCGTCAGGTGCCGATCAATTTGCGTACGATGTCCCCTCGAGTGAGGAAGCCGACCAGTTGGCCCTCGCGGACCACCGGGACGCGGTCGACGTCCTTGTTACTCATCAGCGATGCGACTTCGGCGATCGGCTGTTCGGGCGCGACGCACATCACCTGGCGCGACATCACGTCGCGGACGGTGCGCGACGCCATGCCCGGCGCGCCGGCGGCCCGCACGTCGGCGCCCGAGAACACCTGGGTGGTGAGCAGATGCCGGATCACCTCGCGCTCGCTCACCATGCCGACCACGCGGCGTCCCTCGTCGATCACCGGCAGCGCACCGAGTCCGGCGCGCACGAGCATCCGCGCGGCCTCCTTCAACGGAGTGTCCGCCAGCACCGTGCGCGGGTGATCGCTCATCACGTCGCGCACGGTGAGCTGTTCGGGAAGCCGATACTCCGCGAAGGCGGACAATCCGATCAGCTCGTCCGGGTCGCGCGCGGCCAGCATCGCATCGAACACCTCCTGCTTGCGAAGGAGCCGCGCGAAGCCGCCAACGACCTGAAGGTAGCGTGCCGCCTGACGAGGCGGCGCGGCGATGAGGAGCACGACACGCGCGCATTGCGCTTCCTCACCATGCACCGGCCGACAGATCGGCGTCGGCGCGATTCCAATCGCGACGAGCAGCTGGCCGACGGCGTCGGTGCGATAGTGCAGCAGGAAGGCGCGGTCGCCCATCGCGACGGCATCCTCCGGCGGCGTCTCACCGGCGCGTCGGCGCAGCTTGTACGCGTCCAGCACGCCGCGCGCCTGCAGCACGCGCTCGAGCAGCTCGGCGCCCGCCTCGGGTAGCGTTCGCGCCTCGAGCGGGAGCAGCACCCGCTCGGGCGCGAGGACATCGCGCAATCTCATCGTGCGAGACGCGTCACGCTCACATGCGCGCTCTGAGCAGCTCGACGAAGTCGATCGGGCGCTTCGCGACGCCCATCCCGGCCGACTGAAACGCCTCGATCTTCTCGGCGGCGGTGCCCGACGATCCGGAGATGATCGCCCCCGCGTGGCCCATGCGCCGGCCCGGCGGCGCGGTCTGTCCGGCGATGAATCCGACCACCGGCTTCTTCATGTGCTGCTTCACGAAGGCCGCGGCCTCCTGTTCGTCCGTGCCGCCGATCTCACCCATCATCGCGACGGCCTTCGTATCCGGATCAGCCTCGAACGCGGCGAGACAGTCGATGAAGTTGGTGCCGTTGATCGGGTCGCCGCCGATGCCGACGCAGGTGCTCTGCCCCATGCCGGCGCGCGTGAGCTGATACACGACCTCGTACGTCAGCGTGCCGGAGCGGCTCACGACACCGATGTTGCCCGGCGTGCAGATTCGGCCGGGGATGATGCCGACCTTGCTCTTGCCGGGCGTGATGAGACCGGGACAGTTCGGCCCGAGCAGACGCGCGCCCTTCTCCTTCACGAAAGGGTACACCTTCGTCATGTCGAGCACCGGGACGCCTTCGGTGATCGCGACGATGAACCTGATGCCCGCGTCGGCCGCTTCCATGATCGCATCAGCGGCATACATCGGCGGCACGTAGATCACGGAGGTGTTCGCCTTCGTCGCCTGCACCGCCTCGTGCACGGTGTTGAACACGGGCACCGTGTTTTCGAACGTCTGGCCGCCCTTCCCGGGTGTCACGCCGCCCACGATCTTCGTCCCGTACTCGAGCATCTGCTTCGTGTGGAACCCGCCGTCGCGGCCCGTGATGCCCTGTACGATCACCGTCGTCGAATCGTCGATGAAGATGCTCATGCGGCCTTCCCTCCCTTCGCCAGCGCGACCGCCTTCTGCACCGCCTCGTCCATGTCGGACGACGCGCTGAATCCATTCTCCTGCAGGATCTTCATGGCGATCTCTTCGTTCGTGCCGGTGAGGCGGATGACGATGGGAATCTTCAGTGGATTGGTCTTGGTCGCGGTCACGATGCCGTTCGCCACGTCGTCGGTGCGGGTGATGCCGCCGAAGATGTTGAACAGGATGACCTTCACGCTCGGATCAGCGGTGATGATGCGCAGCGCGTTCACCACCTTCTCCGGATTCGACGAGCCGCCGATGTCGAGGAAGTTCGCCGGCTCGCCGCCGTAGTACTTCACGAGATCCATCGTCGCCATCGCAAGGCCGGCCCCGTTCACGACGCAGCCGACGTCGCCATCGAGCTTGATGAACGTGAGGTTCGAGTTGCGCGCATCGACCTCGCTCGGCTCCTCGGCCGTCTCGTCGCGCAGCTTCACCAACTCGGGGTGCCGGTCGAGCGCATTGTCGTCGACGGAGATCTTCGCGTCGAGCGCGAGCACCTCGCCCGCGGGGGTCACGACGAGCGGGTTGATCTCGGCGAGCGACGCGTCGTTCTTCATGAACGCCTGATAGAGCGACATCATGATCTTCGACGCGGCGCGCACCTTCTTCACGTCGTCGAACAGAAAAAAGCCGAGCTCCGACGCCTGGTACGGCTGCAACCCGTAGCGCGTGTCGATCGGCAGCTTGAGGATCTTCTCCGGGGTCTTCGCCGCGACTTCTTCGATGTCGATGCCGCCCGCGGGACTCACCATGAAGACCGGCTTCTTCGTCGCGCGGTCGAGGATGATACCGACGTACGCTTCGGTGGCGATGTCGGCGGCCGACGTCACGAGCACCGTGTACACCGTGAGCCCGTTGATCTTCATGCCGAGGATCTTGCTCGCGATCTCTTTCGCTTCCGCGGGCGTCTTGGCCAGCTTGACGCCGCCCGCCTTGCCACGTCCGCCCGTGTGCACCTGGGCTTTGACGACGACCATGCCGCCGATCTTCTTCGCGATCGCCTCGACCTGGTCGGGAGTCGTCGCGACTTCGCCCGGGGGAATCGGCACGCCCTCGGCGCGCAGGATGTCCTTGGCCTGATACTCGTGGATGTTCACGCCGTCTCCGCTGTGATGGTCGTTCCCGCCTCGCCGCGCACCGCATCCTGGCCGCGGCTGAGGACTGTGATGATGGCGCGTCCGCCCGTGCGCCGTGCAAAATCGATCGCCGCGCGGACCTTCGGCGCCATGCTTCCCTCGCCGAACGCCCCAGCCCGGTCCATCTGCTCCGCCTCCGTCACCGTGAGGCGGCGAAGCGCCCGCTGCTGCGGCGTACCCCAGTCCGCGTACACCGCGTCGACGTCGGTGAGGATCAGCAGCAGCTTCGCGCCCAGATCTCGCGCCAGCACCGCCGCCGCCAGGTCCTTGTCGATCACCGCGTCCAACCCTTCCCATTCCTTCAGCACGTTCAGATAGATCGGCGCGCCGCCGCCACCGCACGCCACGACGAGCGTGCCCTGCTCGACGAGGCGCTTGATCGTCCCGAGCTCGTGAATCGCCTGTGGCACCGGGCTTCCGACCACACGCCGCAGATTGCCGCGGCCATCCGCCTTCACGACGTGTCCCTCCCGTCGCAGCTCTTCGGCGCGCTCCGTGGAGAGCGGCTGCCCGATGAACTTGGACGGATCCAGCAGCGCGGGATCGTCCGCGCGGACCTGCACTTGGGTGATGATGGTGGCCACATGGCGCTTCGACCCATTCCGCCGGAGCGCATTCTCGATCGACTGCTGGATCATGTAGCCGATCCATCCCGCCGTCGCGGCGACGAGCACACCGAGCGGCAACGGATTCGCTTCGCCGCGCGCCACTTCGTTGCGCAGCAGCTCGTCACCGACCTGTGGTCCGTTGCCGTGCACCACGCAGACGTTCCACCCGTCCTGCGCGAGATCCACGATCGGACCGAGGCTCTCACGCGTATGGCGAAACTGATCGTAGATCGTGCTCTTCTCGCCGGCCGGCGCGAGGGCGTTTCCGCCCAGCGCGATCACGGCGGTCGGTGCGTTACGTGGCGTCATCTGGCAGCCGTGGCAAGCTAGACCCCGCCCTATGGTGAGGCAAGCTCACCTCGGTGGCGCTCGCAGCGCGCCGCCAAGCGCGTCGAACGCGCGACCGAACGCCATCCAGTCGCCGCGCCGCATCGCGTCGCGCATCACGGTATAGAGCGACTCCGCGCGCACGCGCGAGTCGGCCGGCGCGAGCGGTGGCACACCGGCCGGACGCGCCGTCACCCCCAGTGCGGCCGCCAGCGTGGGGCCAACGCGAGCGGAGTCATCGGTCACGATGGCGACGTGCGCGAGCAGCGGGCTCGTCCCCGGTCTCCACCGAAACGCGGATTGCAGATACAAGGGCTTGCCGCCCACCGGCAGCACCCGCACCGGCGAGCGGACGATCGACGGCTCGTGCGTGGCGCTGTCGGCCGAGCGGATTCGGTCGAGGGTGCCTCCCCACTTCTGCGCGTCCGAGCTGAGCGGAATCCAGGTCGTCCCCCGGTTCTGGCCACCGACGGCCGCGACGACGCCGCGCACCCGGTCCTGTGCGTCCAACAACGTCCAGAGACTCGCGACGCCGAGTCCGGGCAGCAGCGCATGAAGTGGCTCGCGCGATGCCGCCGAGTCGGCGGCGTCGGGAGCGGCGAACCGGCGCACCTCGAGACTGTCCCCGCGGAATCCCGCGACCGCGAATGCGAGTGCCTGGGTCTTCGCTCCGTCGGCGATTGGAGGCAGCGCGGCGAGCAGCGCGGGCGAGAGCGACGTGGCCCGGGCGAAGAGTGAGGGAAAGCGCCCCATCCAACTCGCCGTCACCGGCTCGGGCGAGGCATCGGCGAGCAGTCGCACCCGGCCGCTCGGTGCGTGGATGATCGCGGTCGCGGCGTGTTGGAAGTAGCCGCGCTGCTCATCGAGGATCTGAAAGCGCGCGGCGAGTGGATAGTCGTCGGACGATGCGTAGAGCTCGATCGCCCAATAGAGCGAATCGTTCGCGACGACGGGCAGCACCTCGCTGCCCTGCACGAAGAACGGGGCGAGCGCGCGCACTCGCTCCCTCGCGCTGCGCCGACGCAGAATGGTCGGACGGATCGTCGGCAGGTCGCCGAAGAGCAGTCGAAAGTTCTGCAGGCTCCACGCGTGCGCGAGTCGCGAACCGGTACTCACCATCTCGACGCCGGCGAGCCGTTGCAGCGAGTCGGCAACGACGGTGTAGCCCGGCGCGGAGTCGTACACCGCCGGTTCGTCGAGCACGGTCTCGTCTCCGAACCGGCCGCTCGCCGGCGCGCGAACGGGCTGACCACGCTCGTCGGCGGCGGAGGCGTCGAAGCGGCCGATGTCCCAGAACTCGCGACCGTCGCTCACCCCCTCATTGCCTCGCTCGACGAGCATCGCGGCGAGACCCGTCGGCGTCGCCGCCCATGCGGCGCCGGTCCCTACCACCTGCACGTGCCGCGTGCGCTCGGTGGCGCGGCTGAGCAATGCGGCATCCCAGACGCCGACCCGCGAGACGAGATCGGCCGCCGACGCAAAGCCGGCGCCGAGGCTCTCGGCTCTCACGCGGTCCACGGCGTACGCGCGACGCGTGTAGGTGAGACGCGTGCCGGTGTACGGCCGCTCGCGCGCGGAGGAGTCGTCAGGATCGACGGAGCGACGCGCGACGAGCGGCGCCACCGTGCGTGCGACGAGCGAGAGGAGCAGCACCGCGCTCACCGCGAAGAACGCGAGGCGCATCTGTCCACTCCAGCCGGCCCACAAGACGATGAGGGCGGCGCAGAGCGTGACGAGAGAGAGCACGAGTGTCGCCGGCACCGTCACCCGGTGATCGATCTCGGTGAACGCGCCCCCGGTGCCT
Organism: Gemmatimonadaceae bacterium; assembly: GCA_036008805.1. Classification (GTDB taxonomy): domain Bacteria; phylum Gemmatimonadota; class Gemmatimonadetes; order Gemmatimonadales; family Gemmatimonadaceae; genus AG11. The sequence continues at coordinate 12,500 of DASYMZ010000145.1, forward strand.
CCCCCTTCCGCGAGCAGCCGGTACATCCCGAGACGGTAGCTCCACGCCAGTGCGAGAAGCAGGATGCCGCCCAGCACGGTGAAGTGGCGGCGCACGTAGGCCGACACGTAGAGCGAGCCGCGCTGCCACCGGAGACTCGGCGTGAGCGCATACAGCACGACCACGACGAGGATCACGACGAGCAGCAGGAGCATCGCCCAGTAGAACAGGGCCGTCTCGAGCGGGATCCAGTAGACGAAGAAGCCGAGGTCGAAGCCGAAATACGGGTCGGTCTCGCCGAACGTCTGACCGATGCGCGCGAGCAACGCGGTGGTCCAGGTGTCGCGAGGAAGGGTGAGCGCGGCGCCGAGCGCGGCGGAGAGCGCGAGCGTGGCGAGCAGCAGGTAGCGGCTCGGCACTTCCTCACCGATCTCGATGTTCGCGATGCGCCGCGGCAGGACGAGCGAGACGACGGATTGCCGCACCGCGTAGAGGTTCAGAAACGCGAACGCGGTGCCCGCGAGGAACGAGCCTCCCCACACCACCGCACTCACCAGATACTCGGCGCGCCAGATGTCCTGCGCGCCGAGCGAGGCGAACCAGAGATAGTCGGTGTAGCGCTCGCTGCCCCACCGCCCCAGCGAGAGGAGCAGTGCCGCGGCGACGAGCGTGCCGATGACGACTCGCCGCCTGGTCACGTCAGACCGTGACGCCCTGCTGGCGAAGCCACTCCTCCATCTCGCCGCGAATCTCGGCCAGTCGCGATTCGGAGCGCGCCTCGAACCGCGTCACCAGGATCGGCTGCGTGTTCGAGGCGCGGATCAGCCCCCAACCGTCGCCGAAGAGAACGCGCACTCCATCGACGTCGATCACGTCGTACCGCGCACGAAAGTACGCCACCGCGCGCTCGACCAGCGGGAACTTGAGATCGTCGGCGCAGTCGACGCGAATCTCCGGCGTGCTGACGAAGTCGGGAACGTCGGCGAGCAGCTCGTGCACTGGCCGGCCGGCATCGGCCACGATCCGCAGCAGCCGCGCTGCGCCATAGAGTGCGTCGTCGAAGCCGTAATAGCCCTCGGCGAAGAACATGTGCCCCGACATCTCGCCCGCGAGCGGCGCACTCAGCTCCTTCATCTTTCCCTTGATCAGGGAGTGCCCCGTCTTCCACATCACGGGCGTCCCGCCGGCACGCGTGATGGCGTCCGGCAACGCCTGGCTGCACTTCACGTCGAAGATCACGGGCTGGCCCGAACCCATGCGGGCGAACACGTCGCGCGCGTAGAGGATCAGGAGGTGATCGCCCCAGATGATCTTGCCGGTTCCGTCGACCATACCGATGCGGTCGGCGTCGCCATCGAAGGCAATGCCGAGCTCCGCGCCCTCGCGCCGAACGGCAGCGACGAGATCGTCGAGATTTTCGGGGACCGTGGGATCCGGATGATGATTCGGAAAGGTGCCGTCGCTCTCGGTGAACAACCCGATTGCATCGAGCCCGATCGCGCGCAGGAGCTGTGGTGCCACGAGCGCCGCCGCGCCGTTCCCGCAGTCGTACACCAGCTTGAGCGGCCGAGAGATTCGCCCGATGCGCTCGGCGACGTCCGCGACGTAGCGGTCGATGACTTCGACGCTGCGTACGCGGCCTCGCTTCCTGGCGGTGGGCTTCGTGTCGATGAGCGCGAACAGCTCCTGAATGTCGTGCCCGTGCAGCGATTCGGTGCCCAGGCAGAGCTTGAATCCGTTGTACTCGGCTGGATTGTGCGAGCCGGTGATCTGAATCCCGCCCGCGACGCCGAGGTTGAACAAGCTCCAGTAGAGCAGCGGCGTGGGCACGACCCCGACGTCGGCGACGTCGATGCCCGACTCGGTGAGGCCGGCGACGAGCGCATCACGCAGCTCGGCGCCGCTCGGCCGATTGTCACGCCCGACGGCGATCTCGCCCGTCACTCCGCGCGCACGCATCAGTGCCGCGTACGCAACGCCGATGGCGTGCGCGGCCTCGATGGTGAGGTCGTCGCCGACCACGCCGCGGATGTCGTTCTGACGGAAGATGCCGGACGCGATGCCCAAGTCTGGTGCTCGTATGGCGGGAGACGTCGGGGCCGCGCCGCGGCCCCTGGTTCAGCGAGGGAGCGACGCGTGTCGTGGCGGGACCGCGGCAGGTCTGGCAGCGACGACGTCCAGCCTCGGCATTCCCTGGTTGGCGAAGCGGACCGCGATGTCGGGCGCCACACCGAGGATGACGATTGCCGCGGCGCACGCGACCATGACGAACTGGGTCCATGCCGGCGTCTGCGGAATGACCGCGGCGTCAGCGGTGCGTGGGCGCATGAACATCACCATCACGACGTACAGGTAGTAGCCCGCCGAGATGACGGTGGTGAGGACGAGGATCACGGCGAGCGTGACCTGCGGCGTGGGGGACTGGAGCGCCGCCTTCAGCACGAACCATTTGGCGAGGAAGCCCGCTCCTCCGAAGACCGGAAATCCCATCAGCGCGAGCATGAACACCGCCATCGCGACCGCCAGCCAGGGTCGCACCGTCCAGAGCCCGCTGAGATCGTCCGTGGTGACCGGCGCGTCGCCGCGCGACAGCACGATGATCACGGCGAAGCTGCCGAACGTCGCCAGCGTGTACGCGAGCAGGTAGAAGATCATCGCTGACGCGCCCTGCGCCGTCCCCGCGGCGATCGCGACGAGTATGAATCCGGCGTGCGCGATGGACGAATAGGCGAGCAGCCGCTTCAGGTTGCGCTGCTGCAGTCCGATCGCGTTGCCGATGATCATCGTCGCGATCGCAAGTCCGGCGAGCGCGCGATGCCAACTCCCGAACTCCTGCGGGAACGCCTCGAGCCACACGCGCATGAACGCCGCGAACGCGGCCGTCTTCACCGTCGCGGCCATGTAGGCCGTGATCGGGTTCGGCGATCCGTCGTAGACATCGGGCGCCCACATGTGGAACGGCACGGTCGAGACCTTGAACCCGAATCCGACGAGGAGCATCGCGATGCCGATCAACAGAATCGGACTCGTGCTGAGCCCGTTCTCCGCGATGCGGGCATGAATGACGGAGAGGCCGGTCGCGCCGGTAGCGCCGTAGACGAGCGCGATGCCGTACAGCAGGAACGCCGTGGAGAAGGCGCCGAGCAGGAAGTACTTGAGCGCGCCTTCCGCCGAGCGCTCGCTGCGACGGTTGAGCCCGGCGAGCGCGTACACCGAGATCGACATGAGCTCGATGCCCAGGAAGACGATTATCAGATCGCGCGCGGCGGCGAGCAGCATCATCCCCGAGGATGCGAGCAGGATGAGCACGTGCGTCTCGGCCGTCGTCGTGCCGGCGCGATCGTTGTCGTCGATGCCGAGGGCGAGCGCGCCGATGGTGCCGAGGAGGATGACGATGTCCAGCATCCACCGGAAGTTGTCCATTGCGATCGGACCGTCCGTCGCCGAGCCCCTCGCGTACATGTAGAGGATGACGGCGACCAGCGTCACGACGCACAGCCCGATCGAGAGCACGCCGATCGTGCGCTGATGCTCGCGGGACTCGCGGCGCCACACGGCGAACAGGAGCAGCAGCATGGCGCCCCCGATCAGCAGCAGATCCGGAAGCAGCGCGGCGGTGAGGTGCGACGGGATGGCGAGGTTGTAGTAGCGCATCGTCAGCGGCCCGCGCTGGTGAGGGCGGTCGTTCTGGCGGAGCGAGTTTCGACCGTGCGTACGAACTGCTCGGCGGACGTCTGCATTCGGCGCAGCACCGGCGCCGGATAGACACCGAGCCAGATGATGCCGGCAAGAAGCGGTGCCATGAGCAGCAGCTCACGCCGATTCAGATCGGGGACGTGCTCGTTCTCCGGCTTGTCGAGCGGATTGAACAGGATGCGTTGGATCGCCCAGAGGAGATACGCCGCCGCGATGATCACACTCGTCGTGGCGATCACCGTGAAGACGGGAGCGGTACGAAAGGCGCCGATGAGGACGAGGAACTCGCCGACGAAGCCGTTGGTGCCGGGCACGCCGATGGAGCTCAACGACACGAAGGTGAGCATCGTCGCGAACAGCGGCACGACGCGCGCGAGGCCGCCGTACGACTCGATGAGGCGCGTGTGTCGCCGCTCGTAGATCATGCCGATCAGGAAGAACAGCGCGCCGGTCGAGAGGCCGTGATTGATCATGACCATTAGCGCGCCCTGCACGCTCTGTACGGTCAGCGCGAAGATTCCGAGCATGACGAAGCCGAGATGGCTCACCGAGCTGTACGCCACGAGCTTCTTGAAGTCTGGCTGCACGAGCGAGACGAGCGCGCCGTACACGATCCCGATCACCGCGAGTGCGAGAATGATGTTGCGCACCCGCGGGTCCATCGCGGCAGTCGGGAAGAGCGGCACCGCCAGTCTGAGGAAGCCGAACGTTCCGAGCTTCAGCATGATCGACGCGAGCACCACCGAGCCCGCGGTCGGCGCCTCGACGTGCGCGTCCGGGAGCCAGGTGTGGAACGGGAACATCGGCACCTTCACCGCGAACGCGAGGAAGAAGGCGCCGAACAGCCAGTACGCCGCAGTCGGGGTGATCTGCGCCGTGCTCATGATGGCGTCGTACGAGAAGTTCGGGACGAACTGGACCACGCTATCGAGCACCACGTCGCGGCCCGCCGCGAGCCCGAGGTACACGATCCCGACGAGCATGAGCAGCGAGCCGAGCATCGTGTAGATGAAGAACTTCAAGCTCGCGTAGATGCGGCGCTCCCCGCCCCAGATGCCGACGATGAAGTACATCGGGATCAGCATCGCTTCCCACATGAAGTAGAACAGGAAGAGATCGAGCGACATGAACACGCCGAGCATGCCGGTCGTGAGCACGAGCAGCAGCGCGTAGTACGCCCGCGTCTTCCGGCGCACCGACGTCCAGCTTCCGATCGACGCCAGCAGCATGATGAAGGTCGTGAGCAGCACCATCATCAGTGCGATGCCGTCCAGCCCGAGCGTGAACCGCACGCCCCACGCGGGAATCCAACGGACGTCGAAGACCTGCTGCCAGCCCGCGTACGACGGATCGAACGCCCACCACAGGCCGAGCGAGAGCACGAACTCGATGGCGAAGACGACGGTGGCGAGCCGGCTCGGTGCGGATGCCGCGCCGGACGCCACTTCGTCTTCGCCCTCCGCCTGGCGAGAGCCGGTGAGGAGGATGAGTGCCGCGCCGAGCAGCGGAAGCACCAGCAATGCCGGCAGGATCCAGCGGTCGTAGCCGACGGAAAGCAGTAGGGCGCGCATGTCTCTAGCGGAAGGTGAAGGCGCCGAGCACGAACAACACTCCCACGACCAGCACCCAGGCGTACGTGCCGACACGCCCGGACTGGAGTTGAGAGCCCAGATAGCCGACCGCTCGCGCGAGCCAACCACCCATCGGGACGGTCGTGCCGACCGCGGCGTCGTCGTCCTTGCTCTGGACGATGAGCCGCGTGAGCCGGTCGATCAGACCGTTGTCGACGCCGCGCCAGAGCAACCCGCGCGAGACACCGACGACGGGCTGCACGACCGCGGCGTCATACGCCTCGTCGACATAGTACTTGTTCGCGAGCACGCGACCGAAGCCATGCTCTTCCGGCGCCTGCGCCTTGGGTACGAGCCTCTCGGGCTTGAGCCGCACCCACGCGAACACGATGCCGAGCAGCGCGATCGCCACGGCCGAACCCACCAGCCACACCTCGGTGCTGCCCTGCATCTCGGGCGGGACGCCCCTGGTCACGCGCAGCGCGCCCTCACCGACGACCGGCTCGAGCCAGTGCTCTAGCGCACCGGTGGGTCCCGCGCGGAAGAAGGGCGGCAGGTTGAACCAACCGCCGAAGACGCTGAGGACGCCGAGCACGACGAGCGGGCCCGTCATGATCCACGGCGCCTCGTGCAGATGCTCGCGCTCCTTCTCTCCGGTGCGATTCGGACCGTGGAAGGTGTAGATCATCATGCGCGTCATGTAGATCGCCGTCATGAGCGCGGCGGCCAGGCCGAGCACGTAGCACACGACGAGGATCGTGCTGCCGGGAATGCCGAGCCAGTGCGCATCCGCGAGCGTCGACCCATGGGAGCGGGCGAACACCGCGCCCAGGATCTCGTCCTTCGAGAAGAATCCGGCGAACGGCGGCACCCCCGAGATGGCGAGCGTGGCCGCCCACATCAACGCCCACGTGATCGGCATGTAGCGCCGGAGGCCGCCCATGTTGCGCATGTCCTGGGCGTCGTCGTGGTTGTGGGTGTGATGATACGCCGCGTGCATCGCGTAGATCACCGAGCCCGACCCGAGGAACAGGAGCGCCTTGAAGAAGGCGTGCGTCATCAGGTGGAACACACCGGCGACGTAGGCACCGGAGCCGACGCCGACGAACATGTAGCCGAGCTGCGAGACGGTGGAGTACGCGAGGACTTTCTTGATGTCCCACTGCTTGAGCCCGATCGTTGCGGCGAAGACTGCCGTCAGCGCGCCGATCACCACGACGGTGAGCTGGGCAACCGGGGCCATCGAGAACAGCACGTTGCTGCGCGCGATCAGATAGACGCCGGCCGTCACCATCGTCGCCGCATGGATCAGGGCCGAGACCGGGGTCGGACCGGCCATGGCGTCGGGGAGCCAGACGTACAGCGGGATCTGCGCGCTCTTGCCGGCGCAGCCGAGGAAGAGGAAGAGGCAGATCGCCGTGACGACCGTGCCGCTGAACGGAAGCGTCGGCGCCATCGCGTTCACGCCGACGAAGTCGAGCCGGCCGACGTTCGCGAACAACAGGAACATCGCGATCAGGAAGCCGAAGTCGCCGATCCGGTTGACGATGAACGCCTTCTTGCCGGCGTCCGCGTTCGCCTTCTCGGTGAACCAGAACCCGATGAGCAGATACGAGCACAGTCCCACGCCTTCCCACCCGACGAACAGCACCGGGTAGCTCGCGCCGAGCACGAGCACGAGCATGAAGAAGACGAACAGGTTCAGGTAGGCGAAGTACCGGGGATAGCCCGGATCGTCCTGCATGTACCCGACGCTGAACAGGTGGATGAGCGCACCGACCCCCGTGATGATCAGCACCATGACCATCGAGAGCTGATCGAGCTGGAACGCGGCGTCGATCTGCAGATCGCCGACGGGCATCCAGCTGAAGTAGCGCTGCACGAACGGAGCGTGCATCTCGCCGACGCCGCGCATCGCGAGGAAGATCGCGAGCGCGAGCCCGAACGCGGCGATCAGGACTCCAGGTCCGATCAGCGAGACGAGCCCCGCATGGCGATGACGCGCCACCGGATGATGGTCGTCGCCGTGCGCGCCGCCCGCATTGGAGTCGTGCGCGTGCTCCGCACCATGACCTTCGTCATGGCTCGCGCTCGGATCCGCGGGCCCGAAGTGGAAGGCGCTCGTGAGCGAGAGCAGCCCGTTCAGCACGAAGCCGAGCAGCGGGAGGAGCGGCAGGAGCCAAAGCAGGCTCGCGACCGTTCCGCTCAGGGGATGTGCGCCCGCCGGTGCGGCATGCTGGAGGAGCATCAGCCTTTCAGGAGATTGATGTTCGACAGATCGACCGTCTGCCGGTGCCGGAACAGCGCGATGATGATCGCCAGACCCACCGCCGCCTCTGCCGCGGCGACCGTCATGACGAAGAAGACGAAGACCTGCCCCGCCGCGCCGTACACCTGCGCGAACGCGACGAAGGTGAGGTTCACCGCGTTGAGCATCAGCTCGACGCACATGAACACGATGATGGCGTTCCGGCGGGTCAGCACGCCCACCACGCCGATCGTGAACAGCACCGCGCTGAAGAACAACGACTCAGCGAGCATTGACGGTCCCTCCGCGACGGCCCAGCACAACGGCACCGATGACGGCGGCGAGCAGCAACACGCTCGTCACCTCGAACGCCAGCAGATACTCGTGGAAGAGCGGGCCCGCGACGGGCGCGATCGCTCCGGTCGCCGTGACCTGGTCGGCGAGCGCGTTCTCCGGGAGCGCCAGCGCCTCGGGCACCCGCGCCTTGGTCAGCGCGAACACCTGCGCCAGCAGCGCGAGCCCGACGAGTCCGGCCGCGAGCTTCCAGCCCATCCCGCGCGCGTCGCCCTCCGACGCGTGGCCGAGGTTCAGCAGCATGATGACGAACAGGAACACCACCATGATCGCGCCGGCGTAGACGAGCACCTGGATCACGCCGATGAAGTGCGCGTCGAGCAGCACGTACAGCGCCGCGAGGCTGAACATCGTGTTCACGAGCCACAGCGCGGCCGCCACTGGGCTCTTGCGGGTGACGAACGCCAGCGCCGAAGCGATGGCGATGATCCCGAAGAGATAGAAGTGGAAGACGTAGAACAGCGGGAGCTCGTTGTGCGACATCACTCCCCCTTCGGATCCATTGGATCCCACATCTCGCACACTGGATGGCTCTGCGCCATCAGCCGCTCCAGATCGTACACGTGCCCTTCTCGGCTGTACTCGGCGTTCTCGTAGTGCCGGCCGACGTGGATCGCCTCCTCCGGACACACCTCCTGACAGTAGCCGCAGAAGATGCAGCGGAACTCGTCGATCTCGAACACCAGCGGGTAGCGGTTCCCCTTCTCGTCCTCACCCGGCACCAGCTTGATGCAGTTGGACGGGCAGACGGTCGGGCAGAGGCCGCACCCGACGCACTTCGCCTTGCCGTCCTCCGTGGTGAGCATGCGGTGCGTGCCGCGCCACCGCTTGGAGATCGACTCCTTCTGCTCGGGATACTGCGTCGTCACCTTCTCCGGATTGAGCAGGTGCTTGAGCGTGTGCGCCATGCCGGTGAGCGTGGCGCGCACGTAGCTCGTCTGTTCGGTCGGCCGTGCGACGACCTTGACGCCGATGGACATCAGTCTCCGGTCTCGGGAAGCAACGGGGCGCGGGGCGATTGGCTCACTGCCCGCAGCTTGGCAACGTCGCGCTGATTGAGGCGCGAGTACGCGGGGCTGATCAGCCGCCCGCGATCGAGGATCATGAACAGGATCACCACGGCCGCGATGTTCAGCAGGATCAGGCCGGTGTGGAATGGCACGGAGCCGCGTGCGAAGCCGAGCGCGTCGAGCGTGACGATCGTGCTCGCGATCGCGACGATGTAGCCCAGCGCCAGCGGCAGCATGAACTTCCAGCCGAGCGACATGAGCTGGTCGTAGCGGAACCGGGGCAGCGTCCACCGGATCCACATGTAGAGGAAGCAGAAGAACAGCACCTTGGTGGCGAAGCAGCCCAGCGTGAGCAGCGTCTTGAGCCCGGTGTGCGGACCGACGTTGTCCCACAGGGTGAACGGGATGTCCCATCCGCCGAAGAACAGCGTCGACATCAGCGCGCTCGCCGTGATCATGTTCGCGTATTCGGCGATGAAGAACAGCGAGAACTTCATCGCGCTGTACTCCGAGTGATATCCAGCGATCAGCTCGGACTCCGCCTCGGGAAGATCGAACGGCAGCCGGTTCGTCTCGGCGAACGCCGCCACGAGGAAGATGAAGAACGCGATCGTGAGGTTGAGCACGTTCCACGTCTCGAACGCCTGCTGATTCACGATCTTGCTGAGCGACACGTTGCCGGCGAGCAGCAACACGGGAATCGTACTCATCCCCATCGCAATCTCGTACGAGATCATCTGCGCGCTCGAGCGCAGCCCGCCGAGGAGCGCGTACTTGTTGTTCGACGACCAGCCCGCCAGCACGATGCCATACACGCCGAGCGAGCTGATGGCGAGAATGAAGAGGAAGCCGACGGGCAACGGCGCGAGCACCATCTCGATCGTCCCCCAGCGCGAACCCCACGGCGCTGCGAAGGGGATCACGGCCCACGTGACCAGCGCGGGGATGAACGACAGCACCGGCGCGAGGATGAAGAGCGGAAGGTTGGCCGCCGCCGGGTACGTCTCTTCCTTGACGAAGTTCTTCACGCCGTCGGCGATCGGCTGCAGCCATCCCTTTCCGACGCGGTTCGGCCCGTGGCGGTCCTGGATCCACGCCGAGATCTTGCGCTCGGCGAGCGTGAGCAGCGCCGCGCCGAGCATGTAGACGGTGAAGATCGCGATCAGCTTCACGACGGTGAAGATGATGAACGGGATGATGTGCGGCGTCGACGACGCGGTCGCCGCCTGGAGGAGCGCGAGCGGCGCGATCATGCTCCCACCTCCGCCATCGCGCCGGCGGTCATCGCGCCGCGCAGCCCGAGCCCGTCATACGTGAGACCGGCGAATGCCGGCATCGACGCCGCCATCGCGTCGAACGTCTGTCCCGCCGTCCAGTAGCCGGAGCCATCGCCCATTGCGGAGAGCAGATCGCCGAGCACGAAGAAGCTGGGTCGCGCGATCCCCGGTGCCGCCTTGGCCTGCAGGAAGCGCTGCACGCGTCCGCGCAGATTGGTGAACGTCCCTTCCTCTTCCGTGAAGTTCGCGATCGGAAGCACCACGTTCGCGGCATGCCGAGCCCACGCCGGCAGCGTCGTCCCGATGACGATCAGCGCGCCCGCCTTCGCGGCGTCGGCGGCATCGAGCTCGGCGAGCTCCTCGTCGGCGACCACGAGCACGTCGCCGCTCTGCAGCCCGGACAGCGGCGCGTCACTCCGAGCGAAGCCCATCATCTCGGCGCCGCGACCATTCGCCGCGCGATCGGTGCGGAGCGCGAGATCCTCGACGCCCGGAAGCGGCGCTTCATCACCCTGCGGCACGCGGAACGCGCCGGCGCCACCGGTGTTCCGAACGAGCCGTCCGAGCAGGAAGAGCGCTTCGTTCGAGAGATTCGGCGATGCGAGCACGAACGCGCGCTTTCCCGCCAGCACGCCCGCCGCGGCCCGAAGGGCGACGTCCCAGTCAGCAGTCGCGAGCACGCCGGCCTGACGCACGAGCGGGACCTCGACGCGATCCTTCCGGTTCATCCAGCGGTAGTTGAGCCGGCCGTGGTCGCACATGAAATACTTGTTGACCTGCTCGTTCGGCCGCGGACGAAGGCGCATTACCTGATTGTCGCGCGTCTCCACGATCATGTTGCAGCCCTGCGAGCAGTTCGGACACACCGACGCCGAGCGGTCCAGCTCCCACGCGCGTGCCTTGTTGAGCGAGTCCTTGGAGAGCAGCGCGCCGACGGGACAGAGGTCGATCACGTTGCCTGCCCATGCATGCGTGAGATCCTGTCCCTCGAACTTGCCGATCAGCGCGCGGTCGCCTCGCTCGGCGACGCTCAGCACGGGGTCGTGCGCGACGTCGTCCATGAAGCGCACGCAGCGCGTGCAGAGGATGCAGCGGTTCGCGACGTAGACGACGTCGCCGCCGAAGTCCTCCACCGGGTTGAACCGCTTGGGGTCGCGATAGCGTCCCTCGGCGCGTCCTTCCTGATACGTGTAGTCCTGCAGCTCGCACTCTCCCGCCTGATCGCAGATCGGGCAGTCGAGCGGATGATTGATCAACAGCATCTCGAGCACGCCCTTCCGCGCCTCGAGCGCCTTCGGAGAATGCACGTGGACGACCTGCCCCTCGGCGACCGACGTCGCGCACGAGGGCGCGAGCTTGGGCGCCTTCTCCACTTCGACGAGGCACATGCGGCACACGCCGGCCACCGGGAGCCCCGGATGGTAGCAGTAGTGCGGCACGAGCACGCCGGCCGCCTTCGCGGCCTCGAGGATCGAGGTGCCGTCCGGCACGCTGACCGGGCGTCCCTCGATCGTCAGGTTCACCATCTTCACGTCCGCCATCAGGCCACCGCCGCCGGCACCATGTGGACCTTCTTCTTCTTGATCAGCGCCTCGAAGTCACCGCGGAACTTCTGCAGCCCCGAGGCGACCGGCGTGGCGCACGAGTCGCTCAACACGCAGATCGTCTTGCCGGTCATGTTCTCGCCGATCTCCAACAGCGTCTCCAGATCCTCGTGCGTGCCGTCGCCCGCGACGATGCGCTCGAGGATCTTCGTCGTCCACGCCGTGCCTTCGCGGCACTGCGTGCACTGCGCACAGCTCTCGTGCGCGAAGAATCGCGCGGCGCGCGCGATCTGCTTCACGAGGTTCTGCGCGTCGTCGATCACGATCACGCCGCCGGAGCCGAGCATCGTTCCATTCGCGACGAAGCCCTCGTAGTCCATCGGCGAGTTCTCGGCCTCTTCACGCGTCTGGATCGGCACCGAGATACCGCCCGGGATGATCGCCCGGAACTGGCGCCCCGGCAGCGGCCCCCCGCAGAGATCATAGAGAAAATCCTTGAACGGAAAGCCGAGCGTCACCTCGTAGTTGCCCGGCTTCTGAATGTTGCCGCACACCGAGAACAGCTTGGTGCCGGTGCTCTTCGGATTGTCGGGCCGGCCGAACTTCTTGTACCACTCCGCGCCGTTGACCAGGATGTGCGGCACCGCCACGAGCGTCTCGACGTTGTTGATCGTCGTCGGCTGGCCGAACAGGCCGGCCACCGCCGGGAAGGGCGGCTTGATGCGCGGATTGCCGCGGCGCCCCTCCAGCGAGTTCATGAGCGCCGTCTCCTCGCCGCAGATGTACGCGCCTGCGCCCTTGTGCACGTACACGTGCACCGTCTTGCCGGTGCCCATCGCGTTCGTGCCCAGGATGCCGGCCGCGTACGCCTCCTTGCAGGCGGCGTTCATCTTCTCGAGCGCTTCCGTGTACTCGCCGCGGATGTAGATGTACGCCACCTCCGCACCGATCGCGTACGCGCCGATCGCGCATCCCTCGACCAGCGCGTGTGGCGTCCAGCGCATGATCTCGCGGTCCTTGAACGTGCCCGGCTCGGATTCGTCCGCGTTGCAGCAGAGATAATGCGGCTTCCCGTCACCCGGCTTCATGAACGACCACTTCACGCCGGTCGGGAATCCCGCGCCGCCACGGCCGCGCAGACCCGACTCCTTGACGATGCCGACGATCTCCGCCGGCGTCATCTTCAGCGCCTTCTCGAGCGCGACGTAGCCGCCGCGCTTGCGCCAACCTTCGAGGCCGATCGCGTCTTTGTCGCCGAAGTATTTCGAGAGAACGAGCGTCTCACGCTCGTGCGGGGAGTGCGGAAAGCCCATGTCAGCCCAGGGAGGCGAGGAGCGCGGGCACCGATGCTGGCGTGACCGACTCGATGAACTTCTCGTTGACCATCAACGGCGTATTGAAGCCGCACGCGCCAAGGCATTCGACTTCGATCACCGTGTACTTGCCATCGGGTGAGGTGACGCCGAGCTCCTCGCATCCCGTGTGCTTGAGCAGCGCGTTGACGACATCCTCGGCGCCGCACACGTTGCACGGCGACGTGGTGCAGACCTGGATGAAGTGCTGCCCCACCGGATGCTGGTGGTACATCGTGTAGAAGGACACGACACCCTTCACGTACGCGGGAGTCAGGTCGAGCAGTTCGGCCACCTCGGCCATCCCTTCGCTGCTCACCCAGCCGCGCTCCTCCTGCACGATCCACAGCGCGGGAAGCAGGGCCGCCATCTTGGTGGGATAGCGCGTCAGCAGCTCGTCGAGCTCCGCCTTGCGCGTGCCGGTGAACACCTTCACGTACACTTCCTCACCGGCGTGGCCGTGGCCGCTGTGCGATGCGTGCGCGGGGGCGTGCATCTCGCCCATCTCGTTGTGGGCGGCGCTCATCTATCGATTTCTCCCATCACGATGTCGATGCTCGCGTTGATCGCGATCACGTCGGACAGCAGGTGGCCTTCCACCATCTTCGGGATCGCCGAGAGGTTCACGAACGACGGTGGGCGAATGCGCCAGCGCACCGGCTTGGACGTGCCATCCGAGACCATGTAGTAGCCCTTCTCCCCCTTCGGGCTCTCGACGGCGACGTACGCCTCGCCGATCGGCGGGCGCGGACCTTCCATCACCTGCTTGAAGTGATGGATCATGCTCTCCATGTCGCTCGTCGCCTTCGACTTCGGCGGCAGGATGACGCGATGATCGTCGATGTTCACCGGTCCGTCCGGCAGCCGCTTCAACGCCTGCTCGAGAATGCGGACCGACTGCTTCATCTCCTCGACACGCACCAGGTAGCGGTCGTACACGTCGCCCGCCTGGCCGATCGGAACGTCGAAATCATACGTCTCGTAGTCGAGATACGGGAAATCCTTGCGGACGTCGTACGCGACCCCGGACGCCCGAAGCATCGGACCGGAGAGCCCGTAGTTGAGGGCCTCGTCCGGCGACATCGCGCCGAGCCCGATCGTGCGCCCGACCCAGATGGCGTTCTTCGTCAGCATCGTCTCGCATTCGGCCAGCACCTTGGGAAAGGTGCGGCAGAAGTTCGCGAGATCGTCGGTCCAGCCGTCCGGGATGTCCGCGCCCATGCCGCCGACGCGCGTGAGCGACGTCGTGAGCCGCGCGCCGATCCAGCTCTCGAGCATCGTGTACACGCGCTCGCGCTGCTGGAAGATCCAGAGGAACGGTGTGAACGCACCGATGTCGATGCAGAAGGTGCCGAGCCACACGCAGTGCGAGATGATCCGCGACAGCTCGGCGGCGATCACGCGCAGCACTTTGCAGCGCTCGGTGATCTCGATCCCGAACAACCGCTCCGCGCCCAGCGCGAACGCGACGTTGTTGCCCGGCGAGTTGAGGTAGTCTTCGCGGTCGGTGTACGGGATGATCTGGTTGTACTGCCGGTACTCGCCCGTCTTCTCGAAGCCGCAGTGCAGATAGCCGATGTGCGGGATGCAGCGAACGACCGTCTCACCGTCCAGCTCGAGCACCAGCCGGAGCACGCCGTGCGTGGCCGGATGCTGCGGGCCGATGTTGATGAGCATGTGCTCACCCTCGAGCTCCGGCTCCATCGCGGGCGAGGCCGTGAGCGGGATGAGGTTTCCCGATTCGTCCGTCGCGAGCGGCACGCGCTGCGGGCGGCCCTGCGAGTCGAGCCCAGTCGTGGAGAGCTTGACCTCGATCGTGCGATTCGTCGTCGCCATCGTCTACTCTCCCACCCGCTCGCCCTTGCCGAGCCGCTGGCGCATCTCCGACGGAAGCTCGTCGAACGCCTCGAGCACGCTGAGCTCTTCCATCGAGTACTTGGCCTCGGGATTCTGCGCGAGGATCTGGCGAAGCTGCTCGGAGCGGCTGAACCGGCCGCGCAGCGGAAAGTCCTTCCGCAGCGGATACCCTTCCTTGTACTGCTCCCACATCAGCAGCCGGCGAAGGTCCGGATGTCCCTCGAACCGAATGCCGAACATGTCGTAGCACTCGCGCTCCAGCCAATCGGCGCCGCGAAAGATGTCGTACACGCTGGGCACGACGAGCGGCTCACCCTTGAACAGCAAGGTCTTCAGGCGAATGAAGCGTCGGAATGGGATCGAGCGCAGGTGCCATACGACCTCGATGGGGCGTTCGAGATCGCGAAACTCCACCGCCGTGATGTCGGAGCAGTAGTCGTAGCGCTGCTGCGGGTCGTCGTGGAGCCAGCGCACGATCTCGGCGACTCGGCCGCGCTCGACGTAGACCGTCGTCTCTCCCCACACCACGTCCACGCGGTGGATCGCATCTCCGAACTGCGCACGAAGCGCCTCGGCGGACGGATTGGTGGGGCCGCCATGATACGGCACGTTGCGCGGCGTGCTCGGCGACGCGACGTCGTTGCCTTCCGCATAGCCGGCGAGCACCGGGAGAAACGTGTCGCTCACAGGCCGGACCGCGTCTGGTGCACCGAGTTCCCGAAGTTCTCCGACACCTGGTCGATCAGGGCGGGTGGAATGTAGAGCTGGCTCTTCGGGTCCGGCTCCATCTCGTTGCGCAGCGATTTATCCGCCATGCGCTCCGACATCACCTTCTTCTGGAGCATCATGATGCCGTACATCAAGCCTTCCGGACGAGGCGGACAGCCCGGCACGTAGACGTCCACCGGGATGATCGTGTCGATTCCCTGCACCACGGCGTAGTTGTCGAAGATGCCGTTGCCCGTCGACGCGCACGCGCCCATCGCGATGCTCCACTTCGGCTGCGGCATCTGCTGCCAGATGCGCCGGATCACCGGCGCCAGCTTGAACGGCACTCGACCGGCACAGATCAGGACGTCGGCCTGACGCGGCGAGAAGCTCATCCGCTCCATGCCGAAGCGCGCGAGATCGAACTTGCTCGCCGCGGTCGCCATGAACTCGATGGCGCAGCAGGCGGTGCCGAAGGGCATTGGCCACAGCGAGTTGGCGCGCCCCCAGTTCACGAGGAAGTCGAGCCGCGTCGTGACCCAGCTCTCCTGCGAGCTCGGGTTCATCTCGACGCCCGTCTCCACGCGGCGGGTATCTAGTCCCATTGCAGCGCTCCCTTCTTCCAGACGTAGATGAACCCGACGAGGAGGATCGCGATGAACACGAGCATCTCCCAGAGCCCGAAGAGCGAGAGCTGGCCCGGCGGGCATGCACCGGCGACGAGGTCGACCCCGCACGAGAGCTGCCGGAAATGGGCGCCCCAGGGGATCATGAACACCGTCTCGATGTCGAAGATGATGAACAGCACCGCGACCATGTAGAACTTCACGGAGAAGCGCTCGCGGGCGTCGCCGAGAACCGGCATGCCGGATTCGTACGCGGTCTGCTTCTCCGCGGTGGGCCGCGGGCGAAGGGTCAGGTGAGAGATGACGAGAATCAGCGCCGCGTTGGCGACGACGAACCCGAGAAGCAGCAGGACCGGCAGGTACGTGCGTTCCATGTGTCTCCGCACTTCGTGAAATCTTTCACTAAGTCGCAGCGCCTCAAGTTACCCGGTGCTGCAAAGCAGTGTCAACGGCGCTAACGACTTCGTGCGATGTTCGTTGCGAAGCCGCGCTCCGCCCCATGCTCGACCGCGCAACGCGCGTGCTCGGCGCGCGCGGATGCATGGCGAACGACGGGTGGCTCGGATACCTTTCGCGCCGCCTCCGGCCCGCACGATCCGGTCCGGCCTCCCCTTCTCGAGCGAGCAGAGCACGCATGACGATCATGTCCGATCGCTGGATCACCCGCATGGCTACCGAGCACGGCATGATCGAGCCCTTCGAGGGCCGTCAGGTTCGTGAGGGGGTGATCTCGTACGGCGTCAGCTCGTACGGCTACGACATGCGCGTCGCCCGCGAGTTCCGCATCTTCACCAACGTGCTGAACTCCGTCGTCGATCCCAAGAACTTCCAGAGCAGCTGCTTCGTCGAATGGGAGGGCGACGTCTGCATCGTCCCGCCGAACAGCTTCGCGCTGGCACGCTCGGTGGAATATTTCCGCATCCCTCGCAACGTCCTCACGGTCACCGTGGGCAAGTCGACGTACGCCCGCTGCGGCATCATCACGAACGTCACACCGTTCGAGCCCGAGTGGGAGGGATTCGTCACGCTCGAGATCTCCAACACGACGCCGCTGCCCGCGAAGATCTACGCGAACGAAGGGATTGCTCAGGTGCTCTTCTTCGAGGGACGCGAGGAGCCGGAAGTCTCCTATCGGGACAAGAAGGGGAAGTACCAGGGTCAGCACGGCGTGACCCTCCCCCGGCTGTAGCGCCCCTCGACTTCCAAGCGCCTCAGCGCCCGAATCCGAGCAGATAGACGAGCACGGCGGCCACGAGCAGCGCGCCGATGATGATCCAGGTCGTGCTTGGCCCCGAGCCCGCCGGCACCCGTGCGATCGGGGCATCGTGTGAGGCGCGGGCCTCGGGCTCGGTGCCTTTCCCCTTGACGTAAGTCGTTTTCTCCACCGCATCCGCCCCGCCGAGCGCGGCCTCGGGATTCTCGTACCGGTCTTCGGGAAACGTCCCGCCATCCGTCGGTCGATCGGGCATCGCGCACTCCTTGAGAGGCATGGGCGAGGCGTGCAGCAAGCGGGCCACGGACGCTCGCCGTGCCCGCACTCGATCGTGAGCTCAGCGCGCTCCTAGGCGCGTCGAATCACGTCATCCATCGCCGCCGCCGCCTCGACCCTCTTCGGGCGCCGTCACGGCCGCGCGCAGGAAGTCGAGGTTCATGCGCGAGATGACGTCGATGCTGATCTCCTTCGGACAGGCTTCCTGGCACTCGCCGTACAACGTGCAGCCGCCGAAGCTCTCGAGATCCATCTGCGCCACCATGTTGAGCGCGCGTCGATAGCGCTCCGGCTGCCCCTGCGGCAGCAGACCGAGGTGCGAGATCTTCGCCCCGGTGAACAGCGACGCCGAGCCGTTCGGACAGGCGGCGACGCATGCCCCGCAGGCAATGCAGGCCGCCGCATCCATTGCGGAGTCGGCATCCTGCTTGGGAACGGGGATCGCGTTGGCGTCCTGCGCGCTTCCGGTGGGCGCCGAGATGTATCCGCCCGCGGCGATGATCCGGTCGAGCGCGCCGCGATTGACGACGAGGTCCTTGATCACCGGAAATGCGCGAGCGCGCCACGGCTCGATGACGATCGTGTCGCCATCCTTGAAGCTCCGCATGTGAAGCTGGCAAGTCGCCGTCGCGCGGGATGGCCCGTGCGCGATGCCGTTGATCATCATGCCGCATGACCCGCAGATCCCTTCGCGGCAGTCGTGATCGAAGGCGATCGGAAGCTGGCCCTGCTCGGTCAGCCGCTCGTTCACCACGTCGAGCATCTCCAGGAACGACATGTCGGGGCTGATGTCGGTCGCCTCGTATTCCTGCAGGCCGCCGTCGGAGCCAGGCCCCGATTGCCGCCACACCCGAAGAGTCAGATTCATCGTGCCGCTCACTTGTAGCTCCGCTGCGAGAGCTTGATGTTCTCATAGACGAGAGGCTCCTTGTTGAGAATCTGCGGTCGCCCCTCTCCTGCCCATTCCCACGCGGCGACGTACGCGAACGTCTCATCGTGACGAAGCGCCTCGCCATCCGGCGTCTGATGCTCGGTGCGGAAGTGTCCCCCGCACGATTCCTCTCGGTGCAGCGCGTCTCGGCACATCAGCTCGCCCAGCTCCATGAAGTCCGCGACGCGCCCGGCGTGCTCCAGCGTCTGATTCAGATCGGCGCCTTCTCCTGGCACCGTCACGTCGCGCCAGAACTCCTCGCGAAGCTGCGGGATGATCTCCAACGCCTTCGTCAGCCCCGCAGCATCGCGGGCCATCCCGCAATACTCCCACATCACCTTGCCGAGCTCGCGGTGAAACGAGGCCACGGTGCGCTTCCCCTTCACGCCGAGGAGTCTGCTCGTCCGCTTCTCGACGTCGGACACCGCGCCGAGCACTTCGGGCGCGTTCGCGGCCACCGGCTCGAGCTTGTTCGACGCCAGGTAGTCGCCAATAGTGTTCGGCAGCACGAAGTAGCCGTCGGCCAGCCCCTGCATGAGGGCGCTCGCGCCCAGGCGATTCGCGCCATGGTCCGAGAAGTTCGCCTCGCCGGCGACGTGCAGACCAGGGATCGTGCTCATCAGGTTGTAGTCGACCCAGAGCCCGCCCATCGTGTAGTGCACGGCGGGATAGATCCGCATCGGCACCTTGTACGGATTCTCCGCCGTGATGCGCTCGTACATCTCGAACAGGTTGCCGTACCGCTCTCGAATGCGATCCTCGCCGAGTCGCTTGATCGCGTCGGCAAAGTCGAGATAGACGCCGCGACCGCCGGGACCGACGCCGCGTCCTTCATCGCACACTTCCTTCGCGGCGCGCGACGCGATGTCGCGCGGCGAGAGGTTGCCGAAGCTCGGATACTTCCGCTCGAGATAGTAGTCGCGGTCGGCCTCGGGAATCGCCCCGGGCGGCTTGGCGGTGTCCTCCTTCCGTTTCGGCACCCACACGCGCCCATCGTTGCGCAGCGACTCCGACATCAGCGTCAACTTCGACTGATGCTCGCCGGCGACGGGGATGCACGTGGGATGGATCTGCGTGTAGCATGGATTCGCGAACGCCGCACCGCGCTTGTGCGCGCGCCAGATCGCCGTCGCGTTGCACCCCTTCGCGTTCGTGGACAGATAGAACACGTTGCCGTAGCCGCCCGTCGCGAGCACGACGGCGTCGGCGAGATGCGGCTCGATCTTTCCCGTGAGCTCGTCACGCACCACGATGCCCCGCGCGCGGCCGTTCACCACGATCAGGTCGAGCATCTCGCTGCGCGGAAACATCTTCACGCCGCCCTTCGCGATTTCCTTCTCGAGCGCCTGATACGCGCCCAGCAGGAGCTGCTGCCCGGTCTGTCCGCGTGCGTAGAAGGTGCGCGAGACCTGCGCGCCGCCGAACGAGCGGTTCGCGAGCAGTCCCCCATACTCCCGCGCAAACGGAACGCCCTGCGCCACACACTGATCGATGATGTTGAGGCTGATCTGCGCGAGCCGGTACACGTTCGCTTCGCGCGCGCGGAAGTCACCACCCTTGATCGTGTCGTAGAACAGCCGCTGGATGCTGTCGCCGTCGTTCTGATAATTCTTCGCCGCGTTGATTCCGCCCTGCGCGGCGATCGACTGTGCGCGCCGCGGCGAGTCCTGATAGCAGTAGCAGCGGACGTTGTATCCGAGCTCGCTCAGCGTGGCCGCCGCCGCGCCGCCCGCGAGCCCCGAGCCGACGACGATGACGGTGTATTTCCGCTTGTTGGCCGGGTTCACCAGCTTCATCTCGAAGCGGTGCTTGTCCCATTTCTCCGCCAGCGAACCTGACGGAATTCGTGCGTTGAGATCGAGGGTCATCTAGCGGACCACTCCAAGGAATACGGCCACCGGAATGGCGGTGAAGCCGAGCCACACGATGATGGCAATCACGGTGGAGACGCGCCGGTGCAGCGGATTCGCCGACGGTCTGCTCAGGCCGAGCGTGCGCACCGAGCTCCACGCGCCGTGAAAGAGGTGCAGCAGGAGAAACAGCATGGCCACGACGTAGAACGCCGACACCCACGGATTCCGGAACGCACTCACCACGTTGCCGTAGACGTCCGTGTGGCTGAACGTGGGATACTGCGCATCCGGATGACTGGCGACGGGAAACACCGTGCCGGTCGTGAAGTGAAGGATGTGGAAGACGATGAAGACGAGCAGCAGCAGCCCGCCCCACCGCATCGACCGTGACGCGACGGTGGACACCTGCGGCGACCGCTGCACGTAGCCGACGGGCCGCGCGTTTCGTTTGATCTGGGTGAGCTGCCATGCCATGAGCACGTGCAGCACGGTGGCCGTGAGCAGCCCGAGCCGCGCGATCCACAGCAGCTCTCCGGTGCTCTTCAGGAACGCGGCGTACGCATTCATCCGCGCCGGTCCAAGGAACTGCTGCAGGTTGCCGAGCATGTGGCCGATCACGAACACCACGAGGATCAGTCCCGTGACGGCCATGATGACCTTCTTGCCGATCGTAGAACGGTACAACGTCATCGCCCACATGATGCCTTGCTCCTTGCTCCGTGCCACCTGCGCGCTGACACGATGAGGTGTGTCGGACAACGCGCGGAGGCCGCTTCGAGTTCTCCGGTTCGCCCGCGGCGGCTCACGCGCCCAGGCGCAAAAATCTCGATGGGCGCGGTGCACGAGGCACCGCGCCCATCGGAAAGCGCTACAGCTTGATCGCGCGCATCGGCTCGCGAACTGCCTCGGCGCTCTTCTCGAGCGCCGCTCGCTCGTCGGCGGTGAGCTCGACCTCGATGACCTTCTCGAGACCGTTCTTGCCGAGCTTGCACGGAACGCCGAGATAGAGGCCCGACATGCCGTACTCCCCTTCGAGCCACGCCGCGCACGGGAGGATGCGACGCTGATCCTTCACGATCGCCTCCGCCATCTGTACGGCACCGGCGGAGGGCGCGTAGTACGCCGAGCCGGTCTTGAGGTGCTTCACGATCTCGGCGCCGCCGTTCCGGGTGCGATCGACGATCGCGTCCAACGTCGCCCTGTCCATCAGCTGCGTGATCGGAATGCCGCTCACGCTCGTGTACGAGATCAGCGGAACCATCGTGTCGCCGTGCCCGCCGAGCACCATCGCCTGGATGTCGCGCACCGACACGTCGAGCGACTCGGCCAGGAAGGCGCGATAGCGCGCCGTATCCAGCACGCCGGCCATGCCGATCACGCGCTCGCGCGGAAAGCCGGTGGCCTCCTTCGCGACGTAGCACATCACGTCGAGCGGGTTGGACACCACGATCACGATCGCGTTCGGCGACGACCGCTTGATCTGCTCCGACACCGACTTCACGATCCCGGCGTTCGTGTTCAGCAGATCGTCGCGCGACATGCCGGGCTTGCGCGCGATGCCGGCGGTGATGATGACGATCTCGGAGCCGGCCGTCTCCTCGTAGCCGTTGGTGCCGATGATCCGCGAGTCGTAGACCTCGATCGGGGCGCTCTGCCACTGATCGAGTGCCTTGCCCTGCGGAATTCCCTCGGCGACGTCGACCATGACGACGGTTTTCGCCAGCTCCTTCTCGGCGACCCGCTGGGCCGTCGTTGCGCCAACGTTTCCGGCTCCGACGACGGTGATCTTATTGACCATGAGTGCGATAGTCTGAAGGTGAATTGCCAGTCATCCAAAAGTATCGCGCTCGCAGGGTGAAGCTATCCCCCGACCTGCGAGAGCGCGCGCAGACCACCGACGCGTCGTTGCAGCAGCGCGTGGGCCTCGGGCTTCTCGGCGAGCGCTCGACGCACGAACGGCTCGAGTGGCAGCCCCGCGCGGAGCGGCGTACGAAGATCGACCTCGTGATCGCCGAACAGACACGTCCGCAGTCGACCATCCGCGGTGAGGCGAACGCGGTTGCAGCTCCCGCAATAGGTGTGCGTCATCGGCGTGATGACGCCGATGGTGCCATGCGCACCCGCGAGCCGCGTGTACGCTGCGGGTCCATTTCCCCGGGCCGGCCCATCGGTCGCCGTGAGCGGGCCGAGTGCCCGCGTGATGCGATCGAGAACCTCGGCGCTCGGCACGACGTGCTCGTCCGACAGTGACGCCATCTCGCCCACCGGCATGAGCTCGATGAAGCGAACGTGCCATGGATGGTCGAGCGTGAGCCGCGCGAAGTCGATCACCTCGTCGTCGTTGATGCCGCGCATGACGACGACGTTCAGCTTGATCGGATCCAGTCCGGCCGACTGCGCCGCCGCGGCGGCGAGGATCGGGTCGAAGCGTAGGTCGCGCCGTGCGATCGCCGCGACGCGCTCTGGACGAAGGCTGTCCGCCGACATGTTCACCCGATCGAGTCCGGCATCGGCCAGCTCGCGCGCGAGCTCGGGAAGCCGCACCCCGTTCGTGGAGAGCGCGATGTCTTCGACGGCGGGTACCTCGCGCAGGAAGCGCACGAGCGTCGCGAGCTGTGGCCGAATCGTCGGCTCGCCGCCGGTGATGCGCAGTCGGCGCAGTCCCAACGGGGCGAGCTGCGTGACGATCTCGCGAATCTCCTCGTAGCTGAGGATGTCCGTCTTGGGAAGCCACGGCAGTCCCTCGAGAGGCATGCAATAGCTGCAGCGGAAGTTGCACCGGTCGGTGACCGAGATCCGCAGATATTCGATCGTGCGCCCGAACTGATCGCGCAGCTCGCTCATGGCGCCGCTCCCGCGCTAGGGCGTCCCGTGGGATCGACCCACTCGCGCGTGCCGTCGGCGTAGTGCTCACGCTTCCAGATCGGCACCCGCCGCTTGAGCTCTTCGATCACCCAACGAGACGCGGCGTATGCCGCGTCGCGGTGCGGGTGACCCACCGCGATCGCGACGCTGATGTCCTCGACGGCCAGCTCGCCCAGCCGATGCTCCACCGCGATGTCGCGAGTGCCGAACTTCGATGCGCCATCGGAGACGATCGACTCGAGCTCACTCGCGGCCATGCCCTCGTACGCGGCGTAATCGATGCCGGTCACCGCTCGACCTTCGTTGACCTGGCGGACCGCACCGAGGAACAGGATGACGGCGCCGTTCGCGGGCGTGGCGACGCGCCCGAGCAGCGAGATCGGATCGATCGGACGACGAACGAGCGTCGCTAGCGGAGTCATCCGCCAGCGACCGGTGGGATGAGTGCCACTTCGTCCCCATCGCGGACGACCCGATCTCCGTTCGCGTATTGGAGATTCACCGCCACGAGTGGCGCCGCGGGCAGACGTTGGGCACCTGGCCGGGCACGAACTGCCGCGACGACCTGGGTCACCGTCGTGTCGCTCGGCATCTCGAGGTCGAGCGAGGCGGCGCCGAGTGCGTCGGCGTACGAAGCGAAGAGGAGAACGGTGACCGTCATGAGGAGTGTTGCATCGTACATGGCGGCTCTCGCGGACGGAAGTTCCCGACAAGACGAGAGCCCCGGCGGTGCCGGGGCTCAAGCGTGTGTGCCGGAATTAGTTACGCCTCCGACATCTCTTCTGGATCGTTCTCGAGCTCCTCGATGGAGATGTTCGCGACCATCGCGCGCAGCTCCTTCGAGGGCTTGAACACGGGAACGGGACGAGCTGACACTTCGACGGGAGATCCAGTGCGTGGGTTCCGCGCCATCCGCGTCTTCCGATGCCTGATCTTGAAGGTGCCGAATCCGCGCACTTCGATGTTCTTCTGCTCCTGAAGCGCTTCCTTGATCGCGTCGAGAAAGGAGTCGACGACCCGGGCGCAGTCCTTCTTGGAGATCATCGGCCCGGCCGTGCGGGATATCTGGGCGGTCACACGCTCGACCAGATCGGCTTTGGTCATCTGAGGGGCCTCGGAACGGGCAGCGGAAAGGAGCGAAAAGCTGATCGAACTTATCCGCGTTAACTCTTGTGTGTCAAGAGCTTGGCTCGTTTCAAGCCCGCCGCTTTCGCACGGTTTCCATGAACTGCTCGAACAGCGGACGGCCGTCGTGCGGCCCGGGCGCCGCCTCGGGGTGGTACTGAACGGCGAACACAGGAAGCTCGCGATGGCGCAGCCCCTCGACCGTCCCGTCGTTGAGGTTCACGTGGGTCACCTCGAGCGCCGGAGCCCCCGGGATCTCGCGCTCGTTCCCCTGCACCGCAAAGCCGTGGTTCTGCGACGTGATGAGGATCCGGCCGGTAGCGACGTCGCGTACCGGGTGATTCCCGCCGCGGTGCCCGTAGGGCATCTTGGCGGTGCTGGCGCCGAAGGTGAGGCCCAAGAGCTGATGCCCCAAGCAGATGCCGAAGATCGGCACCGCGCGCTCGGCGATCGCCCGCACCGTCTCCGGCGCGTACTCGATCGCGTCCGGATCTCCCGGCCCGTTCGACAGGAACACTCCGTCCGGATCGAGCTCCATGGCCGCCTCGGCAGGAGTCGAGGCGGGCACGACCGTCACGCGGCAGCCCGCATCGTCGAACAGCCGAAGGATGTTGCGCTTGATGCCGAAGTCATAGGCCACGATGTGATGCGGCGCCTGCGGATTTCCCCACGTGTATCTCGACGTGGTCGACACTCGCGAGGCGAGGTCGAGTCCCTCCATCGAGGGACATGCCTCGAGCGCGGCGCGAACCTCGTCGCTGGGAGTCTCGCCGGCGGCGATCGCGCCGCGCATCACCCCGACCGTCCTGAGGTGACGGGTGAGCCGACGGGTGTCAACGCCTTCCAGAATCGGAATTTGCGCCGCTGCGAGATAGCTCTCGAGATCCCCCTCGGCGCGCCAGTTCGAGAAGGTGCGGGAGAGCTCACGCACGACCACGCCGGCGATCTGCGGCTGGCCGGACTCCGGGTCTGCCGGATTGACGCCGTAGTTTCCGATCATCGGCGCCGTCATCACGACGATCTGGCCGCGGTACGACGGGTCGGTGAACACCTCCTGGTACCCGCTCATGTTGGTCGTGAAGACCACCTCGGCCACCGTGGTGGCGAGGCTCGAGCGCAGGGTGCCGCGAAACAGGGTTCCGTCCTCGAGGAGGAGGAACCCTGGAATGTCGTCGCGTTGATCCACCGGGCTAGGGCTTCTTGGTCGCGGGTGCTGCCGGTGCAGACTGCGCCGGCGCGGTCTGACTGCCCGTCGCGGCGGGCGCGGAAGGCGCGGGCGTCAACGGGACGCCTGCCGCGGTGCCGGGCGTGCTGCCGGACGTCGCGGGTGCCGGACTGACCGGCGCCGGCTGCGTGAACGCCTGATCCAGCACCGACTTCGGCGCGCGCTGGCGGCTCGAGGCGATCGAGAGCACGAGCGAGAGCAGCAGGAACAGCGCTCCACCCCACCAGCTCGTCTTGGTCAGCAGGTTGCCGGCCTGTCGGGTGCCGAGGAGGGAATCGGCGGAGCTGCTCACACCGCCGAAGCTCGCGGCGAGACCATTGCCCTTCCCGCTCTGGAGCAGGATGGCGCCGATCAGCACGAGGCTGTCGATGATGAGCAGGACGAGGAGGAAGGTGAACATGCCGCTGGTCGGGGCTGAAGAAGCAGAGGGCTGGTAAACATCAAATATGCCGGAACTTACGGCACAGCGTCAAGTGAGATGCGCAGGCGATTCCGCGCTCACGCGCCGCAGATGGTCGCCCAGCTCTCCGCCTCCAGGCTCGCGCCGCCGACGAGCAATCCGTCGACGCCCGGCGCCGTCAGCAGCGTCGCGGCATTGCCCACGTTCACGCTTCCGCCATAGAGGATCGGAATCTCATCGGTCTCGGACCCCCCGATCGACCGCAGCTCACCTCGAATCGCGGCATGCGCCGATGACGCGTCCTGCGGCGTAGCAGTGCGGCCGGTGCCGATCGCCCACACGGGCTCGTACGCGATGATCACCTGACGCAGCTCCACCGGACCGAGCGCGGCGAGGCCGGCGCGAAGCTGACGGAGCACCACTTCCTCGGTTGCCCCCGCCTCTCGCTCCTCGATCTTCTCTCCCACGCAGAGAACCGGCACCAGGCCGTGCGCCGACGCACGAGAGCACTTCT
This sequence comes from Gemmatimonadaceae bacterium, assembly GCA_036008805.1. Taxonomy (GTDB): domain Bacteria; phylum Gemmatimonadota; class Gemmatimonadetes; order Gemmatimonadales; family Gemmatimonadaceae; genus AG11. The sequence goes on from DASYMZ010000145.1 coordinate 39,124, forward strand.
CCGCCGTCTGTGCATCGGTCTCGCCGAACACATGGCGACGCTCCGAATGCCCGACGAGCACGTAGCCCGCCCGCGCATCCTTCGCGATGCTCGCGGACGTCTCGCCCGTGAAGGCGCCCTTCTCCGCCGCGTGGATGTTCTGCACGCCGAAGCGAATGTCGGGGCGCGCGTCGGCCGCGGCCCGCGCGGCGGCGAGCGCGAGGGCCGACGGAAAGAGAATCACCGTGCGATCGTCTCGCGGCGCGTAGCGCGCGAGGAAGGCGTCGAGGAACGCCGTCGCGGCGGTGGGGCCGTGGTGCATCTTCCAGTTCGCCGCAAGCACGGGCGCGCGATGAGCGGCCATCGCTATCGATCCGTGAGCGCGGCGAGACCGGGCAACGTCTTGCCTTCGAGAAACTCGAGCGACGCGCCTCCGCCGGTGGACACGTGGCTCATCTGGTCGGCCAACCCGGCCTGCTCCACCGCGGCGGCGGAGTCGCCGCCACCGACGATCGTGGTGGCGCCCTGCTTCGTCGCGGCCGCCATCGCCTCGGCGATCGCACGCGTTCCCCTGTCGAACGGCGGCGTCTCGAACACGCCCATCGGTCCGTTCCACAGCACCGTCTTTGCCGCGGCGATCGCGCGGCTGTACGACTCCGCCGTGCGTGGCCCGATGTCGAGCATCGCCATGTCGGGGGGGATCTGCTCCTTGCCGACCGCGCGTGCCTGATCGCCCTGCTCGATCGACGGCGCGACCGTCGCGTCGTGCGGGAGGATCAGGATCGTGCCCGCCTTGTCGAGCAGCGACTTGGCGAGATCGAGGCGGTCCGGCTCGACGAGCGACTTGCCCGTCTCCAATCCCATCGCCTTGTAGAACGTGCACGCCATCGCGCCGCCGACGAGCAGCGCGTCGACCTTCGGCAGGAGCGCCTCGATGACGTCGATCTTTCCCGAGATCTTCGACCCGCCGAGGATGGCGACGAACGGACGCACCGGATTCTCGAGCGCGCCGTGCAGGTAGTTGATCTCCTTCTCCATCAACAGCCCCGCCACCGCGGGCGAGAGATGCTTCGCCACGCCCTCCGTCGACGCGTGCGCGCGATGCGCCGCGCCGAACGCGTCGTTCACGTACAGATCGCCGAGCTCCGCGAGCGCGCGCGAGAGGCGCTCGTCGTTCGTCTCCTCGCCGCCCAGGAAGCGCGTGTTCTCGAGGAGGAGCACCTCGCCGGGCGCGAGGTCGTTGCTCGCTTTCAGCGCCTCGTCGGAGTCGGTGCTCTCGATGAACGACACCTTGCGCGAGGGCATGAGCTCCTGCAGCCGCTTGGCCACGGGCTGCAGCGAGTACTTCGCCTCGGGCGCGCCCTTGGGCCGCCCGAGGTGCGACATGAGGATCACGCGGGCGCCGCGGTCGAGCAGCAGCTCGATCGTGGGGATCGCGGCGCGGATGCGCGTGTCGTCGGTGACATTGCGCTCCTTGTCGAGTGGGACGTTGAAGTCCACGCGCACGAGCGCCCGCTTGCCCCGGAGCTGTTCCGGGGCAAGGTCGCGTACCGTCAGCTTGTTCATGGCGTTAGAGCTGCTTGCCGATGTACTGCAGCAGGTCGACGCAGCGTGAGGCGTAGCCCCACTCGTTGTCGTACCAACCGGAGATCTTGAGCAGCGTGCCGTCGACGACGTTGGTCGACTTCGCGTCGAGGATGCAGGAGTGCGGGTTGCCGATGTAGTCGGACGAGACCAGCTCCTCCTCGGTGTACTTGAGGATTCCCTTCAGCTCGCCCTCGGCAGCCTTCCTGAACGCTGCGTTGATCTCCGCGACCGTCACCGGCTTCTCGACGACGACCGCGAGGTCGGTGAACGAGACGTCGGGCGTCGGGACTCGGATCGCGATGCCGTCGATCTTCCCCTTGAGCTCCGGTATCACGAGCGAGGTGGCCTTCGCCGCGCCAGTCGTGGTCGGGATGATCGACATCGCCGCCGCGCGCGCGCGACGGATGTCCTTGTGCGGCAGGTCGAGAATGTTCTGGTCGTTGGTGTAGCTGTGGATCGTGACCATCGAGCCGCGCAGGAAGCCGAAGTTGTCGCGCACGACCTTCACCATCGGCACGAGACAGTTCGTCGTGCACGACGCGTTCGACACGATGCTGTGGTTCTTGGCGTCGTACTTCTTCTCGTTGACGCCCATGACGATCGTGATGTCTTCGCCCTTCGCCGGAGCGGAGATGATCACCTTCTTGGCGCCGGCCGTGATGTGCTGCTTGGCCTTGTCCGCGTCGGTGAACCGACCGGTGGACTCGAGCACGATGTCGACCTTGAGGTCGGCCCACGGAAGCTTCGACGGATCCTTCTCGGCCAGCACCTTGATCTCGTCGCCGTCGACGGTGATCGAGCCTTCGCCGGCAGAGACGTCGCCTTTGTACTCGCGGTGCACCGAGTCGTACTTGAAGAGGTGCGCGAGGGTCTTGGTGTCGGTGAGATCGTTCACCGCCACGAAGTCGAGGTCGGTGATCCCGGCTTGCTTCGCCGCGCGAAGAACCTGCCGCCCAATGCGGCCGAAGCCGTTGATGCCGACGCGAATTGCCATTGTCTCTCTTTCTCCTGTGGTCACCACCGGTCGCCGATTGCGGGCGCCCGGCCGAAGGTCACGAAGCTCACGATACGGACGCCGCCGTCGTGCAACGCTGCGGCACACGCGTTGAGGGTCGCGGCGGTGGTGACCACATCGTCCACGAGCACGAGGTGGAGACCGCGCAGCGACCCACGATCCGCGAGCGAGCGGAACGCATTTGCAACGTTGCGCTGTCGCTCCCCTGGTGTCAACCGCGTCTGCGTCTGCGTGACGCGCGTCCGTGAAAGAAGATCGGTTCGCAGTGGAAGGTTCCAGAGCCGGGCGAGCCCTGCCGCCAGCACCTCGCTCTGGTTGTATCCGCGCTCGCGCTGGCGGGCGGGCGCGAGCGGTACGGGCACGACGCCCGCGCGCTCGGATTCCACGTCCGTCGGAAAGCGCAACGTGGCCATACGGCGCGCCATCGGCTCTCCGATTGCGCTCCATCCCTGATACTTGAAGGCGTGCACGATCGTCTCCGCCGCTCCGCCGGGCAGGGCGAACGCCGAGCGCACCGCGCGCACGTAGGGCGGCAGGAGGGTGCACCATGCGCAGGGCACCGGTCGGCGACTCACGTTGATCGGATGTCCGCAGCGTTCGCAGCGAGGCCGAGGCAGCTCCTTCGCGCGAAGCCAGCATGCGCCGCAGACCAGGTCGTGCTCGGTGCTCGTGCGCGGCCGCCCGCACGTGGCGCACGCGGGAGGCAGCAAGAGATCGAGCAGTGATTCACCCGCGCTCCGTAATCGCGGATGACGCGTGGTCAGCGCATCGCGCGCCACATCGCGTCCCGATCGGGCGGCACGCCGAACCAGCGCTCGAACGAGAGCGCCCCCTGCTCCACCAGCATGCCTTCTCCATCGGCCGCGGGATGTCCGGCATTACGCGCAGCACGAACCCACGCGGTCTCGCCCGCGCGGTAGGCCAGATCGAACACGGCCGCGTCGCGCGGCAACATGCTCACGGGGACGGGATGCGCGTCGTCGCGGAGGCCGACCGGGGTCGCATTCACGACGAGCGTTGCTCCTTCCAACGCATGCTCGAGCGAAGCGGCGGTCGCGGTGACGGCGGCGAATCGCTCGGCGAGAGATCGGGCTCGGTCCATGCTGCGATTGTACAAGCTGACGCGCGCATGGCCCCATCGTTCGGCGGCGGCTACAACCGCCGCAGCGCTCCCGCCCGCGCCGATGAGCGCGACGTTGGCCGTCGCGCGCGCCGGTCCGAGCAGCGCGAGTGCGATCGCGTCGACGCCGCCCACGTCCGTGTTGTCGCCGACGAGGGCGCCGTCCTCGTGCCAGAAGGTGTTCACGGCGCCGCAGCGTTCCGCGATCGGCGTCAATCGCGTGCACAGCGCGGCGAACGCTTCCTTGTGCGGGATGGTCACGTTGCCCGAGGCGCTGCGCTCGCGCAGGTGCTCGATCGTGCGCGGCAACTCGTCGGGCGCGACGTCCAAGGTCTCGTAGACGAGCGGAATGCTGGCGGCGCGGAGCGCGGCGTTCTGGAACAGGGGAGAGCGGGAGTGGGCGACGGGATGTCCGAGCAGCACGAGCCGGCCGGGCAGCGGCCTACTCACGACGCGCCAGGCACCCGTTCGGCAGCCAGCCGATCGAACACGCGGCGGATCTCGCTCTCGAGCTCATCGGCGGTCGCACGATAGACGTCGAGCTCACCACCGACTGGATCGCTGATCGCACGCCCCACCGGTCCGTGCGACGGATATGCCGTGAGCAGATACGCCTTGTCGCGCGCGCCGAACGCCTCGACGCGCTCGAGATGATGAGGACCCATCGTGAAGATCAGATCGCTGTCGGCGACGATGGCGCGCGTGAGCTGCCGCGACCGATGCCCGCTGAGATCGAGATGCCGCTCCATCCCCACGAGGAGCGCGCCATCCGACGCGGACGCTCCATCCCACGCGCTGGTGCCGGCGCTGCCCACGTCGATGTCCGGAAGCCCACGCTCGATCGCGACCTTGCGCGCGATCGCCTCGGCGAGCGGGCTGCGGCAGGTGTTGCCGGTGCAGACGAACAGCAGCTTCATGAGCTCACGCGTCTCCGATGAGAAGCGGCGCCGTCTCACGCAGCACCGCGGACGGGATGGCTCCGGGTCGCACCACGCGCGGCGAGCGGCCCGTGCAATCGACGACGGTGGACGGCGGCGAGGGCGCGAGTGTGCCGCCATCGAGAATTCGCAGCGTGCCGCGTGCGGTCGCCGCGCTCCACTGCTCTCGAATCTCGCGCGCCGACGTCGCGGGGGGAACCCCGGGGCGGTTCGCGCTCGTGGAGGTGATCGCGTCGCCGTAGCTGCGAATGAGCCGCTGCATGGCGCGATGCGAGGTCCATCGCACCGCGATTCCTCCTTCGGGCCCTCGCAACGCTTCCGGCACCCGCTTCTCGCCGCCAGGCAAGACGAGGGTGAGCGGACCGGGCCAGTGTCGGGCCGCGAGGTTCGACGCGAAGCTCGGCAGCTGCAGATCGAGCTTCGCGAGCATGTCCGCCCCAGCGATCAGCAGCAGAAATGGCTTGCCCTTGGGCCGTCCCTTGAGACGGATGAGCGCGTCCACCGAGTCGCGATCGACACCGCCGCCGAAGCCGTACACGGTCTCGGTCGGGTAGGCGAGCACGCGGCGCAGCTCGAGCTGCTCGAGCGCCGGACGCACCGCCGCGGCGATCTCGTCGTCCGACCAGAAAGGGATCTCGACTGCGGTTCTCGTCATTCGTCCAGTGGATACAGCGCCTCGACCCGCGCGAAGTCGCCCGGCTCGGTGACCTTGAGCGCGCGCTCGCTCCCGCGAACGACGCGCACGACGTGCCCCAGCTCCTCACACAGCGCCGCGTCGTCCGTCGCGGAGAGGTGCTCCGCGCGAGCTCGGCGATGCACGTCCACGATGAGACGTCGCGGAAATCCCTGCGGCGTCTGCGCCCGCCACAAGCTCTCGCGATCGACCGTGTCGACGATCGTTCCGGCGTGGTCGACGCGCTTGAGGGTGTCCACCACCGGAAGCGCGGCGATCGCCGGCGCGCCCTGCTCGACCGCCTCGATCACGCGGCCGATCGTCGCGAGCCCTACGAGCGGACGCGCGGCGTCGTGTACGAGCACGATCTGCGCCTCGTCCGGCAGATCATCGAGACCGTTGGCGACGCTCTCGGTGCGCGTGCGACCGCCGATCGAGACGAGCAACCGATCGACATCGCACTGAAACAGCCAGGGCGGCGGATCGCCGGCGTAGCGCTGCGGGAGCACGCACACCACGGTGCCGACGCGCGCATGCGCCATGAACGTCTGCACGCTGTGGAGCAGCATCGGTTTGCCGGCCACCCAGCGAAACTGCTTGAGCTCCTCACCGCCGACGCGAGTGCCGGTGCCGCCGGCAACGATGACGACGCCGACGTCGCGCATGGCGCCTGTGGAGGTCGTCACTCGAAGACGAGCCGGAACAGATCGCCGATCGTGCGCACGCCGACCGCGCGAAGGCCCTTGGGCACGCGCTTCGGTACCGCTCGCTCGGCCAGGTACGCCGTGGTCATCCCCATGTTCGCCGCCTCGGCCAGACGTCGCTCGGCCTGCGAGACAGGGCGGATCTCGCCGCCAAGCCCGACTTCGCCGACGAACACCGCCTCGTGCGGGAGCGACCGGTCGTACACGCTGGATGCCAGCGCGACGGCCACCGCGAGGTCGCCCGCGGGCTCCTGCAGTCGCACGCCGCCGACGACGTTGAGAAAGACGTCGAGCTGCGTGAACGACAGGCCCGCGCGCTTGTCCAGCACGGCGAGCAACAGCGCCAGGCGGCGTCCGTCGTAGCCCGTCGCCACGCGCTGCGGAGTGCCGAAGCCGGCCTTCGCGGCGAGCGCCTGGATCTCGATCAGCACCGGGCGCGTGCCTTCCATGAGCGCGGTCACCGCGCTGCCCGACGCATGCATCGAGCGATCGCCGAGGAACAGCTCGGAGGGATTGGCGACGGGGACGAGGCCGTCCTGCGCCATGCGAAAGACGCCGATCTCGTCGACGCTGCCGAAGCGATTCTTCGTCGCGCGCAGCACGCGATGGTCGAGCGAGTTCTCGCCCTCGAAGTAGAGCACCGTGTCGACGATGTGCTCGAGCGTCTTCGGTCCAGCGATCCCGCCGCCCTTCGTGACATGGCCGACGACGAACACCGCGGTGCCGCTCTCCTTCGCGAAGCGCATCAGTCGCGCGGCGCACTCTCGCACCTGACCCACGTTTCCGGGCGCGCCCTCGAGGTCGCCGGTGAACACCGTCTGGATCGAGTCGACCACGAGCACGGCGGGACCGGCGGCGGCGGCCGTCGTGAGCACCGTCTCGAGATTCGTCTCGCTGAGCAGCGAGACCTCGCCGGCGTCCTCGCTCAGCCGGTCGGCGCGGAGCTTGATCTGCAGCGCGCTCTCTTCGCCCGAGGCGTAGAGCGTCGCGTGTCCCGCGCCCTGCAGCCGCGCCGCGACCTGGAGCAGCAGCGTCGACTTGCCGATACCGGGCTCGCCTCCGATGAGGATCATGGAGCCGGGGACGATGCCCCCGCCCAGCACGAAGTCGAACTCGTCGATCCCCGTCTTCCAGCGACGCGCTTCGCTGCCGCTCACGTCGCGGAGCCGAGGCGTGACCGCCACGCTTCCGCCCTCGGCGAGCGTGCGCGTTCCCCCCGCGCGACGGCTCGCGCCCCCGGTGGGCGCGGCACGCGCCGCCACCTCCTCGACGAGCGAGTTCCATGCACCGCACACGTCGCACCGCCCAGCCCACTTCGGGTGGTCGGCGCCGCACTCGGTGCAGCGGTACACGGTCCTGGTCTTGGCGCTCATGCGGCGGAGGAGCTCATGAGCGAAAATTAGCGCGTGTGCAGGCGCCGGAGGCGTTCGGGCGCGTACCAAAAGATTGCGTGCAGTGCCGCGAACCCTCGAAGCAGTACCCAGTACCAATGCCGAATGCGGCGCGCACGCTGGGCCTGCGAAGTCGCGAGCTAGCCGACTCTCCGCGCCTCGCCGCCCGGCCCGATGCGACCCGCTTCGGTGCCCCCGCCCGAGGGACCGGGCTGCGCCCGCCCCGAGAAGTTCTCGAAGCGCGTGTAGTTCTTGTGAAAGAACAGGTTCACGAACCCGATCGGTCCATTGCGCTGCTTGCCGATGATGATCTCCGCCTTGCCCTCGAGCGAGTTGCCGTCCTTGTCGGCGACGCCCTCGTACACTTCCGGCCGGTAGATGAACATGATCAGGTCGGCGTCCTGCTCGATCGCGCCCGACTCGCGCAGGTCGGACAACTGCGGCCGCTTGCTGTCGCCGGCTCTTTGTTCCGGTGCTCTAGAAAGCTGCGAGAGCGCGAGCACCGGCACGCGCAGCTCCTTCGCGAGCGCCTTGAGGCCGCGGGAGATCTGCGAGACTTCCTGCTGGCGGCTCTCGCTGTTGGCCGGCCCCTGCATCAGCTGGAGGTAGTCGACGACGATCATGTCGAGTCCCTGATCCGCCTTGAGACGGCGGGCCTTGGAGCGCATCTCCAGCAGGGTGATGCCGGCGGTGTCGTCGATCCAGATCGGCGCGTGGGTCAGGATGCCGGCCGCGCGCGCAAGGCGGGGGAAGTCGTCGTCGCGCAGCAGTCCCTTGCGGAGCTTCTGCGCATCGATGCGCGCCTCGGAGGTCAGCATACGCTGGACGAGCGATTCCTTGCTCATCTCGAGCGAGAAGAAGGCGACCTTCTTCTGCTTCTCGATCGCGGCGTGCTGCGCCATGTTGAGCACGAACGCCGTCT
>DASYMZ010000146.1:0-85333 GCA_036008805.1 Gemmatimonadaceae bacterium
GGCGAGAAGACGCTGCCGCTCGTGCTGCAGAACGTGCATCGCTACTTCCTGTACTTCGCGCTCGCCTTCCTGGTGATCCTCGCGCTCGATGCATGGCGTGGCTACTGGTTCGCCGACCCGTCGGGCGCGAAGCACTTCGGCATCGGCGTCGGCTCGCTGGTGCTCACCGTGAACTTCGTGATGCTCAGCGGATACACGCTCGGCTGCCACTCGCTGCGGCATCTCGTCGGCGGCTACCTCGACCGACTCGCGGGACGACCCGCGCGCCGCGCGGCGTACGACTGCGTGAGCTGTCTCAACCGGGGACACATGCGCTGGGCGTGGGCGAGCCTGTTCTGGGTCGCGTTCACCGACGTCTACGTTCGGCTCTGCGCGATGGGCATCTGGCACGACTGGCGGCTGCTGTGAGTGAATACCAGACGGTCGAGCACGACGTGCTCGTGATCGGTGCGGGCGGCGCCGGCCTTCGCGCGGCGATCGAGGCCGCGTCGCGCGGCGTGAAAGTGGGGGTGGTGACGAAGTCGCTGCTCGGCAAGGCGCACACGGTCATGGCGGAAGGCGGCGTGGCCGCCGCGATGGGCAATGTGGACGACCGCGACAGCTGGCGCGTTCACTTCGCCGACACGATGCGCGGCGGGCAGTACGTCAACAACTGGCGCATGGCGGAGCTGCACGCGAAGGAGGCCCCCGACCGCGTGCGTGAGCTGGAGAAGTGGGGTGCGCTGTTCGACCGCACCAAGGACGGCCGCATCCTCCAGCGCAACTTCGGCGGCCACCGCTATCCTCGGCTCGCGCACGTCGGCGACCGCACGGGTCTCGAGATGATCCGCACCCTCCAGGATCACGGGATCCACGAGGGGATGGACGTCCACATGGAGTACACCGTGGTCACCCTGCTGCGCGACGGCGACCGCATTGCCGGCGCGCTGGCGTACGACCGCGAGCGCGGACGCTTTCGCGTGTTCCGCGCGAAGGCGGTGGTGCTCGCGACGGGCGGCATCGGCCGCGCGTACAGCATCACGAGCAACAGCTGGGAGTACACCGGCGATGGACACGCCCTCGCGTATCTCGCGGGCGCGGCGATCCAGGACATGGAGTTCGTGCAGTTCCACCCGACGGGAATGATCTGGCCGCCCAGCGTGCGCGGCATCCTCGTCACGGAAGGGGTACGAGGCGAAGGGGGCGTGCTGCGCAACAAGGACGGCAAGCGCTTCATGTTCGACAACATTCCGGACAACTACAAGCCGCAGACCGCCGACAACGAGGAGGAAGGCTGGCGCTACACCCAGGGCGACAAGGACGCCCGTCGCCCACCCGAGCTGCTGACGCGCGATCACGTGGCGCGCATGATCGTGAGCGAGGTGAAGGCCGGACGCGGAAGCCCGCACGGCGGCGTCTACCTCGACATCTCCTGGATCGGGGAGAAGCTCCCGAACGCCGCGGAGCACATCAGGAAGAAGCTGCCGAGCATGTACCATCAGTTCATGCAGCTCGCGAACATCGACATCACGAAGGAGCCGATGGAGATCGGTCCCACCACGCACTACGTGATGGGCGGCGTTCGGGTGGATGGCGATACGCAGATGTCCACCGTGGCCGGCCTGTTCGCGTGCGGTGAGTGCGCGGCCGGCCTGCACGGCGCGAACCGGCTCGGCGGCAACTCGCTCTCGGATCTGCTCGTGTTCGGCCAGCGCGCCGGCCAGTACGCCGCGGACTTCGCGAAGTCCAACGGCGACGTGAAGCTCGACGACGCCGAGATCGACGCCGGTGCGCGCCTCGCCCTCGCGCCCTTCGGCCGCGCGGCGGGCGAGGGTGCATACCAGGTGCAGGAATCGTTGCAGAAGACGATGCAGAGCCTCGTCGGCATCGTCCGCTCGCAGGACGAGATGCAGCGTGCCCTGACGGAGCTCGAATCACTGAAGGCGCGTGCCGCGACGGTGAGCGTACCGGGCAATCGCGAGTACAATCCGGGTTGGCACACCGCGCTCGATCTTCGGCATCTGCTGATCGTGTCGGAAGCAATCACGCGCTGCGCGCTGGATCGGAAGGAGAGCCGCGGCGGACATTTCCGCGACGACTACCCGGACAAGGATCCGGCGTTCGCGTCGTTCAACAACGTCGTGCGCCGCGGCGCCGACGGCACGATGACGCTCACGCACGAGCCGATCCCACCGCTCCCCGCCGAGCTGGCGGCGATCATCGAGGAGATGAAGTCGTGACCGCTCCCACGCACGCCGACGCCCATCAGGCATTCGACGCGTATACCGCCGCGCAGCAGGCGCAGGACGCCGCGGTCGGCCACGGTGCCCGCAGCTTCCGCATCTGGCGCGGCGCCGACGGCGAGGGCGAGTTCAGGGACTACACGACCGACGCGATCGACGGCATGGTCGTGCTCGACGCCGTGCACCAGATCCAGTCGGAGCAGGCGAACGACCTGGCAGTTCGGTGGAACTGCAAAGCGGGCAAATGCGGCTCCTGCTCGGCCGAGATCAACGGCAAGCCCAAGTTGATGTGCATGACGCGGCTCGACGAGCTGCCGAAGGACGAGCCGGTGACGATCGAGCCGATGCGCGCCTTTCCGCACGTGCGCGACCTGGTCACCGACGTCTCGTGGAACTTCCGCGTGAAGCCGAAGATCACCCGCTTCACGCCGCGCCCGCCCGATGCGCCGGACGGAACGTGGCGCGTCGATCAGCGCGACGTGGACCGCGTGCAGGAGTTCCGGAAGTGCATCGAGTGCTTTCTCTGCCAGGACGTCTGCCACGTCCTGCGCGACCATCATCTGCACGACGAGTTCGTCGGTCCCCGCTTCCTCGTCTACGCCGCGGCCCTGGAGATGCATCCTCTCGACGTGGCCGACCGCACGACGCAGCTCAAGGACGCGCACGGCATCGGGTACTGCAACATCACCAAGTGCTGCACGACGGTGTGTCCGGAGCACATCACGATCACGGACAACGCGATCATCCCGTTGAAGGAGCGGGTGGTGGATCGGCACTTCGATCCGATCAAGGCGCTGGTACGATTGGTCAGAGGCAAAAAGACGGGGTAAGGGGAATCCAAGTTCTGGGTGACCGGTGTCGGGTTGCGGGTTGGTGGTGACCTGCAAACGCCGCTCGGGACGCGTCACTACCGGCAACTACCAACCCGCTACCGGAAACTCAGAACCTGGATTCCCTTTCTTCTAGACAGGAGCGTGCTTCAATGCCGGCTCTCAAAGCGATCTCGAAAGAAGCGATCCCTCGCGCCATCCAGAAGGCCGAGCGATACCGACTCCTCAACCAGTCGTGGGCGACGGAAAGCATCTGCCTCGACATCCTCGAGGTAGATCCCGGCAACCAGCCGGTGCTCGTGATGCTCGTGCTCGCGCTCACCGACCAGTTCGGCCCGGCGCCCGCGGAGCTCACGCGACGGGCGCGCGACATTCTCGAGCGGGTCACCGATCCATACCAGCGCGCCTACTACGCCGGCATCATCAGCGAGCGGCTCGCCCACGCGCAGCTCGCGAGCGGCGCGATGCACGCCGAGGCGATGGCGCACGAGACACTTCGGCTGGCGATGGAGTCGTTCGAGCAGGCGGAGAAGCTCCGCACGCCCGGCAACGACGACGCCATCCTGCGATGGAACACCTGCCTCCGAGCTCTCGAGCGCATGCGGCTCCACGAGCTCGCGGAGGGCGTCTACGAACCGAGCTTCGGCGAATAGCGCCTCCGAGGCGACGGTGAGCGCGCCGTCACATGCACCGGATGCTACCTTGTGAGCGGCGGCATCACCGGAGAGCCCGTGCGTCTTGCAGAATTCATCGAAGGCAACGTCGACACGATCCTGGCCGAGTGGGTCGCATTCGCCGAGACGTGCGGTCCAACGGCGAGGGCCATGGACGTGGTCGCGCTGCGCGACCACGCCAGCGCGATGCTGGCGAACATCATCGACGATCTGCGCACGCCGCAGAGCCCTCGCGAGCAGTCCGACAAGTCGAAGGGAATCATGCCTCCCGGCTTCGACAATCGCGCCGAGACGGCGGCGGAAGTGCACGGAGCCGGCCGTGCCGAGAGTGGATTCACCGTCGGGGAGATGGTCTCGGAGTATCGTGCGCTGCGAGCGAGCGTCATCCGTCTCTGGACCAAGGCGGAGGGGAGTCTCGACGGGGATGATCTCGAGGATCTGATGCGGTTCAACGAGGCGATCGACCAGTCGCTCGCTGAATCCGTGAGCCGCTACGCCGAGGACGTCGACAGCTCGAAGGACATGTTCGTCGCGATCCTCGGCCACGACCTCCGCGGCCCGCTCGGCGCCGTGCTCACCGCGTCGCAGTTCATGCTGCAGACTGGCGCGCTCGTCGAGCCGGAGCTGACGCTCACGACACGCATCGTGCGGAGCGCGACGCGCATGAACGCGATGGTCGGCGACCTGCTCGACTTCACGCGCAGCCGGTTGGGCTCGGGGCTGCCCATCGCCCGTGCGCCCATGGATCTGGCGACGGAGGCGGCGCACGCGGTGGAGGAGGCGCGATCGACGCACCCAGGGCGATCGTTCAAGCTCAACGTCTCCGGCGACCTCCGTGGAAGCTGGGATTGCGCGCGCATCGGGCAGGTGATGGCCAACCTCCTCGGGAACGCCGTCCAGCACGGATCGCCGGATTCGACGGTCAGCGTCACGGCGCGCGGCGAACGGAACGAGGTCGTCGTGCAGGTGCACAACCGCGGCGCGGCGATTCCGGCGCAGCGACAGGCTGGGCTCTTCAGTCCCTTCAAGCGGCTGCAAGCCCACGACACGGCCGGCAACGCGTGGAGCAGCCTTGGCCTGGGACTCTACATCGTCGAGCGCATCGTCACCGCGCACGGCGGCACGATCGGCGTGCAGTCCGCGGAGGACGCGGGCACATTCTTCACGATACGGCTGCCGCGCTGACGTGGGACGCCGCGCGCCGCGCGTGCGCATGAACCCCCGCCCGTCATTCCTCGGTCGTCGCCGACGGAAGAGTCAACGTGAAGGTGCTGCCCTCACCCGGTGTGCTCTCCACGGTGAGATTGCCCCCCATGCCGCGCGCGAGATCGCGGCTGATCGCCAGGCCGAGCCCCACCCCTTCGCGCGGATTGCTGAAGGTGCGGCCGATCTGCACGAACGGCTCGAAGATCGCCGAGAGCTTGTCGGCGGGAATGCCGATGCCCGTATCGAGCACCTGCAGCTCGGCCATCTCCGGACTCTCGCCGCGAGTGCGCAGCACGACCGAGACGCAGCCGCCGGGCAGCGTGAACTTCACCGCGTTCGAGAGCAGGTTGAGCAGGATCTGCTCGAGCTTCTCGGCGTCCGCGTGCATGTGCATGCGCGGACGCGAGGCATCCGGCTCCGGCAGGACGAGCGCGATCTGCTTCGCCGCGCGCTGCGGCTCGACGAGCGGCGCCGTGACCGCGAGCACCCGCGCCACGTCGGTGGGCGCGAGATCATAGGTCACCCGGCCGCTCTCGAGCCGAGCGTAGTTGAGCACTTCGTTGATCAGGCCGAGCAGGTGGTTCTGGCTGCGCTGGATGCGGCTCAGCGCATCGCGCTGCTGGTCCGTGACCGGTCCTCGGAGTCCCATCTCCATGAGCTGCACGTACCCGCCGATCGCGTTGAGCGGCGTACGCAGCTCGTGACTCATCGTCGAGAGGAACTCGCTCTTCGATCGGTTCGCCGCTTCGGCCGCGGCGCGCGCCTCGCGCTCGGCGTCGAACAGGCGCGCGCGCTCGAACGCCTGCGCGCACTGCTGTGCGAGCGCGATGGCGAACGCCTGATCCTCGGCATCGAGCGCGCGCTCGCGCGTGAAGCTGAGCCCCATGGCACCGAGCACGCGGCCGTCCGCAATGAGCGGGAACGCGGCCCACGCGGCGGACCTCGGCACGCCGTCGACCAGTTCACGCCTCGCGCCGTACCGCGCCTCCCATTCGGCGACGCTCTCGACGAACACGGGCTCGCAAGTGCGAATGACCTCGGCCAGTGGCACGGGCGCGTCGATCGAGAACTCGCGCCACCGGTCGCGAACGTCTTCTGCGTATCCGGCGGTACGTACCAGCTCGATGCGCCGGCCGTCGGCGGTTGGCCGCACCACGACTCCGCCCCACGCGCCCAGCGCGGCCGTGCTCTGCTCCACCACCAACGCGGCCGCTTCCTGCAGCGTGAGCGCCGACGAGAGCGCCGCCGTGACGCGCTGAAGAACGGTGGCGCGTTGCAACGCTTCTTCCGCGGCCCGTCGCGCGCGCTCGGCGTCGGCCGTTCGCTCGGCGAGCTGGTCGCTGAGCCGTCGGCGCTCGCGCCGGCCCTCCGCGTGCGCGGTGACGTCGGCGACCTCGTGCAGCAGCGCGATCACGCGTCGTGCGTCCGGCGAGAGCACGGGCCGCGTCGTCATCTGCCAGTAGTGGGTCTCGAACGATGGCGCACCGTCCGGCGCCTTGTCCTGCAGGTCGTAGCGCTGCAGCGGCACAATGTCGGGCGTGTGCGACTCCAGCACGCGCTCGAACGAATCCGCGATGCGCAGCGCTCCGTGCTCCTGGGTCGTCTCGGGGCTCTCGGGGAATGCGTCGAACAGGCCCCGGCCTACGAGCTCATTACGGCGGCGTCCCGTCGCCGCGAGATATGCGGTGTTCACGAGCAGGACCGTCCAGCGTGGAGGATCGGGTGCCACCACCACGGTCGCCATCGAGAATTGTTCGAACACGGATCCAAGGATTGCCGCGGCTGCGCTCCCGTCGTCCGCAATGCGGATGAGGGTCTCGCTGTCGAGACCGGCTGTCGGAGTGAGTGGAGCCATGCGGTCGGGCACGCGGAGGAGGGCGGCCAAGCATCGTCGCGGCGGCCGAACCTTATGACGTGCCGTCGAACCCGGCAAGAATCGGGACATCCGCTTATCCGTCCCGCGAACCGCCAGCGGGCACGGCTTCCGCACCTCGCGTGATCATGTCATCAATCACTACTGCCCAGCGCGGCATCGCGCCTCGCTGGCGCGATTGGATCATCGCCACCGATCCCGGCGGCTACTCTCTCCGCATCGCGCTCCGCGCCGCGATCAGCCTGGCGCTGTCGGCGGCGCTGCTCGTCGCGATTGCCAATTCGCTGAAGCTGCCATCGACCGTGCCCTTCGTTGGCGCACAGGTCGCCATGATGAGCAGCGCCGGCGTGTCGGATCCGACGCCGTCGGCGCAGCGCTGGACCTTCCTGCTCGCGCTGCTCGCCGGGATCGGCTCAGTCTGTCTCGCGTCGCTCGTCTCCACGTCGCCCCTGCTCGCCGGGGCGGTGTTCTGTGCGCTGACCTTCGTCTCGGTGCTCGCGCGCAAGATCGGACCGCGCGGGATGGCGGTGGGGCTGATGGGGTTCCTCGCGTACTTCTCCGCGCTCTACGTCGGCGCCACGACGCGGACGATCGCCGCGCTCGTCGGCTCCGTCGTGGTGGGCGGTGCGGTCGCGTACGTCGTGCACTTCTGGATCGTGCGCGAGAATCAGGCGAGCGTGCGCGCGCGCGTCCTCGCCGCGTTCGGCGCCCGGATGCGCCTGCTGCTGGATGACCTCGCGCTCGACGTGGAGAGCGGTGCGCGATCGAAGCGACGCTGGCGGCGCATTCGCCGAGCGGCGGGCAGCATCGGTGAGTTGGCGCTCGCACTCGACGACTCCACCGGCCGCGCGGGCGCGGTGCCGCCGTCCGCGCGAGTCCGCGAGTGGCTCGCAAGGCTGCTGCACGTCCAGCTCGCGGTGGACATGCTCGCCGAATCGGTGCACCTCGTGGCGTCGAAGGGTGCGAGTGACGAGACCCGCGCACTGCTTGCGCGGATGGTGCGCGCGCTCAGACAGTGGGTCGCCGTGGCCGACGTCGGCGCGCGGGACGAGGCGCGGCGCCTCCTCGCCGAGGCGAGATGTGCGGCGGGCGAAGTGGCCGCGCCGCCCGGCAGCGTATGGTGGCGCATCGCGCGCGCGATGGAGACGCTCACCGAGCGGCGCCCGTGGACCGAGATGCCCGAGCTGGATCCATCTTCGACCGGAGTCTCCATGGCCGCGTTCCGGCCGGGCGGTGGAGGAGTGGCGGGAATGCACGGCATGTCCCCGGACCTGCGGCTCGCCATCCAGGCCACCGTCGCCGTGGCGCTCTCGATCGCCGCTGGCCGCGCGCTCTCGCCCGAGCGCTGGTACTGGGCGGTGCTCGCGGCGTTCGTCGTCTTCATTCGCGCGACCACGCTCGGCGAGACGCTGTCGCGCGCGTGGCAGCGACTGTTCGGCACGGTGGTCGGCGTCGTCGCGGGGCTCGCGGTGGCCACCGTCATCGGGCACCGGACCCTGCCGGCCATCGCGATCGGACTCGTCGCCGTCTTCCTCGCGTACTATCTCATGCGCATCTCGTACACCGGCATGATCGCGTGCTTCACCATCGCGCTCGCGCTGCTGTACGAGGAGATGGGACGACCGGTGCCGGGCCTGATGGAGCTGCGCGTGCTGGAGACGCTCGCCGGCGCGGCGATCGGGGTCGCCGTGTCGGCGCTGCTCCTCCCGTCGCACAGCGAGACGCGGCTGCGCCGCCTCGCCGCCGGAGTGGCGCGCGCCGCCGCGAGCGCGATCTCACGCGCGACGACGCCCGGTGTGAACCCGTCCACCGATCAGCGCTTGTACGAGGAGGTACGCCAGGTGGACCGCGCGCTCGCCGAGATGCGCAACGCGCTGCGGCCGCTCTGGGGGCCGAACGTTCCAGTCGAACGTTCCGCGGTCACGCGGCAGGGCAGACTCGCCGCGGCTCTCGCCTACACCATCCGGCGCTTCGCCGACACGCCCCTCGCGGAGCGGCCCGAACAGGCGGGTCTCATCGAGCGAATCGGCGCGCAGCTCTCGGCGAACTGTCTCGCGCTCGCCGACGCGCTCGAGGCGAACCGGTCGCCGGCGCTGGTGCGCACGGAGGGAATGGTGGCCGAGCTGGATGGAACGCCGGCGCGGGGACCGAGCCCGGGCGGCGCGCTGCTCGCCGAGGTGGACGCCATGGTCGCCAGGCTCTCGACCGTCGTCGCGACCGAGGAGTGACGCTACGCCTCGCTCCGCTCGCTCGCGCGCTCGGCGAGGAGCTTCGCGCTGAACCGCTGTGCCTCCGCGATGCGCTCGACCTCCAGCGCGATCGCGTCAACCGACTGTTGTAGCTGCTCGAGCTGTGTGCTCTGCGACTCGGACGACGACGCGAGCTGGTTCGTCCGCTTCGGCTGCAGTCCGCGCACGAGTGCCACCGTGATCGCCGAGAGGGAGGCGACGAGCCCTACCGTGATCAGGGCGACCTGCGAGAAGACGACCACTTCGGGAATCATTGCGTACCTCGGGTGAGAGCGAGCTCGGTCTCGGCGTCGTCCGTACGCGACGGGTCAGAGGCAGGTTTCCGCGGCGACCGGAGCGACAATTGCTTGGAAGAGTACGATAGCCTCGATGCGGACGGCTTGGCTGGTTCATCCCACCAGTCTGGAGCGCGCCGACTGAGCGTACCAGCTCGGTCACCCACGCAACGCGCTCCAACGTCGAAGGGTCCTGGTACTACGAGCATCACCCAGAGGTCGACATGCGACTGCTCCGTTCCTTCGCCGGCGCTCGGTTCACGCGCTGCCGGCGGCTCACCGGGGGAGCGCTCGCGCTCTCCCTTGCCGTTCTCGCGCTGGCGACGCCCGCGAGGGCGCAGACGTTCACCTCGAACCTGCGCGGCTACGTCCGCAGCACCGCCGGTGCGCCGGTCGCCGACGCGCAGATCGTCACGCGAGACGTCGAGACGAACCAGCGACGCGGCACGACCACCAACGCCTCGGGCTACTACTACATCGGCGGGCTGCGCCCCGGCCAGTACGAGGTCTCGTTGCGCCGCATCGGCTTCGAGCCGGACACGCGGCCGATCCGACTCGCGATCGGTCAGACCCACGACCTCGACTTCACCGCGGGTGCCACCACCGTGCAGCTCTCGGCGGTCGAGGTGCGCGCCAACGCCGACGTCGGCATCGAGACGCGCACGTCGGAGGTGGGCACCAACGTCACGCGCGAGCAGATCGAGAACCTGCCGAGCCCGGAGCGCAACTTCCTCGACATCGCTCGGCTCGCGCCCGGCATCACCGCCACCGCGGTGAACAGCCAGAACAAGACGATCGCCGCGGGCGGCCAGCCGGCCGAGGCGGTCAACGTCTTCGTCGATGGCGTCTCGTACAAGAACGACGTGCTCAGGGGCGGCGTCGTCGGGCAGGACGCGAGCAAGGGGAATCCCTTTCCGCAGGGCGCGGTGCAGGAGTTCCGCATCCTGACCCAGAACTACAAGGCGGAATACCAGAAGGCGGCGAGCGCGGTGATCACCGCGACGACGCGCAGCGGCGGCAACAACTGGGAGAGCGACGCCTTCGTCAACAGCATCGCGAAGTCGTACGTGGCGCGTGATGCCTTCACTCGCCTCAACGCGGGAGAGAACCCGAACTACTCGCGCCTCCAGCTCGGCGGCAGCCTCGGCGGTCCGATCCAGCGCGACAAGCTGTTCTTCTTCGGCACCTACGAGCTCATGTCGCGCGACGAGCCGCAGACGATCACGGTCGGGCCCAATGCGGCGCTCGCCCCGCCGGGACTCGATCCACAGCAGTACACCGGCAGCTTCGTCAGCCAGTTCCGCGAGCATCTCGGGTTCGGCAAGCTGTCCTGGCTGCCGACGTCGCGCAGCACGATCGACGTCAGCGGCACGCTCCGGCACGAGACCGACCTCACCGGCTTCAGCGGGCAGACGAGCTACGAGGCGGCCGAGCGCATCCGCGTGAACGTGCAGAGCGGCGCCGTGAACTGGCGGTTCGCCGGCGACCGCTGGCTCAACGAGGCGCAGGTGAACGCGCAGCACTTCACCTGGAACCCGACGCCGGTGAATCCGGGGCTGATCGCGAAGGACTACGGCGGGATCATCCGCATCGGAGGCAAGGAGGCCAGCCAGGACTGGGTGCAGAACCGCACGACGCTGCGCGATGACATCACGCGCTCGGGCGTGAGCTGGTTCGGCGACCACGCCATCAAGATGGGCAGCTCGGTCGACTTCCTCGGCTACTCCGCCACGAAGGATTTCTTCGTCACCACTCCGCTGTACAGATATCGCTCGGACGAGGCGTATGCACGGCCGTTCCTCGCCACCTTCGGCTTCGGCGATCCGAATGTCAGCACTCACAACACGCAGATCGGCGCGTACCTGCAGGACGACTGGAACGTCACGCGCAAGCTCGTGCTGAACCTCGGGCTGAGGTGGGACGCCGAGACGAACGGGATCAACAACAACTACGTCACGCCGCAGTCGCTCGCCGACTCGCTGCGCCTCTACGAGTCTCGGCTCGTCGTCGAGCAGCCGCAGTCGAGTGGTCCGAACAGGGTCGTCCCCATCATGCAGCAGCTCGGCGGGTTGAACCGCTACATCACGACGGGGCGCTCCGATCGGCCGATGTATCTCGGGGCGTTCCAGCCGAGGCTCGGCGCGTCGTACGACTTCTTCGGCGACGAACGCACGGTGGTGTTCGGCGGCTTCGGCATCTACTACGACCGCAACTACTGGAACAGCCTGTTCGACGAGAGCTTCCGTCGTCAGTTCCAGCAGCTCGACATCAACTTCAAGAACGCCTGCGCGCCCGGCGAGTTCGCCTGTGCCGTGTGGGATCCCAAGTACTACGATCCCGCGCAGCTTCGCACGCTCGGCTACGCGACCGCGCCCGAGGTGTTCCTCGTCGCCAACGACATGCGTCCGCCAAGAACGCATCAGTTCAGCGGCGGTGTGCGCCAGTCGGTCGGGGGCGCGCGGCTCACCGCGTCGTACAACGGCATCCGCGGCTTCAACGGGATGAACTACGTGCGCGTCAGTCCGAATGGCGGCCCGGAGACCACGACGCCGCACAACTACTCGACGGTGTTCGCCGCGGACGACCGGGTGCGCACCTGGTACGACGCGTTGCAGCTGCAGATCGACCGCCCGCTTCGGTCCGACACGCGCTGGGGCGGGGGACTCGCCTACACGTTGTCGCGATCGGAAGAGCAGGGACAGAGCACCGACATCTTCTGGGGCTTCGACGATCGCTATCCCACCGTCGCGGACCGCCCGCGCCTCCGCGCGCCCGGCGATCAACGTCACGCCGTGGTCGGGAACGCGATCGTCCGTCTGCCCGCCGACTTCCGCTTCAGCACGATCGTGAGCCTCGGCTCCGGCATCGCGGTCAACGCGACCGACGCGTCGGGCGGGTTCGGCCCATATCAGCAGCGCAGCTACATCTACACGCCGCCGGGCCGCCCCTTCCTCGGGCTGGGTCACGTCTTCGCGGTGCAGAACGCCGACATCCGCCTCGACAAGGGAGTGACCCTGGCGCGCGGCCAGCAGGCGAGCATCGTTGTCGACGTGTTCAACGTCTTCAACTCGGCGAACTGGGGATGCTACGAGACGACGATCATTCCGACCGCGGACCAGGCGACCGACGCGAACTGGCGAAAGAAGTTCGGGCAGCCAGGCTGTGCCGGTCTCGGACGACGGCTGCAGCTCGGCCTGCGCTATGGCCTGCGTGGCGCGGGTGAGGGCGCGAGCACCAGCTCCCGCGGAGGCGCCTCGCAGTGAGCGCGTGACGCTCGCGCCGAGACCGAATCGGCGGACGGCAGGCCGGCGAGGTGCGCACCTCGCCGGCCTGCTGTTCGCACTCGGCGGCACGTTCACGGCTGGCTGCCGCTCGGCCACGGCGCCGCTTCCGCGTGCGTCGAGCGGCTATGTCGCCACGCCGGCGCAGCGCGCATTTCTCGACACGGTGCAGCGCCGAACCTTCGATTGGTTCTGGGAGACGACGAACCCGCGCAACGGGCTCGTCCCGGATCGATGGCCAACCAAGTCGTTCTCCAGCGTCGCGGCCGTCGGCTTCGGGCTCACCGGCTATCTCGTCGGTGTCGAGCGCGGATGGGTTCCGCGCGAGCAGGCGCGCGATCGGGTGCTCGCGACGCTGCGCTTCTTCTGGGACGCGCCGCAGGGTGCGCAAGCGGCAAACGTCACCGGGTACCGCGGCTTCTACTATCACTTCCTCGACATGGACAGCGGGCGCCGCTTCCAGCAGGTCGAGCTCTCGACGATCGACACCGGCCTGCTGCTCATGGGCGTGCTCGCCTGCCGCCAGTACTTCGATGGCGCGGACGCGGCTGACTCCACCGTGCGCGCGCTCGCCGACTCGATCTACTTCCGCGTCGACTGGCCCTGGGCGCGCAACGGCGCGGCGTCGCTCACGATGGGCTGGCATCCCGAAACCGGCTTCATCTCGTCGCGCTGGACCGGCTACGACGAGGCGATGCTGCTGTACGCCCTCGCCCTGGGATCGCCCACGCATCCCATCGACGCGAACGCGTGGCAGGCGTGGACCGCCGGATACAGGTGGGACACCTTCTACGGCCAGCAGTACGTGATGTTCGCGCCGCTGTTCGGGCATCAGTACTCGCACGTCTGGATCGACTTCCGCGGCATCCAGGACGCGTACATGCGAGGGCGTGGCATCGACTACTTCGAGAACTCGCGCCGAGCCACGATGGCGCATCGCGCGTACGCGATCGACAATCCCGGCGCGTGGCGCGGATACGCCGACAGCGTCTGGGGCCTCACCGCGAGCGACGGCCCACTGGATTCCGCGTTCGTGCTCGCGGGGCGGCAGCGCCAGTTCCATACTTACTGGGCGCGCGGCGCCGGAACCGATGAGATCAACGACGACGGAACCATCGCGCCGACCGCGGCGGGCGGCTCCGTTCCATTCGCGCCGGAGATCGGCATTCCGGCGCTCGTGGCAATGCGCCGGCAGTACGGCGACGCGCTGTTCGGGCGGTACGGCTTCGTCGACGCATTCAACCCCAGCCTCACCGACGCGAGTCTGCACGTCTCGCAGGGACGCATCGTGTCGGGCCTCGGCTGGTTCGACAACGACTACCTCGGCATCGACCAGGGACCAATACTCCTCATGATCGAGAACCATCGCAGTGATCTCGTCTGGCGCCTTCTGCGCGCCAATCCTCACATCACCCGCGGACTGTGCCGCGCGGGCTTCGCCGGTGGCTGGCTCGCGGGGAAGTGCTCGTGAGGCGCGCACTGCGCGCGATCGCCGCGTCGATCGCCCTCCATGCTCTGTCCGCACCCACCGCACAGTCGCAGCGCGCGAGGCCTCGGCCCCGTCCGCCCGTACGGGACGCGGCCTCGCAGGACAGCGTGGTGCTCGCGCGGCGCGCCGTGCGCATCGCCGACTCGCTGCTCGCGCGCATGACGCTCGAGGAGAAGCTCGGCCAGCTCACGCAGTCGCCCGCCGGATACGGACAGACGGGTCCCACCGTGGATGCCGCCGGCGAGCGCGACGTGCGCGAAGGACGGGTCGGCGCCTTCCTCAGCCTCTACGGCGCCGACGCCGTGCGGAAGATGCAGCGCATCGCCGTCGAGGAGTCGCGCCTCAAGATCCCGCTGCTTTTTGGCTACGACGTCATCCACGGGATGAGAACGATCTTTCCCGTTCCGCTGGGAGAAGCCGCGTCGTTCGACTCGGTGGCCGCCGCGCGCTCGGCGCGTATCGCCGCCGTCGAAGGAACGGCGATGGGCGTCAGCTGGACCTTCGCGCCGATGGTCGACATCGCGCGCGACGCACGCTGGGGCCGGATCGTCGAGGGCGCCGGTGAAGACCCGTACCTCGGCAGCGTGATCGCCGCCGCCCGAGTGCGCGGCTTCCAGGGCGATCGGCTCCGCGCGCCGAATGCGATGCTCGCCACCGCGAAGCACTTCGCCGCGTACGGCGCGGCCGAGGCGGGACGCGACTACAACGTCGCCAGCATCGGCGAGCGTCAGATGCTCGACGTCTATCTGCCCCCCTTCGAGGCAGCGCAGCGCGCCGGTGTCGGCTCGTTCATGGCAGCCTTCAACGAGATCGACGGCACCCCCGCGCACGCCAGCCACTGGCTGCTCACCGAGATGCTGCGCGACCGGTGGAAGTTCGACGGCCTCGTGGTCAGCGACTGGACCGGGGTGTGGGAGCTGCTCAACCACGGCATCGCGCGCGACAGCGCGACCGCGGCGCGCCGAGCGCTCGGCGCCGGCGTCGACATGGAGATGTCGAGCACGCTGTATCGCAGCACGCTCGCGGCGGAGGTCAAGGCGGGCCGCTTTCCCTTGAGCGTGGTGAATCAAGCCGTGCGGCGAGTGCTCCTCGCGAAGGCGGCGCTCGGGCTGTTCGATGATCCATATCGCCAGATCAGCGTCGAGCGCGAGGCGCGCGACCTGCTCACCCAGGAGCATCGCGCCGCCGCGCGCGAGATCGCGCGCGAGTCGATCGTCCTGCTGACCAACCGTGCGGTTGGAGGCGCGCCCGCGCTTCCACTCAGGCGTGACTTGCGCTCGCTCGCCGTGATCGGGCCGCTCGCCGCTGATTCGCAGTCGGCGATTGGCTCGTGGAGCGGCGCCGGTCGCGCCGCCGACGCCGTGAGCACGCTGGAAGGGATTCGCAAAGCGCTGCCCAACACGCGCATCATCCACGCGCGCGGCGCACCGGTCGACACCGAGAGCACCGCCGGTTTCGGTGAGGCCATGCGTGCCGCGCGCGACGCCGATGCGGTGCTCCTCGTGCTCGGTGAGCGCGGCGACATGACCGGCGAGGCGACGAGCCGCGCGTCCGTGGAGCTCCCCGGATCGCAGCTCGCGCTGGCGCAGGCGGTCGTTCGTGCGGCGGGGCAGGGAAAGCCCGTCGTCGCCGTGCTGATGAACGGACGTCCGCTCGCGGTGCAGTGGCTCGCCGACAGCGCCTCCGCACTCGTGGAGAGCTGGTTCCTTGGCGTCGAGCACGGCAACGCGCTCGCCGACGTGCTGTTCGGCGAGTTCGCGCCGAGCGGCAAGCTGCCCGTCACGTTTCCGAGAGTCACCGGCCAGGTGCCGATCTACTACGCGCACAAGCAGACCGGCCGCCCCGCCGACGCGAACAATCACTACAGCTCCAAGTATCTCGACGCGCCGTGGACGCCGCTCTTCCCGTTCGGCCATGGCCTCTCGTACACGACCTTCGCCTACGCGAACCTGCTCGTCTCGGCCGGCTCGATCATCGCCGGCGATCCGCTCGTCGTGTCGGTCGGCGTGACCAACACCGGCAAGCGTGCCGGGACGGAGGTGGTGCAGCTCTATCTCCGGCACGACGCGGCGAGCGTCACTCGGCCCGTGCGCGAGCTGCACGGCTTTCAGCGTGTGACGCTGCGGCCTGGCGAATCGCGGACCGTGCGCTTCGTTCTCGAGGCGAGGGACTTCGCGCTCTACGATCTCGATCTGCGGCGAGTCGTGGAGCCCGGCACGTACACCCTGTGGGCCGGCGGCAGCTCGGACGCGACGGTCACCGAGCACGTGACGCTCACCGGCGCGACGAAGGTGCTCGCGCCCGCGCCGCCGCGAATGCGATGAGCGGCGCGACGCTTCCCGAGTGGTTCCTCGGCATCGCCGCGCACGGCCTGCCCGCGCATCTCGGCATGGAGATCCTCGAGCTCACCGAGTCGCGCGTCGTGGCGACGATGCCGGTCGACGCGCGCACCCAGCAGCCGTTCGGCATCCTGCACGGTGGCGCGTCGATCGCGTTGGCCGAGACCGTCGCGTCACTGGGCGCGACGGCGCGCATCGATCGCGAGCGGTTCGTCGCGGTGGGGCAGGAGATCAATGGCAACCACCTGCGCGGGAAGCGCGACGGCGTCGTTCGCGCGACCGCGGTGCCGGTCCACACGGGGCGCAGCAGTCAGGTGTGGTCGATCGAGATCGTCGACGAGGACGGGAAGCTCGTCTGCATCTCGCGCTGCACGATGGCCATAGTCGAGCGGCGGTAGGCTACTTCGAGACGACTCCCTTCAACTCGCCCTTTCCGTCACCGTACGACCACCGTCCGGTGATCTGGTCGCCCGTTCGCAGCAGCACGATCTCCACGGCGCCCTGGGGCGCATCGGCGTTCAGGAACAGCTCCGTCCCCTTCACCGTGACCTTGACCGGGTGCGTCTCCGGATCGCCGTCGGGCTGGATGACGCCGGCCACCGCACCTGCCGAGTCCGAGATCACCGCGACGAGGGGCATCACCCGCTCGGGCATGGCGATCTGAAGCTCGTACCGGCCGATCGGCCGCGCGGGCCACGGCGTGGGAGCGGCGGCGGGGGTCGCGGCGGCCGGCTTCCCCGCCTGCGCTGCGGTCTGTGCGCTGGCGGAACGTGCGGCGAGTGCGACGAGCGCGCTTGCGGACAGCGTGCGGAGAAGGATGGTGGGCTTCATCGAGAGCTCCAGAGGTAAATGGCTGGTCAGCCGGGGCACCGTCGCCATACGACCCGCCATTCAGGGTTGTTTCGCGAGCACCTCGAGCGCGCGGTGCAGCTCGACCATCGCCGCGGTGTCCATCCGGCAGTACTCCAGCAGCGCGTCCGACACGTACTCGCGCTCACTCTCCTCCATGCGCTCGAACATCACGCGGTACAGCTCCGCAGCGGCCACGTCGCCCTTCGAGATCGTCAGCCCCGCGTACGACATGTGCGGCACCAGCGCGGGCAACACTCGTTTGATCGAGAACGACCCGCCGAACGCGGGGTCGTACACGTGCTCCCGCACGATTGGCAGGAGGTCGACGATCCGGTCGCGGATCTCCAGCAGCTCGCGCTCGCGCGCCGGCACCCACGCCGCGAGCCGCTCGAGACATGCCTTCTCGAACGAGCTGAAGTACGCCATCACCGTCGCCGCTCCTCGGCACGCCACGAGCAGATGCTCCACGATCCGCGGTCGCGGATCGTCGGCGCCGCGCGCGATCCACGCATGGTGCGTCGGCTCCGCGCCCGGCTCGGAGATCACGTGGCAGCTGAACTGCACCGGCACCTGCGCGTGCGGCGAGCAGCCGGCCCACACTGGGATCGCGAGCTGCACCGTCTCGAAGTCCAGCATCGCCAACGGATAGGTGATCGTTCCGAGCGCCGCCGCCAGCGCCTCGCGCTCGACGATGCGCTCGGCGCGCTGCAGCGACTCCTGCTGCCGCCACTGAATCTTCGCCGTGGCCGAGGGCTTCTTCTTCGGCGCCGGAAGCTCCACGTCCACCACGCGCATCCGCCCCGCGTGGTGGTGCGCAAACGCTTCCTTCTTCTTCAGCATGTACAATGTCGACACGTGATGGTCGGGGAATCCCGACCAGCAGCGCGGCTTGAATGCGCACGGAGCGGGCGAGACGCAGGCGACGTCGACCGGCGTGTCGGGCATCGGCTGCGCGAGCATCTCGACCATCGAGCGGATCGACGGCTCCAGCTCGGCCGCGAAGGCACGCGCCGTCTCGGTCACGTTCTGGATGACGAAGAGCGAGTCGAGGTCGGGGAAGCGGCACTCCCGGTCGAGGTGCATCACCGCGGCCTCGCGCACCGGCACCCCGCATCGCTCGAGCACGTGAAGCTGGAACGCCACCTCGGTGACGTATTCCTCGTGACATTCGTTCGACTGCTTCACCTCGATGAGACGCCAGCCATCGGGGAGGCGCTCGAGCACGTCGACGATCGCGACGGCGTCGTCGGTGAGGAACGTCGCCTCGAACAGCACGCGCGTCCCCGATTCGAGCAGCGCACGCGTCTCGGCGGCGGCGCGCTCCAGATCGAATGCGGCGGTTCGTCCGTCCCCGACGAGTGTTCCATCCGGCCACCGGGCGCGCGCCAGCTCACCGCAGCGGCGGCCCTGCTCGAGCAGCACGGTCGGGATCTGCTGGCCGATCAGCTCCGGAGCATCCGGCTCGTGCGTCTCCAGCCAGAGCCGCTTGGGACACTGGCTGCCACTCGCGTAGCGGGTCTTCGTCAGTCGCCCGTTCACGCCTTCGGTCCGCACGTCCCCGCGCCCGGCAGCTCGGGCGCTCGCTGCTTCATCATCGCCTCGACTTCATCGAGCTCTCGTGGTGCCCCCTTGGACAGCCACTCCGTTCCGCTCTCGGTCACGGCGTAGTCGTCCTCGATGCGCACGCCCATTCCTTCGTACTTCTTCCACGCTGCCGCGAGCTTCGCGCGCATCGCGCGGTTCTTCGGCGTGTCGGGAATCGTCGCGATGAATGCGGGATCGACGTACACGCCGGGCTCCACCGTCGTCACGTCGCCGACCTTGAACACGTTGCCGCCCGTGTAGTACTGCGCCGGATCGTGCACCTCGAGGCCGATGCCGTGCCCGCCGTAGCCATGCCACACGTACAGATTGCGCTGGGAGCAGCCGGTCGGCGGGCACTGCATTCCCGGTGGGGGATCGAATGTCGCCGTCTCCGACTCGGTGAGACCGAGTCGCGTGAGCCCCTTGGCCATCACCGCGCGCGCGGCGTCCGATGACGCGGCTTCCGGTACCCCGGCCTTGATCGGGCGCACGTACGCTTCCTGCGCGTCGCGGACCAACTGATAGATCTCGCGCTGCGCGGGGCTGAACGTGCCACTCACGGGCAGCGTGCGCGTCACGTCCGCCGCGTAGTGGTCGAACGAGCTCGCCGCATCGATCAGCAGCAGCTCGCCCTCCTTCATCACGCGATTGTCCTCCATGTAGTGGAGGATCGTCGCGTTCGTCCCAGAGCCGACGATGCTGCCGTACGCGGGCCGATCACCGCCGAAGCGGCGGAAGCTTCCGTCGAGCAGCGCCTGGATCTCGTTCTCGCCGCAGCCCGGCGCCGTCGCCTTCATCGCCTCGATGTGCCCCTTCACGCTGATCTGCGCGGCCCTCCGCAGCAGTGCCACCTCGGCGGGACTCTTCTTCGCGCGCAGCTCGTTGACCACGCTGTCCAGCGACACTACCCGCAGTCCCGGCCGCGCGGCTCTGAGCGCACTGATGAGCCGAGCACCGCGGGTGAGCGAGTCCTGCGGGGCGTAGTCCGAACTCTGCACGTCCGGCACGACGTAGAGTGGCAGTCCGCCGGCGACGAGCGAGTCGATCGCGGGTCGGAGCTCGGCGATGTCACGTCCCGGAATTCCGATCGCGCTCCGCAATGCGCCTGGCGCCGTGCGGCTCCCGACCCAGCGCGCCTCGGCGACCGTTCTCGTCGGCACGAACATCGTCGACGCAACCGTGCCGCGACGCTTCACCATCACCAGCACCGCGTCGCTCTCGTCGAAGCCGGTCAGGTAGTGAAACGCCGGAAGCTGGAAGAAGTTCGGCCAGTAGTTCACCGTCTCCACGCCGCCGTGCGCGAGCACGACGCCGGAGTCGATGCTCGCGGCGAGCGCGGATCGGCGCGCCGCGTACTCGCTCGGCGCGAGCTGCGCGGAGACACGGGGCGTGGCGACGAGTGAGCCAAGACCGAGAGCGACCGCGGCGGCGAGCGAAGGAATGCGAGACATGCGTGGTTCTCCCTAGACACGGCGATGAGTCGTCGATCGCGCTCGACGCACGACGAACAAGACTACACCGGCGCGGTCTGGCTCGCGTCTCGTGCGACGCTGCCGCGCGCGGCGTCGCGTGGCGACTCGGCGGATGCGGCGTTGCGCGGCGAGAACTGATAGCCGACGCCGCGTACCGTCCTGATCACCACCGCGCGGCTCGCCGAGAGCTTGCGACGCACGTAGCCGACGTACACCTCCACGAGCCCCCGGCGCGAGGAGACGGGCTCGTCGCCCCAGACGAAGTCCGAGAGCGTCTGCGCGCCGACCGGCTCCGGCGCATACCAGAAGAGACAGTCGAGGATCGCCTGCTCGCGCGGCGTCATCTCGACCTCGCGTCCCGCGCACCACACCCGCCGCGCTTCACGGTCGAAGACGACGTCGCCCACCGCGATCCGCGCGCCGGCATTGACGGTGCGCGCGCGCCGCGTGCACGCATGCAGCCGCGCCGCCAGGAGCGGCGATGCCACCGCGATCGCGTCGTCCGCGCCGGCGTCCAGCAGCGACTCGGTCTCCCCTTCGCCGCGTGCGTTGACCACGATGATGTCGATCGTCGGCCAGCGCCGGCGCATCCGCCGGATGCGAGACCCCACGTCGTCGGCCGAGTCGCGGTCGATCACGACGACGTCGGGACGGAAGGGCAGCGCGACCTCGCGCTCGCCGGGGGACAGCGCGCTGTGGGTCACCTCGGTCGCGCCATCGCCGAGGATCGCCGCGACGCGGCGCGCCAATCCGGCGTCGTTGGAGAGGATGGCCACGCTTGCGATGGCGGGATGAATGCATTCCATGGCTTCGCTCGTCGGGTGGGGTCGATCGAGACAGCTTCGACGGTAGCACTCCCGGGCCGGGTCGGCAATACGTCGCGTGCGGGATCGCGCTGCGAGCCGCCGCGCACGCACCTACTTCGCCCCGCGCGCGCTCCGCGAGAGCTTGCCCGCCACCGCCCGCATCGCCGTCACGAACCGCTCCCGCACGGGCGACCGCTCTCCGCGCTTCCACACCGCCGAGAGCGACATCTCCACGTCGAGATCCCGGACGGCGCGATACACCACGCCGGCCTGCTGGAAGCTGCTGATCGAGCGCGGCACGAACGCGAGTCCCACTCCCGCGCTCACCAGGCTCGCGAGCGTGTGCCACCCGTTCGCCTCCTGCACCACCCGGGGGCTGAATCCCTCCGCCCGACATCTCGCGATGATCCCGTCGTACATCGCGGGCTCGACGTGCCGCGGAAAGAGCACGAACGATTCGTCGGCCAGTCCGCCAAGTGAGAGTCGTGCTCGCCCGCCGAGCCGATGCGACTTGGGAATGGCGAGCACCACCGGCTCGGCGTAGACCGGCTCCACGCGTAGCCAGCGCTCCGCATCGAGCGGAGGGCTGTGCAGGATCCCCAGGTCGATCCGCCCGTCCTGAAAGGCCTCGGCCTGCTGCAGCGGATCGAGCTCGAACAGCGACAGCCCGATGCTCGGCAGGTGCGCACGGAAGAAGCTCAGCACGTCTGGGAGGATCCCGGAGTGGGTCGCCGCTTCCACGAATCCCACCCGCAGCCTGCCGGTCTCTCCCTTCGCGGCGCGTTGTGCCGAGCGTTGCGCGCGCTCCGCCTGCGCGAGGGTGAGTCTCGCTTCGGGCAGAAAGGCCGTGCCGGCCGGCGTCAGCTCCACGCCTCGCGGCACGCGCGCGAACAGCGCCGTGCCGATCTCGCGCTCCAGGTCGCGAATCTGCCGGCTCAGTGGCGGCTGCGCGATGCGCAGCCGCTCCGCGGCGCGGCCGAAGTGAAGCTCTTCGGCCACGGCGACGAAGTAGCGCAGATGTCGCAGCTCCACGTCAGCGTCTCCGGCGACGTTTCGCGCGCGGCGCCGTCTGCACGGGAGGCGCGACGCTCGCCGCGCCCTGGTCCGCCGGCACCGCGCCGAACTGGGTCACGACGTACGCACCCGCCAGGTTCGCGTGCTGCAGCAGCGCCTCGTCGCTCGTGCCGCTCAGCAGGCCTGCGAGCAGCACGGCGAGAAATGCGTCGCCAGCGCCGACCGTGTCGCGCACCTCCACCTCGAAGCCGGCATGCTCGGTCCACACACCGTCGTGGAGCAGCACGGCGCCCTCGCTCCCACGCGTCATGCACACGACGGAGCACTCGAACGAGTCGGCCAGCGCCGTCATCGCATCGCGCGGCGTACTGCCCAGGTCGAACCACGTCGCGATCCGGGTCAGCTCGTCTTCGGAGAGCTTCACCACGTCCGCGCGTTGGAGCGACTGCTTCACGATCTGCGCGTCCTCGAACGGCGGACGGAGGTTCACGTCGAACACCATCAGCGCCTTCGTGTCCCACAGTCGTTGGATCGTGCGCCGCGATCGCTCGTCGCGTTGCGCGAGCGTCCCGAACACGATCGCGCGTGCCCGGGCGGCGCGCCCGAGCAGCGCCTCGCTCGGCCCGATCGCGTCCCACGCCGCGGGCGCGAGGATCTCGTAGCTCGGGTTGCCCGCGTCATCCACGATCACGCGCACGAAGCCGGTCGGCAGCTCGTCGTCGATCTGGATCAGCTCCGTGTCCACGCCGTAGCGCTTCGCGCGGCGCAGCACCTCGTCGCCCAGCCGGTCGGCGCCGATGCGGCTCACCATCGACACCGCGGCGCCGGTCGCACGCAGATGGCAGGCGACGTTGAAGGGCGCTCCGCCCAGGAACAACCCCTCGGGCAGCGCATCCCACAGCACCTCGCCCACGCACAGCACCTCTGCAGCGCTCATCAGTCCTCCGCTCGCGGCTCACGCTGGCGCGGTGGCGCTGGAGGCGCGCCCGGCAGCTCATACCGGAAAGGTATCACACTCGACCAAAGATGTCTTGGATCGCGCTGACGGGTTCGGCTAACTCTCGCTCCAGAGCCAATCAGACCCTGGACCAAGGAGATGTCATCATGCGTACCATCAGTCAGCGCGTCAGCCACTCGACCATGCTCGGCTTGAGCCTCGGCCTCGCCGCCTGCGCGGGCCAGCCGATCAACGCCGGTCTTCGGCCCGCCCCCGTCGCCGCGCGTTTCGCCACCAGCTCCGCGCCATTCACGAACGCCAGCCACACCGACACGATCGCCGGCACGCGCATCGAGGCGCCGCCGACCGAGGAGCGACGCTACGCCTCGGTCGAGGAGATGCTCAATGGCCGCATCGCCGGCCTGCAGGTCTTCCGGCAGCCCGATGGAACCGTTGCGCTCCGCGTGCGCGGACTGGGTTCCTCGTTCAACGACGCCGAGCCGCTCCTCGTGGTCGACGGCATGATGATGAGCGCCGCGAGCTCGTCGGAGATGATGGCGAGCTTGTCGGCGATGCAGATCAAGCGCATCGACGTGCTCAAGGACGTCGCCGCGACGTCGATCTACGGCAGCCGCGGCTCACACGGCGTCGTGCTGATCACCACCCGGCGCGGAAACTGATCGCCGGGGCCGCCGCGCGCCGTTTCCGCGCGGCGGCAGGTCGTCGCGCGTGCTAGCGGGTCGCGGCGACCGCCTGCCACATGACGTGGGCGACCTCGGGATGCGCGATGTCGCTGTGCGCGCCCGAGAATCCGCCTCCGTCCTTGATGATCCCGCTCGCCTCGAGGTTGTACACCCCCTTCGGCTCGAAGCCGTAGTCGAAGTCCGCCGCCTGCATCGGACCATCGATCGCCGCCGCACCGAGCCCCTGCACGCCGAAGGTCCCGATGCCCCCGTACTTCGGCAGCTTCTCCTCCGCGGCCAGGATCACCTCGTTCGCGAGGTCGGCCGCGGGCGGGTACAGCTTTCCGACCGCGTTGTCGAATCTGGAGCGGGTCGTGACGATCGGACCGCGCACGAGCCCCTTGTCGATCGTGCGGCGAAAGTAGCCGGATGTCCCCTTCGCGAACGGGATGTCCGAGCAGTACGACCAGAGCGACAGCGCGCCCTGCACGAGGAAGAGGGTGTCGACTCCGCGCGGGAGCGTGGGCTTGCCCGGCGGACCGGCCACCGCCGCCGACACCACGATGCATCCGAAGCTGTGCCCCATCAGGTGGAAGTGCACGTTCTCGCCCGCCGCGCGCATCAGCGAGTCGAGCAGAGTGTGGATGCCACCTTCGCCGATGGCACGTGCGCGGTTCTTCATCTTCCAGAACGACGCCTGCTGCAGCGGCGACACGACGAGGCCCTTCAGCTTGTCGAACAGCCCGCCACCTCCGAGCACGACCTCCCCGGACGTCTTCCGCTCCGCCGCCGCCGCGTCCGACTCGGACTTCCGAGTGGCTTCGTACATCGATTCGGCATCGAGCTTCGGGTGATCGTCGCCAGGCGGCGCGCCGAGATCGGCGCCGCCCTGGGTGAGCTTCGCCTCGGCGAACACGCGCTTGTACGCCTCGCGCACCGCATCGGGCAGCTCGGCGTTCTTCCCCGAGTCACGTCCATTCGCCTCGAGGATCGTTCGGATCGCGGCGCGTGCCTTGGGCGTGTCGGCGAGCACCGCCGCGAAGCGGTCCACTTCGGCGTCGAGGCCGCTGTCCGCGCCGAGCACCGGTGCCGGCCCCGCCTTCGGCAGATTCTCGTCGCCGAACGGAAGGCTCGGCCAGTGAAGCCCGATGTTGAGTGCCTTGAAGTCCGGGTGCGCCTTCAGCATCGCGTCGCGATCGGCCGAGCGCACCATCTCGCCCATCCACCGATCGTTCTGCTCGATCGCGGCGGGCACGTCGCCCTTCCACCCATGGCTCGCGAGGAACACGTCGGTGATCTTCTCGTTCGGATCCGCGAGGCGATTGCGGATCACGTCGCTGAGCAGTGTGCCGTCGGACTCTGGCCGCTCATTGCCGTTCTCGTCGAACGAGACGAGATAGTACTGCTTGCCCGTGTTTCCGATCGGTTGAATTGGCATGGCGTTCGGTCGTGCTAGAAGGTGAGGCCCGGCTGGACCCTGGTGTCGCCGTCGCAGTAGACGTTGTACAACAGGCCCAGCGGGTTGCCGTGCTGGTCGAGGAACTCGCGGCGCAGGTCGTAGAACAGCTCACCCAGCGGCTCTCCACTCAGAAAGCGCGGAAAGAACCGCATCGCCCATTCGGTGGCGAAGATCGCCGGCGTCTGGCACTCGGTGCCGATCACGCCGCGCGCGCCCTTCGACATGAAGTACGGGATGAAGCCGTCGTAGAACTCGGGCCGCAGCTCGCCCGACTCGCACGCATTGATGAACACGAGCGGACTGCCCGGCAGCGCGGGTAGCTCCGCCGCCTCGGCATCGAGCTCGGCGAGCGAGAGCTCCTCGTCGTTCGTGAAGACGAAGTGCGATGCCGTGATGCCGCCCGGATCTTCCGGTCCGTTCGTGACCGCGTGGCAGTAGAGATACATCAGCTGATCCGGCGCCTTCCCACTCATCGCTTCCAGCACGTCGGCGCGGCTCGTGCGCGGCTTCACCTGCAGGCGCTTTCCCGCCGCCTTCGCCTCCGCTGCCCAGTAGTCGAGCTGTCGCTTCACGACGTCCAGCGAGAACTGCGTGTCGATGCTCTCGTTCACGTTGACGCCGACCGCGAGCCCCGGCTTGTCGCTGGCGATCGTGGAGTCGTCCACGAGCATGTCCGTCTGCAGCGGGATCTGCTCGATGATGCAGCGCATGCCGAGGAAGTTCTCCCAGCTCAGCGTCGCCTTCTCGCCGAAGTCGCCGAGGTACAGCACCCCCCACGGCACCGGAAACTTCTCGGCGACGATCTGCAGGGTGAGGCGCCCGTCCGATCTGAGCGCGCTCTTGCGCAGGTGCTCGCCGACTGCCTTCTCGTCGGCGCCCGCTTGCTTGCCGAAGAAGAGCGTTCGGAACAGCGCTCCCCCCGCGCGCGCGAGCGTCGCGAGTGCCTTCTGTTCGGCGGCGTCGGGGACACGGGTGCCCTTGGGCGACGCCTTGCTCGTCACGAACTCGGTCCCCTGCTGGAACACGGCGACGCCGTCCTCGCGCTGCTTCACGACGTTCAACATCGCCGCGCGCGCCACGTCGATCGCGTCGCGAAGACTCACCTCGTCGATCTTCAGGACGACCGACTTGTAGGTGCTGCCCCGCACCACGCACTCGTATCCCCCGAGCACCGGCTTGATCGTCATCCCGAGATCGCGCTTCTGCAGTTGCGACGCCGAGGTGATCGTGCGGCCGTGAACCTTCTTCGCGATCGGCTCGGCGGCGTTCGCGCCCACCGAGTAGACGATCTCCATCTGCAGCAGGAAGTTGCCGTCCTTGTGCACGTTCACGGTGAGCGTACCGCGCCCTTCCTTCTTGGGCGTCACGTCGAAGCGTGCCTTGCCGTCGGACGGACCACGGCGCGGCAGCTCGAGCGGCACGGCCGACTTCGGCGCGATCGTGAAGTCCTCGCTCGTGACCTGCACCATGAGCGTGATGCTGTCCTCGTCCTTGCCGTGCGTGATGCCGGCATCGAGAAAGCGAGTCGCGGCGTCGCCCTCCTTGTCCAGCTCGATGGAGATCTCGAGCAGCTGCTTCTTGATCTCGAGTGGCTGGTCGCGCTCGTGGCCCGCTATCGCCGCGACGAGATACCGGATCTCCGGCGCTTCGGCAGCGATCTTCTCCTTCGCCGGCATCGCCCCCGTTCTGGTTATGGTAGGCTCGCGGTCGCCAAGAAGCACGTCACCGCCGCGCATCGGCGGCTTGGCGCGCGCGGTGTGTCTCGGCGCGTCCGTGCTCGGTGGACGCGCGGCAGGCGCGGCTGCCGGTGCGGGAAGCTCCTCCGCCGCGGGCGCGGGAGGGGGTGCGAAGAGCGGCGCGCCGAACTCGGCGAAAACTCCCTCGATCGTGCCGCGCGTTGCATCGTCCATCGTCACGCGCTGGGGCACGCTCACCCCCGCCGTCAGTGCAGTCAGTCGCTTCGCGAGCGCGGACAGACCATGCTTGGCGAGCAGCTTCACCGACGCTTCGATCGGAGCCGCGAGGAGCGCGGACACTTCGGAGGCGGTGAGCGTGCCGAGTAGCTGCACGAAGACCGCACGGTACTCGACGAGGAGCTCGTCCAGCCCGACCTGACCCTTGCTCATCGTTCTGGCCCTCGTGCGTTGCGACGGATGCGACCGGCGTCGGTCGTCGACCGAACATACCGGGCCGGAAGGCTCGCGCCAGACCGCGACGCGAGCTACGCCGTCTGCTTCCGATATCGCCTGATCGCGACGGTCAGGATGAGTGTCGCGTACAGCGCGAGTATCCCCAACGGCCGCGCGATGTCGTCGAGCCCCGCGCCTTTCATCAGAATCCGACGCATGATCGTGGCGAAGTGGCGAATTGGGTTCAGCTCGGAGAGGAGCTGCACCCAGCGCGGCATGCTGTCGATCGGAGTGAAGAGGCCGCCCATCAACAGATAGATCATCAGGAGGAAGAACGTCACGAACATCGCCTGCTGCTGCGTCTCCACCATCGTCGAGATGAACAGCCCGATCCCCAGGGCGACGACGAGATACACGCCGGCCGACGCGAACAACAGGAGCAGGCTTCCCCGAATCGGCACGCCGAACACGAGGTGGCCGACGGCGAGTCCCAGCGCGAGGTCGAGCAGCGCGAGCACCCAGAAGGGCAGGAGCTTGGCCGCGATGAACTCCGCGCGGGTGATCGGCGTGACGTTGAGCTGCTCGATCGTTCCCATCTCCTTCTCGCGCGCGATGTTCTGCGCGGTGACGAGCGTTCCGATCATCGACACCAGCGCCACGAGGATTCCCGGCACCATGAAGTGCTTGTAGTTCAACGCGGGGTTGTACCACGAGCGCGCCACGGCCTCGATGTGACCACCGGTCGTCGTCGGCGCCTGCATGCCGGATGGCACGTCACGGACCAGCGACTGCCGGGGCCGCCTCTCCATCTCGAGCTCGCGCGCATACGCGGCGACGATCTGCGACGCGTACGACTGCACCACGCCGGCCGCCGCCCCCTTCTCGGCGTTCACGTCGAAGTGCACCGGGGCGCTCCCGGTGCGAGTGATGTCGCGCGCGAAGTCGGTCGGGATGGTCAGTACCAGCGTCGCGTCGCCGCGCAGCATCGCTTCGTTCGCCGGCTCGCCCGACATCGACGCACCCTCGATCCGGAAGTAGCCCGACGCGCCGAGCCGGTCCACCAGCCCGCGCGACTCGGTGCTCTGGTCGCGATCCACGACCCACACCGGTGTCTCGCGGATCGTGAACGTCGTGGCGTTGCTGAGGACGAGGAGCTGGATGATCGGCAGCATGACGATCTGCGCGAGCGTTGCCCTGTCTCGTACCACGTGCAGCACTTCGGCGCGCGCGAGCACCGTCGTGCGGCGAAGGAACGCGAAGGACGGCCCGCGCAGTGTCATTGGAGGCGCGCGCTGAACGAGCGCGAAGCCGCGGTCATCAGCACCAGGGCCATCACCACGAGGACCAGTGTTTCCTGCCACAGGTAGGTGATGCCGACGCCCTTGAGCATGATCCCACGCGCGATGAGCACGAACCACTTGGCGGGCACGAGGTTCGCGAGCCACTGCAGCGGCATCGGCATGCTCTCGAGCGGAAAGACGAACCCCGAGAGGATCTGCGTCGGCAGCATCGTTGCCAGCATCGCTGTCATCATCGCGACCCGCTGCGACGACGTCCGCGCCGAGATGAGGATGCCGAGCGCGAGCGCGACGAGGATGAACAGCACTCCCTCGGCGAGGAGCAGCGTGACGCTTCCGCGGATCGGCACGTGGAACACGAGTCTCGCCTCGAGCAGCACGAGCAGCACGCTCACGAAGCCGATCACGAGGTAAGGCGCCACCTTGCCCACGATGATCTGCCATGGCCGCAGCGGGCTCACGAGCAGCGCCTCGAGCGTTCCGGTTTCCTTCTCGCGCGTCAGGGACAGCGCGGTCATCAGCGCCGAGATGATCATGAGCACCAGCGCCATCAGTCCGGGCACGAACAGGTTGGCGCTCGCACGCGTCGGGTTGAAGCGTGCCCGCGCTTCGGGGAGGATGCGGATGCCGCCGCGATGGCCGGCCTGCTCGCTCTCGTACTGCTGCACCACGGCGGTGACGTAGCTCTGGCGCGCCGTACCGGAGTTCGGCTCCGTCGCGTCGCCGATCACGAGCAGTCGCGCCGTCTCTCCACGCGCCACCCGCTCGGCGAAACCGGGCTCGAACTCGATCGCCACCTGCGCCGTGTCGGTTCGAAAGAGGGCATCGAGCTCCCGCTCGCTGCGGAGCACCGCGACGATCCGGAACACGCCGCTCGCGGTGAAGCGATCGCGCAGTGCGAGCGTCGTCGCGTCCGGAGCGGGATCCACGATCGCCAGCCGCA
Source organism: Gemmatimonadaceae bacterium (assembly GCA_036008805.1). Classification (GTDB taxonomy): domain Bacteria; phylum Gemmatimonadota; class Gemmatimonadetes; order Gemmatimonadales; family Gemmatimonadaceae; genus AG11. The sequence goes on from DASYMZ010000146.1 coordinate 29,616, forward strand.
CGTCGCTCACGTCGGTGCGGATCGAATAGCCGAACAGGATCACCTGGACCACCGGCAGGAGCACGAGCACCGTCAGCGTGCGCCGGTCGCGCAGGATGTGATACACCTCCTTCCGCAGCAGCCCCGAGAGCGCGCTCACGTCGTGCCCGTCGTCGCCGGCCTCGCGAGCCGCACGAACAGATCGTCGATCGTCGCGACTCCCGCCTCCCGCTTGAGCGTCGCGGGCTCGCCCATCACCGCGATCCGTCCATCCACCATGATCGAGATGCGATCGCAGTACTCCGCCTCGTCCATGTAGTGCGTCGTCACGAGCACCGTCGTGCCACGGTGCGCCGCCTCGTAGATCATCTCCCAGAACTGCCGTCGCGTGATCGGGTCCACGCCGCCGGTCGGCTCGTCGAGGAACACGACGCTCGGCTCGGGCAGCAGGGCGACGACGAACGCGAGCTTCTGCTTCCATCCGAGCGGGAGCGAGCCCACGATCGAACGCTCGGCGCGCTCGAGCCCCAGACGGCCGAGCATCCCGCGCAGCCGCACGTCGATCGCGGCGGGGCGCAGTCCGTACAGGCCGCCGTAGAGCTGCGCGTTCTCGCGCACGGTGAGATCGTCGTAGAGCGCGAACCGCTGGCTCATGTAGCCGATCCGGCTCTTCACCATCTCGGTCTCGCGCACCACGTCGTGACCGGCGACGACGGCCCCGCCACTGCTCGGCTGCAGCAGACCGGTGAGCATCCGGATCGCCGTCGTTTTCCCCGCGCCGTTCGCGCCCAGGAATCCGAACACCTCGCCTTGCGCGACGTCGAAGCTGATGTGGTCCACGGCCGTGAAGCCGCCGAAGACCCGAGTCAGCTCGCGCACCTCGATCGCCAGCGCGGTCACGCGGCCGCCTCCTCGCCGTCGGGCGAGCCCATCAAGGCGATGAACGCGTCTTCGATCGTCGGCGCGATCGGACGCGCCGTCGCGCCGCCGAGCCCGTGCGATGCCAGATGCGCGACGAGGTCACGCGCCACGTCTTCCGGGCGTGCATCCGCGCGCGCGTCGGTATAGTGCAGCGTATCGCCGAACGGATAGACCGAGTACGCGTTCGGCATGGTGCGCAGGAGCTGCAGCGCACGGTAGCGGTCGGTCGCCGCGACGGCCACCACTGCCCGTTCGACCGTGCGCGCGACGGCGGCCGGCGTGTCGATCGCGAGCAGTCTGCCGTGCTGCACCAGCGCGACGCGGTCGCAGCGGCCGGCCTCGTCCATGTATGGCGTGGAGACGACGATCGTCAGCCCGCCCGCACGAAGCGTATCGAGCAGATCCCAGAACTCGCGGCGCGACACCGCGTCCACCCCCGTGGTGGGCTCGTCGAGCAGGAGAATCTCCGGGCGATGCACGAGGGCGCAGCACAGCGCGAGCTTCTGCTTCATCCCGCCCGACAGCGCGCTCACGCGCCGCGCCCGAAAGGGCGCAAGCTGCTCGTAGATCGGCGCGATCTGCTCGTGCTGCGCCTCGACCGTCGTGCCGAACACGGATGCGAAGAAGCGGAGGTTCTCCTCGACGCTCAGATCCGGGTACAGTGCGAACCGTCCCGGCATGTAGCCGATCACTCGCCGCAGCGCCCACATCTCGCGCACCACGTCCTGTCCGAGCACCCGCGCCGTGCCAGAATCGGGGACGAGCAGCGTCGACAGAATGCGAAAGAGCGTTGTCTTGCCGCCGCCGTCGGGGCCGATGAAGCCGAATAGCTCGCTCGAGTCGATCTCGAACGACACGTCGTCCAGCCCGACGACGGACTCGTACCGCTTGACGAGATGCTCGGCCACCACGGCGGACGTCATCGCGACGCGACCCGCGCGCCGAGCTCGACGTCGGCGGGCATGCCGATCTTGAGCGCGCCGTCCGCGTTCGCCACCCGCAGCTTCACCGCGTATACGAGGTTCGTGCGCTCGTCGCGCGTCTGGATCGGCGTCGGCGTGAACTCGGCCTGGGTCGAGATCCACGTCACGACACCGGTGAGCGCGCGCCGCGCGCCGCCCGCGTCCACGCTCACCCGCGCCTGCTGGCCCAGCTTCACGCTCGAGAGCTGCGACTCGGTGACGTAGGCGCGCAGCTCCATCGTGTCCAGCGCGGCGATCTTGAACAGCGGCTGCCCGACCTGCACGAACTCGCCGGCGCGAACGTAGGTGGTGAGCACGGTGCCGCTGATTGGACTGGCCACGTGGCTCTTGGCGATCTGATCCCGGATCTGTGCGACCCGCGCGTCGGTGGAGGAGGCCTCTCGCGTCGCGACCTCTCGCTGCGCCTCTGCGCCGGCACGCTGCGCGACGAGCGTGCGAAAGTCTCGTTCGGCCTGATCGAGCTGCTGCGCCGTCGCCGCCTGCTGCTCGAACAGCCGTCGCGCCCGCGCATAGCTGCGCCGGGCGACGGTCGCCTGCGCGTCGAGCGCCGCGATCTGATGGCCGGCTTCGGCGACGCGGGACGAGCTCGCCGATCGCTGTGCCGCGATCTGCTCGAGTTGAAGCATCAGCGCGGACGTGTCCACCACCGCCGCAGGAGCGCCCGCGAGCAAGCGCGCACCCTCGGCCGGCACGAACCGCGTGAGCTGGCCGCTCGACTGCGCCGCGACGACCGTCTCGGGCGCCTCGAGATGCCCGTAGGCGTCCGGCTCCGGCGTCTTGCGGCAGGCGATCAGCGCCGTGAGCGCCGCAGCGCACGTCGCGGAGCGCGTGGAGAGATGAAGATGTCGCATCAGCGGACCTCTACGCCAAGCGTGTTGAGAAGGGTGACGCGCGCCTGCTCGAGCGCGACGCGATGCTGCACTCTGCGAAGCCGCGCGACGAGCAGCTCGGCGCTCCGATCGGCGTAGGTGGCGGCGGTGATCACTCCCTCGCGCAGATGGATCTGCGCTTCGTGCACCACCTGCTCGCGCAGCGCGACGACGTTCTCGTCGAGCGCGAGGGTGCTGTCCAGCCGTGCGATGCTGGCGAGCGTCGGCTGAACGCTGCGCGCGATCGACCGCGCGAACGCCGCTTCGTTCGTTGCGACGATCTCTCGCTCCAGGTCGAGCTGTTCACGCTCGCGCGAGATCGTGCCCCAGCGCACCGGAGTCCAGTGAAGCTGCAGACCGGCCAGCCAGTACGTCTGGAAGTCCGCGCTGAGCAGATTGAGACCGGGCCGTCCGTATCCCAGCCGGCCGAACGCGGAGATGCGCGGTCGCTCCTGCGCCGAGGCGAGCTCGCTCTGTCGTGCAAGCCGGTCGCGCGTCGCGGCGAATTGCTCGTACTCCGGTCTCGTGTGCAGCGTGTCGAGCGAGCGCACGACTTCGCGCACCAGCGACTCCGTCGTGGGCGCCACGAGCGTGGCACTGTCGGCGACCTGCGTGCCCGCGAGCAGCGCGACACGCGCGAGCGCGGCGGATCGGTCGGAGGCGAGCGCGAGCCGGTCCTGCCGACGCTCCGCGAGTGTGGCCGCGAGCGACGCAGTGTCGCCGCGCAGCGCGGCGCCCTCACGAAAACGAATCACCGTCTCGCGCAGCCGTGCCGACACGTCCGCGATCGAGGCGTCCGTCTCCGCGATCCACTCCTGAAGGGACGCCGCCGCGAAGAACGCGTCGGCCAGCTCCAGGCGGATGCCGAACAGCGAGCCACGAACCTGCGCTCGTGATTCCACGAGCCGCGCGCGCTCTATCTCGCGACGTGCGTCGCGCGTCGGGTCCAGCAGCGACTGCTCCGCGCCGAGGTGCGCATCGTACGTATCGCGTGCCGGCGTCGGAAACGCGACTCCAGGAAGCGGTGCGGCAATTGTCGTGACGGCGGACTGGTACTGCGCCTGTCCGTCGATCGAGAGCGCCGGCAGCCGCTCGGCGGCAATGCTCGCGAGCCGCGATCGGGTGGCGCGCTCGTACAGCCCGATCTGCTCGTTGCGTGGATCGGCGGCCGTGGCGGTGACGAGCAGGTCGCGATAGCTGACGGAGTCGCGGCGAGCGGGCGTCTGTGCGCCGGAGCGCGCAGGCAGCGCGAGTTGGCCGAGCGCGCCGAGCGCGATCATCAGCGCGCGCTTCATGGCCGCAGTGCGTTGAGGAAGAACTCCGGGAGCACGCGTCGACGCTCGTCGATGAACGCCGCGAACCCGGCATCGTCGAGCTCCATGACGGCGCAGAGCAGGGGCTTCGCCGCGAACGGGAAGATGCAGAGCGACACCAGGTTCGTGAGGAACTGCTGCGCGGAGATCGGCTTGATCGTGCCCTCCGCGATCCGCTGGTCGAGCTGTCGCTGCAGCTTCTCCAGCACCGCCCTCGGCGAGGCTCCCTCGCGCATCCGCCCGAGCGCGTCGATGAGCTGCTTGCCGCGCTCGGGATGGTGGCTCAACTCGCCGAGCACATAGCCCGGCGCATAGGGCGTGCGCGCGAGCTGCTCGAGGTAGGCTCCGATGATGTGCGGCACCTTCTCTTCCAGCTCGGCATCGGACAGTGCGACGTCCATGATCCGCGAGAAGACACCTCCGGCGACGCGCTGGAAGATCGCGTCCGCGAGTCGGCTCTTGTTGCGGAAGTAGTAGTGCAGCAGCGCCTTGTTGACTCCCGCCTCGTCGGCGATCTCCTGCATCCGGGCGCCGGCGGTGCCGCGCCGAACGAACACCTTGTGCGCCGCGTCGAGGATCCGCTGCTCGGCGTCTCCATCGGGCTGAATCGGTGCGGCCTTCCGGGCTGCGCTTTTCTTGACCATTGGGTTTTACCAGATGGTTTGACCGTACGGTTAATCAAGAGTACAGCCGCACCGGACGTGAGGGCAAGAGGGCGGGGTCGATTCGTACTGGCGCGGTCGGACCGCTATGGCAGTCGCTGCTGCGCGGCCGGCCGGGCGAGGTGGCCATCCGAATCCGGGCTGTTGCCGGGCCTGCCCGGAATCGGCAGCCCGAACAGCGCAGACTCGTCGCTCTCCTGTTCGCCTTTCGCGATGACCGACCACTCGCCGTCGTTCTCCAGTACGACCACGAGCGCATCGGCCAGCGACCGGAGTCCCGCCCTTCGGACCGCCGCGCGAATCTCGTCCGCGCTGATGCCGAGCTCGCGAAGCCGGTCCTCGAGCAGATCGCCGCAGCGACCCCTTCACTCAGGCTGACGTCCTTCGTCACCGCCACCGTCGCCACCACCGAGCCGAGCGTCACCGTGAAGACGACGTCGAAACCCGACATCTTCGCCAACGCTTGCTGTCCGACGACGCGAAGCATCGCTACGACGACGAGGAACACCGACGCGGAGACCAGCGACACCCGGCCGATGTCTGCCCATGAGTGAAAGAACATGCGCTCGCGTTCAGCAATCGCCGCGCCTTGCGCCATCTCGTCGGCGTGCGGCCGCCGGCTCTTCTAACGAAGTGGCCGCCAGCTCGCCGCCGCACCGTTCTCGACCGCGGGAGGCCTCGTCGCACTCGCGTCGGGCAGGTCGCTCCTCGACGATCTGGCAGTTCGGAAGTCAGTTCGCCGCGAAGCAGTACAGCAGTCCCGCCCCACCAGTCGACACCAGGTTCTGTTGCCCGCACCCACGTGACATGTGCGCGGCGTTCCATGACGTCGACCCGCCGCCGGTGCGGTCGTGGTGTCCCACCATCGCGCTCCCGGTCGCCGCGCTGCTCGTCCAGTTGTTGCAGCTCCAATCCGCGGTGCCGGGGAGCGCACGCCCCTCCGAGTCGGAGCCGGTGAGAATGTCGTGCGTGTTGGGCGTGTCGCCCACGCCATTCACCGGAAGACCCTTCTCCGTCAGCGCGTTCAGCTTGTTGATCTGATTGCGATCGCGCACGATGTCGCCGTGCAGGTCGGCGACGTTGGCGGCGATCATCGCGCCCTTGGCGTTGTGCCATGGTCCCGCGCCGATGCGCTCGCGTGCGTGAATCGCTTTCCCGTCGGCGGCGAGCCCGCTGAGATACGCGCGCCATGCGCGTCCTGGCGCGGCCGTCGCTCCGGAGGCCGCCGCGAGTTGCGTGCAGTACGCGTCCGCGCCCGACAGTCCACCGAGGTTCCCCCCGTCACCCTTGCCCACGCTCGTGATGAAGAAGGTCATCGGCGCCGCCGGCTGTGCACTCGCCGGCTGCGCGGGATTCTGGGCGAGCGAGGCGCTCGAGAGGGCCGAGGCGAGAATCAACCCGCTGGCGACGATTGCGACGACGTGCATGTGACCGATCTCCGATTGAATGTCCGCGACACGAGTGCTGACGCGCGGCGAACGTAGCATGTCGTCGTGACGCGATCAATCGCCGGCTGACGCGGCGTCGGTCGCGCCTCGCTCGCGCAGTCCCTCGCGCACCAGCGGCGCCACTCGCGTTCCGTACAGCTCGATCGCGCGCATCACGGTCTGGTGCGGCATCCCCATCAGATAGATGAGGTAGCGCGTGTTGCGGAAGATGTCGTACTGAAAGAGGATCTTGTCTGCGACCGTCTTCGGATCGCCGACGAGCAGCGCGCCGCGCGGAGAGCGGAGCAGATCGTACTGCTCGCGAGTCGGCGCGGGCCATCCGCGCTCACGACCGAGCTTACGCATCGATGCGTCGTGACCGGGATAGTATTCCGTCGCCGCCACCTCCGACGACTCGGCGATGTGTCCGTGCCCGTTGATGCTGAGTGGTAGGTGCTCGACATCGTGACCCGCGCGCCGTGCGGCATCGCGGTAGATCTCCACGAACGACGCGAACCGCTCGGGCGCGCCGCCGATGATCGCCAACGCCATCGGCAGACCGAGTGATCCCGTGCGTTGCGCCGAGGCGGGAGTGCCCCCGACCGCGATCCAGACAGGGAGCGGATGCTGCACCGGTCGCGGCATGACGACCTGATTCCGGAGTGGAGCCCGCAGGCGCCCCGACCAGGTGACGGGCGCGTCCTCCCGAACGCGCAGCAGCAGGTCGAGCTTTTCGGCGAACAGCGCATCGTAATCCTCGAGGTCGTAGCCGAAGAGCGGAAACGATTCGACGAACGATCCACGGCCGGCCATGATTTCAGCACGTCCGTTCGATAAGAGATCAAGTGTCGCGAAATCCTGAAAGACGCGGACTGGATCATCGGAGCTGAGCACGGTGACGGCGCTCGTGAGGCGGATGCGAGACGTACGTGCGGCAATCGCTCCGAGCACGACGGCGGGAGAGGACACGATGAAGTCGGAGCGATGGTGCTCACCCACGCCGAACACGTCGAGTCCGACCTGTTCCGCGAGCTCTGCCTCCTCGACCAGCTCGCACATGCGTCGCTGCTGGGTGGTGGGAGTGCTCGCGCCCTCGTGGGAGGGTGTGGTTTCGGCGAAGGTATAGAGTCCGAGTTCCATGAGTGTGTGAGAGTGTGGAGTTGGTGGTGCGGAGTAACCCGCGCGGGCGATGCGACGGTTCCGTCGCGCGTGATGCGAGCGGCCACGAGCATGTGCACGAGCATGTGCACGAGCACGTGCGCGACGCTCGAAAAAAAACGAAAGTGACTCGCGGCTCGCATGCCGGGTCTCTGCACGAACCAGCAAAATTCGATTTGCGATTCCGGTTGACAAATCGAACCAGCACCCGTAGTAAGGGGAGTCCAAAAAATATCGCCGCCACCCCACGGCGAAGTTGTTAGCGCGAGGCAGTCCCCACCCCTGCTTCAGGAAGGGTCGTACGCGTTCGATTCGTACGTTCGTCCCGCCTTCGTGCGGCCTATCGCTGGCCGCTTTGCCGACCCGAGTCGTCGGCCCTTCGTCATTCCGTCCAACTCATCCGCTGCCGGTACTTCCGCAAGTTCGGAAGTCACCCCCAGTATTGGCGTCGCCACGACAGCACGTCGACGTCACCGTCGGATGCTCGACGGTTTTCCTCCCGACTTCGAGCACATCGTCACCCGCTCCGGGCACGTCGATGCGAAGCCGGGTGTGCTCGTGGACATGAACGCCGACGCATCGTCGCTCTCTGCGAGCGATAGGCGTCAGGGAGGTCTCCAGGCGCTCACACACTAGTAGGTCAGCGAGGCTTCCACGGCTCGCAGCGTTCAGCGCATAAGGCATCGAACACCGATCGACACGCAGGGCCGGAAGTCCATGCAACGACCACGAGGATGACAACGCATGAGCGACACTGAGAGGACAGCGATGGAGGAGATGATGAGCGGTAGGCGTTCCGTCGCGAACGGCCTTCTCACCGCGCTTCGCGCAGCAGGGATGGCTATCCTGCTCGCGTTCGTAGTGAGCGGAACCGCATTCGCGCAACAGATCGTAGTCGCAGGTACGGTGACGTCGGCGGCCGGTGCGCCGCTCCAGGGTGTGACGGTGAGAATCTCCGGCACGGAGACGCGCTCGCTGACCAACGCGAGTGGCCGGTACTCCATTTCGGCGCCCGCGAATGCAACCCTGAACTACAATCTCGTGGGCCAGCGTCCCGCCCAGGCGGCGATCGGCGGCCGGACGAGAATCGACATCACGATGGAGCCGGTCGCGTACCTCGAGGAGGTGGTGGTCACCGCCTACACCGAGCAGCGTCGCGCCGACATCACGGGCGCGGTGTCCTCGATCAACATCGAGAGCGCCAACCGCCAGACTGGCGCGAGCGTCCTCCAGAAGCTCGACGTGGTTCCGGGCATCACGGTCGCCGCCGCCGGCTCGCCCGGTGGTCGCAGCACGGTCCGCATCCGCGGCATCAGCTCCTTCCAGAACAACGATCCGCTCTACGTCGTCGACGGCGTGCCGGTGCAGGACTCCTACATCAACTGGCTGAACCCGAACGACATCACGTCCATTCAGGTGCTGAAGGACGCGTCGGCCGCGTCGATCTACGGCTCGCGCGCCAGCAACGGCGTCATCGTCATCGAGACCACCAAGAAGGGCGCCAGTGGCCCGCCGCGCATGACGTTCACCGCGCGCACCGGTGTCTCGAGCGCGACGCGTGGCTACGACGACTTCCTCATCCAGAACTCGCTCGACTACTTCCAGGTGATGAAGGCGACGTATGTGAACGCGAACCAGACGGTTCCGACGAACATCTACGGCGACCCGAACAACCCGACCGTTCCGGCGTACACGTACTGCGCGTCGAGCACCTGCACCACCGATGCGTTCGGCCGTCCAGCCAACGTGGACGTGAGCAAGTACTCGTATCCGAACGCACTCATCCAGCCCGGCAGCGCCGGTACCAACTGGTGGAAGTCGGTGTTCGGCACGGGTAAAGTCGGCGACTATAACCTGAACATCTCGGGTAGCGGCGAGGAGAACAACTACAGCGTCTCCTTCAACTACTTCGATCAGGATGGCATCGCGGCGTACAACTCCTTCAAGCGCGGCAGCGCCCGCGTGAACTCCTCGTTCCAGCGCGCCAAGTTCACCGTCGGCGAGAACATCGCTGTCGCCGCCGAGCGCAGCATCGGTGGCGTGCCGAACGACGACGGTGGCGAGGGCGGCATCCTCGGCAAGAACATCCTGTCCCAGCCGGTGGTCGCCGTGTACGACGTCGCGGGCAACTTCTCGTCCGGCAAGGGCGTGGGTCTCGGCAACAACACGAACCCGCTCAAGGTCGCCTACGAGGCGCGCAACAACCTGAACAAGAACAACCGCGTCTTCGGCAACGCGTTCGCTGGATTCGCCGTCATGCCGACGCTGAACCTCCGCACCTCGCTCGGCTTCAACGGCCGGCAGGGCGCGTTCAACGGCTACAACGCGATCACCCCGGAGAACTCCGAGCCGGGCTTCACGAACGGCGCCAACGAGAACCAGGTGCAGGACTACAGCTGGACCTGGACGAACACGCTGCGGTACTCGAAGAACTTCTCGCAGCATGGCTTCAACTTCCTGCTTGGGCAGGAAGCCAACCACAGCCAGAACCGTCAGCTCAACGGCTCCATCAACAACCTGCTCTCCACGGCCCTGGACTCGCGCTACATCCAGGACGCGCTGGGCGACGCCGCGACGGAGAAGGTCAACAGCACCGGTGGGCAGAGCGCGCTGCTCTCCTACTTCGGCAAGGTGGACTACAACTTCAACGACAAGTACGTCGCCAGCGCCACCGTGCGCCGTGACGGCTCGTCGCGCTTCCAGGCCGACAATCGCTGGGGCACCTTCCCGGCCTTCGGACTCGGCTGGCGCATCTCGAAGGAAAGCTTCCTCCAGAACAGCAAGATCTTCTCCGACGTCATGCTGCGCGCCGGCTACGGCGTGACTGGTAACCAGAACATCCAGACCGGCCGTATCCTCGACGGGTTCGGCGGCAGCAACCAGGACACCTACTACGACATCACGGGCTCGAACTCCAAGGTTCAGGCGGGTTTCCGTCAGACCTCGCTGGGCAATCCCAACATGAAGTGGGAGGAGAACAAGTCCACCAACATCGGCGCCGATCTCTCGCTGTTCGAGAACAAGATCAACGTCGTGGTGGACCTCTACCAGCGTAACACCAACAACCTGCTCTACAATCCGCCGCTTCCGGCTACGGCAGGTCGCGCCGCGTTCCCGATCGTCAACATCGGCGACATGCGGAACCGTGGCATCGATCTCTCGATCGGGCACCAGGGGGTGAGCTGGAACGCCACGCTGCAGGGCACCAAGTACAAGAACGAGATCGTCCGCATCGACGGCGTCCAGGACTTCTTCCTCGGCGACCAGCAGTGCGGCCGCTATGGTTGCCCGACGATCAACAAGATCGGACAGCCGATCGGCGCGTTCTACGGATACAAGGCAGTCGGTCTGTTCCGCGATCTCGCCGACGTCAATGCCTCGCCCAAGCAGGACGGCGCCGCGCCCGGCCGCATCAAGTTTGCCGACATCAACGGTGACGGAAAGGTCACGTCGGCGGACGACCGCACGATCATCGGCAGCCCGCATCCAGACTTCACGAGCAGCCTTGACCTCGGCTTCCGTCGCGGCAACTGGGACCTGAGCGGCACGATCTTCGGCTCCTTCGGCAACGACATCTTCGACACGCAGAAGGAGTTCTACATCTTCCACAACTTCTCCACGAACGTCCGCTCCGACCTGCTCGCAAACTCGTGGACGCCGGACCACCCGGACGCGAAGTACCCGCGCCTGGACAACTCGGACAACTACAGCCACGCGATCAGCAGCTTCTACGTCGAGGACGGCTCCTACGTCCGGATGCGCAACATCCAGCTCGGCTACAACCTGCCCGCGACCGTATCCAAGTGGCTGTCGGCGTCGCGCATCTACCTGCAGGCGGAGAACCTCTTCACCTTCACCGGCTATGACGGCCTCGATCCGTCGCTGCCGGCGCTGAACACGTCTGCCTCCGGCGCTGACGTTCGCGACCAGTATCGCGGCATCGATCGCGGGTCGTATCCGTCGAGCAAGACGTTCAGCATCGGCATCGTCACGTCGTTCTAATCATGAAATTCTTCAATCAGAGGGCAGCGATGAAAAAGGTATCGAGGCAGCCTCTGCTCCTCGGAACGGCGGTGATTCTTGGAGTGGGGTCGTTGTACGGCTGTAAGGACTTCCTGGCCGATGCGGCCGCCCCGCAGGGCGTGCTGGATGCCAGCACCCTCTCCAACAAGGCGGGTGTGGAAGGCACGCTCATCGCGGCGTACCGACAGCTCGACTGGACGTCGGCTGTCGGCGGATCGCAGGGTTCCGCGGCCAGCAACTGGGCCTGGGGCAGCATCACGAGTGATGACGCCTACAAGGGCTCGGAGTCGAGCGATGCGACCGGCCTGAACGACGTCGAGGCGTACCACTGGGGTACGTCCGACGCCGAGGGCTGGTACAACGACAAGTGGAAGGCCGTGTACGAAGGCGTCGTCCGCAGCAACGCGACGATCCGTCTGCTCCACAACGTCGTCACGAGCAAGCCGAACGAGCTCACCGCCACCGAAGCGAAGCAGATCGAAGGTGAGGCCACCTTCCTTCGTGCGCACTATCACTTCGAGGCGTGGCGGATGTGGGGGAACGTTCCCTACTTCCGCGAGACGGATACCGATCCGCGCAAGGCGAATTCCCCGAGCGCAGCGGTCGTCACCGAGATTCTCAAGGATCTCGATGCCGCCATCGCCGCGCTGCCAGCGACGCCGCGCAACGGCAACGTCGGCCGCGCCACGTCGTGGACGGCGAAGGCGTACAAGGCCCGCGTGCTCATGTACTCCAAGCAGTTCCCCGCGGCGCTCACCCTTCTCCGGGAGATTCAGGCGAACGGCCCGTACGCACTCGAGTCGAGCTACGACAAGGTGTGGACCGGTTTCCAGGACTACGCCAATGGAAAGGAGACCGTCTTCGCCTATCAGGCCTCGGCGAACGACGGAGCCACGGACGGCAACAACGCCAACTACGGCGAGCGTCTGAACTTCCCGCACTCGGGTAGTCCGTTCGGCTGCTGCGGCTTCCACCAGCCGTCGCAGAACCTGGTCAACTACTTCGCGACGGATGCGAACGGCCTCCCGGTCGCGTTCTCGGACGCGAACTGGAACGCCAGCAACGCCGACTTCAGCGCGACGGAAGCGACGAAGGCCGGCGGCAAGACCGTCGATCCGCGCCTCGATTGGACGGTCGGCCGTAACGACACGCCGTACAAGGATTGGGGTCTGCACAAGCCCGACTGGATCCGCTCACCGGCCTTCTCGGGCACCTACAGCCCGAAGAAGAACATCCACGAGAAGTCGAGCGGCGCCCAGAGCAGCGTCGGTTGGGTGAACACCCAGCTCAACTCGGTGAACATCCACATCCTGCGCTACGCCGACGTCCTGCTGCTCCTGGCAGAGGCGGAAGTCGAAGCCGGATCGCTCGCGAATGCGCAGAAGATCGTGAACGACATTCGCGTCCGGGCCTCTCAGCGGGCCCAGGGACCGGGCCTCGATCGTGCCACGATCGCCGTGCCGATCACCGATCCCTCGATCAAGTGGGCGAACTACAAGATCAGCACGTACACCACGCCTTGGACCAGCCAGGCCCAGGCGCGTGACTACGTACGTGCAGAGCGCCGTCTCGAGTTGGCGATGGAAGGCCAGCGGTTCTTCGACCTGCGGCGCTGGGACATCTACCAGACGGTGCTCAAGGGCTACCTGCGCGGCGTCGGTTGCAGCCCGCAGACCGCCACCTGCGGCGCGGAAGCCGTTCGGCGCAACCAGCTCCAGAGCGCCGAAGATCCTGGCCCGCGCCACGCGCTCTATCCCATCCCCTCGCAGCAGATCCAGGCCAGCAAGACGACGGACGGAAGCGGTGGTCTGACCCAGAACCCCGGCTGGTAAGCGGGAGCTGGTCGTAGTCGCTCGTCGAACGGGGCACCGGTGCAATCGCACCGGTGCCCCGTTCTCTTTCTCGTCACCGAACAAAGCGACGGGCCGATGGGTTGGATCGGTCGGTCAGTCGATCGGTCGATGAGGCGATCGGCTGGTCCATCGGTGAATCCGCGACAAAAGCGACGGACCGGCTTGGAGACTCCCGAAGGAGATCTCCAAGCCGGTCCGTGGCAATCTGTTTTCGAACCATCGATCGACCAGCCGAAATACCATCCTACCAACCAACCGTTCCATCGATCAACCGCACTACCGATCAACCGCACTACCGATCAACCGCAGCACCGATCCACCGCAGCACCGACATTCACGCTCTCATTTCGCCTGCGCAGTCAACCCTGGCACCGCCGAACGCTTCCCGACGCTGAACGCCTGCAGCGAGTCGCCGGTGTTGGTGACCATCAGCGTCGTCCCCGCGGAAGTCCTCACCAACGCCATCGCGGCAGCATTCAGCGGCGCGATGAAGCCGCTCTCACGCGGCGAGACGGGCGTGAAGCGCCCGCGACCGTCGCCCCGTAGCCAGAGGCCGTTGCCGGCGTCCGCCCGGGCGGTGTTGGGCTCCGCGTCGTACAGATTGCCCGCCACGACGACGTCGAGATGTCCGTCGCCGTCCACGTCCTTGACCACGATGGACTTGATCGGCGCAATCTGGGCGAATGAGGGCAGTGGTGTGGAGGTGAACGCTCCGCCCCCGTCGTTGTGCAGGAACACGCTCGCGAAGGTGTCGGTCTGATAGTGAAGCGCCTTCTCCAGCTCGGGCTTCGAGAAGAGCTGCGCGAGGGTCGCATCAGCGAACGAGCCGTAGGTCGGGAACTTGATCGAGAGGGTGTAGAGCTCGCGACCGAGTGGGAGCATCCCTGCGAGCGAATACTCCGTCCCCTTGATCGACTGGGACAGGATGACGTCGGTGTTCTGGTTTCCCGTGAAGTCGGACGCGTAGACGCCGAAGATGCTGTCCTTCGAGGTCGTGTAGGTGTAGTTCAGCCCGAGGTTTCCGGCGATGAGGTCCTGCCGCCCGTCGCCGTCGAAGTCACCGGTGGCGAGGCTGTACCACCACCCGCGCATCGGTCCGAGCTTGGTCGACGCGGTGACGTCGGCGAGCTGGCGTCCATCGTTCCGATAGAACTGCACCGGCATCCACTCGCCCGTGGTGACGAGATCGAGGTGCTTGTCTCCATCGAAGTCGATCCACGCGGCGTCGGTGATCATGCCGACCGGCTTCGCCAGGGCGGGGGCGACCGACTCGGTCACGTCCTTGAAGCGCCCGCCTCCCTCGTTGTGCAGGACGTAGCTGCGCGTGGGATAGGGATACTTCCGCGGGGTGAGGCGGCCGCCGACGAACAGATCGAGTCGTCCGTCGCCGTCGTAGTCGCCGGCGCGGACCGCCGCGGTGCTGGTGTGCATCACGGGCAGGGCGAGCGAGTCCCGTTCGAACCGCCCGCCTCCGCGGTTCACGTACAGGCGATCCTGTAGCAGAGGCGAGTTGGGCGCGAGCTGATATCCGCCGCTCGCGACGTACAGGTCCGGGAGCCCGTCGCCGTTCGCGTCGAAGAACAGGGCGCCCCAGTCCGCGTAGTTCTTGTCGGCCGCGAATGGCTGCCCCTCGGTCGAGGGCGTGAAGCGCCCATCCTTCTGCTGCACGAAGAGCTGTCCACCAACTCCCGTAGCCCCGCCGAGAAAGACGTCGTCCAATCCGTCGCCATTCACGTCCGCGACGGCGATCGGCGGGCCCTGCCTGGACAGCATGTATGGAAGAAGCGACTGGATGCCGTAGTCGACGACGTTCTCCGTCTGATGTTTGTACGCGATGCTCCGGGCGGAGTCGATCGGCTCGAACAGCCGTTGCGCGGGGGGAACGAGAATCGGGCCCGCACGCTTCTCCGTCGCATCCGATTGCTTCACCGTCACCAGCCGGTCAACCTCCAACCCGGTGAGCTTCTGCAATCGCCCGTCAGGCCAGATCACCTCGAGCGTGTCCACTCGCTTCGCCGCGCCCAGGCCGAAGTGCGCGCGGTCGTCCACCGAGGACATGAAGCCGCGGTAGGGCGACTGGTAGAGGTACTGCTTCGTGCCGCCGGCGGTGAGGATGAGCGTGGCGCCGATCCCCCGCCGGTTCGAAGCCACGCCCTGGAACGCGACCTGGAGATAGTGATGCGTCTCGTCGACCGGCTGCACGTTCCGGTAGATGAACGCCGGGGCGTCGATGTTGTTCACGACGAGGTCGAGCCGGCCATCGTTGTCCAGATCGGCGTACGCGGCACCGTACGAATAGCTCGGCCGCTCGATTCCCCATGCCTTCGTCTTGTCGGCGAAGGTGAGATCGCCCGCGTTGCGAAAGAGGTAGTTCGATTCGTCGTAGCCTGGCAGCATGCGCAGGTGCTCGAGCCCTGGCTTGCGCGTGGCGTTCGCGCGTCCCGGCTCACGCGAGGCGCGGGTGGTGGTCATGTAGTCCAGGTCGTTCACGGCCTTGGGGTAGCCGTTGCCGATGAAGATGTCCTTCAGCCCGTCGTTGTCAAAATCGGCGAACAGCGCGGCCCAGCTCCAGTCGGTGTGCGACACCCCGGCCAGGCGCCCGATCTCGCTGAAGACGAGATCTCCATCCTTCGTGACGCCGTTGCTGAGCTGGAGGGAGTTGGCGGAGTAGTCGTCTCGAAATCCGCGGTGGCGGGTGTCGAGCAGTCCGTTGTAGCTGGCGAAGCCGCTGGTGCGTTTCCGCCGCTCCAGCGTTCGAGGCATCATGTCCGACTGGATGATGTCCGGCCACCCGTCGTTGTTGAAGTCGGCGATGTCCACGCCCATGCCGGCGAAGCTCGTGTGCTTGAGCCACCGCCCGGCCTTGTCGGTGAAGGTGCCGTTGCCGTTGTTGACGTACAGCACGTCGTTGGTGACGACGTCATTCGAGACGTAGATGTCCGGCCACCCATCGCCATTGAGATCGGAGATGGCGACGCCAAGCCCGTAGCCGGCCGTCTGCAGGATGCCCGCCTGGACCGACACGTTGGTGAAGGTGCCGTTGCAGTTGTTGTGGTAGAGCTGGTTGTGGCTGTCGGGCGTCTCCGGCTTGATCCCCGAGGGGATCGCCGCCACCTCACCGCGAGAGAAGTCGCCGGGCGAGTTGTTGAGCAGGAACATGTCGAGGCAGCCGTCGCCGTCGTAGTCGAGAAACGCGGCGTGAGTGCTGAACCCGGTATCCGCGAGTCCGTACTTCGCCGCGGACTCGGTGAAGGTCTTGTTGCCGTTGTTGATGAAGAGCAGATTTCCCCGCTCTTCCGGCTTGGACCACTCGGGCCCCGAGACGGAGACGTAGATGTCGAGGAAGCCGTCGTTGTTGATGTCCACCATCGTGACGCCGGTGGCCCACCTGCTGGTCTTGACCCCCGCGCGATCGGTGATGTCGTCGAACCGCATGTCGCCCTTGTTCAGGTACAGGCGGCTCGTCACCATGTTTCCGGCGAAGAAGAGGTCCGGCAACCCATCGTTGTCGATGTCACCCACGGCGACGCCAGCGCCGTTGTACAGGTAGACGTCGGTCTGGATGTTGAGGGAATCGGACGTGGTGATGGTGTTCGCGAAGGCGACACCGGTCCGGCCAGCGCTCAACAGCTCGAAGATCGGACGGTCGGACCTGTTGCAGCTTCCCAGGCAGAGCATGGCGGGGAGCAGAACGAGGCGGCCCAGCTGGGGTAGGCGGGCGAACTTCGTCATCGGGGCGGGGGTCATCGCCGGAGGGAGAAGCGGGGGTGAGAGCACACCCGTCGCCTGGTAGATACGTCACGCGTTCGGCCGGCGCGCGCAGCGCGGCCCGGTATCGACATAAAATAGCAGCCGTACCAGAGGGAGGTATTCGCTCCAATGAGTCACTCGCAGCCGATCGCGCACGTCGTCAACCTGATCCCCGAGGAGTCGCAGCGACTCTGGTCCACGAGCGCCGACGCGGCACGCGAGCGTCTGCGTGCCGGCGACACCGAGGCGGTGCTCGCCCTCGAGGGGTCGTTCGCCCTGATCGCGCAGGAGGGGGAGCGCGTTCTCCTCGCACGGAGCCTCGATCGGCCGCTTCGCTACTTCCTCGCGAAGGCCGCGGCGGGACCGGTGCTCATCGTCGCCGACCGGATCGACGAGATCGCGGCCGAGTTGGCGCGGCGCGGTTGGGCGGGGCAGTTCCACCCGAGCTACACGCGGATGGTGCCCGCGCATCACGTCACCACGCTGCGCCTGGTGGGGTGTCCGGATCCCAATCCGGTGCACACGCGTTTCTTCGACCCGCCGCGCGCGACGCTCGGCACGGACCTGGACCTCATCGGGCGCCACTACATCGAGGCGGTCTACGATGAGCTGCGGCGCTGGCTCGCGGTGCAGCCCGCCGACGCGCCCATCGGCGTCCCGTTCTCGGGTGGCATCGACAGCGGCGCGATCCTGCTCTGCCTGTACAAGCTCCTGCTGAACGAAGGACAGTCGCCGGCGCGTCTGAAGGCGTTCACCCTCTCGGTGGATGGCGACGGACAGGACGCGCGCCAGGCGCGCGAGTTCCTGGAGCGGACGAGCCTCTCCATGCTGGGAGAGGCGATCGACGTCGCATCGAGCGCGCTCGATCCGCTGCGGGCCGTCGCGGTGATCGAGGACTACAAGCCGCTCGACGTCGAGTGCGCGGCGGTGAACCTCGGCCTCCTCGCCGCGGTTCGCGAGCGCTATCCGGAGTGGCACCTGCTCGTCGACGGTGACGGTGGCGACGAGAACCTCAAGGACTATCCGATCGAGGAGAACAGCGAGCTCACGATTCGGAGCGTCGTCAACAACCGGATGCTGTATCAGGAAGGGTGGGGGGTGGAGTCGATCAAGCATTCGCTCACCTACTCGGGCGGCTACAGCCGCGGCTGCGTGCGCGGATATGCCTGCGCGCGCGAGTACGGGTTCGTCGAGTTCAGTCCGTATCTCCGCCCGTCGGTGATCGCGGTGGCCGAGGCGATCCCATTCGCCGAGCTGACCCACGGCTCGCACGAGCGGCTCTATGCGCTCAAGGGAGAGATCGTGTCGCGCGGCGTGCGGCAGGTGCTGGGACTCGAGATGCCGGTGTTCCCCAAGCGCCGGTTCCAGCACGGCTCGGTGGCGGCTGGCGAAGAGCGGCGGCTGTTCCCGCAGGACGAGGCGCGCTACCGGAGCCACTTCCAGACGCTCCACGCCGCCGCCGTCTGAGCGTGTCGGCCATAGACCGGCGAATCAGGAGCCTGCGTCCCGCGAAGGAGTACGTCGATCCCTATCGGGCGCACGGCTCGTTGGTCGAGGAGGAGCGGCGTCCGGACGGCTCGATCGAACGCGCGCTCACCGTATTTCTCGCCGGTGCGGAGTGCCCGTTCACCTGCTCGTTCTGCGATCTCTGGCGGTACACGATCGACGGCCCGACGCCGCCGGGCGCGCTGACGCGTCAGCTCCGCGACGTGCTCGCCGCACTCGGCGGGCCCACGCCGGACCGGCTCAAGCTCTACACGGCGAGCAACTTCTTCGATCGGCGCGCGGTGCCGGACTCGGATCTCGGCGAGCTCGCGGAGCTCGCCGTGCCGTTTCGCGCGGTGACGGTCGAGTCGCACGCGAGCACGATCGGTGACGCGACGGTCGCGTTCGCGCGACGGCTGAGCGGCACGCTGCAGGTGGCGGTGGGACTCGAGACCATTCATCCCGCCGCGATCGCGCAGGTCAACAAGCGGCTCGATCTCGAACGGTTCGATCGTGCGGCGCGCTTCCTCGCCGACAACGCGATCGAGCTCCGCGCCTTCGTGCTGCTCGGCGCGCCGCACGTTCCGGCGAGCGAGTCCGTCGATTGGACGGTGCGCACCGTCGAGCACGCGGCAGAGCGCCAGGCGGCCATGGTGTCGGTCATCCCCGTGCGCGGCGGCAACGGCGAGATGGAACGGCTCGAAGCGCTCGGCGAGTTCACGCGGCCCACGCTGTTTCAACTGGAAGAGGTGCTCGATCGGTGCGTCACGCTCGCGGGCAGCGTGATCACGGCGGATACGTGGGACCTCGAGCGCCTGTCCGCGTGCGAGGATTGTCGCGCGGAGCGAGGCGAGCGGATTCGTCGCGTCAACGTGACCGGGCGCGCGGAGCCACGGATCGCGTGCGTTCGGTGCGGCGGACGCTCGTCGTGACGGAGTCGTGCGAGGTCGTGATCATCGGCAGTGGGTTCGCCGGCTCGCTGCTCGCCCGCGTGCTCGCCACACTCGGCTACGACGTCGTGCTTCTCGAGCGCGGCGTGCACCCGCGCTTCGCGATCGGAGAGTCCACGACGCCGCTCGCCAATCTCTCTCTCGAGCGGCTAGGCGCGCGATATGGGCTCGCGGACTGTCATCAGATGGCGACCCACGGTCGCTGGATGGAGCATCTGCCGCATCTGCGGCGCGGCTTGAAGCGGGGGTTCACCTACTATCGCCATCATCCCAACGAGGAGTTCGCCGATCGTGGCCTAGACTCGGAGCGGCTGCTCGTGGCGGCCAGTCCGGATGATTCGCTGTCCGACACCCACTGGCTGCGCGCCGACGTGGATGAGCACCTGGTACGCCAGGCGATCGCCGCGGGGGTGGACTATCGCGACCGCACCGACGTGATCGGCGTGGAGATCGGCGCCGACTCCTCGCGGCTGTGGGGCACCACGCACAGCGCGCCGTTCGAGCTGAGCGCTCGCTTCGTGGTGGATGCATCCGGACCCGGCGGCGTTCTCGCGCGACAGCTCTCGCTGCCCTCCGCGCTCGCGCGGACGCACACGCGGGCGGGAATCGTCTTCAGTCACTTTCAGGGTGCCCGACTGGTGCGCGATCTCGAGCCGCATCTGCCGGAGGGCCCGTATCCCGACGACTGGGCCGCGGTGCACCACCTGATCGACGAAGGATGGATGTACTCGCTCCGCTTCGATGACGGCGTCACGAGCGCCGGATTCATGCTGACGCCGCGCGGCGCGGCGACGCTGCGAGCGTCGTACGCGGAGCCCGATGCGCTCTGGGCAGAGCTGCTCGCGCGGTATCCGACGATCGGCCGCGCGTTCGCCGACGCGACGCCGCTGATGCGAATCGCCGCGCAGCCGCAGGTGCAGCACAGGCTGTCGCGAGCAGCGGGGCAGGGGTGGGCGATGCTGCCGCACGCGTACGCGTTCGTCGATCCGCTGTTCTCGACCGGCATTGCGTGGGGACTTCGCGCGGTGGAGCGGCTCGCCTTCGCGTTCGAGGATGCGTCGACGGGCGCGCGAGTCCCGGACAGCGCGACACTCGCGCGCTACGACGCGGCGCTCGGCGCGGAAGCGGACCAGATCGATCTCGTCGTCGCCGGCGCATACGAGGCGATCGCGCACTTCGACCTGTTCGCCGCGCAGGCGATGCTCTACTTCACGACCGTGTCGTTCGCAGAAGTCCGTCAGCGCCTCGCGCCGAGCGACGACGCGGCGTGGAAGGGGTTCCTCGGCGTGGGTGACGAGGTGCTCGGACCGTTGCCGCGCGCAAGCTACGATCGGCTGTGCGCGATCACGCGCGGCAGCGGCGACGCCGGCTCTGCCGAACAGCGAGGGAAGTTCGTGAAGTGGATCGCGCGGGAGCTCGCGCCGCGAAACGTCGCTGGTCTGGCTGATCCCGCGCGTCGCAATCTCTACCCGGTCGATCTCGAGGTGCTCGTCGAGCGACATGCGCTGCTGGACATGACTCGGGAGCAGGTGCTCGGTGCGCTGCCGATGCTGCGGGGGGATGGGAGGACGGTTGATCGGTGAGGCGGTTGATCGGTGACGCGGTTGATCGATGACGCGGTTGATCGGTGACGCGGTTGATCGGTGACGCGGTTGATCGGTCGAGCTCGTCGACTCGGCATCGTGCATGGTTGCGCAGTCTGGCGCTCTCGGGTGCGACAGGATGATGGCGACTCGAGAGTCATCCGCGGTTAGGCTGTGGCATGCAGAACACGAACAACCTCGTCGTGGCCAGGCACGCGCAGGGACTGGCCGTGCACGTGTACCGCGTAACAGCGGCATTTCCCCCGGCGGAGCAGTACGGCCTCACTTCGCAGATGCGCCGATCGGCCGTGTCGATCGGGTCCAATATCGCCGAAGGTTGCGGACGACGCGGCGTTCGCGCGCTCGTCAGCTTCCTGTATATCGCGATGGGCTCGGCGAGCGAGCTGGAATTTCAAGCGCTGCTGGCGAGAGAGCTCGGAATTGTCGCCCCGCCACTGGCGGATTCGCTGGTCGCCGAGATAAGACGACTGAAGCGTATGCTATCCAAGCTGATCGCCGCGCTTCGCAAGCAGACCGCCGGCGAGGCTGAGGGATGACTAGCCCAAGCACGACACACGGCGCGACTCTGCAAACCACTGTAGTCCCAACCACCGCGCTATCGATCAACCGCGCTATCGATCAACCGCATCACCGATCAACCGCGTTATCGATCAACCGTAGTATCGATCAACCGTAGTATCGATCAACCGTAGTATCGATCAACCGTAGTATCGATCAACCGCCTCACCGATCAACCGCCGTTCCCCGCCGCCGCAGGTCCACGAACTTCGCCACCGGACCCACGAGCGCGAGCGCGAACAGGGCGGGCGCGGCGTTGAACCCGGTCGGCAAGGGCCAGCCCTGATCGGACGCGAGACGGATCAGCATCTCGGCCACCGCGATCAGCACCGCGACGAAGATCTGTTGGCGCTTCCCCTTCACCACCGTGCGTGGGTCGGTGATCATGAAGAACAGAAAGAGCTGATACATCGGGCCCGTGATCGGCGCGAGCTCCGGCAGCAGCGCCTGGCCGAGCACCGCGGCGCGGAGCGCGTTGAGCACCAGGAAGCTGACGACGTAGGTGAGCGTGATGTGCAGCACTCCCACTCGCGCGGCGATGATCAGCCCGAATATCCAGATGACCAGATTCGTCGTGACGTCGTTGCCGAACTGGTGGCTGAGCACGGACACGCGCGATGGCGCGGCGAGCAGCAGCGCGCAGATCGCGAAGTTCGTCGGGTTCCAGAGATGGTGGTCACGATAGCGCAGCACGTACTTCGACGCGATCGCCAGAAAGCCGCCGATGATGAACGGCCAGATCGCGCCTCCCTGCGGCTTCGTGAGCAGCGTGAGACTGATGCCGCTGATGTACGCGCTGAGCAGATTGACGACCTTTCCGCGGTCGAACCACGAGAGCAGCGCTTCGGTTGCCACGCAGACGCCGAGCGAGAGGAGCAGCCGCTCGTAGCCGCCGACCATGTGGTAGCGGAGCTGCGCGACCAGCAGCACCACCGTGATCAGGAAGGCGATCAGGTAGCGCGGATCGATGCGGCTGCCTCGTTGCCAGGTCCGCTGGAGCGCGCCCTGCGACGGCGCCACCACGTTCGCCATGTCGGTCACTGCGTCACCGCGCCGGCTCGACGACGGTGACGAACCCGTCGATCTGAGGACGCGACAGGATCTGCCTCGTGCCCGACGGCCAGTCGATCACGACGCGGTCCACCCACTCGCGCGTGCCGAGCCCGAAGTGCAGGCGTCGGTCGTTCTGGCTCGCGAATCCCGACCCACCGTCCACGACCCGCCGCTGACGCAGCTCGCCCGACTCGATCGTCACCTCGGCGCCGATCGCGCTGCGGTTGCTTCGGGTGCCAGTGAGCTTGAAGGCGATCCAGTGATTCGCGGGGTCCGGAGTGTCGCGGTACAACAGCGCGGGCTGATTCTGGTTTGCGACGACCACGTCCACCGCGCCGCGGTTGGACAGATCCGCCATCGCGACGGCGCGACCGTCGTACAGATCGTTCGCGCCGACACGCTCCGCGACGTCCACCCAACCGGCCACACCTCTGTTGAGATACACGCGCGAGCGCTCGTAGCCCGACAGGCTCAGATCGCCGAATGGAGGCCACGTCGCCGCGTCCTCGAACAGCCGGCCATTCGCGCCCGCGATCTTCGACATCGCGTACCAGTAGTTCTTGTCGCGATTGGCCGAGATGAATCCGTTCGCGACGAACAGCTCGTTCGCGCCGTCGTTGTTCAGATCGCCGAACTGCGCGCCCCACGCCCATCCCGCGTCGGCGATCGGGCCCTCGGCCACGTTCCGGAAGCGGCGCGCCTCCGGCATCTCGTTCAGCCGCAGGTTGTTGTTCTGGAAGATGTACCCGCGCTCGGAGATGTTCGTGACGAACGCATCGAGCCGGCCGCGATTGAACGCGTCGCCCAGTGCGACCGACATCCCGCTCTTCGACTCGGCCTCGAGCCCGGCGGTGGTGAGCGTGAAGCGCGTGCCGTGATCGTTCAGGTACAGCTCCTCTGGGCCATAGTCGTTGGCGAGATAGATGTCCGGCCAGCCGTCGCCGTTGAAGTCGGCGGACGCGGCGGCGAGCGTCCAGCGCGTGCTGCCGACGTGCATCTTGTCGGTGACGTCCTCGAACCGGCCGCCGCCGAGATTGTGGAACAGCAGGTTCTTCCCGCCGTTGTTCGCGTACTCGAAGCTGTCGTGCATGATCCGCGTCGTCTTCAGATGCCAGAGGTCGACGTCGCGGAAGTAGGCGGAGACGTAGAGGTCGAGCAGTCCGTCGCGATCGTAATCGAGCCAGATCGCGCTGTTGCTGTTGATCCAGCGGCGCAGGCCCGCTTTCGCGGTGACGTCCTCGAAGTGGCGTCCGTCGACGTTCCTGAACAGCGTCGGATATCCGTAGCGGTAGACGAACAGGTCCTCGCGCCCGTCATTGTCGAAGTCGCCCCACACGGCGCCCATCGACACGCCTTCACCGGGTCGGTTGAGATCGGCCACGCCGGCTAACGCGGCGACGTTCTCGAACGTTCCGTCCCCCTTGTTGCGGTAGAGCGCGTTCGGCTCGCCGAAGCGGCTGTTCGTGAAGTACAGGTCCGGCCGGTCGTCGCCGTCGAAGTCGGCGACGGACACCGACGCGCCGACCGCGGCCACGTGCGGCTCGATCCCAATGATCAGCGGATCGAAGGAGGCGCGGTGATGGACGAAGTGAATGCCGGCCGCCGCCGTCGCGTCGCGGAGCGTGAATCCGGGATGCGCGGCGTCGGTGGCGCTTCGGCTCGGACCGCGGTCGAGCCGCATCGCCATGAGGATGGCGGCCACGAAGGGCACGGCCAGGATGGCGCGCCGGACGGCGGGGCGGGGTCGGTGCAGCACTGAATTCAGTATAGTGTCGGGATGCCGAGGGGTCGACGCGTCACTTCACGACGCGAGTGTTGTACTCCCGGAGATACGCCTGGTGCCCTGGATCCGTGGGATACGCATCGCCCGGAGCATAGGGATAGGACTTCACCCCGTGATAGGGGAGCGGTCCCACCGTCGTCCCGAACGCGGTGTTCAGATCGGAGTCCTTGATCCAGCCGTCGGTGTAGAGCAGGAAGTCCCGCTTCCAGCCCGCGGGCACTCGGGCTGCCGACGACGCGTCGAACTGGATCGTCGTCTCGTCACCGGGCTTCATCACGATGTACTGGTCGTCTGCGCCGCGCAGCAGCGGGAGCACGTCGCCGAAGCGAGTGAACGCGCCTTCGATCGGGCGCCACGGCGATTCCTTCGTCACGTCGTCGTACGCGAACCAGTACGGGCCGTAGCGTCCACCCTTGCGATACATGCGCGAGAAGCCGCGCGCGTGCAGGTTTGCGGACACCGGCGCGAGCGTGGTGAGCTTGGCGTCGCGCGCGCTCGGCGACTGCGCGACGAACGCCTGATCCCAGTAGATCTGCATGCTCGTGCGAATGCGCACGTGATGATCGCCCGTCGCGAACTTGCCGGCGAGATCGATCACCATCGTCTTGTCCTTGCCCGACGGGAAGCCGAGGTTGGGCACGGCGATGCGCCAGTTGCCGCTTGCGTCACGCGTCTCGAGTGAGAGGGGCAGGACCTTGACCGACGGCTGTTGCCCGAGCGCGACGTTGATGCTCGCGTCGGTGGGATAGATCCACCCGCGCAGAAAGAGATGCGCATCCGGCCTGCCCGCCGTCTCGCCGAGGTCGAGCACGAGGTCGTGCGGCTCCACGACGCCCTGATATCTCGTCGGCGTGAGGTTCGACACGTAGACGTCGTCCACCTCGCGAAGCGCGGGAAGCACGTCGGCGCCGCGCTCATCGACCGCCGAGCGGGGCACGACGCGCTTGCCGACCTGGAACAGCTTCAGCTCCACCGGGCCAGGCGGCACGAATCGCTCGTCGACGAACACGTCCACCGAGTCGGGATGATCGACGGCGATCAGCTTCACCTCGTCGGCGTACGCCGTCTCCCACAGCTCCTCGGTCAGCTGCATGACGTACTTCCCGTCGAGAGGCTTGAGCGCGTCGCCCGGAATGCGCAGATACTCCTGCGACGCGCCTGCAGGCGCGAATGCGCTCGCGCCGCCCATCAGCCCGAGCGGCATCCCCAGCGCGCTGCGCCACATCGCGTCGGTCACGAAGCGGAAGCGCGTCCCGTCCCACGTGTACGCGAAGGCGCACGAGCCCTTCAGCGTCTCGTTCTCGACGACGTCCTGATCGGTGCCCGGGAAGTAGATCGTCTGCGGCAGTCCATTCGGCCACTCGACTTTCACGACGTCGGCCTTGAGGTGGGAGCCGAGCCCGAAGTGCGTGCGCCGGCCGGTCGCGACGCGCGTCTGATAGATCTCGCCCACCCGCAGCTCGACGCGCGCGCCGACGCCGAACGCGTTGTTCTTGCCGCTGCCGGCCCGCAGCCCCTTCAGCTCGACGTTCACCGCGAGGTTGCTGTTCCCGAGCTCGTTGCGCAGCAGGTGCGGGGCGCCGGCAGCGTCCGTGAGCACGAGATCTTCGTCGCCGTCGTCGTCCACGTCCGCGACGACGATCGCCGACGCGCCCGCCGACGCCACGTTCTTCGGAACGAGGGCCGACCGGTCGATGAACTTCCCGGTGCCGTCGTTGCGGAACAGCGATACGCCGTTGCTCGTCCCCACGACGAGATCGACGAAGCCATCGTTGTCGTAGTCCACGAAGACAGCCGAGAGACCAATGCGCGAGCGAAGCGATTGCATCGCCGCGCTGGATCGCGGATCGCGACGAAACACGCCGCGGCCATCGTTGCGCCAGAGCGCTGCCTCGCCGCTCGTGCTCAGCACGAACAGATCGAGAAAGCCGTCGTTGTCGTAGTCGGCGACCGCGACCGCGCTCGAGCCCGTGCTTCCGGCGAGCCCGCTCGCGGCGGTCGCGTCGCTGAAGCGTTGCGCGCCGCCATTTCGCAGGAGCACGTCGTGGCCCGTGCCATTCGCGAGGAACAGATCGATGCGTCCATCACCGTCGAAGTCGCCGAACGCCGCGTCGCGCAGATCGCCGCTGCCGGCCACCCCGTAGCTCGCCGTCGCATCCGTGAACGTTCCGTCCAGATTGTTGCGATACACTCTCGGGCCACCGTCGCCGACGATGAGCAGGTCCAGGTCGCCGTCGTGATCGAGATCGACGAACAGCGCCTTCCTCGCGCCCTTCGCGTCTCCGATCGCGGCCTTCGCCGTCACGTCGTCGAAGGTGCCGTCGCCGCGGTTGTGAAACAGGTGCGCGCGTCCGTCGCCCCCAACCGCGAACAGGTCGAGCCAGCCATCGTTGTCCACGTCCGCGAACGTCGCGAACGTCGCACCTTGCGGCATCGCGATGCGCGAGCGCGTGGTGACGTCCTGCATCGCGCCACCCTGCACGCGGAACATCTGCGCGACCGAGTGACCCTGCGCCGCGGACCACGTGGAGAGAAAGAGGTCGTCGCGCCCGTCGCCGTCGATGTCGCCCACCGCGAGCGCGACCGGCTGTACGACGCCCGCCGCGCCAGGAGCGGGCCGAGCGTCGGCGCGGGGCAGGCCGGACTCGAGCGTCGCGTCCACGAACCTGGCGAGATCCACCGTCGCCTTCGTCCGCACGCCACGAACGGAGACGAAGTCCTTCGGCGCGAAGTTGAGCACCGTCCGGCCGGGAATCGGACCCTCGGTCCACTTCACTTCCTCCAGCGACGCCTGATACGGCGCGGTCACCTGGAGCAGGCCGGACAATCGGTCGAAGGTGGAGCGCGCGTCGGGGAGCTTGCCCGCGCGCAGGAATTGAATCGTGCTGTCGACGTACACGCGTGCTTCGTCGGGAAGCTCGGGCGGGATGCGCCGGATCTCCTCGAGCTGCTGCACGGTGCTGTCGGCGCTGCCCTGCCGCAGGAGCGCATCGGCCAGCCGCATGCGCACGGCGAGATTCGCCGGCGACACCGCCAGCACACTCCTCAGACGATCGCGATACCGCGCGGCCGACGCGGCGTCGCTCTGCGGCCGCTCGAGCTCCGCGAGCGCGAACAGCACGTGCGCGTTTCCGGTCGAATCCTTACGGAGCTGCTCGAGGGTGGTGCGCGCTTCGGCGGTCCGACCGGTGAGCGCGTACAGTCTCGCGAGCGCGAGCCCGATCTCGGTGCTCGCCGGGTCCAGCTTCCGCGCGCGGTCGAGCTGCTTCTCTGCCTCGGGAAAGCGGCCCGCCTGCAGATAGGTGAGGCCGAGGCTGGCGAAGCCGAGCGGATCGTCGGGGGCGAGCTCGGTGAGCTTCTTGAACTCGGTCTCGGCCTCGGCGAGCTGGTTCCGCTGGAGGTAGCCCTGGCCGAGCGTCCGCGTGGTGTAGAGCTGCTCCACCGAGACCTGCTCGCGCCGGCACGTGGTCGTCGCGAGAGCGAGCGTGAGTGCGATGATCGGGGCCCACGCTTGCCGAGCGGTGTGGATCATCCGCGCCTCGGCGACGGGGTGGTTGGCTGGTGCATGCGCCAAATATCTCGACGGCCCGCGTGGAATCAATTGCGAGACACTGGGCCGGTGGCGATACTGTCGCGCCCGGAGGCGGTGGCGCCGCGGAGCATAGTCAACTCTCAGGAGGACCCCCGTGATTTCATCACGATGGACGTTCGCTCGCATCGGTCGGCTCTCGTGTACGGTCATCCCGGTGCTCGCGCTCGCGTGTCGCAGCGCGACGCCGGTGCGGAGCGGTACGCCAGTCCCGACGGCGTCGCGGACGCCCAGCGTGCTGCCGGCGCCGGCGTCGATGCGGCTCGATGGCGGTGCGCCCTTCGCGATCGTCGCCACGACGCCAATCGTCGTCGAGGGGGGTGACGCCGCGGCGGGAGTGGCTCGCTCGCTCGCCGCGCTGCTGCGTCCGTCCACCGGCTTCGCCCTGGCCATCGTGTCCGCGGCCGAGGCAGGCACGCGGCCCGCCATCCGTCTCGCGTTGCGCTCCACCGGGGCACCGGCGACCGACGAGCGGTACGAGCTCGTCGTGACGAGCGCCGGAGTGAATCTCACGGCGTCGCAGCCCGCGGGTCTATTCCGAGGGATCCAGACCCTGCGTCAGCTCCTTCCCACCGAGGTCGAGTCGCACCTGCGGTTGGGCCGCGTGGCGTGGACGATTCCCGCGACGACGATTCAGGATTTTCCGCGCTTCGGCTGGCGGGGCGCGATGCTCGACGTGGCGCGCCACTTCTTCACCGTGAAAGAGGTGAAGCAGTACATCGACGTACTGGCGCTCTACAAGATGAACGTGCTCCACCTGCACCTGAGCGACGATCAGGGCTTCCGCATCGCCATCGCCTCGCGTCCTCGGCTCACCGAGATCGGCAGCGTCACGCAGGTAGGGGGCGGCGAGGGCGGCTTCTACACCCAGACCGACTACTCGGAGATCGTGCGCTACGCGGGCGAGCGCTTCATCACGGTCGTGCCCGAGGTCGACATGCCCGGCCACACGAATGCGATCCTCTCCGCGCATCCGTCCGCGAGCTGCAGCGTTCGCCCGTCGCTGCCCTACTCCGGCACGGACGTGGGGTGGAGCACCTTCTGCGTCGACAGCGCCGAGAGCTACGCGATCATCGACGACATCGTGCGCGAGATCGCGGCAATCACGCCGGGCCCCTATTTCCACATGGGCGGCGACGAGGTGCACACGCTCAAGCGCGACGAGTACGTGAGGTTCGTCGAGCGGGCGCAGGCCATCGTGCAGAAGTACGGCAAGCGCATGGTCGGCTGGGAGGAGGTGGCCAAGGCGCGGCTCCTTCCGACGTCGATCGCGCAGGCGTGGGCCAACGACACCGCGCGCCTCGCGCTTCAGTACGGGGCGAAGGTGCTCATGTCTCCGTCGAAGCGGACCTACCTCGACATGAAGTACAACGAGGGCAACGCGCTCGGCCTCACCTGGGCGGCAATCATCGACGTGCGCGATTCGTACGAGTGGGACCCGGCGTCGTTCCTGCCCGGCGTGGGAGAGGCCGACATCGTTGGTGTCGAAGCGCCGCTCTGGTCCGAGACGATCCGCAACATCGGCGCGGCGTTCTGGCTCGCGGTGCCCCGGCTGCCGTCGCTCGCCGAGGTAGGCTGGACGCCGCAGCCGAACCGGCGGTGGGACGATTTCCGGCTGCGCCTCGCCGGACAGTCACGGCGATGGGAATACCTCGGGGTCGGGTACTATCCGTCTGCGCAGGTGCCATGGCCAGCCCAGGCGGGGCCAGAGTCGCTGAAAAAGGCGACCGACTCGCAAGCGCCTCTCGTCCCCTGAGGCCCGGGGTCAGACCCCTCCCGCCCCGAACAGCGGCTCCGCGCGGACTCGATCGTCGCGCGGACCGTCTGCTTCTTGACCCCGCCGGAGGAGGGGTGGAAGTTCTCAGCGCCGACCCGTCTTCATCCGCCGCGCACCGCGGCGAGGGCATGAATCGATGAGCTTCCGACGCACCCTCTCGCGCCACGGCCTGCTGCTCCCCTCGGCCCTGATGGCGTTCGCGCTCCTTCCGGCGCACGCGCGCGCGCAAACGTTCCACGTCGAGCGCCTCCGCACCGAGTACGCCGCGAACCCGATCGGCATCGACGAGCCTTCGCCGCGGCTCAGCTGGATGCTCCACTCCGACCGTCGCGGCACGACGCAGAGCGCGTACGAGGTCCGCGTCGCGCGCACCGTCGGCGACCTGGCGTCGCGGCCGCTCTGGAGCTCGGGAAGGGTGACCACGAGCGAATCGGTGAACCGTCCCTACGCCGGCCCGGCGCTCGAGCCGCGCACGCGCTACCAGTGGCAAGTCCGTAGCTGGGACGATCGCGGGCGCGCGTCGGACTGGAGCACGCCGGCGTACTGGGAGACCGGCCTCATGAGCGCGGCCCAGTGGAAGGCGAAGTGGATCACCCCCGATCTCAGCGAGGACACCACTCGTTCGAACCCGAGCCCGATGCTCCGCTCCGACTTCGCGCTCGACGGTGCCATCGCGTCCGCTCGCGTCTACGTCACGAGTCTCGGGCTCTACGAGATGCAGATCAACGGGCGTCGGGTCGGCGACCAGGTGCTCACTCCGGGGTGGACCACCTACGACAAGCGGCTCGAGTACCAGACCTACGACGTCACCGACCTCGTGCGTCGCGGGCCGAATGCCGTCGGCGTCACCCTCGGCGACGGCTGGTACCGTGGCCGGCTCGCCTGGGAGACGCGACGCAACACCTACGGCAAGCGCCTCGCGCTGCTCGCCGAGCTTCACGTGCGCTACACCGACGGGCGTGAGCAGGTCATCGCCACCGGAGATGGCTGGAGGTCGAGCACCGGTCCCATCCTCACCTCAGACATCTACAACGGCGAGACCTACGATGCCCGGCTGGAGAAAGCGGGGTGGAGTCAGCCTGGCTTCGATGCTGGTGCGTGGAAAGGCGTGCGGATTGCTGACCATTCCAACCAGGTCATCATCGCGCCGGCCGGCCCGCCGATCCGGCGCATCGAGGAGGTCAAGCCGGTGAAGGTGCTGCACACGCCGGCCGGCGAGACGGTGTTCGACATGGGACAGAACATGGTCGGCTGGGTCCGACTGCGCGCGACCGGGCCAGCCGGCACGACGATTCACCTGCATCACGCCGAAGTGCTCGACAAGCAGGGGAACTTCTACACGGCGAATCTGCGCACGGCCAAGCAGGAGCTCACCTACACGCTGAAGGGCGGCGGAGAGGAGGTGTATGAGCCCCACTTCACCTTCCAGGGCTTCCGCTACGTGAAGGTCGAGGGCTATCCCGGCACGCCGGCCCCCGGCGCGATCACCGGCATCGTGGTGCACTCGGACATGCCGCGCACCGGCTCGTTCGTGACCTCCGACCCGATGCTCAACCAGCTCTACCACAACATCGTGTTGGGGCAGAAGGGCAACTTCGTCGGGGTGCCCACGGACTGTCCGCAGCGCGACGAGCGGCTCGGGTGGACGGGCGACGCGCAGGTGTTCTCGCGCACCGCCGCCTTCAACTACGACGTCGCCGGCTTCTTCACGAAATGGCTCGGCGACCTGTCCGCCGACCAGCGCGCGAACGGCTCCCTGCCCGACGTCATTCCCGACGTGCTCTCACGCGGCAGCGAGAGCCAGGCGGACGCCACGAGCTCATCGGGATGGGGCGACGCGACGGTCATCGTGCCGTGGACGATGTATCTGGCCTACGGAGATCTGCGACTGCTCGGCCGGCAGTATCCATCGATGAAGAGGTACGTCGAGTACGAGCGCCGAGTCTCCGGCGACAAGCTGCTGTGGAACAGCGGCTGGCACTATGGCGACTGGCTCGCATTCGCCACGACCCGCTCCGATTACCCCGGCGCGACGACGGACAAAGATCTCATCGCGACCGCGTTCTTCGCCCACTCCACCGATCTGCTCGCCCGCTCCGCGCTGGCGCTCGGCAAGACGGACGAGGCGCGCGAGTACCGCGCACTGTTCGACCGGATCCGCGCGGCGTGGAACCGGGAATACGTCACGGCCTCGGGCCGTCTCAGCTCGAGCACCCAGACGGCGTACGCGCTCGGCCTCGAGTTCAATCTTCTGCCCGATGCGCAGCGCGAGGACGCGGGAAACCGGTTGTCGGCGAACGTGCGGCAGTTCGGGCACCTCACCACGGGATTTCTCGGCACACCGTATCTCGCCGACGCACTCACGGCGACGGGACATCTGTCGGATGCGTACATGCTCCTGATGAACAAGAAGTATCCCTCGTGGCTCTATCCGATCACGCAGGGCGCGACGACGATCTGGGAGCGATGGGACGGGCAGAAGCCCGACAGCTCCTTTCAGGACGTCGGCATGAACTCGTTCAACCATTACGCGTACGGTGCGATTGGAGACTGGATGGTCCGCGTGGTCGCCGGGCTCGACATCGACGAGGCGGCTCCGGCGTACAAGCACATTCTCGTCGCGCCACAGATTGGCGGAGGGCTCAGCTCGGCGCGCGCGGAGCTTATGACGCAGTACGGACCGGCCGCGTCTGGATGGGCGATCGACGGAGGCCGCATGCGGATGAACGTGCGCGTTCCGCCCAACACGCGAGCGACGGTTCGGCTTCCCGGCGCGCGGCTCGCGCAGGTCGTGGAGGGAACCCAGCCTGCCGCCAGCGCGCCTGGCGTGGTCTCTGCCTCACAGAGTGGCGCGGACGTCGTGGTGGAGATCGGATCTGGTGACTATGCCTTCGCGTACGAGGTAGCTCGGTGAGCTCGAGGCCCATGCGCTGCGCACTCGTCGTGGTGATGTCGCTCATCGCGACCGCGGCGGTGCGCGCGCAGGGCACGACGGGTCGGCTCGAGGGCGTCGTCACCGACAGCGTACGCGGCGAGCCGATGTCCGGGGTGATGGTCAGCGCCAAGCGGTTGGATGCCGGCGAGGGAACGGCCCTGACGGCGATGACGGATCAGCGCGGCCGATATCAGTTCGATCTCGCGCCCGGCCGCTACTCCGTCTCGTTCGCGAGCACGCTGCTCGACTCGCTCGAGTACGGCGTCGCGTCGGTGGTCACGACGGTGCCCC
The DNA here is from genome assembly GCA_036008805.1 of Gemmatimonadaceae bacterium. GTDB lineage: Bacteria > Gemmatimonadota > Gemmatimonadetes > Gemmatimonadales > Gemmatimonadaceae > AG11. Next base: position 62,579 of record DASYMZ010000146.1, read on the forward strand.
TTGGATCCATCCCGGCACGCGTCGATCTGGCTACGCCGTCCGGGAAGACGCTGCGCGCCGCGGCCTGTCCGGGCACGGGGCTCGCTCGCTGGACGGGGGCACTGCTCGGCGTCGTCTCGGATGCTGAGAACCTGCGTCCGCTCGACGGGGCTGAAGTCTTCGTCTCGTGGACCGAGCAGACGATCGACAGCACGACGCGCGACATCACCAACCAGCGCCGAGTGGCGCAGGTGAAGACGAACTCCTCCGGCCAGTATCGGCTGTGCGGCCTGCCCACCGACGAGCGCATCAACGTGCAGATCGGCTATCGCGGCGCCACCGGTCCGATCGCGGTCGTGATGATCGCCGACGACATCGGCGTACGGGTTCGCAACGTCGCGGTCAGATCGCAGTTGCAGGGTGCCGGCGACATCGCGAAGGTTGCCCAGATCGTCGTCGAACCGCCGCGCCCGGGTCGCTCGTCCGTGGTTGGTCGGATCACGCGTCCCGATGGACAGCCACTCGCCGGCGCGCAGCTTCGCCTGCTCGATGGTGTCACCGCCGCTCGCAGTAACGAGTTGGGCGAGTTCTCACTCACCGGACTCGGCGCGGGCACCCACGAGCTCGAGGTGCGGAGCCTGGGCTACGGGCTCGCACGCCGGGCGATCACGCTCCGTGATGGTGAGACGAGCCGCGAGAACATCACGATGGAGCGCGTCGTCTCGCTCGACTCGGTGAGAGTCGTCGCGCACCGGATGAGCTACCCGGAGTTCGAGAAGAACCGCGCGCGATACAATCACGGCACCTTCCTCGATGCGGACGAGATCGCAAAGCGCGGCTACCGGACGCTCCCGCTGCTCGTCACCTCCACGCGCGGCTTCCGGCTAGCCCTGCAGTCCCGTGGCCGCATGGGCGTACAGAGCAATTACGCCACTCGCTGTGGATTGTCGTCGGCTGGGACCGAGCGGCTTCCTTCGCTCAACCTCGTCGTCGACAACATGGAGCACATGGATCTCGCTGATGTGTTCTTCCCCATCGTCGAGGCGGTCGAGATCTATCCCGAAGGGGAGAACGCGCCCTTCAAGTACGATCGCGCGTGCGCCGTCATCGTCGTGTGGACCAAGTGGTCGGCGAAGAAGCCGAAGCCCGATCCTGCGTTCCAGCAGCTCAAAGGACTCCTCGACGCGCAGAAGAAGCGGGAGGAAGAGCAGCTGCACGCCGAGAAGCGTACGCCCTGATCGACGCGCTCGACGCGCCGGAGCGCGTCTCACCGGCAAGCCAGGAATCATTCATGGATCGTCGCACGTTCGTGCTCGCCGCCTCGGCGCGGCGAAGCCTGCTATCCGTCTGCCTGCTGCTCGGCAGCGCGCATACGGTGGCTGCCCAGCAGTCACCGTTGTCCGCCGCATCGTCTACCGCCGACTCGGCGCGCGAGGCGCGACTCGCCTGGTTCCGCGAGGCGAAGTACGGGATGTTCATCCACTGGGGCCTCTACGCCATTCCGGCGGGCCAGTGGAAGGGCAAGACGGTCCTCGGTCTCGGCGAGTGGATCATGAACCGGGCGCAGATTCCAGCGAGTGAGTACGCGCAGCTCGCGACGCAGTTCAACCCGGTGCAGTTCGACGCCGATGCCTGGGTGACGCTCGCGAAGGATGCGGGGATGAAGTACATCGTGATCACGTCGAAGCATCACGACGGCTTCGCGCTCTTCAAGTCCGACGTCAGCCCGTTCGACGTCGTCGACGCGACGCGGTTCAAGCGCGACGTGCTCGCCGAGCTGGCGAAGGCCTGCGCGAAGCAGGGGATCCGCCTCGGCTTCTACTATTCCCAGTCGCAGGACTGGCACGAGCCGAACGGCGCGGGCAACAACTGGGACTTCGGCCCCGACTCGCTCAAGCGGTACGATGAGTATCTCCGCGAGAAGGCGGAGCCGCAGGTCCGTGAGCTGCTCACGCGGTACGGCCCCGTGGCGCTCGTCTGGTTCGACACGCCGCGCAACATGACTGGCGAGCGGGCCGCGAGGTTCACGCGCCTCGTTCGTACCCTCCAGCCGAACACCCTGATCGATGGACGGCTCGGCGAGAGCGGCGACTACGTGAGCACGGGCGACAATGTCATCCCCGGCGAGAAGATGACCCAAGCGTGGGAAGTGCCGGCCACGTTGAATCACACCTGGGGGTATCGCACGGACGATCACGACTGGAAATCGGTGGGTGACGTGGTGTTCAAGCTCGTGGATGTCGTGAGCAAGGGCGGGAACTACCTGCTCAACGTCGGGCCGCTACCGACTGGCGAGATGCCGCAGCCCGCCGTCGACGTCCTTCGCAACGCGGGCGCGTGGCTGAAGGTCAATGGCGACGCGGTGTACGGCGCTGGCCCGACACCCTTCGGCGAGGAGCTCGGAGAGCCGAGCGCGCGCGGGACGAAGGATCTGCGCGGCCAGCCGCTGATCCTGCCGCACAACGAGTATCGATATACGACGAAACCGGGCAAGCTGTTCATCACCTTCTTCACGCAGCCGCGCGTGCCGTTCACCCTTCCGAAGATGCAGAACGCCGTGAAGCGCGCGTATCGTCTGGCCGACGGACAGGCCCTCGAGGTGCGCGAGGTGAACGGCGATCGCCAGATCGTGCTCGCAGGCCAGCCGCTCGATCCGATGGCGACGGTCGTCGTCGTCGAGGTCGACGGTGATTCCATTCGCCGTTGAGATGATGATCATTCCGTTCTTGCTCCTTCTCCAGGCCGCGCCACAGCGCGCGCCCGCGCCCGCCCGCGAGCTTCCAGACCCGGGGATCATCGCGACCGATCAACGTGTCACGCCCGCCGGCGTGCAGAGCGTGTTCGACGGTCGGGTCACGGGGGTGCGATTCGGTCGGAAGGCCGGTGAGCTCTGGGTCGTCGCGGCAACCGCCGCGTATCGCCTCGCCTACGCGGACAATCGTGTCGTCACGCACAACGCCTTCGACGGACGCGGTGGCGTGTTCGGTGTCGCGGTCGATCCCGCCACGGGAAGGGCACTCGTCTCGTCGGTCGGTCGGCTGGCGGGTAATGCGGTCGAGAATCGTCTTCCAGGTTCTGCGCCACTCACCGCGGCGAAGGCGGTCGCGCATCTCACGGTCTACTCGGCCGACTCCGCACCGCAGCGTGCGCAGGGCGACACCGGCGCCAGCGCGCGCGTCGTCGCGCAGTCTCCCGCGCTCGGCGACTTCATGGCGGGCGGACCCGCCATCGCGCAGAGGGCCGGTGCGTCTGGGCGTCGGGTCATGGTTCTCCCGCTGCCCGCGAACGACCAGCTCGCGGTGCTCGACGCCGAGAGCGGCGCGCTCGTGCGCACCGTCGCGCTCGGAGTTCTCCCCGTCGCCGCGGTGATGTCGGCCGATGGCGCCACGTCGTACGTGTCGGTCTACGGCGGCGCGAAGCCGAAGAACGGCGCCCGAGCGATGCTGCAGTGCTGCGACCCGCGAGCCGAGCGCGTGCGAGTGGACGCGCGTGGCCTCGCGGAGCCGGGCAACGTGAGCCGAGTCGATCTCGCGAGTGGACGCGTGACGGCGCTGATCACGGTCGGCCGGCATCCGTCCGGCCTCGCGTGGGACGAGCCGCACGGTCGCCTCTACGTCGCCAACGGAAACTCGGACGACGTGAGCGTGATCGACACGCGCGGCAACACCGTCATCGCGACTATACCCGTCGCGCCGTTTCGCGACCGGCGCGCCGGCTACGCACCCACCGCCGTCGCGGTCTCGCCGGACGGTGGCCGCCTGTACGTCGCCCTCGGCGGCGTGAACGCCGTGAGCGTCTTCGACGTCTCACCCACGAGCGTCGGCGCGGCCGCGGCGAGCTTTCGCGGGCTGATCCCGACTGGATGGTATCCGTCCAGCATCGACGTGAGTGGCGACGGGCGCACGATCGCCGTCGGCACGCTGCTCGGCGTCGGTTCGGGCACCGGGACGAAGGGAGGGTTGCGCGGCCGATACGTGCACGCCGTTCGCGGCTCGGTGAACGTGATCGAGGTGCCGGGAGACGCCGCGCTCTCCGCGTACACGACGAGCGTCGCGCAGAACAACCGCCTCGTGCTGCGCACCGCTCCCGCGCCGGCCGAGCCACGCGCATCGGCCGTTGCGCGCGCAGTGCCGGAGCGACCCGGCGATCCATCGCTCATCGAGCACGTCGTCTACATCATCCGCGAGAACCGCACCTACGATCAGGTGCTCGGCGACATTGGCAAGGGCGCCAGCGATTCGTCACTCGTGATGTACGGGCGGGACGTCACGCCCAACGCACACGCGCTGGCCGAGAAGTTCGTCCTGCTCGATCACTTCTTCGCGTCGGGCGGCAACTCGGCCGACGGGCACAACTGGCTCACCCAGGCGAACGAGAGTGACTACCCGATGTGGCCGTTGTACTTCGGGCGCAGCTATCCGTCGGAGGGCATCGACGCGCTCGCGTACTCGGCGGGAGGGTTCCTCTGGGAGGCCGCGACCCAGAAGGGAAGAAGTGTGCGGGTGTTCGGCGAGTACGCGCCGTCGGAGCGTGAGCCCAAAGCCAGCGTGCGCGCGCGGATGCTCGCGCAGTATCGCGACTCGCAGCCGCACCAGCCCGCGATGTTCCGAGCGCTCCTCGCGAAGATGTACGACACGCGCTCGACGCTGAAGTCGCTCGACGCATTGCTCGTGCGCGAGTATCCGGGATGGACGGAAGGCGTGCCCGACGTCGCCAAGGCCGATGTCGTCGTCGAGCACCTGCGCGAGTGGGAAGCGAAGAAGTCGATGCCGAACCTCGTGATGGCGATTCTGCCGAGCGATCACACGGTGGGAACGTCGGCGGGGTGGTGCACGCCGAAAGCGTGCGTCGCCGACAACGATCTCGCGCTGGGGCGCATCGTCGAGGCACTGTCGCACTCGTCGTTCTGGCCGAAGATGGCGATCCTCGTCGTCGAGGACGACGCGCAGGACGGGGTGGACCACATCGATGGACATCGCACGGTGGCGCTCCTCGCGAGCCCGTTCGCGAAGCGCGGTGTGATCGACAGCACCTTCTACAGCCAGCCGAGCATGGTGAAGACGATCGAGCTGATGCTCGGCTTGCCCGCGCTGAGCATGTTCGATCTCGTCGCCACCGACATGCGCGCGAGCTTTCTCTCGCCTGGCGACGCTCCCGACGTCACCCCGTTCGACGCGCTGGTGCCGGCGCAGTCGCTCTACGACGTCAACGTGTGGGGCGGTGCGATCACCGGTCCGCATGCCGCCGCGCGCAGACTGGCTGCCGCGGCTTCCGCGCGCATGCGGTTCGATGTGCCGGACGCCGCACCGTCGGAGCGACTCAACCGCATCCTGTGGCACGACGCACGCGGCTGGACGACGCCGTATCCCGGCGTGCAGCGCTCACTGTTTTTCCCGCTGGCGGTCGACATCGAGGATGACGATCGCGAGGAGGCCGAAGCGAAGCGCTAACGCTTCAACAGCAGAAACGCCGGATAGCTCAACAGCAGCAGCCCCGCCACCACCACGCCGCCGTTCGGCTCGGCGACGATCGTCGCGCCGAGGAACACCAGCGAGCCGACGAGCACGAGCGCCGTCGTCCACGGGTGACCCCAACTGCGGTATGGACGCGCCGCGTTCGGCTCGCGGCGCCGGAGCACGAACACCGAGGCGAACGACATCGCGTAGCTCGCGACGAACAGGAACGAGCAGATCGTGATCAACCGCTCGAAGGTGCCGGTGAGAAGGAACAGCTCGGCGATCGCCGCGCCGGCGATGAGCGAGACGCTCGGGGTGCCGCCGGCGTTGACGCGCCCGAACGCGCGTGGAGCAAGGGCGTCCTGTCCGAGTACCAACCCGACGCGCGACGCCATCAGCGCGTTCGCCACCAGTGCGCTCGGAATCGCGAGCGCGATGAGGAGCTGAACCACCGTGCCGCCATGGGTGCCGAACAGCACCGAGGCAACGCTCGCCGCCGCGAGTGGGGCGGCCGCGACGGCGCTGAGCGGCAGCACCGTGATGAATGCGGCGTTGATCAGGAGATAGATCAGCATCGTCGCGAGTAGACCTCCCGCGAGCGACCGAGGGATCTGTCGCCCCGGATCCGCGACCTCGCCGGAGAAGTACGCGATGCCCGTCCACCCATCATACGCGTAGATGATCCCTTGCAGGGCGGCGAGCATCGCCGCGACGAGCGTGAAGCCACCAGGCGTGGCCACCGCATGCCGCGCCGGCTCGAGCGCTGCGCCGCGCGTGAGCCGCCATGCGAAGCACGCCACCACCAACGCGAGCAGCACCCCGGTCTTGATCACGCTCGTCGCGCGCTGCGCGCGGTCGCCCTCGCGCACGCCGCGCAGCAGCGCGATGGTCGTCGCCGCGATCGCGAGCGCGGCCATCGGCAGGAGATAGGGCGCGAGTGCCGGGATCAGCGCCGCGATCGCCTCGCTCTCCACGATCGCCAGCGCCGACACCGATGCCATCGTCGAGAGCCAATCATTCCAGCCGACGAGAAAGCCCGGGTATTCGCCGAGCGCGTGCCGCACGAACACGTACTGTCCGCCCGAGCGCGGAACCATCGTCGCCAGCTCGGCGATCGCGTTTGCGCCCAGCAGAGCATAGATCCCGCCGATCACCCAAGCGCCCAGAAAGAGCGACGGGATTGGAAGTCGCGCCGCGACTTCCGCGGGCGAGCGAAGAATTCCCGCTCCGATCATGCCCCCGACTCCCACCGCGATCCCGAACCAGACGCCGAGCGATCGTTCGAGCCGCTTGGTGGGTACGACCTCGACGTCAAGCGGGAGGACCTCCGTCACGTGAGGAACTCGTGCAGTAGCGAGTGGAAGTGGTGCACGCCGTTCTCGCGCGCGGCGGAGTAGCGGCCACGGTCGTAGACCCGGGAGCGGAGGTTCCGCTGCACCGTCTCGCAGATCTGGATGTCTTCGTCCTGGATCTCGTCGCTGAACGCGAGAAGCTGGGTCCATTGCGGATCGCTGGCCCCGTCCGCTGGTGGCGCGTCAGCGAACCACTCGAACACCACGCGACAGCGGTCGTGACCGAGCGGGATGACGACGTTCGTCTGCATCTGACCGAGATAGACGTTCAGCATCACGTTCGGAAAGAGCCAGACGTACACCGCCTCGGCGGTACTCGTCGCCGCTGGGTCGTACTTTCGTGAGGCGGCGTTGCCGCCGTGTACCGCGCGCAGCGGGGCGTGCTGGATGGAGTAGAAGCGGTGCGGCTCCACTTTGTACTGATCGTAGTCGAGCTCCTTGTGCAATCCCGGGTGCACGACGGGCAGATGATAGCCCTCGAGGTAGTTGTCGACGTAGACCTTCCAGTTGCACGCGATCACCCACTCCTTGCGCGTGACGAAGCGCATCGACTCGCAGCGGAACGGTGCGACGCGTCGTGGCACGTCCTCGAGCACGTCGAGCAGGGGTGGCGCCTTGCCATCCAGGTTCGCGAACACGAGTGGCCCCCATGTCGCGACCTGCACCGGCACCAGGTGCATCTCCGCTGGGTCGAACCGCTCGACGCCCTGCATCTCGGGCGCGTGCTTCAGCGCGCCGTCCAGGGAATAGGTCCAGCCGTGATAGCGACATTGGAGCGTATTGCGCTTGCCGCAGCCGGATGCGACTGGTCCCGCGCGATGGAGGCAGACGTTGTGGAACCCGCGGAGCGTGTCGCCATCGCGCAGCACGACGATCGCCTCGTCGCCGATATCGGCGGTGATGAACTGCCCGTGCTCGCGCAGGTCGGCGGCGTGGCCGACCAGCTGCCAGGTTCGCGCGAAGATTCGCTCGCGCTCCAACTCCAGGAACACCGGGTCGGTATAGACGCGCGCCGGGATGGTGGACGCGCGCTCGATGTTCGGATCGAATGGAAAGACGAGTGCCATTTCGGCTCAGCCCCCCACCAACGGCGCCATGCTGAATCCGAGGGGCATGCTCATCCAAAGGATATGGGGCGGGGCAGTGGGGTCCATCCGTCGCGTCATCGAGGGCTGCCGGGGAAGCACTGTCGAGCGCAACATGCGAGCGGCCTCACCGTCCGGCCAGTGCCGCTGCAGCGAGCGCTGCCGCTCTCAGCCGACAGACTGTTGTAGCTTTGCCACAAAGTTTTCCGCCCTGAGACTGCGGTCGGATTGTAAGTAGCAGTCGTATAATGACTTACGCATTGCCGTTACCCGTGTGACCCCTGTCACAAATCCTGCGAAGGGAGGGGTGAGATCGACAGACGTCTGTCGATTCCGCGCGGTCCCGGCAGGGCCGTCGTTGCGCCGGATGACGGCGCTCGCTCAGGGAGATTCCATGTACAACCGTCCCACAGTCCAGCGCTTCGGAACGCTGCGCGAGCTCACGCTCGGCGGCACGTCGGCGAACTACGACTTCGCCAACCTGAACAACAGCACGTGCAACACGCAGTCGCCCATGTGCTGGGCCCCGATCCCGAACCCGCGCTCCTGAACCTCGGTTCGCTGGACAGGTAGATCGCGTACCCGGCCGGAAATTACGATAGCGGGGAGCTTGCCGTCATGGCGAGCTCCCCGTCTTCGCGCCACCATCATCCGATCCGTCACGTTCCCACGGCCAGCGGCACTCGCGCGCCTCGCCGTGCCCCGAGCCGCATGCAGGCGGTGACGGACATCGCATCGGTCCACCCGACACACGCCTAGCCTGGTAGCTGTCCCGACCGCACCGGGTACAGCCCATGTTCGCTCGTCGCGCACTTCCGATCCTCGTTCTGGCCGCCGCCTGCTCGGCGTCGGACATTTCGCCCACCGATCCGGAGCCGGGATCCGGCTCGGAAACGGGTACTCCGAGCACCTCGGTGGGCGGACGCCGAGTCTTTCCGGCAGACAACCCCTGGAACACGGATGTCTCCGGCCAGCCGGTGGACCCGGCCTCGGCCACGCTGATCGCGTCCTGCGGCGTGAGGAACCTGCACCCCGACTTCGGCTCGGTGTACGGCATTCCGTACGTGAGCGTGGGAAGCGGCACCCCGCGACGGCCCGTCAGCTTCGACTACGCCGACGAGAGCGATCCGGGCCCGTATCCCATTCCTGCCGGCGCGCCGATCGAGGGAGGAGCATCGAGCACCGGCGACCGGCACGTCCTCGTCGTCGATACCGTCGCGTGGAAGCTGTACGAGCTGTTCGACGCGCACCCGCTGAACGGCGGCGCGAGCTGGCATGCCGGTTCAGGCGCGGTGTTCGACCTCGGCTCGAACGCGCAGCGTCCACTGTACTGGACGTCCGCGGATGCCGCGGGGCTACCGATCTTTCCGGGCCTCGTGCGGTACGACGAAGCTGTGGAGCGTGGCGCGATCGACCACGCCGTGCGCTTCACCTGTCCGCGCACGCGGAAAGGGTTCGTCGCTCCGGCGCGGCACTACGCCAGCAGCGACACCTCATCCGCGCTTCCCCCGATGGGGATGCGCGTGCGCCTCGAGGCGTCGTTCGATGTCGCTGGATATCCACCGGAGGTGCAGGTCATCCTTCGCGCGATGAAGAAGTACGGGATGATCCTCGCCGACAACGGCAGTGGGTGGTTCGTCACCGGAGCGCCCGATCCGCGCTGGAGCGACGACCGGCTGGGCGCGCTCAAGCAGGTGCCCTCGAGCGCGTTCGAGGTCGTGCGGATGGGGACGGTCACGCGCTGACGCGACCATCCCCCAGCGTCGCTACGCGCCCGCGCCCTTCTCTCGCTTCGCGACGAACTCCTCGGTCGCGAAATCGGCGACCTTCCGGACGAACTTGATCTCGTCGCCAGCGAGGACGCCCCGGTACGTGATCGGCACCGAGTTGCCCTGGAACTCGAGCGTCTCGCTGAACGTGAGCGTGTCACCCTTGAGCGACACGTCCTTCAGCTCGACGTTGCGAGATTGGCCGCCGACTTCGGCGACCGCCGTCCCGGCCAGCGCGGCGCCGCTCTTCGTCAGGGTGTAGACGTACTTCTGCGTGCCGACCTGGGTGTCGAACTCCGCTCTCCACTTGCCGGCGACGTCGGACGATTGTGCGGAGAGGAGCTGAGCAGAGAGCGCGAGGAGGGCGAGAACTTTCTTCATCGGACGGTCTCGAGGAGGTTGGGTGCGCCAATCTAGAGCTCCGAGAAGACCCGCGCCATTTCCGCCCGCGTCGGCATGCGGGTCGCCTCGCGAGGCGGGTCGCACGGTTCACCAGCGCAGCACCAGCTTCCCGAACGTTGCGTTCGACTCCATCGCTTCGTGGGCGGCGGAGATCTCGGCGAACGGATACACGCGTTCGATCACGGGCCGAAGCTGCTTCGAGTCGAACATCGGCACCACGCGCTGCGAGAACTCGCGCGCGAGCGCGGCCTTCTCCTCCATCGCTCGCGAGCGCAGTGCGGTTCCGATGATTCGCACTCGCTTGCGCAGCACCACGCCGAGATCGATCTCCGCACGATTTCCCGCCGTCAGTCCCACGACCACGAGTCGTCCGCGCGGCGCGAGCACACGCAGGTTGTCGCGCAGATAGCCGCCTCCGACGAGATCGACGAGCGCATGAATGGCGTTCGCGCCAGCCAGCGCCTCGACTCGCGCCGCCCAATCGCCAGCCGAGTTGTCGATCGCGTGCGCGAGTCCGAGCAGCTTCGCGCGCTCGAGCTTCGCGGGGGAGCGGGACGTCCCGTAGACTGTGGCGCCGGCGACCCGCGCCAACTGGAGCGCTGCCGTTCCGACGCCGCTTCCGATCGCATGCACGAGCACGCGCTCGCCCACCCGGACGTCGAGCTGGCGGAAGAGCGCGTCGTACGCGGTGAGGAAGACCTCCGGAATCGCCGCGGCTTCCTCGAAGGACAGGTCGCGAGGCATCGGCAGCACCTCGCGCTCATGGATGCAGACGAACTCGGCGTGCGCACCGCCGCCGATGATCCCCATCACTCGGCTGCCCACGGGCCACAGCGTGGCGGCGCTGCCCACAGCATCGACCTCGCCGGCGTATTCCATTCCCGGAATGTCGGCTGGCGCCCCGGGCGGGGCGGGGTAGTTCCCCATGCGCTGCATGAGATCCGCTCGATTCAGCGCCGATGCGCGAACGCGGACACGCACCTGGCCGAGCCCAGGCTCTGGCGTGGGGCGCTCCTGGAGCTCGAGCACCTCGGGGCCGCCCGGTCTCGTGATCACGATCGCTCGCATGTCCTCTCCGGTGCGTTCGCCTGGCTCACCCCGACTCGGGAGGGATCGCCGCGCGGGCCAATCGCTGGACGATCTGCGTGATTCGCGCCACGCTCCGTCTCTGTCCCGCCAGCGCGTCGAGCATCGTCGGCGAGGTGAGCGCGAACACGGCGTCCACTGCTTCGGTCATCCGCGCGGGTGAGTTGGTGAGCTCGGGATCGACGCGACTCAACGCGAGCGTGATGGTCGCGCGACGTCGCTCTCGGCGCTCGTGCACGATGTCCCGCAGCTCGGGGTCGATGTCGGCCAGTGCGCCCAGATGGCGGTGCAACGTGCGGTCGCTGGCCCAGAACCGCACGATCGTCGCGACGACCTGATCGAGCGCCTGTTCGGGCGGTGCATCCGCGAGCGCGGCGCGCATTCCCGGCAGCCCGCCCTCCGTGGCCAATTGATCGAGCACTGCGCCAAGCAACCGCTGTTTGGTCTCGAAGTGCTGGTATACGGTGACACGCGTGACGTCCGCCTCACGCGCGACGCCGTCGATCGTGAACGCTCGGCCTCCATCGGCCTCGGCGAGCAGCGTGCGCGCCGCCCCGATGATCCGCGCGCGAGTCTCATCGGCGGTCTGCTGCCGCCGCCCCAGGGTGTAGCGCCGCGGCGTCACGCCGCCTCGTGCTTGCAATTCACTAGACAGAGTGTATAGTAATTCCACGCGGAGGCGACTCGACCGTCCGGCCCCGTCGCGGCCAGGCATCGACGGCGAGTTTCAACTGTGAGGACCGAGCGATGAACGGTGCGTTGCTGCTGGCGTTGCGGCTGGTGCACATCCTTGCCGGCACGTTCTGGGTGGGTGGAGTGTTCATCGCCGGTCTGTTCATCTTGCCGGCGGTCCGCGCCGTGGGGCCGGCGGCGATGCCAGTGATGCAGCACATCATGCTTCGGCGAAGGCTCGCCGTCTACCTCCCGATCTCGGCGGTGCTGAGTGTGCTCGCGGGGGTGATTCTCTATGGACGGAACATGTCGCTGACGGCGGGTGCGTGGGGCCGGTCCCCGATGGGAATGGGGATGACGTTCGGCGCCGCGTCGGCGATCCTGGCCCTCGTCTTCGGCATGGGCGTCTCGGCGCCGGCCGCCAAGAAGTTGGCGAGCGCCGCGGGACCTGGCGGACTGCCGCTGAGCGATGATGTGCGCGCCCGATTGACCAGGCGAGCCGCAGTCGGCTCGACTGGCTCGATGCTGTTCCTTGCAATCGCCACCGTCGCGATGGCCATCGCGCGATACCTCTAGCGCGTCCTCACCCGGTTTTGTGGCGCGTCGTCCTCCAACGGGCCGCGCATGGGGTACTGGCCTTGTAAAATTGCATGATTGGTATACTATTCAGTGCATGAATGAAATCTGCCAATCGAGCATTTCGGAGGGCGTGGGCAGGTCGGGACCTGACGGCGGCACCCTTTCAGCGGTCCTGGAGGCCGCGGAACGGTTGCAGGCGCGGCTCGAGACTGCTCTGGTCGAGGTCGGTCTCTCGATCTCCAAGTTCGACGCGATGGACCAACTGATGATGGCCGACGATCCGCTCACGCTGGGAGAGCTGGCGGCCAGGCTGCAGTGCGTGCGCTCGAACATCACCCAGTTGGTGGATCGGCTCGAGTCGGAGGGGCTGGTGAAGCGCGGCAGCTGCAGCGAGGACCGCCGAGCCGTGCGAGCGATGGTGACTCCGGTGGGGAGGGAGCGCCACGCGGCTGGAGTCACCGCGATCCGGGCGGTGCAGGCCGAGTTGGCTGGCAAGCTCGGTGTCGACGATCGCGAGCGACTAGTTCGGCTGCTGGGAGCAGCAGTTGGGTGAGGAACTTTCCGGTTTGTCCATGTATTTCATATATGAACAGTACAGTCGCCAAAGCGCCGTGACGACCGATGATTGTCGAGGGTTCGGTCGGTCAGAACAATGATCGGCGAACTCACGTAGGAAGCATCGTCACAGAACCGTCCGGCCGGCGGCGTCGTATCACCGCAAGGAACCTCATGTCTTCCGCTAGAAGAGCACTCGTGCCTCGAATCAATAGATCTGTCCGCCTCATTTCCGTCGGCCTGTTTGCCTTGGGCATCGGTGGCCGTCCCGCCGCCGCGCAGGGAACGCAGTTCGCCGCGACCACCCCTGCCGTCGAGGTCGACGGACGGGCGCAGGTGCCGTTCTCCGTTGGTGAGGAGCTGACCTACCGCGCGACCTTCGGGATCATTCACGCCGGGACAGCGCGCATGCGCGTGGACGGGATCGAGTCCGTGCGCGGCCGGCCTGCGTATCACGTGGTCTTCTCCATCGATGGCGGCGTTCCCTTCTTCCGGGTGCACGACCGCTACGAGAGCTGGATCGACGTGCAGACGCTCTCGTCGCTTCGGCACCGCCAGCAGATCTCGGAAGGCCGCTACAAGCGAAACACCACGTACGAGATCTATCCCGAGCGCGGCACCTACCAGCAAGGCGACTCGACCTACGCGAGCGTCTCCCATCCACTGGACGACGGATCGTTCATCTACGCCATCCGTGTCGCCGGCATCAAGGTGGGCGAGACGCGTCGCGACGACCGGTATTTCCGTCCCGACCGCAATCCGGTGGTGCTGACGGGGCTGCGGCAGGAGTCGGTGCAGGTGGGCGCGGGCCGCTTCGCTGCGACGGTGGTGCAGCCCTCGATCAAGGCGAACGGCATCTTCTCCGATCGCGGTGAGGCGCAGGTCTGGTTCAGCGACGACGCGCGCCGGTACCCGGTGCTGCTGCGGAGCAAGTTCGCCAAGTTCTCGCTGAAGCTCGAGCTGGAGTCGATCGATTCCGGCGCGACGCCCGAGCACTCGACGACGGTGGCGGCGGCGCGCTGACCGTCCGGGACGCGAGCAGAAAGTCCCATCCGGCACATTCGTTCACGTTCAGGCCGATACTCGAGTGATGAATGGCGTGGCCGGCAGGAGCGTCAGGCGAAACATATGTTCGTGTTACGCAAAACATCTGCCCTCGTCATACCTGTGATTCCGGCAGTCTTTGCCGGGTCTCCGACCTCGGCGCAGGGTAGCGCCAGGATCGTGTAACTCGTTCCATCCGCTCGTGATGCGGGCCGCCGGCCCGATACCCACGACCTCTTTTCCACGAGCGGAGCACCACCTCACCCCGTTCCACCCACACAAAAGCCAGGCACGATCGCCTGGGCGCTTCAACGCGTCCGGGTGACAAAGGCAAACCCGGCGAAAGCCGGGGACGCAAAGCCACGAGGCTAACGCGCAGCCACGCTGCGCCACGCTAGTCGGGTCGCCGCATATGCCCAGGAGGGCACAGCTATGCGTCAAACGTCCACACTCCATCGCCGCTTCTCGGCGGTGACGGCCCTCGCCGCGCTCTCGATCGTCGGCTGCAGCGAGCAGGCCACCCCGGCTCTCTCCCCCACCTCCGCCGCCCGCTCCACCGCCGCGGTCGCGGGACCTCCGGCCTCGGTCACGCTCACCGCGACCGCTTCGTCCCTCACGGTCGGCAAGCAGATGACCGCCACCGCCGTGGTGAAGGATGCCAACGGCAACGTGCTTCCCAACACCGTGATCTGGCGGAGCGGCAACACCGGGCTCGCCACCGCGGTCAGCTCGGGTCAGTCGACCGGCACGATCTCCGCCGTTGCTCCCGGCACCGTCACGATCATGGCCGGCCTGTCGGACAAGCTGTACGCGACGCTCGCAGTCGCCGTGGTGAAGCCGTCTCCCGTCGGCGGAACCACTCCTGCCCCGACGACCGTCGGAAGCCCCTCGAAGCTGGCAGCACTTCCGCGCGCGACGGTGCCGACCGCCTATCCGGCGACGACTCGTCAGGTTCGGGTGCCCGCCAGCGCGAATCTGCAGAGCGTCATCAACGCAGCGCAGCCGGGCGACGAGCTGCTGCTCGCTCCGGGTGCAACCTTCGTAGGCAACTTCACGCTGCCCAACAAGGGCACGAGCACCAATTGGATCGTCATTCGCACCGACCTACCCGACGCGTCGATCGGCGCGGCAGGCACGCGCATGACACCGTCGCGCGCAGCCAGCGCCCGCCTCGCCAAGGTGCTCTCGCCGAACTACGCGGCGGCGATCGGGACGGCGGCAGGGGCGCACCACTATCGCCTCACCGGCCTCGAGATCGCGGCGACGTCGGCCGCGACGACGATGAACGTCCTCCTGCGCTTCGGCGACGACGCGGCGAACGGTCAGCGCACGATGGCGAGCGTGCCGCACGATCTCGTCATCGACCGCGCGTACGTGCACGGCAACTCGACGCTGAACATGAAGCGATGCGTCACCTTCAACAGCGCATGGACCGCCGCGGTGGATTCGTGGATCTCGGAGTGCCATGATCACGGTTCCGACTCGCAGGCGATCCTCGGCTACAACGGCCCCGGCCCGTTCGCGATCCTCAACAACCATCTCGAGGCGGGACACGAGATCGTGATGTGGGGCGGAAGCGATCCGGCCATGCAGTCGATGACGCCGTCCGACATCACCCTGCGCGGCAACCACATCACGCGCCCCGCGTCGTGGAAGGGCGTGTGGCAGACGAAGAACATCCTCGAGACGAAGAACGTGCACCATTACCTCGTCGAGGGGAACGTGATCGACGGCGTGTGGGAGGATGCGCAGGCGGGTTTCGCGATCGTGATGAAGTCGGAGAACCAGGGCAACACCGCGCCCTACTCACAGACCGCAGACGTCACCATCCGACTGAATCGGATTCGCAACGCCGGCAGCGGGTTCAACTTCTCCGGTAAGGGCTCCAGCTCCAACCCCAACGTCGCCGCCGCACGCTTCACCGTGGTGGACAACGTGGTGGACGGGTTGAACGAGGGCCCGTACTCCGGCGACGGCGTCGCCCTGCAGGTGCTGAGCGACATGGAGGATCTGTACTTCGCTCACAACACCGTGATCAACGTGAACGGCCGCCAGTCGTCCGTCGTCTTCGACGGCGCACCGTCGCCGAGACTGACGCTGCACAGCAACATCTTCGCGCAGGCGCAGTACGGTCTGAAGGGCGCGGGGACGAACAACCTCAACACGCTGCCCAAGTTCGCGCCGGGCGCGCTGTTTGCCGCCAACGCGTTCGTGGGCGCCAAGTGCAGCGACTACGCGGCCGGCACGTTCTGTCCCTCGTCGTTCGCCACCGTGGGCTTCCAGAGCTACGTGGGCCGCGACTACCGTCTCCTCTCCAGCTCTTCGCTCTACGGCAAGGGCTATGTGAGTGGTGACGTGGGCGCGGACGTCGCCGCGGTGAACGCCGCGACGGCGGGAGTGGTCGTGGCTCCGTAACAGGCCGCGTCGCACGGTGAGCGACGACACGCTCACCATACGGAAGGCCGCCGTTCTCGACGAACGGCGGCCTTCTGGTTGTGCGGCATGCAACTCGCACGAACACGGGCGACCCGAGCCACTGGATCCATGTCGCCAACGCCTAGATGGCGGCGCCTCGCGCCGCTGGCCGCGTGCAGCGTGCTGCTCCTCGCGTGCGGTGGCTCGGCGCACGTCCCGGTGAGCGCCGGCACCGGGCCGACCCCCGCGCTCCCCGGTCCGACGCGCGCACTCGTCCCGGTAGTGCACGTGGCGACGGCGCGGGGATGGAGTGCGGGCGCTCGTCCCACCGCGGCGCCTGGGCTGCGCGTCGCCGCCTTCGCCACGGGCCTCGATCATCCGCGCTGGCTCTACGTGCTGCCCAACGGCGACGTGCTCGTCGCGGAGACGAACGCGCCGATCCGGCCCGATGACGGAAAGGGGATCAAGGCGTGGTTCATGAAGCAATTCATGAAGAAGGCGGGAGCCGGAGTGCCGAGCGCCGATCGCATCACGCTGCTGCGCGACTCCGACGGCGATGGAGTCGCCGAGACGCGCAGCCAGTTTCTCACCGGTCTCCACTCACCGTTCGGCATGGCGCTCGTCGGCGACGCGCTCTACGTGGCGAACACCGATGCCGTCGTGCGATTCGCGTACGCCGCGGGGGACACTCGCATCACCGCCGCGCCCACGCGCGTCGTCGAGCTGCCCGCGGGCACGATCAATCACCACTGGACGAAGAGCCTGATCGCGTCACCCGACGGCGCCAAGCTCTACGTCGGAGTGGGATCCAACAGCAACGCTGCCGAGAACGGCATCGCGAACGAAGAGGGGCGTGCGGCGGTGTGGGAGATCGATGCGCGCACGGGAAGCCATCGTGTGTTCGCGAGTGGGCTGCGCAACCCGGTGGGACTGGCGTGGGAGCCAGAGAGCGGAGCGCTGTGGGTGTCGGTGAACGAACGCGACGAGCTAGGAAGCGACCTCGTTCCCGACTACATGACCGCCGTGCGCGATGGTGCGTTCTACGGCTGGCCGTACAGCTACTACGGCGCAACCGTCGACGCGCGCGTGAAGCCGCCGCGGCCCGACCTCGTCGCGCGTGCGATCGCGCCGGATTTCGCGCTGGGGCCGCACACCGCGTCGCTCGGTCTCTCCTCGGCGCGGGGAAGCAGGCTCCCCGCACCGTTCACCAGCGGCATGTTCGTCGGGCAGCACGGCTCATGGAACCGCAAGCCGTTCAGTGGCTACAAAGTCGTCTTCGTGCCGTTCGCCGGTGGCAAGCCGGCGGCGTCGCCGATCGACGTGCTGACGGGCTTTCTCGACGAAGCCGGTGATGCGCGCGGCCGCCCCGTCGGCGTCGCGATCGATTCGCGCGGCGCGCTGCTGGTCGCGGACGACGTGGGGAACACGGTGTGGCGAGTGAGCGCCGCGCGCTGATCGGCCGTGGTTGCTCGCGCGACGATCGCATCAGCGAGCGGGCGCCAGCGGGTGGGCGTGACGGCGCGTAGAGAAGGACGAGCATAGTTCGCCTCGCCACCCACCCGAGCCTCACCCATGACATTGCGGTTCCGCGCTCCCCGCTCCCTTCTCGTCCTGCTTGCCGTGACCGCGGGATATTCCGTGGCCTGCACCAGTGCGGCGCCTGTGACCGTCACACCGGTGCCCGTGCGCGTCGCGGCTCCGGCGCATCCCAACCTCAGTGGCAACTGGCTGTCCGCCGTCGAGAACGCCGATGGTACCGTGCGCCGCACGTACTTCACCCTCACTCAGGAGGGAGAGCAGATCCGCGGGACGATTCACGCGCCGACGTCGTTCGTGACGATCACGGAGAGCGCGTGGGACAGCACCGGCTTCACCGTCACGGCCGTCCAGCGGGTCGGCAACACCGATCGCCGCACGACGTACGACGGACGTCTCGCCGGCGACGAGCTGCGCATGACGATGCGCCGGCGCGTCCCGCCAGGAGGCGCACCGGCAGCGGCGGGTGGCAACGTCCGGCCGATCGAGCTCGTGGCGCATCGCGTGCCGGCTGGCGAAGGCGCGATGCCGACGAAGATCGCGGTGCCCACGCGGCATCCGGTGAAGGACAACGGCATCGCGCGCACTCCGGCAATGGGCTGGAACAGCTGGAACAAGTTCGCGGGCCGAGTGGACGACGCCTCCGTGCGCGCGATGGCGGACGCGATGGCGAGCAACGGGATGAAAGAGGCGGGCTACGTCTACGTCAACATCGACGACACGTGGGAGGGCGACCAGCGTGACGCGCAGGGAAACATCACGACCAACAAGAAGTTTCCCGACATGAAGGCGCTCGCCGACTACGTGCACTCGAAGGGATTGAAGCTCGGGATCTATTCCTCACCCGGGCCCGTCACCTGTGCGGGATATCTCGGCAGCTACGGCCACGAGGCACAGGACGCGAAGACCTACGCGGCGTGGGGGATCGACTACCTGAAGTACGACTGGTGCGGTGCGAGCATGATGCATCCGACCGAGGACGAGCCCGCGTTGTACCAGCTCATGGGCGACGCGCTGCAGGCAACCGGGCGCGACATCCTCTACAGCCTCTGCCAGTACGGGCAGCTCGACGTGTGGAAGTGGGGCGCGGAGGTGGGCGGCAACTCGTGGCGCACCACGGGCGACATCCGCGATAGCTGGCAGTCGATGGCGAGCATCGGCTTCCGCCAGGACGTGCTCGCGCCGTTTGCGAAGCCGGGGCACTTCAACGATCCCGACATGCTCGAGATCGGGAACGGCGGGATGACCGACACCGAGTACCGCACGCACATGAGCCTCTGGTCGATGCTGGCGTCGCCGCTGCTCGCGGGGAACGATCTGCGAACGATGACGCCGGCGATCCACGACATCCTGACGAACCGCGAGGTGATCGCGATCGATCAGGACTCGCTGGGCGTGCAGGCGACCCGGGTGTGGGCGTCGGATGATTCGGCGAACGTGCGCAAGGAGATCTGGACCCGGCCGCTCGCGAAGGGCGCCAGCGCGGTAGCGGTGTTCAATCGCGGGCCGGATTCGACACAGGTCACGGTGGACTTCGCGACGCTCGGGATCGACGTGCGGCGGAAGCCGGTGCGCGATCTCTGGGCGCACCGGGCAGTGCGAGTGACGGGAACGACGTACGTGGCGAGCGTGCCGTCGCACGGGGTGGTGATGCTGCGGGTGGGGCGATGAGCTTTCGTTGAGCTACCACTCCCTGTAGGTGGTAGCGCGTAGCGGTAGCGAGATGTCGTAGCGGGTAGCGGGTGTCGAGACTCGCACTCTGGCCGTGACGCGCCGGGCAGCGATCCGACGTGCGCGATGCAGCGGGAGAGTGCAGTTCTCGGGCGCGTCGGCAATTCTCCCATCTCACCTTACCGCCGGCTCGCTACGATTTCCCACTCCTCACTGCCCAGACAGGCGGTGGCAGTTCATGCGTCATTCGCCGTTCGGAGCGATTCCCGCGTCCACCCTCCATCCACGTACCTCCACGCGCTCGAGACATTCTCGTCTCGTAGCAGCGCGGGCAGTCGATGCGGTCGCACGTTGTCGTACGAGTGCAGTGCCGCGAACCGTCGCAGCGACGCGGGGATGCCGACGGCGGTGAAGCCGGGGTGCCCCGTCGACGGGTACGGGCCACCGTGGTTCATCGCGGGACTCACCGCGACACCGGTCGGCATCTTGTCGTTGAGCAGCCGGCCGACCTTCTCGCGCAGCACGGGCTCGAGTCGCGCGTACGCATCGTCGTCGGAGCCCTGGCTGTCGGAGTAGATGCAGCCGGTGAGGTTGCCCTCGAGCCGCTCGAGCACCTCGACGCCCTGATCGACATCGCGCACGACGACGACGAGCGACACGTTGCCGAACGCCTCCGTCTGCAGTGCGTGCGGCTCCCGGAGAAACTCGTCGCCATCGACGCGGAGCAGGGTGTTGGCGTGACGAAACCCTGGGCCATCGATCGCGTCGCCACCGGTCACCACGCGCGCACCGGCGGCGCGGAGCTGCTTCACGCTCGCCGTGAGCGCGCGCGCGACGGCTGACGACAGCAGCGGCGTCGGCGGCGTGGCGTCGAGCCGCTCGCGCGCAGCGTCGACGAAGCGTTCCGTTCGCTCACCGGAGAGGAGCACGACGAGGCTCGGGCTCGTGCAGAACTGGCCAGTGCCCATCAGGCAGCTTCCAACGAGCTCTCCCACGAGCGCATCACCGCGCTCCTCGACGGCGCCGGGAAGGATCAGCAGCGGGTTCACGCTCGACAGCTCGAGGTAGATCGGCTTTCCCGCCGCGTCGGCCGCGGCCTTGAGGGTGAGCCCCGCCGAGCGACTGCCAGTATAGCCCGTCGCACCGGTGCGTGGGTCGGCGACGGCACGCTCGCCGTCCGCATGAGAGGTGCGATAGAGCAGCTGCACCATCGCCGACGGAAGGCCCGCCTCGCCACACGCGGCGAATGCCTCCTCTCCGAGGATGCGCGTCGTGTTCGGATGCGAGCTGTTCGCCTTGGCGATCACCGGATTGCCCGCGGCGATCGCCGCGACGAAGTCGCCACCCGACACGCTGTTGAACGCGAACGGAAAGTTGTTCGGGCCGAACACCCACACGGGACCGATGGGCGCCAACATCGACCGAAGTCCGAGCTTCGTGTCGATCGTCGGCATCGCCCAGCTACCCTCGATGGCCGCGGCCGCTCCTTGACGAAGCTGACTGGTGGTGCGCGGCAGCTCGACGTCCCGCAGCCTCGGCGAGCGAGGCAACCCGGTCTCGAGATGCGCAGCTTCCACCAGCTCGTCGGCGCGTGCCTCGATCCGCTCCGCGTATCGCCGGAGAAAGCGATCGATCAGGGTGCTCGCGGAGTCCGGCTCGCGGCGTAGCTGTGCGGCGACGCGCACCGCTGCGTCGAGTGCCTCGTCGCAGTCGGCCCACGAGCTGATCGGAAATTCGTCCGCGAGGCGCTCCCCCGTGGCAGGGTTCTCCGAATGAAACGTTCCCGACGAGCTCGCGGCGCGCCATCGTCCGCCGACCAGAACTGGATGCACCGTCATCGGGCCGCCGAGCGAAATTGTTCGACGACGGCAGCCATGTCCCGATCGCCGTCGCCGTGAGCGATCGCGCTCTCGAGCAGGCCGAGCGCCGTCTCCGCCGTGCGCATCGGCACGCCGCGGCTCTCGCCCTCGGCGATCGCATAGCGCATGTCTTTCGCGAGCAGGTGCAGGTAGAAGTTGGGCGTGAAGTCGGGGGCGGTCATGCGTGCCGCGAGCGTCTTCATCACGGGGCTGCCAGGAGAGCCGCTGATGATCGCGTCGAGGGCGCGACGCCGATCGAGCGACGAGCGTTCGATGATCGAGATGGCCTCCGCCAGCGACGCCGCCTGCACGCCGCACAGGAAGTTGTTGATCAGCTTGACCAGCGCCCCGCTGCCGGTGGGGCCGAGATGGTGGATCGTCTTGCCCATCACCTCGAGCGCGGGACGGATTCGCGCGAGCGCATCGTCCGGCGCGCCGACGAGAAAGGTCAGCTCGCCCGCGGCCGCCTGTGGCTTGCTGCCGGTGACCGGTGCGTCGACGAGGGTGCAGCCAGCGCGCGCCGCCGCGTCGGCGAGGTCGCTGATTCGTTTCGTGGTGACGGTGCTGCTCTCGACGAGAATGGCGCCGCGCCGCGCGCCGGCGAGCGCGCCGGAGTCGCCCTCCCACAACGCGCGCGAGGCCGCATCGTCGGCGACCATCGCGAATACGACATCGGCGTTGGACGCCGCATCGCGCGGCGAGTCGGCGACCAACGCGCCAGCATCGGCGAGGGGGCGCGTCTTGTCGACGCTGCGATTGTAGACGGTGAGCGGATAGCCCGCCGCGAGGAGGCGTCCCGCCATTCCGGTTCCCATGATGCCGAGCCCGAGAAAGGCGACGCGAGGAAGGGCGTGTGGTGGAGTCATGCGTCGGAAGCTAAGCCGATGACCGACGTGCGAGCCAGCGGACGGGGCGCCGCGCGGACGTCATCGCGTCAGGTCAGCGTCGCTCGAACGTCTGGGTGTAGCCGTTGACGATCTCGGTCAGTACGTCTCCGCTCACCGATCCCTGATAGGGCGCGATCCCGGATGCGTCGGAGTCGAAGTAGATGGATCCGCTCGTGTTCGTGAAGAAGCCTTCCTGGGTGCTCGTGCTTCCGCTCGCATAGCGCGAGACGTCGACGTAGGTGCCATCGCGATACAGCGTCACCTCGTCGCTCACCAGCGTGACACCGGTGGAGAAGGTGTACGGGAGGAGCTGGCCGTTGAGTCGTACGAGCGAGTAGGTGCCCGCGACCGAGCCGTTCGGGCTGGTGGCGTCGAGCGACGAGCAGCCCGCCATGGCGGTGACCGTCA
>DASYMZ010000147.1:0-2673 GCA_036008805.1 Gemmatimonadaceae bacterium
GAACTCCACGACGAGCGGTTCGCTCGCGATGTCCACCAGGTCGGCCGCACCGAGCTCGGTGGAGTCGATCGTCAACTTGCCGCTCGTGAGTCGCGAGAAGGTGAGCACAGCGTCAACCAGCGTGAGCAGGTGCTCCTGACCGCGCAGGATCCGGTTCACGGCGTCACGCTGCCCCTCGGTGAGGGGACCGCGAAACCCCATCTCGAGCAGCTGCGCGTAGCCCGCGATCGCGTTGAGCGGCGTGCGCAGCTCGTGGCTCATCATCGCAAGGAACTCGGACTTCGTGCGCGCTGCCGCCTCGGCGATGCCGGCGACGCGCTGATACTCGGACACCACGCCGGCGAGCTGGGCGAACTCCTCGGCGAGACGCTGCTCGCGCTCCGAGAACGCGGGCTCCCCCTGGCCGCGTCCGAAGGTGAGCGCGCCGACGATTCTCCCGCGCGCCGACACCGGCGCGACGAGCACGGGCCCCGCCGCGAGTTCCTCGAGGGCGGACCACCAGGCCGGAACGTGCGAGTCGTCGAGACCGCCCGCCGGATGTCTCAGCTCCACGTGTGCGAGGCGCTCGGCGCGTCGCCGCTGCAACGCGCGAACGATGCCGAGGTTGGGATCGCCGTCGAGCGCGACGCTTCCATGAAGGACCCCGGCGAGCGCATCGAGCGCATGGTCGTGCGTGACGAGCTGCCGCTCGCCGCGACCGTTCGCGAGCTGGTCCACCAGGCACCAGCGGCCGAGCGTGGGAAGCGCACTTCGCACCAGCTCGGCGATCGTCACGCGTTCGGGCCCCGCGATCTGGCGCGTCGCCTGGCGCAACAGATCGCGGTGACGCGTGTCGTCCTCTATCTCGTCGCGCGCGAGGTTGAGCTCGCGCTCCGCGCGCGAGAGACGCTCCACCAGATGTTCGACGAGCGTCTCCCCGCCCGACGCCGGCGCGTCGGCCGGGCTTCGGGTGGGGAGACGCTCCTCGCCACCGCTGCGCTCACGCGGTGGCTCGCGCATGCCGCTTCTCGTCTCTATTACGGCGCCTTCTTCTTCTGGATGTCGACATTGTTGCCGATCACGCCTCCCAGGATGCCACCGGCAGCCGCGCCGATGATGCCGCCCTTCACCTTGTCACGGCTCGTCGTCGCGCCGATGATCGCTCCTGCAGCGGCGCCGATCGCGGCGTCGCGCTTCGTGTTCTTCTTGGTCACGGTGCGTGGCTCGGAAGCAACCGTACCGCCACCGCTCGAGCCGCTGGTGCGGCCACTCGTGGAGCGGCGCGCCGGCGCGGACGCCGTGGAACGGCGAGCGGGAGCCGGAGCGGGAGCCGCGTTGCGAAGTCCGTTCGCAGCGGGCGCCGCGCCGTTCGTGCGCTCGGCGGCGGAGATCGAATCGAGCCGCGCCGCACTGTTGGCCTGCGCGGCGAGCGAGAGATCGTTGCTCAGCGCAGGGTCGGCTGCCTTGTCCTTGCTGCAGGCCACCGCGAACATCACAGCGGGGGCGAGAAGAAGTGTCCTGATGGTCGAGCGCATCATTCCTCCGGAAGTGGTCGGCCTGGGCCGATGTTGCTACAGTGGCTCATAAGGCAGAGCCTGTGCCAAGCTCTATCCGGAAGGCTGGGACAAATGTGCTCGACGCGACGATGTTCGCGTCCGACATCGCAACGTTCGAGTGACGCCGATCACGCTGCGTCGCGCGTCGTGCCGTCGGTCGAGGTTGGCGCGTCATGGGATGGCACGATGATCGGCGAGTCATGATCGGCTCGCGCTGCCCGATTCACTCCAGTCGCCCTCGTAGATGAGCCTCCTCGCTCGGCGCTCCGGTGCCACCACCCCAAGCTCGACGGGCAGCGGATACTCGCTGCTCGACGCACAGCTCGCCCTCACCGGCGACCTCGACACCACGGGATCCCTTCGAATCGACGGGCGGCTCGAAGGAACGATTCGCCGAGCGGATACGGTGGTGCTCGGAGTCGGCGCGGCGATGACCGGCGACGTGTATGCGCGCGAAGTCATCGTCGGCGGCACCATCACCGGAAACGTCCACGCCGTCGAGCGCGTGGAGCTACAGACGACCGCCATCGTCACGGGAGACATCCTCACCCAGACGATCCTCGTGCAGGAGGGAGGCGTGGTGAACGGTCGAGTTCTGATGCGGCCGCCGGAGGGCATAGGGCCCTCGGGAACCCAGCACGCGAACGGCACGACGTCGGACGTACGCTAGCGCCATGTCCTCGGCGAAGCGCACGCCCAGGTACGTGGATGTCGTTCGTCCGTTCGAAGTCACCGAAGGAAACCGCTCGACGGACGTGATTCGACTCCGGCCCGACGCGATGGGTCCGGCGCTTCCTCCGATCACCGAGCGCTGGCCGCGGATCAAGGCGGTGCCCGTCGCACGCCGGCCCTGGCAACTTCTGCTGGTGCCGCCGACACCTGGTGCGCCGACGCGATCATTTCACGTGGCGCGCTGGCAGGCGCGGCTCATGCTTGCCGGAGCGGCCGCCGTTCTCGTCGTGGCGAGCGCCGGAGTCACGGCGTTCGTCGTCGCGCTCCGGTCGCCGAATCTCTTCGTGACCAGCAGTGAGACCGCGCTCCTCCGCTCCCGTCTGACGATCGTCGAGGACTCACTCGCGCTGGCGCGCGCGGAGCTCGAGAATCCCGACGATTCGCTGGCGGCCGGTGCGTTTGCCGC
>DASYMZ010000148.1:0-10037 GCA_036008805.1 Gemmatimonadaceae bacterium
GATCTCACCGCCACACCCCCAAAGTATTCAGCCTGCCTTTCAACGATGCCTTCGTCCGGAGTAGTGGGCTACCGACCGAGCAGTCTCCGGCAGTTCCCGTTCGATCCGCGTGATCAGTGATCCCGCTTCTTGACGCCAACAGAAGCCTGCGCGCGGCGGCTTCGACTACAGCATCCGCCTCGCGAACACTCCCGCGAACGGCGCCTCCCATTCTCTGCCCTGGAGCGCCTGCCACATCAGGTAGATCCAGAGCACGAAGCTCACGATCGACACTCCGAACGAGAGCAGCATCGCCACCAGCCAGCCGATGAACGGGACGGCAGCGAGCGCCACGCCGAGCATTCCGAGCACGAAGCTGATGATGAACATCGCGATGGAGACGACGATCGACTGCGCGGCGTGGAAGCGCACGAAGCGATTGTCCTTCTCGAGGATGTAGAAGATGATGCCGGTGAGGGGGCCGAGGACGTACGCGAGCGCGCCCGCGACGTTGGCGGGGAGGCCAGTGCTGGTGGGGCCGCTGGCCGAGCTGTCGCCGGGGATCGTCATACGTGCCTCCTGATCGTGAACCGAAAGGGACTGCCGTCACGCGTGGACAACCGATGCGGCCGAGGTCGACGACCTCCGGCCGACCGTGAGAAGTGACGTCGGCCGGACCTCGATGTCCAGCAGTGAATCGCGCGCGGCGCTCCGTGACAGCGCGTTCCAGGCTCAGGCCTACTTCGAACGAGACTATTGGGGTCCCAACTTGATCGCTGGGACCATGGCCGGAGCACTCTACGGAGCGCTAACGCGTGCGCTGACGCCGATCAGGTAGAGCGCGTACTTCCCGACTCATTCAGGTCGGATGTCCCAGAAAGCGGGCATCGAAGGCCAGGATCGCGTGCTCGGCTCCTTGGGTATCGCGAATAGACACGGGGCCGAGCATTCGCTCGGCCCCGCTCTCTTTCCGGCTATCGATTGGGGCTCGTACCGACGCGCACCCCGCCTCACCCCACCAACACCGCCTGCGCCTCGATCTGAATCTTCACCTCGTTCGACACCAGGATCCCGCCGGCTTCCAACGCCACGTTCCACGTCAGCCCATACTCTCGCCGATCGAACTTGCCCTGCGCCGAGAACGACGATCGCGTCCCACCCCACGGATCCTTCCCCATTCCCTCGAACGTCGCCTCGAGCGTGATCGGCTTCGTCACGTCGCGGATCGTCAGATCGCCGGTCACCTTGAACTTCTCCTTCGATCCCTCCACGCGAGTCGAACGGAACGTCACCTCGGGATAGTTCTCGACGTCGAGGAAATCGGCGGAGCGCAGATGCCCGTCCCGCTGTTCGGCGCGCGAGTCGATGCTCGCCGCCTTGAACGTCACCTCGACGGACGAATCCGCGATGTTCGCCTCATCGGCGACGATCGTTCCGTCGAACTCGGCGAACCGCCCGCGCACGGTCGTGATCATCATGTGCTTCGCCACGAACTCGACGGTCGTGTGCGAGGGATCGAGCTTCCACGTGGTGCGGGTCTGGGGCTGCGCTGCGGTGCTCATGGTCTGCTCTCCCGAATGGTGGATGGGTAAGAATCTCATCACTGAGATATAGGGCCGAGCCCGTCGTTCGGTTCCCGGCCGATTCGCTCCTCGCTACTCGCGCTCGGCGGACAGCTCCGCCGCCGCGAGGCCCAGCTTCCTCAGCAACGCGGTCGCCTCTCTCTGCTCCGCCATGGTCAGCCCGGACAGCGACTGCTCGATTCGTGCTGCATGGACGGGGAAGATCTTCCTGATCAGCGCCTGCCCACTCGGCGTGAGCACGGCATAGCGGGCTCGGCGATCCTCGGCGCACTGCTCGCGCTTCACGAACCCCTTCGCCACGAGCCGGTCGACGAGGTAGGTGATCCCTCCGCTCGTCACGAGGATCTTTCGCTGGATCTCACCGAGCAGCATGGGACCCTTGTGGTACAGCGCCTCGAGGATCCCGAACTCGGTCCCGGTCAGATCATACTCGGCGACGTCCGCCTCGACGTTCTTCGCCACGGAATCGAACGCCCGGGCGAGGACCACCCACAGCTTGAGCGCGGTCTCCTGCTTCCGGTCGCCTGGCGCGGGAGCGGGGGCGCTCTTCCTGGTTCGGCTGGTGGTCGGTGCGGTTTTCATCTTAGTGCTAAGGTATATCGGCCCGCTGGTTCTGGCAAGGCATCGCCATGTGGAGCTACGGACGCAAAGCGGCTGTGAGCTCGAGCATGAGCTTCCAGCTCTGAGCATCTCCAGCTTCCAGCTCGAGCTCGAGCTGGAAGCTGGAGATGCTCAGAGCTCGTAGCTCACGCTCAGGCTCACGGCTCCTCCGCGCTGTCATCCCGAGCCGAGCGCGCAGTCGAGGGATCTGCACCTGCCACCTCGCCTGACACCCTATCGCGCCGGCAGCCGCCCTTCCACCCGCCCGGCGAGCTCCGCGATCTCCCCGCTCACCACACTCGGATGACTAAACGGGACCGCGTGCGCCGCGCCCGGGACGGCCCGGAAGGTGGCGGGCGAAGCGCCCGCTCCCGCCGTGAAGCCGACGAGCGCCGCGAGCCGCTGCCCCCACGCGGGCGGCGACACGGGATCTCGCGCCCCGCACACGATCATCACCGGCACGCCGACGCTCGGCAGCTTGTCCTCGATCCGGTCGCGCAGCGCGTCGGCGAGCGTGGCGAGAATGCGGCGTGGCCCAGCCGTGAGATAGCCGCGCACGACGTGCGGCACGAGCGCCAGCGGTTCGCGCGGCGAGTCGAGCACGACGCGCCAGAGCTGGGCGAGCACGCTGCGGTGGCCCGCGAGCATGGTCGGCGCATTGAGCAGCAGCGCCGAGGCGAGCTCGGGCCGCCGCACCACGGCCTCGACGACGACCTGACACCCGTGCGACTGCCCCACCATGATCGGCGACGCGATCCCGCGTGCGCGAATCCATCCGCCGAGCAGCTCGGCGTGCTCACCGAGCGACAGCACGCGCCCGGCGAGCGGACTCTCGCCGAAGCCAGGGAGATCGAGCCCGCCCACGGAGAAGCCGAGTGCGTGAGCGGCGAGCATCGTGGGCTCGAGATAGCGCGTCGACATTCCGAGGCCGTGCACGAAGACGACCTCGGGCAGCCCGCCTCCACTGCTCGTGGGGGCGGAGCTCACGCGCCCATGCACCCGCATCCCGTCTACGACGTCCCACACCGAGTGGAGCGTCATCGGATCGCGCGCGTCAGAATTGCTTCGCCTTGAGCGGCGTGAGCGTCACCGGACCGGTGAGCCCGGACGGTTCCGGCGTCCAAGTCGCCGCGCTGAATAGGCCGTCTGGTGCACGGTTGGTAGCCAGTCGCGAAGGGAAGTTGGTGTTGTAGAACTTCTTCCACGGCACGCCGCGACGATCGAGGTCGGCGATGCGATTCGCCATGAGGTTCGACACGGCGACGTCGAGCACGTTGGTGTCGCGCAGATCTTCCGCAGGAATCTCGACGCGCCACCACGGGCCGACGAAGGTGCCGACGTCCTTCCCGTTGAGCGTGACGTGCGCGCTCTCGTGGACTTCGCCGAGATCGAGCCGCCAGCTCGTAATGCCCGCGGGCGCGGACGGCCGCGCGAACGAGACGCGATAGCGCGCGGTGCCGGAGAAGTTCTTCACCTCTTCACCTGCCAAGTCCGTCCACGAGCCGAGCGGCGCGTTTACGACGTCGGGTGGCAACGTGGGGCCGCCGGTGAGGAAGGTGAGGGTCCAGCTTCCCGTGACGGGCAACGCGGTGCCCGCGGACTCGGTGTACGGCCAGGGGGCGCCGCTCACGACATGATCGTAGGTGCGCACGATGCGCGACGCACCGACGGGGAACTGGAGATACACCTCGCTGCCGGTCGCGGTGCTCCGCACGCGGCCGATGCCGCTCTGCGCGTGCATCGGCGCGTAGATCGCCGCCGAGCGTGCAGTCGCCGTGAGGGGCACCCAGCCGTCCACGCTCTTCGTGCCGCGATTCACGATGAAGTACGTTGCTCCATCGCTCTCTCGGCGACGGATGAGCTGAAGTCCCTGATCGATGGCAGGCTCGCGGCGCGCACCGGCCGCGTCGAGCAGCGCGTTCAGGACGTCGCTCACGAGAACGGCGCCGCGGCCGACGACGGCGCGTCGCACGCCAGCGTTGCTCGCAGGCGCGAGGTGCAGCGATGTCTTCAACGCTTCCAGCCGCGCACGACGACGAGCGAGATCGTTCAACCCCGCGACGTCCTCCGGCACCCCGCGATAGAACGCGATCGTCGCGCCGCCGCGCGCGAGCGACACGAGCTTCTCCATCGTCTCGAGCGGGATGAAGTGCGACTCGGGCACGAGCACGGTGCGATGGCGCGCGTTTGCCGAGACGAGCTGCGATCCCTCCGCACGCACGCTCGCGAGCTGCCGATCGCTCACGTAGTCATACGAATACCCGCGCGCGAGCATGCTGTCCGCCGCGACGTGAAACGCCGAGCTGTCGAATGGCGGGATGGCATCGAAGTGCTCGAGCAGCGCACTCGTCTGCCCCTGCGCACCGGCCGCGGGTGGCGCGAAGCCACCGGGAGGCGGCGTGGTGCCAGGCGCAGCGAAGCCACCTCCCGCCGCCGCCGCCCCGCGACCTCTCGCCGCGCGCGGACGCTCGGCGTACCGATCGAAGATCGGGAAGTAGAGCAGCACGTCGTTGTCCGGCTGCCCCGACTGCATGAACGACTGCACGCGCGTGGCGTAGGCGTTCAGCTCGGCGAAGTCGTTCCACCACGAGTTCTGCGGGTTGAACTCGACGGCGGCGTAGAACAGCCGGCCCGGCCACGGCTCGCTCGCGGGCGAGTACGCGGTGCCGTGATACAACACGTGGTTCACGCCGCCGAGGAAATAATTGTCGAGCACCGTGCGCACGTCGGAGAGCTTCGAGAGAAAGTGCTCGCCGAGCCAGGTCGCCGCTTCGGCCGACGCGAGACGCTTGCCGGTGACGTGCGCGGCCGACGTCCCGAACTTGATCCGCGTCATCTCGGTGCCCTCGGTCTCCGGGATGTCGGACGCGGCGTAGAGGTCGAGAATGTTCGCCGGCGACCCGTGCGCCTGATTGCGGATCACGCCGCCGCGCGCGTGCGCCCAACCGGCCCACGTCCGCGTGAAGCCGTCGAGCATCAGGTCGCTCACGGTCTGTCGGTAGTCGGACAACACGCGCCGAGCGGTGTCGGACGTTCCGCCGTCGAACAGGGCGGGGAGATGCGCGCGCAGATCGTAGCCTCGGCGCGCCTTGAACTCGTCGAGCAGCTTTGGTGTCCAGTCGCCCTGGCCACTCGCGTCGTCCACCTCGTACGAGTCGTTGAAGAAGGCGCGCACGCCGCGCACGTCGTGACCCGCGAACGCCCGATCGAAGCGCGCGAGATAGTGCGCGATTGGCCCCGGCGCGAAGTGATCGATCACGTTGCCTTCGCCGCCAGGCGCGGCACGCTCGACCTGCTTGCCGTGAAAGCCCTGGAACAGCGCATAGAGCGTCCACTCTCCGGCGGGCGCGGTCCAGCCGAGCAGACCATTCTTCACGCGCGAGGTGAGATCGACGACGGCGCCAGCCTTCGAGTACGCCATCAGCGCCTGCAACGGAAGCGGCTTGGGGAAGCGAACCTGATCGATCGCGAGCGCCTGCAGGTTCGGCGTCATCGCGATCGGATCCTTGAGCTGCGAGATCTCGACGCGGCCGGTGACCGCGCGCACGAGCGGCGTCTGCACGAACGCGATCGTGTCGCGCAGCCGCTCTCCGCCATGCAGCGCGTACGTCTTGTGCGCGACGTACTTCGCCTCGTCGGCTTCGCCGACCTGTGGTCCCCCAAATGGCCAGCCGGTGCCGTTCGCCATGTCGACGCCGAGGCCAAGCCGCTTCGACTCGGCGATGGTGTGCTCGAGCATCTCCACCCAGCGCGGCGAGAGATACGGGATGAACTCGGGCTCGGCGCCCTTCACGCCGTAGATCGGTGTGAGCTCCACGCCGCCGAGCCCGACCTTGCGATAGGCGTCGAGGTTCGCGGTGAGATCGGCCTTGTTCACCGCGCTGCCCTGCCACCACCAGCGCGTCCACGGGCGCATCTCGGCGGTGACAGTGGGCCACGCGGGCGCGGTCTGCGCGGGTGCGGGGTGCGCGAGTGCGACGACGATGAGCATCGCGAGCGCCGCGCCGTGCACGCCCGTGATGGCTGAGCGAATGCGCATCCGTCGCCGGCTCACTTCAGGCGCGGGGTCGTCTTGCGCACCGGGGCCGTGCACGCCGGCCACGCGCTGAGCGGAGGAGGAGGCGGCGCCGCGCCCATCACCGGCGGCGTGGCCGCGCGCGCGCGCATGATCGAGTCGGCGACGACGGCGAGATCGGCGCGCTCGCGCGTGATCAGCGTCGGATCCTCGCTCGCGAGATACGCGAGCATGGCCGCGAGCGTCGCATTCGACTTGAGGTCGTCGAAGACGATCTTGTCGTAGGTGTCGCGGTCGGTGTGCCAGGTGTAGTTGCCGTAGTTCCAGCTCTGACCGCCGAGCCCGAACGACGGCGTCCCCGCGCAGTAGAAGGAGAAATCATCCGAGCCACCCGTGCCCGGCACGCCGACGCCGATGTAGTTGATCTGGCTGCGGAACTCGGTGGGGACCTTCTCGAGCCACTGGCGCATGTGGACGTCGCCATTCGGAAAGCCGGTCGCGCCGATGCGAACGATGCGACCGGTGCCGTTGTCGTTGTTGAAGACGGCCTGCAGTCCCTTCACCACTTCGGGATGATCCTCGCGATACGCCTTCGAGCCGACGAGCCCCATCTCCTCGCCGGTCCAGTGGCCGACGCGAATCGTGCGCTTGGGCTTTGGATACGCCTGCTTCAGGATGCGCATCGCCTCGAGCATGGTGAGGCTGCCGGTGCCGTTGTCGGTCGCGCCGGAGCTGCCGTCCCACGAGTCGAAGTGCGCGGAGAAGAGGATGTACTCGTCGGGCTTCTCCGTTCCGGGAATCGTCGCGATGGTGTTGAACACCGGCTGCTCACCGAGGAACTGCGACTCGAGGTTGAGCTTGAGCCGCGGATTGCGGCCGCGCTCGGCGAGGCGGAAGACGAGTCCGTAGTCCTCGCAGCTCAGCGAGACGGTCGGCGCCTTCGTGTTGTAGGTCTCGAAGATCTCGCGAGTGCCCCAGCCGTTCTTCGGGCGCGAGGTGAGCAGGCCGGCGACGCCCGCCTTCTCGAGGCGGAGCCCTAGCTCGCCGCCGCCGAGTGCGAGCGAATAGCCGGTGCCACGCACGTCGCGCGTGCTCCACTCGCGCGCGAGCGCGAGCCTGACGGAGTCGATGCGCGCCCTGGATTCCGGCGTCGCCCACTGTGCCCAGTCGTCCGTTGGACGGCAGGTGGCTGGAGGAGCAGAGACGAGCACGAGCTTTCCCTTCGCCTGCGGCAGCCAGCGCACGAACTCGGTGCTGTCGGCGAAGTGCGGAAGGATCACGACGCCCGAGACGAGATCCTTGCCGCCGGTGCCGGGGCTGAAGCCGACCATCGTCGCCTCGAGCGTGCGCACGCGCGGGCTGATGAGATCGATGTGCGAGTGTCCTCGACGCCAGCTCCGCCAGGTGCCGTACTGCTCGTTCTTCGCATCGATCCCCCAGCTCGCGTACGTCTTCACGAGCCACTCCTGCGCGCCGCGCACGTTCGGCGAGCCGGTGAGCCGAGGACCGAGCGAGTCGAGCAACGTGCTCGCGAGCTCCTCGACGCGTGAGCTGTCCATGCCGATGGACCAGATGCGTTGGAGCACCGGATCGCGCGACGGGAAGGTCTGGGCGGATGCGGGCCGAGCGATTGCGAGAGTGGCGAACGCGGCGACGAGGAGCGAGGCGCGGAGTGTCATTCGTTTCGTATGAGAGGGCGACGGACCCTGCCGTCGCCAATGGATTACGCGCTCACTGATCGGCCTGCTGCGAGCGCGAAATCGGCGCGGGAGATGCATCGGTGCCGGCGCCGCCATATGGGCGGCGGACAGTCACCAGGGAGGTAGCATGGTCACCAGACTCAAGCCGATCAAGGATCAGGTCATCGTCATCACGGGTGCATCGAGCGGCATCGGTCTCGCCACGGCGCTCGAGGCCGGCAAGCGCGGGGCGCGTGTGGTGCTCGCGTCGCGCGACGAGCGGGACATAAAGAAGGCGGCGGACGAGATCACGGCGGCGGGCGGACAGGCGATTCCCGTCGTAGCAGATGTCGGCGACCAGCTCGCGATGGAGTCGCTGGCGGAGCAGGCGATCGTCGCGTTCGACCGGATCGACACGTGGGTGAACAACGCCGGCGTGTCCATCTATGGGTTGATAGAGGAAGTGCCACTCGAGGACGCGCACCGGTTGTTCGAGACGAACTACTGGGGTGTCGTGCACGGTACGCTCGCGGCGTTGCCGCACCTCAGGCTCAACGGCGGCGCGCTGATCAACGTCGGCAGCGAGCTGTCGGAGACGGCGCTGCCGCTGCAGGGCCACTACGCCGCGAGCAAGCACGCGGTGAAGGCGTTCACCGACACGATTCGCATGGAGCTGCTGAAGGAGGGCGCGCCGATCTCGGTGACGCTGATCCAGCCGGCGGCGATCGACACGCCGTATCCCGAGCACGCGATGAACTACCTTGGCGTGGAGCCGAAGCACATGCCGCCGGTGTACGCGCCGGAGATCGTGGCCGACGCGATCCTCGCGTGCGCGCAGTCGCCGCACCGCAATCTGCGCGTGGGCGGCGCGGCCAAGATGTTCACGGCGATGGAGAAGATCGCGCCGGCGCTGGGCGACAAGTTCAAGGAGAAGACGGCGTTCGACGGCTCGAAGACCGATGAAGCGCCGAGGGACGACGACACGCTGTACAATCCTCGGCCGAACGACGGCCGCGTGCGGGGCAACTATCCCGGCCGGGTGATGAAGCGGAGTCTCTACACGACCGCGGCGCTGAACCCGGTGAAGACGCTGATCGGCGCGGCGGCGCTCGTCGGGATCGCGAGCGTGCTCGCGGCGCGGCGGAGCGACTGACGTGTTTGCGGTGCGCTACGCGTGTCCTGAGGAGCGCGTAGCGCGCACAGTCACGACGATCAACGCGACGATGAGGATCATCGCGGACGCGAGCGAGCGCAGCTCGGGCGCCCATCGGGCGCCGATCGCGTCGATGACGAGAATGCCAGCGAGGAAGATGACTCCCGCGATGAGCAGGTCCTGGCCGCAGCGAGCATTCACGTCGTACCAGAGCGCGTCATCTACGAGCGTCGCGCGGGTGCGCACGCCGTAGAACCGATTGGGCGGCACGCGTCGCATCCAGAGAGGGATGGCGAGCGCGATGAGGATGAGCGCGGACGCGAGCAGGACAGCGTGAGGGATCATGGCTCTACCTGCGTTGAACGATGTGAGCTGCTGCAAGGCTGGCTGCTACCGCCGCGGTCTTATCGGCTACTACCGCCGCAGTTGTCACGCTGAGGCGCGGAGAACTGCTCGCGGAGGCGCGGAGGGCTGAACTACAACTGCAACACCAACAGCAACGGCTTTGCGGGTCCGGGGCTGAGATCTCTCCGCCGCATTTCCAAACATGCAAGGCCAGAAGAGTGCGAGGAGCCGTGTTGGAGGTAGTGGAGAATGCCTCCCGCTGCGGCCCCGCGCCTCCGTGCGAACAAACAGCCACAGCGCTCGCCGCGTGAAGCGTCCCGGCAAAGCAGCATCCTGCCGATTCTCCGAAGATCACGTCATATAGAGCAGCAACCGGGCTCGCCACGCCAGGCCGATCACCAGCATGGTCCGATCGACTCGCTGGCCGACGACGACCGCGTGATCATCGCGCTGCGCGCCTCATCTCACGTCCACCAACGGGGCCGCCGCGGCGACAGCCGCGCGATGATCCCGAACCCCACGCCAACCGCGAGTCCCTTGAGCAGCACGACCGCGATCACGACGTAGAGAATGAAGTCGACGACGCGCGGGGTGAGCTGCTGATTCACCGAGTGCATCCAGACCCACCCGCGAAGGGACTGGCCGGCGAACCAGAGCCCGCCCGCGATGCCGAACGAGACGAC
>DASYMZ010000149.1:0-22514 GCA_036008805.1 Gemmatimonadaceae bacterium
CCCGTGTTTACCCGCGTACAGCCGTGCGCGTTACCCCGTGGATCGCGAACAGCGGTGCACGATCGACTGATCAA
This sequence comes from Gemmatimonadaceae bacterium, assembly GCA_036008805.1. GTDB lineage: Bacteria > Gemmatimonadota > Gemmatimonadetes > Gemmatimonadales > Gemmatimonadaceae > AG11. The sequence goes on from DASYMZ010000149.1 coordinate 75, forward strand.
CCGCAGCACCGATCTCCATGGGTCCAGCCCGCTAACTCCTTACGAAACGGGCACATCGCTTGCTTTACCTCGGGCCCACAGAACGTCCTTCCGACTAGTGACCAGAGGGTATGACCATGGCAGACGATCTCGGCACGGATGGCCTCGAGAACCAGGCCAAAGGTGCGGCGAAGGAAGTCGGTGGCAAGCTGCGCAACGCCGTCGGCGGTCTGACCGGCGACACGAGCGAGCAGCTCAAGGGGAAGGCGAAGGAGATGGAAGGAAAGGCCCAGCGTAAGGTGGGCGAGGCCGAAGCCGACGTCGATCGCAACACCTGATCGATGCCGCACATGAAGGGGGCGGGCGCCAAAAGGCGCCCGCCCCCTTCATCGTTTCGTCATCCCGCGTTCAGTCTCCGCTCATCCGGCGGAAAGCCAGACGTCATCCGGAGCTACTGGTGCGCTAATCCGCGCCTCACGAAGGGATTAGAGTGGGGTGGTATCCTCGCCGTGCAGTCGTGATGACGACCAACCACGGAGAGGAGACCATGCTGAACGTCCTGCTGGAATCGAAGCCCAGAAGCACCCGGCGCATCGGTGGAACGGTGACGAGCGCGCTCGTCCACGGTGCGCTGCTGGCGGGAGCAGTCATCCTGACTCTACCGCCTCGCGACGGCGGCGCGACGATCGCCCCACCGAAGCCGCGGGAGATCTTCTACGTCCCCATCCAGCGGCAGCCGGAGCCGGCCGAGACGGCGACTCCAATCGATCGGAGCACCCAGCCCCGGACGATGAGCCGGCCCGATCTCCCCGTGATCTCACTGGTGGTGCCGGACCTGCCGAGAACGGAGCCGAGGGTTTTCACTGACGACATCGGCTTCCATCCCAGCGGCGGGGTGCCGGCCGACGGAGTCGCCGGCCCGAACATCGGCAATTCCGGCCCGAACGGCGGTGTCGTCGAGGAGCGGCTGGTCGACCGCTCGCCGCGGCTCCTCGGCACGCCGGCTCAGCCCACCTTCCCCGCATCGCTCCGGCAGAGCGGCCGGGCCGGCCGGGTGCTCGTCCAGTTCGTCGTCGACACGACGGGCCGCGCCGAGATGAGCGGCTTCAAGGTCATGGAGACGAGCGATCCGCTGTTCGCGGAGTCGGTGCGCGACGTGCTGCCGCGCTACCGCTTCAGTCCCGGGGAGGCCGGCGGCCGCAAGGTGCGGACGCTGGTGCAGCTCCCGTTCGACTTCACGCTGGTGCGGTGACGGCGATGACCTCCACCGACGTCGTGCGCGGAAAGACCGCGCTGAACAACGAGATCAACGTGACCCCAATGATCGACGTGCTGCTCGTGCTGCTGATCATCTTCATGGCCGCGATTCCGAGCATGCGCCATTCGATGGATGTGCAGCTCGTGGCGGTGCTGGGGCTGCCCTAGTGACGGTGAGCTGGTGAATTGGTGAGTTGAAAACGGCCTCGGGACGCAGGAGCTTCCCGAGGCCGTGCCGTCACCCACCGCGCACCGCTGCTACTCGTTTCTCGACGCGATGACCGGAATGGACGTGATCACTTGCCGCAGGAGGCGCTGGAGCGTTTGTGGTCAGCGGCCCAGCGCGCCGCGTCGTCCTTGCGGCGCACCTCGATCTTCGTGTGCTGCTCGGGCGTGAGGATGCGATCCATCTGCACGCGCGACGCGGTCCTGATGGAGTCGAGCGTCGGTTGGATGGTCTTCACGACACTGTCCATGCGGCAGTTGCGATCGTCGAGGATCGAGTCCATCGCCGGCTTCTGCGCGGCGGTGAGTCCGATGGCCTCGTAGAACGCGGCCCGCCGCGCCGCGGGCGTCTGGTCGTCGCGGCGCATGACGCGATCGGCCGAGAAGCCGAGCGCGCCGCCGACGAGCAGTGCACCGAGGAGGAAGGCGAGAGCCTGCTGCTTGGGACGCTCCATGGACCGCCTCAGTGCGACATGATGTAGTCGATCACCGCGTCGCCGTCCCCGGCCGAGGCGGTGCGCGCCGCGGTCTCGATCGACGGCGGCGATGCCGAGATGACGCTCGAGTACGCGTCGCGGGCTTCGAGCTGCCGGGAGTGGATGACCGCGGCGCCCGCGACGAAGATGAGGATCGCGGCGGCCGCGAGCGCCGGTCGCGCCATCTCCGTCATCGCCGACCACCAGCCCTGGACGTCGCCGCCACGCGCGACGTGCGCGCGGATGCGCGCTTCGAGGCTGTCCCAGTAGCTCTCGTCGGTGGGAGCGGCGTACATGGCACGGAGCGCGCCCGTGAGCTCGCCATCCCCTGTCGTCCAACGGTCATCGGTCATGAGCTACTCCTGATATTGTGCAGAAGCTTGCGTAGTGTTGCACGAGCATGATGGAGATCGGAGCGAGCGGTGCCTTCGGGGATGCCGAGCGTACGCCCGATCTCTCCATGGGTGAATCCTTCCACGTCGTGCAGGACGATCACCGCGCGCTGGCGGTCGGTGAGGTGCATGAGCGCCTTCTGCAGCCTCTCCCGCAGCTCGCCGGACTCTGCCGGGTCGCGGAACGGGATCGGAATGTTGTCCGGCAGCTCGTCGGCATCCCGAACCTTGCGGCGGCGCACGAGATCCAGCGCCGCGTTGGCCATGATCCGGTAGAGCCACGCCCCGAATGGCTGGTCGGGACGAAACCGGTCGAGCGCGCGGTGCGCGTGGAGGAATCCCTCCTGGACCGCATCCTCCGCGTCTTCATGCGAAAGCACGATGGCGCGAACGACACTGTACGCTCGCCGCTGGTGAATCCGGACGAGCTCGGCGAAGGCGTCGTCGGACCCTTGCTGCGCCGCGATCACGATCGCGCGCTCCGTCGCCGCCCCGTCAACCGGAGCAGGCATTGACATAGTGAGGGGCGTCGTCGCGAGCATGTCTACCAAGGCAAAGTGACGTCATCTGATGTACGGGCGCCAGGACCGGACTGTTGGAGCGGCTCAGCCGGCGACCGGCACGCCCGCGAGGCCGAGCGAGTCGGCGGCGCCGCGCATGGCGGCGATCACGAAGTCGATGTGCTCGTCGAGCGGGACGCCCAGCGCCTCGGCGCCCTGAATCACGTCGTCGCGGCTGACGCCGCGCGCGAACGCTTTGTCCTTCATCTTCTTCCGGACGGAGCGGGCGTCCACCTCGTGCACGCTGCGCGACGGGCGCACGAGCGCGGTTGCGGTGATGAGTCCCGTGAGCTCGTCGACGGCGAACAGGGTCCGGGCGAGCAGGGTGACCCGAGGGACGCCGGTGTAGTTGCCGTGCCCGAGGATCGCCTCGAGGATGTCCTCGGGCCAGCCGCGCGCACGCAGGATGCGCACGCCCTCGCTCGGATGCTCTTCGGTGGGCGACTGCGCGGCGTTCGGAAAGCGCTCGTAGTCGAAGTCGTGAATCAGCCCGGCGAGGCCCCAGCGCTCGGGATCCTCACCGAACTTCTCGGCGTAGGCGCGCATCGCGGCTTCGACGGCGAGCATGTGCTTGCGCAGCGAGTCGCTCGCCGTGTACTCGTGAACGAGCGCGAGAGTGTCGTCGCGGGATGGGAGCATGGCGCGGAGGGGCGGTGGGACGCCGATTGCGGGGAAGGGGGCGCCGGACACAGGTTCACGAGTGCCGAAGCGCGGATCATCCAGAGAGAATACCCCAGCCAACGCCAAACCGCTTGGTGGGACGCCCTTCCTTCGCTGCGTGGAGCGACGCGGCGGGGGCGACGAGTCGGTCTTCCCCTTCAGCGTGCCGGCGATTCGCGCGCTCGACTCGATGGAGCTGTGCGGTCCGGTGACATTCTTCGTCGGGGAGAACGGCTCGGGCAAATCGACGCTGCTGGAGGGGATCGCGTCGGCGGCGAGGCTGCCGGCGGTGGGCAGCGCCGATCTGGACGCCGATGCGACGCTCGGCTCGCAGCGCGCCCTTGGCGACGCCCTGCGGCTGGTGTGGGGCCGGCGCACGAAGCGCGGCTTCTTTCTCCGCGCGGAGGACTTCTTCGGCTTCGCGAAGCGGCTGTCGGCGATGCGGAGCGAGCTGCTGGCGCGACTAGCGGAGATCGAGGTCGAGTACGCCGACCGCTCGGCCTACGCGAAGGGGTTGGCGGCCGGGCCCGTGTGGGCGTCGCTCGGGGAGATGGAGAGCCGCTACGGCGTGGACCTCGACGCCAACTCGCACGGGCAGAGCTTCCTGCGGCTCTTCCAGTCGCGGTTCGTCCCTGGCGGGCTGTATCTGCTGGACGAGCCCGAGGCACCGCTCAGCCCACAGAGCCAGCTCGGGCTGATGGCGATGATCTCGGACATGATCGCCGAGGACGCGCAGTTCATCATCGCGACGCACTCGCCGATTCTGCTCGCGTTTCCCGGGGCGAGGATCTACAGCTTCGACCGTTCCCCGGTGGAGGCGGTCGGGTACGACGAGCTGGAGCACGTGGTGCTGACGAGGGAGTTTCTCGCGGCGCCCGAGAGGTACCTGCGGTTGCTGTGACGATCAACTCCAGGTCGGTACGCGGATAAACGCGGACGGAAGTTGGAGCATTTGCATTCGACCCCTCGTTCGGGACGACCAGATCGCTCGCACGCGCCGCGATCCCTCCGGAAGTGGGCCACAGCAGGAGGGCGAGTCCGCGAATCCTCTGGCCTCCTGCTGTGTTCACCCGCGCACGGGGGTGCGCCGTTGCCTACTTCGTCGCCTCGACCCCGGCCTTCTCGGCGTGCTCTCCGGCGTACTTCGCGTTCGTGAGGCGTACGATGCCGAAGATGATCACGAATAGGGCGATCGCACCGAGGATCAGGCCGCTGAATGCAGCCGACTTGTCTCCCGCCTGGGGGGCGCTCATGCGACGCGGACCTTCGTCATCACGTCGTTCTTCTTGATCTGCTTCATCACGTCGATCCCGCCGGTGATCTTGCCGAACACCGTGTGCACGCCGTTGAGGTGGCGAGTGTTGTCCTCCGACAGCACCATGAAGAATTGGCTGCCGCCGGTGTCTTTGCCAGCGTGCGCCATGGACAGCGATCCGACCTCGTGCTTCCGCGGGTTGCCGGCGGTCTCGCACTTGATCTTCCAGCCCGGTCCGCCCGAGCCGACGCGCGGGTCGCCGTCGGGGAGGTCGCGGGAGAGCGGGTCACCGCCCTGGACGACGAAGTCGGCGATGACGCGGTGGAACTTCACGCCGTCGTAAAAGCCGGAGTTGGCGAGCTTCTCGAAGTTCTCCACCGTCTTCGGTGCGTCCTTCTCGTAGAGCTCCGCGGTGATCGTTCCGCGATTGGTATCGAAAGTTGCAGTCTTCAACGGCGTTCTCCACACGGGGTAGGCGCAAAAGATAGTTCGTCGAGGGTGTGGCGTGCCACCGCTCTGGCGGGGTCAGGTTGTGGCTGGGGTATCGTTCGAGAAGCGCACTGGCGCACGTGGTACCATCGTATCAGGTCACCCGACCCAGGCTGCCGGCCACCGGAATGCTCGGATGCTTCTGAGCTGTGGTGCTCGGTAGCGTACCGCGACTGCTCGTGCGGCGCACGGCGACCGACAGCTACGCATCGCTGAATTCTTGGACGCGCCATGGAGCCGGTCGCTCCCAGGGCATCCAATCGTTCGTCGGGCGTGCGACTGCGTGCGGAAGTGGCAGCTGAAGCGTGGCCCGAGTCTCCCCATCTCACTTCGTGATGCGCCCCCTCCTCCTCACCGTCCTGTCGATCGTCGCGCTCCTGGGATGCGGAGGATCGACGGAGCCTCCGGCGCCCGTGCCGGTGGTACCCTCGGTGGCGACGGTGACCATCGTGGCGCCCACGGGATCTCTCGACGTGGGTGGAACGCTCGCGCTCGCGACGATCATTCGCGACCCGACCGGCGCACAACTCAGCGGGCGAACGCTGTCGTGGGCGACGTCCAACGCGACGATAGCGACCGTGTCGGGTGAGGGTGTCGTGGCCGGGGTCGCGGCAGGCAACGTGATCATCAGCGCGACGGTGGAGGGGAAGACCGGCTCGACGCAGGTGACGGTCGCCGCGCCGGCGGTCGCAACGGTGTCGGTCGCGCCGCCGAGCGGCGGGGTCGTCGCCGGACAGGCGTACACGCTGAGCGCGTTGGTGAGCGACCGGTTGGGCGGCACGCTTCTCGGCCGCCGCGTGACGTGGACGTCGTCGGCGACGATCGTCGCCACGGTCGACAGCAACGGACGACTCACCGCGCTGAGCCCCGGCAGCACGACGATCACGGCGCTGTGCGAAGGGATCTCCGCGTCGACGTCGATCGTCGTCACGCCGCCGGCCGGCTCTGCGGCGCCAACGATCGCGTCGATCTCGCCATCGACGCTCGCGCCGGGCGCGACGATGACGATCACCGGCGATCACTTCGTCACCTCGGGGGTGAACGCACTTTTCGTTGCCGGCGTGCCGATCGCGGTCATGGCCGCATCGGCCACCCAGCTCACCGCCACGCTGCCGGTCGCGGGACTTCCCTGCGCCAGCCTGCAGAGTGCGCCGGTCACGATCGCGACGATCGGTGGCACCGTCTCGACGGGACATCCGCTGGCCGTCGCGGTGCCGCGGCCACTCGCGGTGGGCGAGAGCGTCATCCTCGCCGCGGCCAACGGCGCGCTCGCCTGCAACGAGCTGCCCGTTGGGGGCAACTACCTGGTGAGCGTCTTCAACACGAGCTCCTCGGCCACGACGACCGCGCGATTCGAGTTCCGCGGCTCGTCGGGCGGGGCGACGAGCGCACGGGTGCCTTCACCCGGTCAGACGCCCGCCGAGGCTGTGGCTTCGCGGCGCGCGGTGTCGCCGAGCCCGCGTGCATCGGAGCAGGAGGCGGAGCATCTCGGACGACTCGAAGAGGATCGGGCGCTCTTTCAGCGGCTCGGCGCGCCGACGAGAGGACGCGGTGCGTCGCTCTCGCGAAGCGGCGTGCCGAGGGTGCCGGTGACGGTGGGCACGACGACGACGCTGAACTACCACTACAACAGCTGCAGCGCGACTGGCTTCACCACTCTGACGGCGCGCGTGGTCTACGTGGGGCCCAAGGTGATCGTCGTCGAGGACGTCGCCGGCCCGTTGGCCGGTGCGATCGACGCCGACCTGATCGCGCTCGCCACCGAGTTCGAGACCCGGTCGTATCCGCTGCTGCTGAACTTCGGGGATCCCCTCGCGTACGACGCGCACACGGACGCGAACGGGAAGCTCATCGTGCTGTTCACGCCGAAGGTGAACAACCAGTCGCAGAACCTGCTCGGCTTCGTGGCCGGGTGCGATCTCTACGCGCCGGCGCAGGATCCGACGGTGGCCGCGAGCAACGAAATGGAGATCTTCTACGCACGCACGGTGACGGACACGTCTCCCACGAGCACGTCGTTGAGCGGTCTGGCGCAGTGGAAGCGGCAGATGCCGGCGACGATGATCCACGAGGCGAAGCACATCGTGTCGTACGCCGAACGACTCGCGCGCGGCGGGACGCTGTTCGAGCAGATCTGGCTGGAGGAGGCGACGGCGCAGGCGGCGAGCGAGCTGTATGGCCGCGCGATCCACGGCAACAGCTGGCGCGGCGACGCCCTCTACGCGCCGACGCTCTCGTGCGAGGCGCGTCCGACCACGCCATCGTGCGACGGCGGCGTAATCGCGATGGGGAACCACTTCGCGTTCCTCAGCGACTATCTGCAGAACTTCGAGAACAAGTCGATCCTGAGCGGCACGGACGACAACGACATCTACGGGAGCGCGTGGTTGTTCGTGCGATGGGCCGCCGACAGCTACGGCGGCACGGATGAGGGCGCGTTCTTCCGGGGGCTCGTGCAGACCGGGACGCGCTCGGGCACGACGAACATGGAGGCGGTGTCGGGCAAGCCATTCGCGCAGCTCCTGGCGGAGTTCACGCTGATGCTCGCCGGAGACAATCTCCCGAACGTGTCCGCGCCGTACGTGGAGCCGAGCTGGAACCTGCCGGACGTCTTCGCGGGCTACGCGGAGCTGGGCACGCATCCGAGCGCGCCGTTGGCGATGCGGGAGAGCTCGGGCGGCGCGTTCTCGGTATCGGGGCGAAACCTGAAAGGCGGCGGCGCCGTGCTACTCAAGCTCGGTGCGGTGTCGCCTGGCGCAACGCAACTGCTCGACATGCGCGCGACGGTCAATGCGCCGCTCTCCACGGGATCGCCGCTGGGAATGGCGATACTGCGGGTGCAGTGATGTGTGGGCTGGGATGCCACTCCCTGTAGGTGGTAGTGAGTCGCGGTAGCGAGACGTGGTAGCGAGTAGCGGGACGTGGTAGCGAGTAGCGGGACACGAACGGGTTCGGGACGCATCGGCGTTCCGGGACCGTTCAATTCCGAACTTATCACTACGAACTAGCGCTGCTGCCTCAGGCGGTGTCAGTCAGCGGAACGAGAGACGCGGGACAGACATCGGCGAGCAGACAGTCTCCGCATCTCGGTGCGCGCGCGTCGCACACGCGTCGGCCGTGCTCGATCAAGAGGTGTGACAGCATCGTCCAGCGCTCCTGCGGGAACAGCGGCAGCAGGGCGCGCTCGATCTTCACCGCATCCGCGGCCGAGGTGAGCGCGAGGCGGTTGCTGAGCCGCGTCACGTGGGTGTCGACGACGATGCCGTCGTTGCGGCCGAACGCGTTGCCGAGGATCACGTTCGCCGTCTTGCGGCCGACGCCGGGCAGGACGACCAGCGCGTCCATGTCCGCCGGCACCTCCCCGCCGTGGCGCTCGACGAGCGCACGCGCCATGCCGATCAGGCTCTTCGCCTTGTTGCGGAAGAAGCCGGTGCTCCTGATCAGCTCCTCCACGTCGTCCTGCTTCGCATCGGCCAGCGCCCGCGCGTCCGGATAGCGCGCGAACAGCGCGGGAGTCACCATGTTCACGCGCTTGTCGGTGCACTGCGCGCTGAGGATCGTCGCGCACAGCAGCTCGAACGCGTTCCGGAAGTCCAGCGCGCAGTGCGCGTCCGGATACTCGGCGAGCAGTCGATCGAGCAGGAGCGCGGCGTGCGCCCGCAGCGCGAGCCCACGAGGACGCGGGCGCTTCGGCGCCTTCACGCCCGTTCCGGTTTTCCCCGCTTTCCCCGCCTTCCCGGCTTTCGGCTTCGCCGCCGGGACATTCCTGCGTGCCGCCATCACGCGCCTCCCACTGTCCGTCGCGCGCGCGCGAACGCGAGCACGTCATCCACCGAGCGCGCGTTCAGAACGTCGCGCGCGCCGAGTCCACCCTTTCGCCCGATGCCGACTCCCGTCGCCATGTGGTCGAGCCCCTTCGGCGAGTGCGCGTCCGGACCGATCTCGATCGTCGCACCGTATCGGAGCGCCTGTGGGATGTGTCGCCAGTCGAGATCGAGCCGGTGCGGATCCGCGTTCAGCTCAACCGCCACGCCTACAGCGCCCGCTTTCTCCAGCACGGCGTCGAGGTCGATCGCGAACGGCTCGCGGGCGAGCAGCAATCGGCCCGTCGGGTGGCCGAGAATGGTGAGGTGCGGATCGTCGAGCGCGCGGAGCACGCGCGCCGTCATCGTCGTGCGGTCCATCGAGAAGCGCGAATGCACGGACCCGATCACGTAGTCGAACCGATCGAGCAGCTCCTGGTCGTAGTCGAGCGCCCCGTCGGCGAGGATGTCCGCCTCGACGCCCTTGAGCACGCGCACGTCCGTGCGCGTCGCATTCAACGCGTCGATCTCGGCGTGCTGCTCGAGCACCCGGTCGCGCGAGAGTCCCCCCGCGTAGAACGCCGCCTGCGAGTGATCGGTGATGCCGATGTAGCTCCACCCGCGCTCGCGCGCCGCGTCCGCCATCTCGGCGATCGACGCCTTGCCATCGGACCAGGTGGAGTGGCAATGCAGCACGCCGCGAATGTCGGCCGGCTCGAGCAGCACCGGCACCTCGCCGCGCGCCGCTCCCTCGAGCTCTCCGCGCCCTTCACGCAGCTCGGGTGGCACGAACGCGAGCCCGGCGCGCGCGTACAGCGCGATCTCGTCCGAGATCGGCACCGACGCATGGCGCTCGTCCACAAGCCGGTCACCCTCCAGCGCGAACCCTCGCTCGGCGAGCAATGCGGACACGTCGCCCACGTGCTCGACGGAGCCGGTGGCCCGCCACAGCGCGATGGCGAACTGGTCGCGCGCGACGCACCGCAGGTCGAGCCGCGTGCCGTCCACGTACACGATCGACACCGACGCAGTGCCGACCCCCGTCGCCTCGCGCACACCGGCCACGTTCGCGAACGATCGCGCGACCTCGACGGGATCCGCGTCGCACGCAGCGACGATGTCGACGTCGCCGATCGTCTCGCGGCGGCGGCGGAGCGAGCCCGCGATCTCGGCCGTGGCGACGCCAGGATGCGCGCGGATCATCGCCACGAGCCGCGCGCCTTCGGCCGCCGCGCGCGGATAGAGCTGCAGCGATCCGCTGGCGCGGAGAAACTCGATCCCCTTGAGGATCTTCTCCGCCGTCTTCGGCCCGTAGCGCGGTAGCGCGGCGACGCGGCCATCGCGCGCGGCGGCCTCGAGCGAGTCGATGGAGTCGACGCCGAGCGACTCGTGCAGCTTGTGAATCTTGGCGGTGCCGAGCCCGGGGACGCGCAGCAGCTCCAGCAGCCCTGATGGCGTGGTGGCGCGAAGTTGCTCGAGGTACGACGACTCGCCCGTCTCGATCAGGTCGCGCACGACCGACAGGGTCGCTGGGCCGAGCCCGCGCGTCGAGGCCAGCGTGCCGTCGTGATCGAGCGGGGCGAGGTCGTCGGTGTCGAGGCCGAGCAGCGCGGTGGCGGCCTGCTCGTACGCGCGTGACTTGAAGGTGCTCTCGCCGCGCAGCTCGAGGTGCTGCGCGATCTGCGACAGGACGTGCGCGGCGGAGCGGGGATCCATGCCGAAAGATAATTCGGCGCGGATGGCGAACGGGTGCGCCTAGCCTTCGATGCCGGCGAACACCTTCAGCTTCTCGACGATGTCGTGAAGCTGGCGCTCGGTGAGCTCGATCTCGGCGGCGGCGCCTTCCGAGTCGAGCAGCCCCGCGCGCATGGAGATCGCGACCTGGTTGAGATAGCGAATCTTCTCGAGGATGTCCTCGGTCGCCTTGCGCAGCCCGGTGAAGCGGCGCTTCTCGGCGAGGGCGCGGCGGTAGCGGAGCATCAGCTCCTGCGGCGTGAGACGTCGCGCGAGCACGAGCGCTTCCTCGCGCGTGCGCCCCGCCAGCGCGCCACGGTCGGGGACGCCGTTGTCGTCCCACGCCTCGTCGGCGAACCAGAGCTGTCCCACGTACTCGATGCCGTCGAACGCCACCCGACAGGTCACGTTGAAGCGGCGACCGTCGTAGTCCAGGGTGGCGATGTGAGGTTGAACGCTGTCGTCGCGCACTGCCGTTACGTGACCGCCGAAGGAGAGGGACGGGTGTCGCCGAGGAAGGCGAGGAGGACGGAGAACAGCCGCGCCGGCTGCTCTACGTACGGAACGTGACCGCTGCCGTCAATGACGATGCATGTCGTGCCGAGGGCACGCGCCGCGTCTTCCGACGACGCGAGGGGGATCGGGTCCTGCCGGCCGTGCACGATGAGCACTGGCATCTTCAGTGTCGACAGATCGCCGCGAATGTCGTAGTCGCCGAGCGAATTCCAGATCGACTGCTGCACTCGGCCCGTGACGCGAAAGGGAGTGAGGTCGTGCGCCCGCGTGGGATCGGCGAAGTAGCCGGCGACGCTCAGCTCGAACGCGCGCTGCCGGTACGCGTCGGGATCGCGCTCGCGAAGCCCCGATGCCTGCAGCTCGGCACGGAGCGCGGCGATCTCAGGGCTGGCCTGCCGGCGCGCGAGCTCCTGTTCGAAGGTCGCGCGATAGTCGCGCGTGACTGGCGCAGGATCCACGAGCGCGAGGCGGACGGGAGCGGGCGACACCCGACCGGCGGCCGCCTCGATGGCGTACAGCATCGCGAGGAGCCCGCCCCACGAGTAGCCGACGATCGTGAGCGGCTCGACGTGCAGCTCGGAGGCAACGCGGGCGACGTCCTCGACCTGCTCGCGCCAACCGATCGTCGCGCGATCGTCGTCGTGGCGCGATCGGCCGCCGCCGCGCTGGTCGTAGGTGACGACGCGATGGCCCTCGGCCAGGGCGAGCATCTGCGGCAGGAGGTAGTCGTGGCTCGCGCCGGGCCCGCCGTGCAGCAGCAGGAGCGGCGGCGCGCCAGGGTCACCGTACTCGGCCCAGTACAGCGGCACGGGCGTCGTGGTCGTGAAGCCCTGGGCGCGTGGTGGAGGGGTGGGAGGCAAGGAACTCGGTTGATCGGTGGAGCGGTTGATCGGAACCGCGGTTGATCGGAACCGCGGTTGATCGGAACCGCGGTTGATCGGTGGAGCGGTTGATCAACCGCAGTATCTACTCAACCGCACTTCTGATCAACCGTCGTATCGACCAACCGCCGTATCGACCAACCGTCGTATCGACCAACCGCCGTATCGACCAACCGCCGTATCGACCAACCGCTCCACCGACGAACTGCGTTTACCGCCCCAACCAGTAATTCACTTTCACCAGGAAGATGTTGTCCGGATGCGTCGCGAACAGCGCCGCGCGGTCGCGGCCGAACTCGAAGTCGCCGACGTTGCGGAGCTCGTCGTCGCGCGACTGCGTCCACACCACGTACACCGTCGAGCCTGGACGGTACTCCCAACGGTAGACCGCGTTGCCGACCAGCGAGCGGCGGTTGAAGCTCGGATTGTCGAAGGTGAACGGCGCGGCGGGGCCGGCGGCGTCCGGGTCGACCGTGTAGCTCGTCACCGCGCCGCTCCCATCGCGGGTCGGCGCGATGGTGCCACGATCGCGGCCGTAGATGCTCTTCTGCAGGGTGCGCGGCGCGTTGAACTCCTTGAAGTCGCCGTAGGCGCCGCTCGCGACGAACGGCTGCACGTAGAGCTCGAGCGTCGACGTCGGCGTGAAGGTGACGGCGAGCCGGGTATCGAGCGAGAGCGTCTTCTGGACCAGCGTGGAGAGGACGTACCGGTTGCCGAAGAACGCCGTGTTGGTGGCGTCCTGCACCGAGGTGACGTACTGCTGCATGCCGCGCGAGAAGTTGAATGACGGACCGAATGTGGCCGACACGTTCGACACCGGCTTCCACCGCGCGGACGCATTGATGCGCGACTGGAACGCGCCTTCCGAGTTCTTGTTGAACTGCGGGTTGGTGCTGAACACCACCGCGCGGCGCGAGTCCGTGTTGAGGTTCGCCGAGATGATGTCGTACGCCGGCGTGACCGCGACTGGTCCACCACGCAGCGCGCGGTCGTCGTAGGTCTGCGAGCCGTGCATCAACCAGAAGTTCCAGCGCCAGAACTGCGGCGTGCCGCTGCCGAGCCAGAAGTGCACGTCGCGGTTGGTGAGATCGCCGTCGAAGTTCTGGGTCTGCTGGCCGCCGATGATGTAGGAGAGGTCGCGATACCAACTCGTGGGCGTGGTCCAGTTGTAGCCCTGGTTGTAGACCTGCTGGATGTAATCGGCGCGCGAGAGGAAGCTGATGTCGTTCACCTCGAAGCCGGGCGTGCGCGCGTTGAGCTGCGCCTCCCAATTGAAGTTGCCGCCATCCTTCGCGAGACGCGTGTACGTGCCGAGGCCCGTCAGGTTCGTCGCACCGGGGCGATACGCGCCGTCGAAGAAGCCGCCGCCGAACGGGCCCCCCGAGCGGAACTTCCGGTCGGGGCGCTGATAGTACCGCGCGCTCGAGCGCTGCACGCGCAGCATCGCCGCCGAGTCTCCCGCGACGTTCGAGAGCTCGGCCGACGCGAGCAGCGAGTAGTTCTTCTTGTCCCAGTTGAGGACGAGATCGGTCCCGACGGCTTCGGCGTGCGAGGTGAGGCGGTCGCGCAGCTTCAGGTCGTCGAGCCGGCGCACGACCGACGTCGCGATGCCGCCGAGCACGATGTCGCCGCTCCGGTAGTCCTTGGTCGCTCGTCCGACGAAGTAGTTCGTGAACGGCTCGACGTCCTGCTTCACGCGCGAGCCGTCGTCGTTCACGATGCTCGCCACTTCGCGGCGCGTGACGGCGTTCAGCAGACCGACGGTGATGCCGCCCCCGGTGCGTCCGGTGATCTTCGCGGCGCCGAGGATGGTGGAGTTCTCCGGCACGTCGACGAAGGTGCCCGAGGCGAGGTTCGCGCCTTGCGGCGAGCGTCCGATGCGCCGCGAGTAGAACGACTCGATGCTGTTGAAGTTGCTGCAGAAGTAGCAGTTCGCGGATCCGAAGTTGAAGATGCCCGAGCCGGCGACGAAGAATGGGCGCTTCTCCTCGAAGAAGGTCTCGAACGCGCTCAGGTTCACCGTCGCGGGATCGACCTCGACCTGACCGAAGTCGGGATTGATCGTCGCGTCGAGCGTGAGGTTCGACGTGAGCAGCGCTCTGATGTCGCCGCCGGCGCGCATGTCCTGCCGGCTGCCATCGTTGAATGGATCACCGGGCGCCGAGGGACGGATGTGCCGCGAGCGCGACACGACATAGGGCAGCACCTCGAGATGCTTCGGCACGCTGCCGATCCGGATGCCGTCGAGATGACCGAAGCGCGACGGGCCGCCGACTTCGGTCTTCTTCCAGTGCGACCACTGGGTGTACTCGTGCGAGCGCTGCATGAACCGCCGCACCTGCAGACCCCACGTCTGCACGGTCTGGCGCGAGAAGCGGAGCTGCGAGTACGGGATGCGCAGCTCGGCCGTCCAGCCGAGCGAGTCGATCTTCGTGCCGGCTTCCCAGATGCCGTCCCAGCTCGCGTCGGGGTTCGACGCACCGACGCCGAGCGCGTCGAACTTGGAGCCGGACGGGTTGATGTCGAAGAAGGCGCGGCCGAGGTGGTCGTGATACGCGTCGATCACGACCTCGAAGTAGTCCGACTCGAGATCGGCGTCGCGGCGCACGAGCCGCGTGACCACGTCCTTCGCGCCGTTCTTCTCGAACATGCGCGCGCCGACGTAGAGGGCCTCGTCATCGTAGAGGAAGCGCACCTCGGTGCGCTGCGTCGACGGCTCGCCTTCTCTGGGATCGACCTGGGTGAACTCCGTGATCGGGGTCGCCTTGCTCCATGCGTCCTCGTCGAGCTTCCCGTCGATCGTGATGGCGCCGACCTTGGCCGCCGCCACCGCCGTCGGCACGGGGACGGCGTGCGTCATCCTATGCGCCGTGCTGGTGTCGGCGCCCTGCTGGGCCGCCAGCGGCGCTCCGGTGCAGAGCAGGATGGCGAGGAGCGTGGTGGGGCGGCGAGCGAGGAGCGGGAGTGCGAACACGTTCACGAGATTGAGGTTTTGCCGAGTGAGAGACCGTGCGTTGGACTCCGCCGCCGCACCAGTCGCTGATCGTCGTTGATCGTGCGCTGGAGTATCGACCGGCGTGCGGGTCCTCGATTGGACGAAACTGCCTGGGGCGGCAGCAGCGTCACAGTACGCCGGAATCGACGCAGAGTGCCGCGC
Source organism: Gemmatimonadaceae bacterium (assembly GCA_036008805.1). Taxonomy (GTDB): domain Bacteria; phylum Gemmatimonadota; class Gemmatimonadetes; order Gemmatimonadales; family Gemmatimonadaceae; genus AG11. Next base: position 15,459 of record DASYMZ010000149.1, read on the forward strand.
GGTCAGCGCGCGAGAGCGGCCGCGATGCGAACGGTCCGGAGGTGCACCGCCACGGTGTCGTCGATCCGGCGGCCGTAGCCGCCGCCGATCGTGATCGCGACGGGGATGCCGACCTCTCGGCAGCTCTCGAGCACGAGCGCGTCGCGGCGCGCGAGGCCGTCGAAGGTGAGCGCGAGCCGGCCGAGCGCGTCGCTCTCGTGCGGATCCGCTCCGGCGATGTACACCACGAGGTCCGGCGCCGAGTCCGCGAGCACTCGTGGAAGTGACGTCTGGAGCTCGCGCAGGTAGTCGTCGTCGCCGGTGCCGTCGGCGAGCTCGACGTCGAGCGTGCCGGCAACCTTGTGGAAGGGATAGTTCCGCCCGCCGTGCATGCTGAAGGTGAACACCTCCGCATCGCCGGCGAAGATGGCGTGAGTGCCGTTGCCCTGGTGCACGTCGAGATCGACGACCGCGGCGCGGCGCACGAGCCCGTCGCGACGGAGCAGGCGGATGGCGACGGCGACGTCGTTGAACACGCAGAATCCCTCGCCGTGATCGGGGAAGGCGTGGTGCGTGCCGCCCGCGAGGTTCATCGCGACGCCGTGCTCCAATGCGTGTCGCGCGGCGGCGATCGTTCCCCCAACCGCGCGGTACGACCGCTCGACGAGCGCCTCGGACCAGGGAAAGCCGAGTCGTCGGATCTCGGCGGCGTCGAGCGCGCCTTCGCTGAAGCGACGCACGTAGTCGGGCGTGTGCACGAGCTCGAGCGCGGACAGCTCGGCCCGCGCGGGGTCGAGCACCCGCTCGGGCGCCACGATCCCTTCGGAGATCACCGCTTCGCGCAGCAGCGCGTACTTCGCAACGGGAAAGCGGTGGCCGTCGGGGAGGGGAAAGGTGTAGCGCGCCGACGACCAGACGGAGAGCGGCATCAGCGGCGGTCCGCCGTTCCCTTCGGTTCGGCGGCCCGGTATCGTTCGGCGACACGACCACCGCGACTCACCGCGAGCATCATCGGAGACGGACGATTCGGATCGGGATCGACCTGGGCGGCACGAAGATCGAGGGGCTCGCGCTCGTCGGTGGCGAGGAGCGCTTCCGTCACCGCGTGAGCACGCCGCGCGAGTACGAGGGCTCGATCGAGGCGATCGCCGACCTCGTCGCGCTGATCGAAGGCACGGTTGGAGAGCGGGGCACGATCGGCATCGGCATCCCGGGCATGATCTCGCAGGCGACGGGGATCGTGAAGAACGCGAACTCCACCTGGCTGATCGGCAAGCCACTCGGCGACGCGCTCGAGCAGCGGCTCGGCCGGCCCGTGCGTCTCATGAACGACGCGAACTGCTTCGTGCTCTCCGAAGCCACCGACGGAGCGGGCGCCGGGTTCGGCAGCGTGTTCGGCGTGATCCTCGGCACGGGCGTGGGTGGCGGCTTCACGATTGGGAAGCGCGTGCACGTGGGCGCGAACCTGATCGGCGGCGAGTGGGGGCACAACGCACTGCCGTGGCCGAGCGTGGCCGAGCTGCCAGGACCGGCGTGCTACTGCGGGCGCCGCGGTTGCATCGAGACGTATCTCTCCGGTCCGGGGATGGAGCTCGATCACCGCGAGCGGACGGGCGAGGCGCGGTCGACGCGCGAGATCGTGAGCGCGGCGGCGAGCGGCGCCGCGAGCGCGATGGAGACACTGGCGCGATATCACGACCGGCTCGGCCGCGGGCTCGCGTCGGTGGTCAACGTGCTCGACCCGGACGTGATCGTCCTCGGCGGCGGGATGTCGAATCTTCCCGCGCTCGAGCAGATCGCCGTGCGCGCGATGCGGCCGTACGTCTTCTCGGACACCGTGCTGACTCAGGTGCGCCGCAACGTGCACGGCGACTCGAGCGGCGTGCGCGGCGCGGCGTGGCTGTGGCCGGAGGAGTGAGCGTCACTGCGGGCGAGAGCCCAGCGTCACTCGCGTGGTGTGTCGCGCGCCGCCGCGCAGGTAGGCGATCTCCACCTCCTCGCCCGGCTGGTGCGCGTACAACGCGTCGCTGTAGGAGTAGAGGTCCTTCACCTCCTTCCCGCCCAGGCCGACCACGACGTCGCCCTCCTGAAGACCGCCCTTGTCCGCCGGGCTGCCCGCGCGCACTCCCGTGAGCTTGAGGCCGGGCACCTCGCCCGCGCTCATGTCCGGGATCGTGCCGAGGTAGACGTTGCTTCCCTCGCGGCGCGGCGACATCGCGGCTCCCGCCACGCGCACCACGGCGAGCTTCGACGGACGGTCGGCGATCGCGCGCACCACGCGCTCGGCCAGCGCGACGACGCGTGCTTCGCCCGGCGCGTTGATCTTCTCCACGTCGTCGGTGGCGCGATGGTAGTCCTCGTGCAGATCGGTGAAGAAGTGCAGCACCGGGATCCCCTTCGCGTAGAACGAGCTGTGGTCCGACGGTCCGAACCCGTCCTTCACCTCGCTGAGTGCGAGCTTCGGCTCCACGTTGGCGCTGTCGAGCAGCGCGGGCAGCTCGTTCGCCGTGCCGACGCCGTAGACGATCAGCTTGTCGCCCCGCAGCCGGCCGACCATGTCGAAGTTGACCATCGCCGCGACATCTCCGAGTGGGACGGGGGGATGCTCCACGAACCACTGGGAGCCGAGGAGGCCGAGCTCCTCGCCGCTGAAGTGCGCGATGACGATCGAACGGCGGCCCGGGTGCGCGGCGAACAGCCGCGCGAGCTCGAGGAGCGCCGCGGTGCCCGAGGCGTTGTCGTCGGCGCCGTTGCGGATCGCGCTGCCGGCTCCCGGATCCAGCGCGCTGGCGGGCGAGCGGCCGAGATGGTCGAAGTGCGCGCCGAGCACGACGTACTCGTTGGCGAGCGCAGGGTCGCGGCCGGGAACCACCGCCACCACGTTCTGGGTGAGGAGGCCTTCCGGATGTCCACTGTGGGCGAGCTCCGCTCCCTTCGCGACGAACCGCTGGAGATAGACGCGGCACCCAGCGGGAAGCGGAGCGATTCGGCAGGCGGCGCGCGAGCTGTCCGCCACGATTGCCTCGAGCCCGAGCTCGGCATGGCGGCGGGCCAGCCAGGCGGCGGCGCTGTCGTTGCCGGCCGTTCCCGTGCCGCGACCCTCGAGCCGGTCGTCTGCCAGATAGGCGATGTCGCGCAGGATGCGATCCGCGTCGGTCGCGGCTGGCGCGGCGGGTCGCTCGATCGTCTTGCAGGCACCGAGCAGGGCGAGCGTGATCAGCGCCACGTGCGTGGCGCGCGAACGAGTGCCTCTGGTCCTGATGGCTCGATGCATGGGGCGTGGGGGAAGGATGTCGAATCCTAATCGCGGCGCCGAGTCGCGGTGAAGACTGGTGGCTCGCGCTGGCACGTGTGACACGGCACGTCGATACTTGCAGTCGTCTTTCACTTCCTGGCCGCCGAGGGCCAGCGATCGCCTCATGGATCATTCGGTCACCTTCGCCCGCCACTACGCTCGGCTCCTCTGGCTGCTCGTGCACGAGCCGAGCAACGTCGATGAGCAGAAGGCGTCGCTGCGCGCGCTCGTCACGATCTCGAAAGACGGTGCGGTCACGCTCGGGTCGGACGGACCGGAGCTGCTCGCGAACGGCAACCTGGTTCCCGGCGTGCTCGCCGGCGTGGCCGACGCCGTCCGGCTGATGCGTGCGCACGGTCTGGTCGAGATCCAGTTCGACGCGGGGGCTGCGGCCGCGGGCGTGGTGGGATCGGCGCGCGTGTTGGCGTGGGAGGCGGTCCAGTCGGACGGCGGCCACGCCGCGGTGTCGAAGCAGGAGGCGCAGGGCGCGCCGAGCGTTCGGTTCGTCGCGGTGCCGGCGCCGGTGGTGGCGCCGGTGGTGGCGCCGGTGGCTGACGCGGCGCCCGCAGCAGTGCCCGTGGCTGCGGCAGCGGAGACGTCAGTCGCCGCGCCCGCGATCGCTGCGGCCGGTGCAGCACCCATCGAGGAGGCCGCGACGCTTCCCGACCTCGGCTTCGGCGACGTGATCGACGAGCAGGCGATGAAGGCCAAGCTGATGCCGACGCCGCGCGCGTCGGTGACGGCCCCCGCGCAGAAGGAGAGTCGCAACGAAGGTGGGATGTTCGAGCAGTTCGCCGCCGCGCGGACGCCGACCACGTCGCACGACGAGCTGCTGACCCAGCTCGATCAATCGACCACCGCGGGAGTGCTCGCGCGCGTGCTCGACGATCTCGTGCTCATCGCGGAGGGAGCGGCGCGCGACGGCAAGGTGACGCTGGTGGCCGACATCCTGTCGCGCATCACGCGGCGCGAGCCGGCGATCCAGGAGTTCGAGGCGAAGCGCGCGTTCGTGATGGCGCTGCGCCGCGCCGCGAAGCCCGCGCTGCTGCGCGCGGTGACCCAGCAGATCCCGCACGCGGGCGACCGGCGCGAGGAGTTCGTCGCCGTGCTCGCGCGCGCGGGCGAGGACGGCGCCGACGCGCTGATCGAGCAGATCGCCGCCGTGTCCGGGCAGACAGACCGGCGCGCCTACTTCGACGTGCTGGTGCAGCTCCAGGCGGGCATTCCCACGCTGATCCACATGCTCGGCGACGCACGCTGGTTCGTGGCGCGCAACGCTGCCGAGCTGCTCGGCGAGATGGAGGCGAAGGAGTCCGAGCCGCAGCTCACCGCGCTGCTGCGCCACGAGGACGATCGGGTGCGCCGCGCCGCGACGGGCGCGCTGATGCGGCTCGGGACGACGCGCGCGATGCAGGCGATCCAGGACGCGCTCAAGGACGGCGCGCCGGCGATGCGCATGCAGGCGGCCGCCGCGCTGTTGACGCGCAAGGACCTGAAGACGGCCGCGACGCTCGTGAAGGCGCTCGAGGACGAGAAGGACGACGAGGTGCAGGCGGCGTTCATGCTCGCGCTGGGGAAGCTCGCCACGCCGGACGCGGTGCAGCGCCTGATCAAGGCGGTGGAAGCGGAGCGCGGGCTGTTCAAGAAGAAGTCGACGGCGTATCGCGTCGCCGCGGTGCAGGGGCTGGCTGAGGCGAAGACACCGGAGGCGATGGAGGTGCTGCGCGCGCTGCAGGGCGACCGGGACGACGACGTGAAGAGCGCGGTGACGTTCGCGCTGCTGCGGATCGCGAAACAGGCCCCGATCCCGATGCGTCCGTCGGCTTGATCGCTCGCTCGTTCTGTTTTCGCTCGGCCTGCACGCGGAGGGACGCGCCCACGAGCCGCGAACAGCGTCACGGCGCATCCACCAGCGAGCGACGCTCAGCGCGCCGTCAGATCCGTCTCGGTCGTGACCGCGCGGCAGAACTCGGCGATGAGCGTGGCCGCGTTGTCCACGTCGACGAGCGAGACCATCTCGTTCGGCGAGTGCATGTACCGGTTCGGGATCGACACCAGCCCAGTGGCCACTCCCTCGCGCGCGATGTGGATCGCGTCGGCGTTCGTCGACGTGTCGCGCCCCACCGCGTGCACCGCGTGGGCGATGCCGTGCTCCTTCGCCGTCGTGCGAAGCAGGCCGAGCACCACCGGTGAGATCAGCGCGCCGCGGCTGAGGATCGGGCCGCCGCCCATCTTGTGCTCGCCGATCTCCTTCTTCTCGATGTTCGGATGATCCGTCGCGAAAGTGACGTCGACCACGATCGCGATCTTCGGGTTGATCGCGTGCGCGCTGATCGCGGCCCCGCCGCCGTGCCAGGCGATCTCCTCCTGGGTGGTCGCGGCGGCGACGACTCGTGCCGCGCCCGGCTTCTCGGCGTAGCGGCGCAGTGCCTCGAGCACGACGAACGCGCCGATCCGGTCGTCGATGGAGCGGGAGACGATTCGGTCGTGCGGGAAGTCGAGCGAGCGCGAGTCGAGCACGCCCGGGTCACCGACGGAGACGCGCGACTCGGCCTCAGCGCGGTCCACCGCACCGATGTCCACCCAGAGGTCGGTGATCTTGCTGGCGCGATCCCGATCGTCGCTCTTCATTAGGTGGATCGGCTTCTTGCCGACGACACCGAGCACGTCGCCATCGGTGCCGAGGAAGCGGATCCGCTGCCCGACCAGCACCTGTGGATCCCAGCCCCCGATCGGGGAGATGTAGAGGTAGCCCTCGTCGTCGATGTACTGGATGATGACGCCGATCTCGTCGATGTGCCCGTCGAGCATGATCGTCGGCGAGCCCCCCGGATTCACCTCGGCCATGCTGTTGCCGGCCACGTCGGAGGTGACCTTGTCGGCAAAGGTGCTCGCCTCGGCGCGCCAGACGCGCGCTGCCAGGGTCTCGAACCCCGACGGTGCGGGAGCGTCGAGCAGGCGCTTGAGGAAGGCGATCGAGGACGGGCTGAGCATCGTTTCGTGGGGTGCGGGAGGCGGCTCTCAGGGGCGAATCCTAGCCCGCGCCTCCGGGCGATGGAAGTCCGGAGCAGTGCGGACCGGACCCTCCCGTTGCGTCGCGCCGTGATCGGGGCGAGCATCCAGACATGCCACTCCTCTATCTCGCGATCGGCCTCGCGGCCGGACTCCTTTCCGGGCTGTTCGGCATCGGCGGCGGCATCATCATCGTTCCGGCGCTGCTTCTCCTCGGGCGGATGCAGCCGAACACGGCGACGGGGACCTCGCTGGGTGCCCTGCTGCTTCCCGTCGGCGCGCTCGGCGCCTGGCAGTACTACAAGGACGGCCACCTCGACGTCCGCGCGTCACTCCTCATCGCCCTCGGCATCTTCGTCGGCGCCTACTTTGGCGCCCTGCTGATGCGGGACCTCAATCCGATCGTGGCGAAGAAGGCGTTTGCCGTGTTTCTGGTGGTGGTGGCGGGGAGGATCTGGATGACGGCGTGAGGCGACGGCAGGACCTTCGTGCTTGGTGGCCGGGTCGGTTCGCTGTCGGTTACTGCCACGGCAGTACGCGGGTAAACACGGACTTGGGTAGGAGGATTGGCATACCTGCCCTCCTGATTCGGGCCGCGTTTGGAGGGATCGCTGCGCGGGTGCAACACGGGGACGGACTCCTGGGGACGGACTCCGGAGTCCGTCCCCAGGAGTCCGTCCCCACTTCGTCCGCTCGCGGCTCGCGCTGCCGTACGCGGGTAAACCCGGATGGAGGTAGAGGATTGGCATACTACCCGGCCCGCGTTTGGA
>DASYMZ010000150.1:0-1964 GCA_036008805.1 Gemmatimonadaceae bacterium
ACCGTGTTCGCGTGGCTTCGTCCCGGCGCGACGCCTGAGGCGGCATCCAGCGAGCTGCAGGCCATCGCGTCGAGCGCGCCGGAGCGGCCCGGCGTGCTTCCGACCGCGGAGAACCAGGCGCCGCAGCGCTTCCGCGTGATGCGCGCCCGGGACTTCCTCGGGCAGCGCGAGCGACGGGCGCTGCAGGTGCTCTTCGCCGCGGTCGGGGCGCTGCTGCTCATCGCCTGCGCGAACGTCGCGAACCTCCTGCTCGCGCGGGCGTGGGCACGCCAGCACGAGTTCGCAATCCGCGGAGCGCTCGGGGCGAGTCGCGCGCGCATCGTCCGTCAGGTGCTGACGGAAAGCACGATGCTCGCGCTGGCGGGCGGGCTGCTCGGCCTCGGCGTCGCCTGGCTTTCCCTGCGGCTCATCATCGCGCTACGGCCACCCGCGTTGGCAAGTCTCGCCGACGTGCGATTGCAGCCGGTGGTGCTGCTCTGGACGCTCGGCGTCGCCGTGGCGACGGGCATCCTCTTTGGGTGCGTGCCGGCGATACTCTCGAGCGCGCAGGCGCCCGGCGACGCGCTGCGCCGCGAGACGCGTGGCGGCTCCTCCGGGACCGCCTCCCGCCGCGTGCGCTCGGCGCTGATCGTGTTCGAGATCGCGGCGTCGCTCGTGCTGCTCTCTGGCGCGGGGCTGCTCGTGCGGTCCTTTGCCGCGCTCCAGGCGATGCGGCTGGGCTTCGAGCCGCGGGGGCTCGTATATGCAAACGTCCTGCTGGGCATGGGGCCGTTCCGGGACCAGAAGCCCCAGCTTCGTGCAGCGATAATCGACCGCCTCAGGGAGTTGCCCGGTGTGACCGGCGTCGCCTTCGGCGTGATGCCCGGAAAGGCGTTTGGGGGCCCCGGTCTGGAGACCGAGAACGATCCAGGGAGTGGGCAGCGGCGGTTGCCGAGCGTCGGCACGGTGTTCATCAGCCCCGACTACTTCCGCGTGGCGCGCATCGCGCTGCTGAAGGGCCGGCTGCCCGACACGTCGATCGCGCGCGCGCCCGGAGTCACGCCGCGCGGCTTCGCGTTCTCGCCCGAGGTGCTGGTGAACCAGGAGGTCGCCCACCGGCTGTGGCCCGACGGCCGCGCCCTCGGCGCCCGCGTCCGCCAGTCGGATTTCGGACGGAGTGCCGGTGCACCGGCCCCGTGGTCGACCGTCGTGGGGGTCGTCGACGATACCCGCATGCCCGACGTGCACGGCGATCGCGCGGAGCTGCAGGTCTACAGCTTGGTCCCTAAGGTGCTCGGCGACGTGCCGATCGTGGTGCGCACCAACCTGCCGGGCGACGAGGCCGCGCCCATCATCAAGCGGGCAATCGCGTCGGTGCATCCGGCCATCTTCGTGCGTCCGCCGCTGTCGGGAGACACGTACCTTCGCAACGGTCTGGCGCCCACGCGTTTCGCCATGGCGCTGATCACGGCCTTCGCGATCCTCGCCCTCGTGCTCGCGGCGGTGGGCCTGTACGGGGTCGTCGCGTATGGGGTCACTCAACGCACACGGGAGATCGGCGTGCGGGTGGCGCTCGGCGCGGAGCCGAAGGCGGTGATCGGATTGGTCGTCGGCGTCGGCCTGCGGCTCGCCGTCGTAGGCGTCGTGCTTGGCCTCGCGATCGCGATGGCAACGACGCGGGTGCTCAGGTCAATGCTCTACGCCATCAGTCCCGCCGACCCCGTCACGCTGGGTGTTACCGCCCTGCTAGTCGTTGCGGTCGCCGTGCTTGCGTCTTATGTGCCCGCGCGACGCGCGCTTCGCATTGATCCCGCCGAAGCACTGCGGGCCGACTGATGTCGCAGCAAAGAAGCCCAGGTCCACATCGTGGACCCGGGCTTCTCGGGAGACATTGGAGCAATATTGCCAAGGAGCGGGCGACCGGACTCGAACCGGCGACGTCCAGCTTGGGAAGCTGGCATTCTACCAACTGAATTACGCCCGCA
>DASYMZ010000151.1:0-13596 GCA_036008805.1 Gemmatimonadaceae bacterium
AGCTCCTGCGTCCCGAGGCCGGCCGTCTAACCGTTCACCGACGAACCGACTGACAGCGCGCCTCGGGCGCGCCGCTACCGCCCCGTCAGCATCCTCCGCCGCAGACTGGCCAGCCGCTTCCTCACCGAGCCGTCCAGCACCGTATCGCCGACGTGCACGATCACGCCACCCAGGATCGACGGATCCACGCTCACGTGCGGCACCACCTCCTTGCCGAACACGCGTGAGAGTTGCTGCGCGATCGCCGCGCGGCCCGCGTCGTCGGTTTCACGCGCCACGGTCACCCGGGCGTGCATCCGCCCCTCCGCCGCGTCGACGAGGTTGAGGTACTCCTCGGCGATCTCGGGGATCAACATCTGCCGGCGATGCATCACCAGCGACTGGATGAACCGAAGCATCAGCCGCGGCATGCGATCGGTGAACGCCTTGCCCAGCACGGCGCTCTTCTGCTCGGCCGACACCTTCGGCGACTCGAGGAACAGGCGAAGCGTCGGGTTCTCGTCCATCGCCGTCGCCACGTCGGTGAGCATCTTGCCCCAGCCGCGCAGATCCTCCGCCCTGCCCGCGAGCACGAGCAGCGTCTCGGCGTAGTTACGGGCGATCGTTGCGTCGCGCATCGGTCAGCGGCTCGCCGAAACGGCGGCCGGCGTCACGCTGGCCAGGAAGCTCTCGACGAGCTGCCGGTTCGAGGCAGAATCGAGATTCCGATCGATCACCTTGCTGGCGCCGAGTATCGCGAGATCGACCGCTTCCTTGCGAAGCTCACCGATCGCGCGGGTCTTCTCGCTCTCGATCTCCTGACGCGCGCGGGCGAGCAGGTCCGCCTGCTCGGCATGCGCCTGCTCGACCAGATCGGCGCGCACGCGCTCAGCGGCGGCGCGAGCGTCGGCGATGAGCTTCTGCGCCTCGCCGCGCGACGCGTCGAGCGCGGCGCGATGCTCGGCCAGCAGCCGCGCGGCCTCCTCGCGATCGCGCTTGGCGGCGTCGATCGCCTCTTCGAGCGCGCGCTCGCGCGCTTCGACCGACCGCGTGATCGGGCCGAACGCGAACTTGCTGAGCACGATCGCCAGGACGACGAAGATGATCAGCGTCCAGAACATCAGCCCGTAGCTGGGCGAGAGCAGGTTCGCCTTCGGCGCCTCTTCCTGAGCCAGCGCGGGCGCGGCGAGGACGAGCGAGAGGACGAGCGAACGAATCAGGGTGCGCATCGGAAGATCGAGTGGAATGAGCGGCGACCCCGCCGACCCGGGTCGGCGGGGTGCCGATGGAATTAGATCTTGCCCTGGAGCAGGAACGCGATGACGACGCCGAACAGCGCGGCGCCCTCGATGAGTGCCGCGAGAATCAGCGCGGCGGTCTGGATGCGCGCGGCCGCTTCCGGCTGGCGCGCCATACCCTCGACGGCCTGGCCGCCGATGCGGCCGATGCCGAGTCCTGCACCGATGACGGCCAGGCCAGCACCGAGGCCCGCGCCGACGCCGATCAGGCCGCGCGCGTTGCTGGCCGTGTCGGCCGTCGCCTGCAGAAGCGGAAGAATCGTGTGAACCATGGTTCTGTCTCCGAGTCGTGCGAATCGTGAAATCGTCAGCGCCCCGCGGCATCACTGCACCGCCGTCCGTCGGCGAGACCCGGGTCTCAACGGACTTCCCCGGCCACTCGGCCGGGTACGTGGCGGGTGGAAGGGCGAGCTCCACCTGCCGTGAAACGTATTTCGGTTGACGGTTCGTCGGTTTGTCAGCCTGCTTCGGTCAGCCTCTGCGTCCCGAGGTAGGCCGACGAACCGATCACGGATGAACCGACGAACGAGCTTCTAGTGCGCCCCCTCCCTGATCTGTCCAATGAAGACAGAAGCCAGCAATGAGAAGATGAACGCCTGCAGGAACGCTACGAACAGCTCGAGCATCATGATCGCCACGGCCATCGCCAGCGGCGCCACGCCGAACACGTAGCTCTTGAAAAAGAAGATCAGCCCGATCAGCGCGAGCACCACGATGTGGCCCGCCGTCATGTTGGCGAACAGTCGGATCGTCAGCGCGAACGGCTTGGTGATCTTGCCGACCATCTCGATCGGGGACATCAGCAGGAACATCGGGAACCGCAGCCAGCCCGGCAGATCCTTGTTCCAGTAGAAGAGCGTGTTGAGGTAGCCGAGTCCCTGCGCGCGCATTCCCGCCAGCTCGATCACGACGAACGTGATGATCGCCAGCGTCGCCGTCACCGAGACGTTGCCGGTCGCCGTGGACCCGTACGGGATGAGTCCGAGCAGGTTGGCGAACAGGATGAAGAAGAAGAGACTCAGAATGAAGGGCACGTACTTCTCGCCATGGTGCCCCAGATTTGGGATCGCCACTTCCTGGCGGATGTACAGCACCATCGCCTCGATTCCGGTCGCGAATCCCTTGGGACGACCGCTCGCGGTGGTATGGCGCACGTGCGCGCGCGCCGCGCCGATCAGGATGATGCAGCAGAGCGCGGCGGCGACGAGCAGCATCACGACGTGCTTCGTCGGCGAGATGTCGATCGCCACCGAGCCGATGTGGATGGGCGCCCACTGCGGCAGCGGCACCTCGCGCGGCACCCAGATCTTCGGGAAGCTGGGCACCTCGATGCACTTGGAGTCGGTGATGTGCGGGGTGATGATGTCATCCCCGTGGTGCCCACAGATGCTGTGCTCCGCCGCTTCACCGTGCACGGCCGACGGGCCGTGCTCCATCGGGGTGGCCGAGCCGTGCTGCACTTCGGCGGCGGTCTGCTCGGCCGCTCGTGCGGCGCTCGAGTCGATCGCCTGCGGAACGCTGGACTGCGGCTGGGCCAGCGACGCCTCTTGAGCGGCGAGCGGCGCGGCGGCGATGAGCAGCGCGAAGAGAAGGGAACCGGTCTTCATACGGTAAGGAGCGGCGGCTCGATCAGTTCGGTCAAGAAGAAGAAGGTCGCGAGGCTCAGCAGCGCCGCGTTCGGCGGCAGTCCGAGCGCCCGACTCACGAATCCAAACACGATGAGGGCTGCGAAGCAGATCAAGGCCCCCACACCCCATCCCGCGATCGCGTTCCCCCGGTCGGCGATGAGCCGAGCGATCGCGAAGGCAATCAGCTGCACGGCGAGCGCAACGATCGCGCTCACGAGGACCGCCTGTCTCGCCAGCGGCTCCGGGTACACGGCCACGAACACTCCAGCGGCCAACCCGATCGCCACCACGCTCGCCAGCCCGTACAGCGCCAGTCCGCGTCCCATCGATGTGCCGCTCACCGCTGCCCCTCGCGCCGGGCTTTCCTGGCCGCTTCGTCGCGTGCTTGGGCCGCCGTGAGCTTCCGGTACATGCTGTAGAAGCTTGCTCCGGCGCCCAGGAACACGCCGATGATCAACAGCCAGGGAGCCGTGCCGAGCTTCCGGTCGAGCCATTGTCCCAGATACAGGAAGACGATGATCGAGACGGCGAACTGGATACCGACGCCGGCGAACTCGGAGACCGAGAACCCCTCCTCCGGCGGCCCCTCTCGAGGCGGCGTACCGCCCGTTCCCCCATCCGGCGATCCGTTCATGCGAGGCGGAATCTAGCGCTTGTGAAATTTTTCGCAAGCGAACGGGCTCGACCGATGGAAGCTGGGATCGCGAGCACGCACAAGTCGTAACTCCTGACGCAGCAGGCACTTCCACAGGGGCTAGGAGTGCACGGCGTCCGCGTCTCGCGACCCGCCCATCGCGAAGCTCGAGCTCGCGGAAATGGCGCGCGCATTCCCTCGACCGCGCTCCAGATGCAGGCACCGCCCTCCGCCGTCGCCACCCCTTCGACTCGGCGGCGTCGTTCGTGCAAAAGGCCGCGAACCGGAACGGCTTGGCGATCGTCTGGTACACGAAGCGTCGCCCTCATTAGTTTGCCGCTCGGCCCGCGTGCCGTCCCGAGCTCGACCGACGACCGCGCCCGCATCACCGGACGCAGCCCGTCGATCGAGCCGACAGTCGCGGCCGACGCCCGTCCCGCCCAGTCGAGAGTTCTGACCGCATCATGTCGAGTCTGTACGTCGCATTCGCCGTCGGCATCCCGATCCTCTGGCTGCTGACGCAGAGGGTGGAGTCTGCCCGCGTCCGGCAGGTTCTATATCTCGTCGCCAGCTACGCCTTCTACCTGAGCGTCGGCTGGCGCTTCTTCGGCATCCTGCTCGCCAGCTCCCTGTTCAACTACGCGTGGGGATCGGTCGTCCGGCGCAAGCCGACCGCCTCCGTGCTCTGGGTCGGGATCCTCGCGAACGTGCTGCTGCTCTCCACGTTCAAGTACTTGCCGGCGCTGGCCGGTCTGTTCGAGCAGTCGCCCATCGCGCGCAGCATCGCGCACCTCGCCCTTCCGATCGGCATCTCGTTCTGGACGTTCCAGGGGCTGAGCTACCTGTTCGACCAGTACCGCGGCGAGAACCTCGATCCCACGTTGGTCGAGTTCCTTCTGTACATGGGCTTCGCGCCCACGGTGCTCTCCGGCCCGATCTGCCGCCTTCCCGAGCTGCTCCCGCAGTTTCGATCGGCCGAGCGCGGATCGTGGCAGAACGTCGCCTGGGGCGCGCAGAGCATCTGGATCGGCGTGCTGATGATCACCGTCGCCCGCTACCTCGGCAGCGGATGGAACGGCCAGGGCGTGAACTGGGGCTTCGAGTCGCTGAGCGGCCGGTTGAGCAGTGCCGACACCTGGGTGCTGCTCATCGCCTACGGCCTGCAGCTCTTCTTCGACTTCGCCGGATACTCGCGCGTGGTGATCGGTCTCGCGATGCTGTTCGGGATCCGGCTGCCCGAGAACTTCCGGCGTCCCTTCCTGTCGCCGACGCCGGCAGTGTTCTGGACGCGCTGGCACATCACCCTGTCGTTCTGGATCCGCGACTACCTCTTTCTTCCGATCGCCACGATGCGACGCGAGGTCTGGTGGCGGAACACGATGCTCGTCGCCTCGATGGTGATCTTCGGGCTGTGGCACAAGGCCAGCCTGCTCTTTCTGCTCTGGGGCACCTATCAGGGTCTCCTGCTGCTCGCGCACCGGCTCATCCAGCAGTGGCAGCGCCGCACGAAGCGCTCCGTCAAAGGCCCCGTCGGCACTGCGCTCTCCTGGCTGGTGACCTTCGCCGCGATCACCCTCGGCTGGATCCTCTTCCGCGCGCGCGACTGGAACCAGGCGGGCTCGCTGCTTGCCTCCGCGCTCAATCCATTCTCCGGGCGTCCATCGGCGCTGCCGTCGGACTTCTACGCGCTGGTGGCGATCGTCGCCGTCGGCTACGTGCTGCTCGAGTGGCTCACCGAGCGGCTTCGCGGTGAGGGCGACATGCTCTCCTGGCTTCCCATCGAGCTTCGATACCTCGGCTACGCGACGATCTTCTACTTCACGGTGTTCCACTCCGCGGAGCCGCAGTCCTTCATCTATTTCCAGTTCTGATGCGCCCAGCTGTCAGGATCGGTCGCGTCGTGCTTTCGGTGCTCCTCTTCGGAGCAGCGTTGGAGCTGCTCGCGCGTCTCGACGATCACTTCACGTACGGCGCGCCGATCACGGGCCGCTACGACAACGAGATCATGTACACACGTGACTCGCTCGGGCGTCGCGGCAAGCCGAATGCGCGCTTCCGCAAATGGACGCTCAACGAGGTCGGGTTCCGCGGCCCACCGCTGCAGTCCGGCCGCACCTCGATCGTCTGCTTCGGCGCCTCGGAGACATTCGGCCTGTACGAGAGCGAGGGGCGTGAATATCCCCGCGAGCTGGAGCGCGCGCTCAACGCACGTCTGGGCGCGAATCGCTTCCAGGTTGTGAATGCGGCGTATCCCGGTCAGTCTGCCGCGACCGCGACAATGCGTCTTCCCGAGATCGTCTCGCTGGTGCACCCGCGCGTCGCCGTGATCTACGCGACGCCGGCCGACTACATCTGGCTGCCCTATCTCGTCTACACGCGGGGCGCCGCCGAGCCGGAGCCGGAGAGCGCGGGGTTCGAGCTGCGCGTGTGGGAGCGCGTGAGGACGCTGCTCAAATCGCTGCTGCCGACGGCAGTGCAGACGACACTGCGCGAGCGCGAGATCGCGGCGGAGGCATCGCAGTTCCCCGTGATGCAGAAGCTTCCCGAGGTGAACATCGTTCGCTATCGCGACGACGTCGCCCGGCTCGTCGCCGCGGCGCGCGAGCGCGGCGTGCAGCCGGTGATCGTGACGCATGCGAACGCGGTGGGACAGAACCCCGCCAACGTCGACCGTGCGCTGTTGGTGAGCTGGCGGAAGTTCTACCCGATGCTCGCCGAGCAGGGCTTCGTCGACATGGAGCTGCGCATGAACGAAGCGCTGCGACAGCTCGCCGCGGAGCAGCATGTCACGGTGATCGACGCCGCGCGGATCATCCCGCCCGATCCTCGCTACTTCGCCGACTTCGTTCACTTCACCGACGCGGGCGCCGAGCTGATGGCGAAGACCGTCGCGTCCGGACTCGAGCCTCTGCTGCGCGATCCGCCGGCGGATTCGTCGAGCACCTTCCCGAGCACGCCGTCGAGCCGCACGACCTCGGCGTCGACCCCGTCGTCACCGCACCAGGAGCTGGTCGCCAGATGAGAACTTCCTTTTCGCTCGAGCTCGGAATGCCCCACCTGGGGCGGAACAACCTCTCCGAGAGCGCGCTGTTCAAGGCGATCGGGAACGACCGGTGGAAGCAGATCGAGGAGCGCGGCGGCGTGCCCACGTCGCTCATCCGCGACGACGCCGACGCTCGGCTGTATGCGACCTTCTTCTTCCTCGAGATCAACTACACCCCCGACCATCCGATCGCCGCGCACGGGGAGAACGACACGGTGGAGTACCTCACCGACGTGACTCACTACGGCAAGGTCTATCTCGATGGGAAGTACCGGCTCGCGTCCAACCCCGAGCTCTGGATCCGCGCCAGCAACGTGTTCATCTACCAGGAGCGCGGCCCGTCGAAGCTCTCCATGTCGGTGCCCGACAACATGTCGTTCGAGCACATCCCCGAGCTCGAGTCGCAGCCCGACTCGCTGATGCTCTGCCGGCAGGCGAGGCCGAAGGGCGCGTTCCTGGAACGCGAAGCGGACGACGTCGATCTGTACGAGGGCGAGCGCGAGTACGTCTACCAGCTCGACGAGGACCGCGACATGAACGGCGCGGGGCTGGTGTACTTCGCCAACTTCCTCGCCTTCCTGGAGCGGGCGGAGCGCGGTGTGCTCGTCGATCTCAGACATCGCATTCCGTCGGAGACGCTCGACGCGCGGTCAACGTACCGGCGGCGCATCGGCTATTATGGGAATGCCCAGGCCACGGACCGGCTGCACGTGTTCGTGAAGTCGAGAGCGCGCGCGCTGCGCGGTGCGTCGGGGCAGCCGCTGCTCGACCTCGGCTTCGACTACCGCATCCGGCGGGAGTCGGACGACAAGGAGGTCCTGATCTCGTCGAGCCGGAAGGTGAGCCCGATGGAGCCCGGATCGGACACCGAGCAGTGGTTCCAGGCGATGACGCGTCAGGACTGAGGTCCGGCCGACCAAACCCCTCGGAGGAGCGATGGCACGCAGCACCGAAGCGCAGGCGATGATCGACTACGTGAAGAAGAACCTGTTGATGGACTCGTCCGACGAGATCGCCGAGGACACCCCGCTCGTGTCGTCGGGCCTCGTGGACTCCTTCGCCCTGATCGAGGTGTTGCTCGAGCTCGAGAAGGTGACGAAGCGGAAGATTTCGCCGGGTAAGGTCGGCGCGAAGGACATGGACACCGTTTCTCTGATGCTGAAGACCGCTGAACGGGTCGGGATACCGCGCTGAGCGGTTCGCGGGCGGATCGCGACGAAACCGAACACTCGCCGAAGATTTGTGCGGAGCACGCAAGTGTATCCAGGATCACAACTTCGATGTGACTAATGATGTTGCATGTTCGTCCGGGTGTTGATAACTTCGTCACCGGTGGGATGTGTGAGCGGATGTCCGCTCACCGCCCGCCACCGAAGCCCCCATCGGTCTCAGGATGAACGCCCGCAACCTTCTCATTCCGCTCCTTTGCATCGGTGCCGTCGCTTTTGCGTGCGGCCCCCGCTCGCATTCCGAGGCGTCGCTCGTGACGACGAACATCGCGACAGCCTCGATCGGTCCCGGGCATCATTCCACGCGGAAGCAGGCCGGACAGAACGTGAGCCACGTCACCGGAAATCTCGTGGTCAACGCGCAGAAGAACGCCGTCCACTTCGCGTTCGACCTCACGAACGACGGAAAGAAGACAGTCGAGCTCACCTTCCCCAACGGGCAGCGCTACGACTTCGCGGTGATCGACAGCACGGGTCGCGAGGTGTATCGCTGGGCGGCGGGACGGATGTTCACGCAGTCGGTGCAGAACGCGTCGCTCGACGGCGGTGAGACGATGCACATCACCGAGCAGACGACGACGCCGCTGCCGCAAGGGAGCTATGTCGCCGTGGCGACGCTGCACAGCAGCAACTTCCCCGTGCAGGAGCGCGTAGCGTTCGAGCTGCGCTGAGGTTCACCGCGCGCCTGTGACCACCCCGGCGCCGCGCGGGTTCGACGGATGAAGGGTCCCACGCCGCTCGGGTACTCCGAGCGGCGTTCGTGTCCTCAGCACATCCGGGAACGACAATGAAACGATTCCTCGTCTGCGCCGCCGCGCTGCTCGCCGCGAGCGCGTGCGCGAGCGACAGCACCGCGCCGCTGCTCGGCTCCGAGACTGACGCCGCACGAGCCGCCGACACCTTCGCGCACATGGCTGACTCGGTGAACCGCTCCGGTGGCGACGCCGAGGTTGGCGGCGCGTATCTGGCGATCGCCGGTGCCGTGCGGGCGGGCGGACGCGTCACGCCGATCGCGCTCACCATCGACGGCGCGCCCGCGTCGTTCGTCGCGACCGTCGTCGTGACGGAGCTCTCGCAGCAGGTGTACTGCTTCGTCGCGCCATGCCCGCCGATCTCGCACGCGATGCGCAGCTTGATCGCGTGGGACAAGGACAACCCGAAGCGCGTCGTGCAGCTCACGTCGTCGGCGGACGATGAGCCGATCGCCGCGATGCTGTATCCGTCCTTGCTCGCGATCTACGCGCCGATGGCGTCGCTCATCTACGTCGACGGCACCGGCGGCACCTACTTCGGCACGAGCGGCACCCAGAAGTTCGCGGAGTCGAACACGAAGGCGCTCTGCCCTGCACCGGCTCCGCCGACGACCGGCAAGGATTCGGTCGTGAGCGCCATCGCGCGGCCAAACGCGGGCGTGTGCACGCTCACCGACGCAGCGATCACCTTCAACGGCAAAGTCGAACCGTCGCCCTTCCTCGTGGCGAACAACTCGGCGCACGGAACGCACACCATCGCGATGGCGACGCAGAGCGTTCCTGGTGCGCACACGCTGTTCAGCTTCCCCTCGTGCGACACGACCTGCGCTGGGACGCCGAACGGTCCTCCGCCCAAGGTGCCCACGCCACCGGTGGTGGTGCGTCCGTCGAACGAGCTGCCCGCGCAGCTCGGGAGCGTGGTCGCGAGCGCGGCCGGCAACGAGGTCACGCTGACGCTCACGGTGAAGAACCCGAGCGCGGCGCCGATCGACGTGGTCTTCCCATCGGGACAGAAGTACGACTTCGTGGTGACCGACTCGCTCACCGGAAAGGATGTGTGGCGCTGGTCCGCGACGCGCTCGTTCCTGCAGGCGATCGAGAAAGTCACCCTGGCGGCGAACGGCGCGCTGACGTACACCGAGAAGTGGACCCCGCCCACGAAGGGGCTCTATCTCGCTCACGGCCTGCTCGTGTCGACGTCGCACCGCGCAGAAGCGTACGCGAGCGTGATCGTGCGCTGAGGCACACGGGCGAGCGCAGGATCGTTCAACGCCAGGTGCATAGCGGGGTGTCCAATGGGCACCCCGTCGTGCATCCGGCATGCGATCCGCACGCGTACCGCGCCGCCAGCGCTACTGACGGGGCGGGCCGCTCGCTAGCTTTTCGTGGTGCCAACCCTCACTCGCCGAGCCAGCCAGAAACCGTGACGACATCCGCCAACGTTCGCCCCGTACGCGACGACTCGCGCGATCTGGAGCTGCTGGATCGGCTCGCTTCGGCGCGCACGCAGCTCAACGCGCAGATCGCGCGACGCATCATCGGACAGCGCGACGTCGTGGACAACCTCGTCGCGACGATCCTCGCCGGCGGTCACGCGCTGCTCGTCGGCGTGCCGGGTTTGGCGAAGACGCTGCTGGTGCAGACGGTGGCGCAGGCGCTCGACCTCAAGTTCTCGCGCGTGCAGTTCACGCCCGACCTGATGCCGAGCGACATCACGGGCACCGAGTTGCTCGAGGAAGACCACACGACCGGACGCCGCTTCTTCAAGTTCGTGCAGGGCCCGGTGTTCGGAAACGTCGTGCTCGCGGACGAGATCAACCGTGCGCCGCCGAAGACGCAGGCGGCGCTGCTGCAGGCCATGCAGGAGCATGCGGTGACCGCGGCGGGCACGACGCATCATCTGCCGGAGCCGTTCATCGTGCTCGCGACGCAGAATCCGATCGAGCAGGAAGGAACGTATCCCCTGCCCGAGGCGCAGCTCGACCGGTTCATGGTGCAGCTCACCGTCGGCTATCCGTCGCGCGAGGAAGAAGAGCGCATCGTGGCGGAGACGACGACGGACGACACGAACAGCGTGACGCCGGTGCTGTCGGCGGTGCAGCTCTCCGAGCTGCTGCATCTCGTGCGACGGCTTCCCGCGGCGCCGAGCGTGGTGAGCTACGCGGTGAAGCTCGCGCGATCGACGCGGCCGGATTCACCAGAGGCACCGGCGAACATCAAGAAGTACGTGAGCTGGGGTGCCGGGCCGCGAGCGTCGCAGTATCTGATCCTCGGCGCGAAGGCGCGCGCGGCGATGGATGGCCGGGCGATGCCGGATCTCGAGGACGTGCAGGCGATGGCGTTGCCGGTGCTCGGGCACCGCGTCGTGGTGAACTTCCAGGCAGAGGCGGAAGGGGTGAGCGCGGGGTCGTTGATCGCGCCGTTGACGAAGTAGCGCCGGTTTGGATCGAACTACCCTCCGCCGTCGGAGCTGACGCTGGGATAGAGATCCGACGTCGACGCGCCGAGATCTATGCGTCGCGGTGCCGACCATCCGGTCGCCGTGTCGCGCGACTCGACGATCTCGTAGCGGTCCCCCGGAGCGACGTTCGACGGACCTAGCTCATCGGATTGCCTTCGGGGAGGGAGCCGCGATGGACGTGGCCCACGGAGATCGTCGCGGGCGAGCACCGCGGCGCGATCCGGGCTCTGTGCGCCGATGGCAGGCGCGCACGCGCAGAGCATCAGCGATCCGACGGCAACGCCGGCGGCGAGGGACGTCGTGATGGCTGCCAGCGGCGCGGGCACGGCTTCCTCGGCGTGGGTGCCGACAGGATGCTGCCGGGTGGGTGAGGCGCCGCCAGCGCGTGGGGCAAGGCGTCACATGTTCGGGACGAGCGGCGTGGTGGCGATGACGCTCCGATGACGCCATTCTTTAGATCGTCGTGAGGTCATGTCGGACCCCCACCCTCAGAGCCCGACGAGTGAAACTCCTCACGCTTCGCACCCTCGGAGAGTGCGTCATCGAGGTCGGGGACAGGAAGCTGGCACCGAGTGCGCCGCACCTGTTCGCCGTGCTGTTGTATCTGGGGGTCGAACGAGGGCGTGAGATCCCGAGGAGCACGCTCTTCGAGTTGCTCTTTCCGGGCGAGCCAGGTTCCGCGGCGGCGCACAACCTTCGCCAACTGCTGTACAGGCTGCGCGGGATGGGCGCGGCGCTCGACTGCAGCTCCGCGTCAGTGCGGCTCGACTCCACTTCGGTCGTCGATGCGCTGGAACGAAGGCTCGCGCGCCCGTACCATGAGACGTCGAAGGAGCCGGCGACCAGCTGTGCACTCCTGCCTGACTACGAGCCGCCGACGGCGCCGTTCAGCCAGTGGCTGGAGGGGTATCGCGACAGTGCCCAGCGTGCGCTCATGCGGAAGCTGGGCGACGATCTTCAGGCGGCGCGGCGAGGAGCGAATTGGGGCGCCGTGGAGGCGCTTTCGTCTTCGCTGCTGACCGTCGACCCATTCAACGAGACGGCGACGCTGTGTCTGGCGGAATCGCTGGCGCGGAGCGGCTCGAAGCACCGGGCGCTGTCGCTGCTCAATCAGTTCGAGCAGGACGTGGGGCGATCGGTGAACAGCCTGGCGCTGCCGTCGCGACTGCTCAAGCGGCGCATCAGTGAATCGTCGGTGCTCGGGTCGCCTGAGTCGTCCGAGGCACCGCTCGTCGGCCGGACGCAGGAGATGGAGATGCTGGCGGACGTGTGGGCGCAGGCGCGTGCAGGACGGTGCATCGCGGTTTCGGTGACCGGTGAGAAGTCGATTGGGAAGTCGAGGCTGGCGGAGGAGTTCTTGTCGCTGGTGCGGTTGGATGGGACGGGGTCGGTGATCTTCTCGCGGCGTCGGGCGGCGGATCAGGCAAGGCCGCTCTCGTTGTTCGCGGACGTGTGCAAGCAGATGATCTGCATGCCGGGGGCGGCGGGGTGCGCGCCGAGCCGGCTGTCGTTCCTGACGCGGCTGACGACGGCGCCGGAGGGGTTCGAGTCGCTTCGTGCGGAGCAATCGGAGGTCGAGTTCACGATAGGCAACCTTCGTCGCTCCCTCCTTGAGTTGGTCGAGTGCGTCACCGAGGAGCGTGCGTTGATCTTCGCCATCGACGACGCACGCTTTCTCGACAGTCTTTCGAGGGAGATCCTTACCCAGCTCTGTCAGCAACTTTCGAGCTGTCCGCTCCTTATCCTCTTAACAGGGGACGTGGAGCTTTCGCCATCGAACGATTGCGTGCGGCTGCGCTTGCAGCCATTGGCTCGTGCAGCGCTAGCTCATGTCGCTGAGCACGCCCTAGCGCGCCGACAATGGCCAATCGATGATCAGCTTCGCGACTGGTGCGTCGAGATGGCGAGCGGCAATCCTGGTTACTTGGAACTGCTACTCCAATCAGCGCGCTCAGGCTGTGAGCGACAACTTCCGCGAGACCTGCTCGCACTAGTTGACGAGCGTATCGCCGCGCTCTCGCCCTCGGCACGACACGCGCTCCACTCCATTGCCATATTTGGCGCTGCGTGCGATGGCGAAGTAGTAGAGCAGCTCTGCGGGCTTGGGCGAACCGAGCTACTCGACGCCTTGCAGGAGTTGGAGAGCGGCTCGATGGTCGCGACTACTCGCGATGGGACGGTGTGTCGGACGGCGCTCATCGAGGAGTGTACGCGTGCAAGCGCTTCGCAAAGTGTTGCGAGCGTACTGCACGCTCGCGCAGCCAGATATCTCGAGCAACAGTCTCGGCGTCATCCTCCATCGCAAGCGATCGCATGGCGCATCGCGGCACACTGGGCTGGAGCCGGCAATCACGAAGGAGCGCGACATTGGCAGCGCGTATGCTGGCGCCAGTCAATCGCTATCGGACAGCCGATGCTTGCCGCGAACGAGATCAGGATGGCGCTGTCAGATGCGTCAACGCTCGGAGATCAAGGAGCATTACTTGACGACCTCACCAGCGCCTTGTTCGCAGCGCAGGAGGGGTCTGCACTGCAGGAGGTACTACAACTACGGATTCAGCTATGCGCGCAA
>DASYMZ010000152.1:0-15889 GCA_036008805.1 Gemmatimonadaceae bacterium
CTTCGTGCCACGCAGCGCGCCTGGCGACCTCGCGAGAGTTCGGCTCGGAAAGGCGAAGCGATTCGCGCGCGGTCAGCTGCTCGGGCTCGAGAGGCCATCGCCATCACGCGTCGATCCACCGTGCCCTCACTACACCGCCGACCGGTGCGGTGGTTGCCAGATCCAGCATCTCGCGTACTCCGCGCAGCTCGATGCGAAGAGCGCGATCATCGGCGACGCGTTGCGCCGCATTGGACGCCGCCAAATAGCGAATCCGCTCGTGGAGGCCAGCGACTCGCCGTGGCGGTACCGTCGGAAGCTCACGCTGCATCTGCGGCATAGCTCTGGCCGCTGGATCGCCGGACTTCATCCGTACGATGATCCCGCCGCCGTGTTCGACCTTCGGGACTGTCCGATCACGGACGAACGCGTGCTCGCCGTCTGGGCCGAGCTGCGCCGCGCGTTCGATCTGCTTCCGCGCGTGTCATCGCTGCGGATGTCGGTGCGTCTCGTCGAGCAGGGTGCCGCCGGGACTCTCGAGGGCGGTGACGCGTGGCCGACGAGTGAGCGCTTCTTCGCAACCGTACCCGCACTCACAGAGCTGTGGTGGCGGCCGGACGATCGCGCGCTTCATCGCGTCGCCACGCGTGCCGCGACGAGCCAGGCGGGCGCATCGTTCACGCAGGTGAACGCCCGCGTCGCCTCCGAGCTGCGGGATCACCTGCTGGCTCGCGTTCGCCACTACGATCCCACGCGCATCGTCGACGGCTACGCAGGCACCGGCGCGACGACGATCCCGCTGGCCGCCGAGGGGCGAACAGTCGTCGCGATCGAGTGGGACCGCGCCGCGGTGGAGCAGCTCCGCGAGAATCTCGCGGCGCCATCCTCGGCGATTTCCGGCCGCGTCGAGGATCATCTCGCGCGGGTGCTTCCCGCAGACGTCGTGCTGCTCAATCCACCGCGCACCGGTGTGGACGTGAATGTCACCTCGGCGCTGGAGATGGTCGACACGAAGCCGCGCGCGCTCTTCTACGTGAGCTGCGATCCCGCAACGCTCGCGCGCGATCTCTCGCGTCTGCCCAGCTATCGTCTCGAGTCCGTTCGCGGGTACGACATGTTTCCGCAGACCGCGCACGTCGAGACGGTGTGCGAGCTCGTTCCAGAGGCCGCATGAAGTACTTCGTACAGGTTGGCGGCCAGGAGACTGAGCTCTCGCTCGACGGCGACGTCGTCCAGATCGGAGACGCCACGCATCACGCGTCCATCGCGGATGTCGCCGGCACTCCGGTGCGCATGCTGACCATCGGCGACGAGGTGCACCGCATCGTCGTGCGACCCGGCGCAACACGTGGCCGCTATGTGCTCTGGGTGGATGGATATCGCCACGAGGTCGAGGCGCTCGACGAGCGCATGCGCGCGATCCGTGAGCTGGCTGGCCAGGCCGCGCAGGCCGCCGGCCCCGCGCCGCTCGTCGCGCCGATGCCTGGCATGATCGTGCGAGTGCACGTGCAGGTGGGCGACACGGTGCACGCGGGGCAGGGCCTCGTGGTGATGGAGGCGATGAAGATGGAGAACGAGCTACGCGCGACCGCCTCGGCCACCGTGAAAGCGGTGCATGCTCGCGTCGGCTCCGCGGTCGAGAAGGGCGCGCTGCTGCTCGAGCTCGAGTAGCGGGGTCAGCGGTCGGCGGACTTACGCCCGGGCGCGATCGCGTTTCGTCCGAATCGTGCCCGCACCGCATCGACCGCGCGCGAGACTTCGCGATCCTTCTGCGTCTCGAGCCGCGGCAGGGCGACGTCGAACAACGCGAGCTGAACGGCGGGGGGCGGTCCGAAGTTCGACAGACCGACGCCGAGCAGTCTCGCCGGTACGTGCCGGCTCACCCTCAGCTTTTTGAGCAGCTCGCGAGCGACGCCGAACAGTGCACGATCGGAGGCGAGCGCTTCGTTGAGGGTGCGGCTCGCCTGCCGTGTGGTGAAGTCGGTGTCGCGGATGCGCACCGTCACCGTTCGCGCCATCAGTCCTTCGCTGCGCAGCTCGGCGCCAGCGCGCCCGATGAGCTCCGTGAGCTCGCCCTCGAGCACGAGGTCGTCGTGCAGATCGGTGTCGAACGTCTCGTCGCGGCTGATGCTCTTCGCCACATCGCGCTCGGCGACTTCCGAGTCATCGATGCCGCGCACGCGCTCGGCGAGCCATTCCGCATCGCGCGCCCCCACCAATCTCGACAGCGCAGCGTCGTCGAGCGCCAACACGTCCTCGACCGTGCGGAGACCCGAGTCCGCCAGCTTGGCCGACGACTTGGGGCCGATCCCCGGGATGTCGGCGAGCGCGAGCAACCGCATGAACGCCAGCTCCTCGCCGGCGACGACGATGTTCACGCCGTTTGCTCCGGTGCCAGGCTTGGGCTTGGCTCGCTCGACCGCCAGCTTGGCCACGAGCTTCGACGTTCCTCCCCCGATCGAGACCGACAGTCCCGTCGCCTCCTTCACGGCATCGCGGATCCGGTGCGCGATCTCGTCGAGGGTCGCACCACCGTAGAGCCGCTCCGTACCGCCCAGATCCAGGTACCATTCGTCGATGCTCGCCGCCTGCACGGTAGGGCTGAACCGCTCGAGCACCGCCCGGATCTCCCGATGCTTGGTGGAGCACGCGCGGCGCGGCACCGGAACGCACAGGGCGTCGGGGCAAAGTCGCAAGGCGCGGGAGATGGGCATCGCTGACCGGACGCCGAAGCGGCGCGTCTCGTACGAGGCGGAGCAGACGACGCCGCGACTGCCTGCCGCGCCGCCGACGATCAGCAGCGGCGCCTTGCCGGCTCCCTCCGGGTCGACCAGACGCGCGACGGCGACGAAGAACGCGTCGGCGTCGACGAGCAGGATTCTTCGAGGAGGGAGGCTCGCGTCGGTCACCAGAAGAAAGATAGTCTGGGCTTGGCGCCCGGGGCTCGGACGGGCTCCAACTCCAAGCGTTGACTACGCTTAAGCGCCTGTCTATGTTAAGAGTCTGTACAAAAACGCCTTCGCTGGCGGCCGAGACCCGGGTTGCATTACGCACCGGTGAGGCGATGGACTCATCTCGAGTTGGTCAGGTCATGTTCAAAACGTTCAGCGCAACGCCGACGGACATCCAGCAGGATTGGTATGTCGTCGACGCCGATGGCATGGTCCTCGGGCGCCTCGCGACCGAGGTCGCGCGCATCATCCGCGGCAAGCACAAGCCGATCTTCACCCCGCACATGGACACGGGCGACGGCGTCATCGTCATCAACGCGTCCAAGGTTCGCGTCACGGGCCGCAAGGCGGAGCAGAAGGAATACTTCCGTCACACCGGCTACATGGGCCACGAGCGCTTCACGCCATTCGCCAGCATGCTCGCGAAGCATCCCGAGCGGGTGATCGAGAAGGCCGTGTTCGGAATGCTCCCCAAGACGGCCCTCGGCCGCCAGGTGCTCCGTGGAAAGCTTCGCGTCTATCCGGGTGCCGAGCATCCGCACACCGCGCAGCAGCCCAAGACGTTGACCTTCTCGAAGAGCGAGGCGAAGTAAGACATGCCCGATACGCAGATCACGCACACGATCGGCCGCCGCAAGGAAGCCGTGTGCCGTGTGTACCTGAAGCCCGGCAGCGGCAAGTGGGACATCAATGGCCGGACGCTCGGTGACTACTTCCCGCGTCCTGCGCTCGTCACCGCGATCCAGCAGCCGTTCACGGCGACCGACAGGCTCGGCCAGTACGATGTGAAGGCGAACGTCAACGGCGGCGGGCAGACCGGCCAGGCCGGCGCACTCCGTCTTGCCGTCGCGCGCGCCCTCGTCAAGATCGACGAGACGCATCGCCGCAAGCTGCGCGACCTCGGCCTGCTCACGCGCGATGCGCGTGCGGTCGAGCGCAAGAAGCCCGGTCGTCCGAAGGCGCGCAAGCGGTTCCAGTTCTCGAAGAGATAACGTTGTTCGTCGGTTGATCGGTTCACGGTTCGTCGGCCAACTTCGGGACGCAGCAACTGACCGAGGCAGGCCGACAAGCCGACAAACCGTTCACCGACGAACGGCAGTTCAGCAGTTCGAATGCAACCCTCAAGCGAACCGAGTCTCAGCCCGGTGCCGACCAAGTCGGTGGGACAGAGATGATGACAGCTCGCTGACGACTCAACCAATCTGAGCACCCATGTCTGACAATCAGCCCACGCTCGAAGCATTGCTCGCCGCCGGTGTTCACTTCGGACACCAGACGCGCCGTTGGAATCCCAAGATGCGCCGCTTCATCTTCGCGGAGCGCAACGGGATTCACATCATCGATCTCCAGAAGACCCTCCGCCAGTTGGAGCTCGCGCAGAAGCTCGTGCGCGACGTCGTGCTGCGCGGCGAGAGCGTCCTCTTCGTGTGCACCAAGGCGCAGGTCGCCGGTATCGTCAAGCAGGAAGCCGAGCGCGCGGGCGCGATGTACATCACCGAGCGCTGGCTCGGTGGACTGCTCACCAACTTCCAGACGGTTAAGAAGCAGCTCCGTCGGATGAAGGAGCTCGAGGCCGGATCGGCCGAGGGCGGTGAGTGGGCGAACTACACGAAGAAGGAGCGCCTCATGATGACGCGCGAGAAGGAGAAGCTCTCCAAGTACCTCAACGGTATCCGGAGCCTCACTCGCACGCCGGGCCTGATGTTCGTCGTCGATGCGAAGAAGGAGAAGATCGCGGTTGCCGAGGCGAACAAGCTCGGGATTCCGATCATCTCGATCGTCGACACGAACGCTGATCCGGATCTCATCACGGTCCCGATCGCCGGCAACGACGACGCGATTCGCTCGGTGGAGCTCATCACCAAGGCCATCGCCGACACGATCGCAGAGGCTCGTCGCGAGGCTCCCGTGCGCGACGAGGCCGAGGAAGGCAAGGAAGGCGCGATGACGTACAGCTCCGAGCGCGGCACCGAGGCCGCTGGCGACCGGGGCGACGAGAAGCGCCGCCGCCGCCCGCGTCGCCGTCGGGCCAAGCCCGAAGCGATCGCCGCGCACCTCAAGGGGACCGAGGGTGAGGTGGCCGACGCCGCTGACGGCGCCGAGGGTGGCGACGAGGCCGAATAAGGGCGCCGGGATGAATGGCCAGACGGACGCTCAGCGGCCCCTGGCCACCGCAGTTACCATTCATACGCCGCCGGCCCGTCCGGCGGCGTTTCCACGCCACGCAAGGATTTGACGAGCAATGGCTGCATATACCGCCAAAGATGTGTCCGAGCTGCGGCAGCGCACGCAGGCCGGCATGATGGATTGCAAGAAGGCCCTCGAGGAGTGCCAGGGCGACATGAGCCAGGCGGTCGAGTGGCTCCGAAAGAAGGGGATCTCGCGCGGCGAGTCGCGCGCAGGCCGCGCGGCGTCCGAGGGGAAGATCGTGGCGCGCACGTCTCCCGACGGCACGATCGGGGCGATCGTCGAGCTGAATAGCGAGACGGATTTCGTCGCGCGCAACGAGGCGTTCGGTCAGACGGTCGAGAAGATCGCCGACACGCTGCTCGCGCAGTCGTCCTCCGATGGCGTCGTCGCGACGGCCGAAGGCTCCCCACTCATGAACGCGCAGTTCGGCGAGGGTGGCACGCTGGCCGAGTCGCTCAAGTCGCTCACCGGCACGATCGGCGAGAACATCGTGCTGCGCCGCTATGCGCGATTCGGCGGCAGCGGTGCCGTTGGCTCGTACGTGCATCACAACGGCAAGGTCGGCACGCTCGTCGAGATCGCGGGTGCCACTGGCGAAGCCGCGCAGCAGCTGGCGCGCACCGTGGCCGAGCATGTCACGGCTGGAGTTCCGACCATCCCGGTGTCCGTCACGCGCGACGACGTGCCGTCCGAGCTCGTGGATCGCGAACGTCGCATCTTCACCGAACAGGCCGCGGCGAGCGGGAAGCCGGAGAACATCGTCAAGAAGATGGTCGATGGACGCATCGACAAGTTCTACAAGGAGATCACGCTCCTCGATCAGCCGTGGGTGCGCGACGACAGCAAGACGATCGGCGACCTGGTGAAGGCCGCTGGCGCCGGCGTGTCGATCCGTCGCTTCGCCCGCTTCCAGATCGGCCAGGAGTGAGCGCGCCCGTGGCGGAGCTTCGCTACCCACGGGTACTTGTGAAGATCTCCGGCGAGGCCCTGGCCGGAGATCGCGGCATCGGGTTCGACTTCGAAACGATGGACCGGATCGCCGAGGAGATCGCGGCGGTGGTGCGAACAGGGGCGTCTGTCGGACTGGTGATCGGCGGCGGCAACATCGTGCGCGGATCGCAGCTGTCCAAGATGGGCATGGACCGCGTCGGCGCGGACTACATGGGGATGCTCGGCACGGTGATCAACGCGCTCGCCGTGCAGGACATTCTCGAGCGCAAAGGGCTTGAGACGCGCGTCATGACGGCGATTCGCATGGAGGAGCTCGCGGAGCCCTACATCCGGCGCCGCGCGCTCGCGCATCTGGAGAACGCGCGCATCGTGATCTTTGCCGCGGGTACCGGGAATCCGTACTTTAGCACCGACACGGCCGCCGTCTTGCGCGCGATCCAGATCAAGGCGCAGGTCATCATCAAGGCCACCAGCGTGGACGGCGTCTACTCCGCCGATCCCAAGCAGGATCCGAACGCGAAGTTCTACCACGAGATCAGCTACCGCGACGTGATGCTCGAGGAGCTCAAGGTGATGGATCAGACCGCCGTCACGCTCTGCAAGGAGAACTCGCTGCCGTTGATCGTGCTCAACATCCACCGACCGGGCGCAATCGCCGCCGCCGTACAGGGCGAGCGCATCGGCACTCTCGTCCGATGAGCACTATTCCACAGATCGTGAAGGACTGTCGCGCCGCCATGGACAAGGGCATCGACGCGGCGAAGCGCGAGTTCGCGTCGGTGCGCTCCGGTAAGGCGTCGCCGAACATGCTCGACACGGTTCGCGTCGAGATGTACGGCCAGGCGATGATGCTCAATCAAGTCGCGAGCATCGCTGCCCCCGAACCGCGCACGATCCTCGTGACGCCGTTCGACAAGGGGCAGGTGAAGGCCATCGAGAAGGCGATCCGCGACTCCGACCTCGGACTCGAGCCCTCGGCGCAGGGCGGCGCGATCCGTGTTCCGCTGCCGCAGATGAACGAACAGCGCCGCAAGGAGCTCGTGAAGGTCGTGCACAAGCTCGCCGAAGACGCGAAGATCGCCGTTCGCCATGCACGGACGCACGCGCGCGACGCACTGAAGAAGCTCTCGGGCGTGAGTGAGGACGACGTGAAGCACGCCGAGAAGGATCTTCAGAAAGTGCACGACGATTACATCGGGAAGATCGACCAGATGATCAAGGCCAAAGAGGCCGAGATCATGGAAGTCTGACGCGGGCCGCCGCGCCCGCGCGCATGTCGGAGCTCGCGCTTCGCATCCTCTTCTCGGTCGTCGCCGCCCCGCTGGCGCTCTGGATCGTGCTGGCGGGCGGCGCACCGCTCGCCGCGTTGCTCGCCGTGGTCAGCGCGATCGGTGCGTGGGAGTTCTTTCGCATCGCGCGCGCGTCGGGCTCTCGTCCGCTCGATGACGTCGGCATCGTGCTGGCGGGACTGCTCCCGCTCGCGGTGCATGCGCACTTCCTCGGGCTGATCACCGTTCGCCCCGCCATCGGTGCAGCCATCGCGCTCGCGATCCTCGCCGCGACGATCTGGCTTCGCGGCGTGGACGGACGTCCGCTCTCAGCCGCCGCGACGACGTTGCTCGGCATCGCGTACACCGCGGGGATGCTGAGCTTCGGCTACGCGATCCGCTATCACGACAGCGTGCTCGGGTACGATCTCGTTGGCGCCAAGCACCTCGGGTTCGGCGCGCTTCGGATGGCCGTTCCCCCCGGCGGAGCGCTGCTCGTCTTCCCCATGGTGGTCACCTGGGCGTCGGACATCGGCGCCTTCTTCGTCGGACGCGCGATCGGCGGACGGAAGCTCATCCCTTCGGTGAGCCCCGGAAAGACCGTGTCGGGCGCGATCGGCGGGCTGCTCGCGAGCATGCTCGTCTCGTGGCTGTATGCGCGCAGCGTGCTGGTTCCCGTTGCGAGTCTCGGCTTCACGCCATGGGGTGCGCTCGGCTTCGGGGCGATCATCAGCATCGCAGCGCAGATCGGCGATCTGTTCGAGTCGCTCCTCAAGCGCGAAGGCGGCGTCAAGGACAGCTCGAGGATCATCCCCGGCCACGGCGGAGTGCTCGATCGATTCGACAGCCTGATCTTCGTCCTACCCGTCGCGTATCTCCTGCTCGGCTGGCTCCCGATCCCGATCGTTCGGTGACCTCGCGCGGCGTCGCGATCCTCGGGTCGACCGGCTCGATCGGGACGACCGCCTTGCGAGTGCTCGAGCGTCAGCGCGACCGCTTTCACGTCGCGGCGCTGACGGCGTTCAGCAATGCGGCGCTCCTGGCCGAGCAGGCGGCGCGCTTCGCGCCGAGCTACGTCGGTCTCGTACAGAACGGCGAGGGAGAGCACCCCGGTTGGGGAATGGGCACCGGCTGCCTGATCGATGCGGCGGTGTTCGAGGGTGCCGACATCGTGCTGAACGCCGTCGTGGGCGCTGCCGGCCTGGACGCGACCCTTGCCGCGCTCGAGCGCGGCAAGCGCGTTGCGCTGGCGAACAAGGAATCATTGGTGATGGGTGGCACGCTCGTGACCGACGCGGCGACCCGAGGCGGCGGCGAGCTGGTTCCCGTGGACAGCGAGCACAGCGCCATTCTCCAGTGCATCGCCGGACGACCAAGCTCGGAAGTGCGGCGGCTCGTCGTCACGGCGTCCGGAGGCCCGTTTCGCCGGTGGAGCGGCGCCCAGCTCGAGAACGCCACGCTCGCGGATGCGCTGCAGCATCCGACCTGGCGCATGGGACGCAAGATCACCGTGGACAGCGCCACGCTGGCGAACAAGGCGCTGGAGGTGATCGAGGCGCACTTCCTGTTCGGTCTGCCGTACGACCGGATCGAGGTTGTGGTCCATCCACAGAGCGTCGTGCATTCGTTCGTCGAGTTCGTGGATGGAAGCGTGCTCGCGCAACTCGGCGTGCCGAGCATGGAGCTGCCGGTGCTCTACGCACTGACCTATCCGGACCGCGTGCCTGACACCGGGGTACCTCCCTTCGATCCGGTCGAGCTCTCGCCGCTCACGTTCGAGCGGGTGCGCACTCGAGAGTTTCCTGCGCTCGAGCTCGGAATGCAGGCGGGGCGCCGCGGTGGCGCCGCGCCCGCCGTGTTCAACGCAGCCAACGAACAGGCTGTCGCTTACTTTCTTGAAGGTACCATTCGGTTCGGCGACATCCCGCGGGCCATCGAGAGCGCACTGACGCGCTTGGGTGACGCCGCCTCGGGCACGCGTGATGCCATTCTCGCCGCCGACGCGTCCGCTCGCCGCCACGTGCAGGAGCTCTTCCGATGCTAGCCCTGATTGCTCCGGTCATCGTCTTCGGGCTCGTGATCTTCGTTCACGAGCTAGGCCACTTCATGGCCGCGAAGCTGATGGGCGTATACGCACCACGCTTCTCGATCGGCTTCGGTCCCGCGTTGTTCCGCCGACGGCGGGGCGAAACGGAGTACGTGCTCGCTCTCCTTCCGCTGGGCGGGTACGTGCGCATGGCGTCGCGCCACGATGCCGAGGCGGCGATGCTGGAGGGCGGAAACGAGGAGGGCGGTGCGCTCTCACCGGGCGACAAAGGCTACGATCCCGATGCGCTGCAGCCTTTCGGGCCTCACCCCGTGCCAGAGGATCGCTGGTTCGAGTCGAAAGGCCTGCTGCCCCGCCTGTTCATCATGGTCGCGGGCGTGGTGATGAACATCGTGCTCGCGTACACGGTCTTCCTCGTGCTGAACCTCCACTACGGGAACCGGGTCGTTGCCTCGCGCGTGGTGGGTGAGGTGCAGGCGCCGGCCGGCGCGAGCGCGCTGTCGCAGATTCAGCCTGGCGACACGATCGTCGCCGTGAACGGCCGAGGGGTCGCGAGCTGGAACGACGTGCTGGATCGCATCGAAGGCTCGACAGGGCCAGCGGTGACGATCCGCACCAACCGGGGCGAGGTGCGGGTGCCGGTGGGCGGTGCTGGTGCGCCGACGCCCGAGTTGGTGGCGCAGGGGCTGAATGTCTTCATGCCGTCCGTGATCGGCGAAGTGCTGTCGGGCAGTCCCGCCGACCGCGCCGGATTGCGCGCGGGGGACAGCGTGGTGGCCATCGGACAGCGACCCATCACGCAGTGGAGCGAGCTTCTCGCGCGCGTGAGCGCCTCACCGGGAGTGGCGCTTCCGTTCGAGGTGGTGCGCACCGGTAAGCGCGTCACGATGACCATCCGGCCCGAGTCGACGGCGGTGCAGGACGCCTCCACTCGCGCCTCTCGCACCGTAGGACGGATCGGGGCGGTGAACGCGAGCATCAGCACCAGGCAGCCGATGACCGCCGCGCAGTCGGTGAGCGCGGCCGGTCGGCAGACCCTGGAGACGGCGAAGACGATTGCCGTCACCGTGAAGCGTCTGGTGACGCGCGAGATGTCGGTGCGCCAGCTCGGCGGTCCGATCGCCATCACCCAGGCCTCGGTGGCGGCGGCACGAAGTGGGTTGGACAGCATGTTCTACCTGATCGCGCTGCTGAGCATCAACGTCGCGATCCTCAACATGCTGCCGATCCCGATCCTGGACGGCGGCCAGATCCTGATCAACATCGCCGAGGCGGCGAAGGGCAGCCCGTTCAGCATGCGCACGCGCGACTACATCATGCGCTTCGGGCTGGTGGCGATCCTGCTGATCTTCGCGCTCTCGACGTTCAACGACGTGAAGCCCTGGATCGTGCGGCTGTTCAGTTAGCTGGTCGGGCGCCCTTTACATGGGTGCCTCGGTTGGCTAACTTCCCGTGCTCAACCACTTTGGCTACGCTTTGACCGCCGTTTCGGCGGGGACCGTTCATTCACAATGGCTTTCGACAACGCACCGACGCTCGAGAAGTACAAGACGCACGAGACCGACACCGGCTCCGCCCGCGTCCAGGTTGCCCTCCTCACCGAGCGCATCAACTACCTCACCGAGCACTTTCGGGCGCACAAGAAGGATCATCACGGCCGCCGCGGGCTGCTGAAGATGGTCGGTACGCGCCGCCGCCTGCTCAACTACATGAAGCGGACGGACATCGAGGGCTACCGATCGATCGTTCAGGAACTCGGACTCCGGTACTAAAGCGGTCACCTTTGCACTCGCGCGGGCGCATCTATGCGGCCCGCGCGTTTTGCATTTCACGAAGCGCGCGCCGGCATCGGGCCGGCCGCACAAGAGACGAAGAGAGAACACATGCAACGCATTGAAAAGACGTTCGCGGGACGCAGGCTGGTCATCGAGACCGGCCGCATGGCCAAGCAGGCCGCAGGATCGTGTCTGATCACCTATGGCGACACGATGGTCCTCGCGACCGTCACGGTGAGCGACAACAAGAGTCCGCTCCCATTCTTCCCACTGACCGTCGAGTACAAGGAAAAGGCGTACGCCGCGGGTAAGATCCCCGGTGGATTCATCAAGCGTGAAGGGCGCCCGAGCGACAACGAGATCCTGAGCTGCCGGATCATCGACCGCTCCATTCGCCCGCTCTTCCCCGACGGATTCCAGAACGAAGTGCAGGTGTTCTGCTACGTGATCTCGGCGGATCAGGAGAACAAGGCCGACGTGCTCGCGCTCACCGCGACGTCGTATGCGCTCGCCGCGAGCCGCACGCCGTGGGGTGGTCCGATAGCTTCGGTGCGCATTGGCCGCGTGCAGGGCAACTGGGTGCTCAACCCGACGCTGCAGCACCTCGAGTACAGCGACATGGAGCTCGTGGTCGCCGGTTCGAAGGATTCGATCATGATGGTCGAAGGCGGCGCGCTCGAGGTCAGCGAGGAAGAGGTGGTCGAGGCGCTGACGGTCGCACAGGGTGGGATCCGCGAGCTGATCGGCTATCAGGAAGAGCTGCTCACGCTCGCCGGCCGCGTCGAGAAGATGGCGTGGGAGAAGGCGCCGGTGACTGAGGGTCTCACGGAGCGCGTGAAGTCGATCGCCGACGTGAAGATCAGCGAGGCGCTCAACCAGAAGGACAAGCAGTCGCGCGTGGCCGCCGTGGAGCTCGTGAAGCGACAGGTCGCGGAGCAGCTCGCAGCCGACCTGCCGGACAACGCCAAGGAGATCAAGCACATCCTGGGCGATCTCGAGTACACAGCGCTGCGCTCGCAGGTGCTCGACACGAAGAAGCGCGTCGATGGCCGCGCGACCAACGAAGTGCGTCCGATCGCGATCGACACCGGGCTGCTGCCGCGTGCGCATGGCTCGGCGCTCTTCACGCGGGGACAGACGCAGGCGCTCGTCTCGGTCACGCTGGGCACCGCGGCTGATGCGCAGCGCCTCGACTCGATCGAGAGCGCGAGCGAGACGAACCGCACCTTCATGCTGCACTACAACTTCCCGCCGTTCTCCACGGGTGAGGTTCGCCCCGTGCGCGGTACCTCGCGCCGCGAGATCGGACACGGGAATCTGGCCGAGCGCGCACTGCAGGCCGTGCTGCCGGACTTCGCCGACTTCCCGTACACGCTGCGCATCGTGTCGGAGATCCTCGAATCCAATGGCTCGAGCTCGATGGCGTCGGTGTGTGGCGGCTCGCTGGCGATGATGGACGCCGGCATCCCGATCAGAGGCTCGGTCGCGGGCGTCGCGATGGGGCTGATCAAGGAAGGAAAGAAGTACGCGATCCTCACCGACATCCTCGGCACCGAGGATCACCTCGGCGACATGGACTTCAAGGTCGCGGGAACGCGGACCGGCATCACGTCCATCCAGATGGACATCAAGATCGAGGGGCTCGACCTCCAGATCATGAAGGAGGCGCTCGCCCAGGCCAAGGAAGGCCGCATGTACATCCTCGGCGAGATGGACAAGGCGCTGGCCGAGCCGCGCGCGGATCTCAGCACCTACGCGCCGCGCATCGTGACGCTCCAGATCAACCCGGAGAAGATCGGTGACCTGATCGGCCCGAAGGGCAAGACCATTCGCGGGATCCAGGACGAGACGGGCGCGGAGCTCACGGTGGACGACACGGGCCTCGTCACGATCGCGGCAGTCGGCGGCGAGGCGATGCAGCGCGCGCGTCAGATGGTGCAGGCGATCACGGCGGAGCCGGAGATCGGCGCGACCTACGAAGGCACGGTCAAGACGACGACCGCGTTCGGCGCCTTCGTCGAGATCATGCCGGGCACCGAAGGACTGGTCCACATCTCGGAGCTGAAGCACGGCCGCACCGAGCGCACCGAAGAAGTCGTGAACAAGGGCGACCGCGTCACGGTCAAGCTGCTCGATCGCGATGAGCGTGGACGCCTGCGCCTCTCGATGAAGGCGTTGGTGCCGAAGCCCGAGGGGATGCCAGACGAGGAGCCCCGTCCGCCGCGCCCCGAGGGCGGCGAGAGTGACCGTCCACGGTCGGAGAATGGCGGCGACCGTCCTCGCCGGAGCGGTGGTGGTGGGCGCGGCGGAGAGCGCTCGCGCCGCTAGTGGGACGCGGTGACACGCCGGCGGGCGGGTTCCGCCGGACGGTGCTGCCGAACGGACTGACCGTGCTCTCGGAAACCATGCCGGGAGTGCGGTCGGTCGCGTTTGGAGCCTGGGTCCGCGCAGCTTCGCTCCACGAGCCGCGGC
Source organism: Gemmatimonadaceae bacterium (assembly GCA_036008805.1). Classification (GTDB taxonomy): domain Bacteria; phylum Gemmatimonadota; class Gemmatimonadetes; order Gemmatimonadales; family Gemmatimonadaceae; genus AG11. Next base: position 13,634 of record DASYMZ010000152.1, read on the forward strand.
AGCTGATGGGCGTCTCGCACCTGCTCGAGCACATGGTGTTCAAGGGCACGCGACGTCGCACGGCGAAGCAGATCGCACTCGAGCTCGAGGCGCTCGGCGGCTCGCTCGACGCCTACACGTCGCGTGAGCATACCGTGTATCAGGCACGGGTGCTCGACGAGCATCTGGACGTCGCCGCCGATGTGATCGGCGATTTCGTGTTCGATCCGCTGCTGCGCAAAGCAGATCTCGATCTCGAGCGCAAAGTCGTGCTCGAGGAGATCGCGATGGTCGACGACACGCCGGACGATCTCGTGTTCGAGCTGCACAACGAAGCGCTCTGGGGACCGCACCCGTACGGCTACTCGATCCTCGGCACGCGCGACACGGTCGCGTCGCTTCGCACCGATGATCTGCGCGATCTGCACGCGAGAACGTATCGTCCGTCGCAGCTCGTGGTGGTCGCGTCGGGCAACGTGACGCACGACGAGCTGCTCGCGTCGCTGGAACGCACCGGATGGACGGCGCGCGAGGGCGACACATCGGCGAGGCTGACGGTACCCCCGCCGGCAGTCCAGCCTCCGTCGACTCGACACGTACCGCGCGACGGTGCGCAGACGCACATCGTCGTTGGAAGCGCGACCGTCGCGCACGAGGATCCTCGCCGTCACGCGGTGGTACTGCTCGGGGCGATGCTCGGAGGCGGGATGAGCTCCCGGCTGTTCCAGCGCGTGCGTGAGGAGCTGGGCCTGGCATATGCCGTGTACACGTTCCAGTCGTTCCACGCCGACGTCGGGATGCACGGCGTGTATGTCGGGACTGGTCCGGAGACGGCGCGGGAAGCGCTCGAGGCGATCCAGGCGGAGCTGGCCGACGTTGCGGCGAATGGCTTGCCCCCCGCGGAGGTGGCGATGGGCAAGAGCCAGCTCAAAGGACAGATCACGCTGTCGCTCGAGAGCGTGACGTCGCGGATGTACCGGTGCGCCGCCGTCGAGCTGTATGGCGAGCCGTATCGCACGCTGGACGAGATGTTGGCGCTGGTCGAGCAGGTCACGGAAGAGCAGGTGGCCGAGGTCGCGCGGGAGTTCTTCTCGCCGGAGCGACAGACCGTCGTCTCGCTCGGGCCGGGCGACACTTTCTAACCGGACGGAAGGCCCCCTGGGGGCTGATCACTCCAGACAAAGCACTCTCATGAAGATCGGCGTTCCAAAAGAGATCAAGACCAACGAGAATCGCATCGCCCTCGTACCGGCCGGCGCGGAGGCGATGGTGAGTGCGGGACACTCGGTGCTCGTCGAAGCGGGCGCGGGCCTCGGCAGCGGCTTCAGCGACGAGGACTACACCTCCGTCGGCGCTACGATCGCTCCAGACGCCGACACGGTGTGGCGCGAGAGCGAGATGATCATGAAGGTGAAGGAGCCGATCAAGGTGGAGTGGCCGCGGATGCGTCGCGGCCAGCTTCTCTTCACGTACTTCCATTTCGCGGCCGACGAGGAGCTCACGCGCGCGCACATCGCGAGTGGCGCCGTGTGCGTCGCCTACGAGACGGTGGAGCTGCCGACCCGCGAGCTCCCGCTGCTCACGCCGATGTCGGAAGTCGCGGGCCGCATGGCGGTGCAGGAGGGCGCCAAGTATCTCGAGAAGCTGTACGGCGGTCGAGGTGTGCTGCTCGGCGGTGTGCCAGGGGTGGCGCCGGCGAAGGTCGTGATCCTCGGCGGCGGCATCGTCGGGATCAACGCCGCCAAGATGGCGGCGGGGATGGGCGCGAAGGTCGTGATCCTCGACATCTCACTCGAGCGGCTCCGCTACCTGAGCGACGTGATGCCCGCGAACGTGCAGCTCATCCACTCGAACCGGCACAACATCCTCGAGCAGATCGCGACGGCGGACCTGGTGGTGGGCGGCGTGCTGATTCCCGGCGCGAAGGCGCCGAAGCTCGTTCGCCGAGCCGATCTCTCCACGATGCGCCCGGGCTCCGTGATCGTCGACGTGGCGATCGACCAGGGGGGCTGCGTCGAGACGATCCACGCGACGACCCACGAGAACCCCACCTATGTCGTCGACGGCGTCATCCACTACGGCGTGGCCAACATGCCTGGGGGCGTACCGCGCACCTCGACGCTCGCGCTCACCAATGCGACGCTCCCCTACGCGCTGCAGTTGGCGAACAAGGGATGGAAGCGTGCCCTGAAGGAAAATCCCGCGTTGCTGAAAGGGCTGAACATCGTCGATGGGAAGGTGACCTACGCGGGAGTCGCCGAAGCGTTCGGCATGGAG